>NZ_CP091787.1:2066250-2755000 GCF_022024035.1 Prevotella sp. E13-17
TTTCTGCTGCTTCACCTGCCAGCAGGTCAGCCTCCTCTATGTTCATCCTGTCTTGGACAGCCGCATACAATGGGATTGGAGCAATACGCATCACACCACCGCATCCCTTGCTGTTATTCATCGGGTCTTTCCCACGATAGATGTCATCCAATGATGACATACAGGTATTGCCTGGCGCACGGCGATGGTTTAGTTCTGGCACATCACTTAGCCAGCAATCTCTGTACTTGGGCGATTTCTTTCCGATTTGGGTCAAATACCATTCAATGTAGGCTCTACAGATACCATACTTCAGCGAAATGCCTTGTTTCTTAGCGTTCAATAGTCCATTGGCGGTAAAGAGTGTCATCTGTGTGTCATCAGAGACAACGGCCCTACCTGCTTGCTCTGCATCTTCCAACCAGTATTGCTTTGTGTCCAAGCGAGTGATACCATGCTCACCATAGCGTTTCTGAATCTCCTCGAAGGAATATATAAACTCCACTGGATAACCCAATGCATCACCGATGGCACCGCCAATCAGCGAGCCGCGTATTCTGTCTTGTAATGTATTCATTGCTTTTCCGTTTTAAAATATTCAAGTACACTATTCCAATCTGGGAACTTCTCCGAACCGAATTCTATCCATTCACCAGCAAACTCACTTGTTCCGTTCTTACCCCGATCATCTATTAAGTAGTCACCCAGACACAAGTCCTTTCGATGAGTGATAACCATACGCTTGTGGAATACATCATCCAGATACATCGTCACCCACGTCACCTTGTCTGACCAAGCAGAGGGGTTCTTCCAAGGTGCTGTGGAGAGGATAAACATGTCGTAGTGCTTCTGCAACTCGTGCATGGCATCGATGGATCCAGGCATGGGCTTCATCAGTCCGAATAGTCCGGGGATTTCGTCCAAGCGTCCTTCATATTTTTGCTTCACCTCTTCACTGACCTGAGCCAAGCCTGACTCAAAATCCACCAAAACATTGTCCATATCTACGAACACACGCTTCTTCCGCTCTACGCCCTTATCACGCTTGTCATAGTTATCTCGCAGTTCTGTGAGTATCGTGCAAAGTTCGTCTTCTGTCAAGATGGTCTTGAACGGATTACTTTCACCACGAGAATGGTAGAGTATCTGACCTCTTGTTGACATCAGTGCTGTACGGAACCTCTCGTTCTGTTCAAACATTGCCTGATATGCCCGACGGACAAGTTGCCCATATTCTTCAGATTGTCTGTCTATAGCGACACCCTTCCACCATACTATTTGGTCTGTCTGCCAACCTGTAGAAGTCATCTTCTTGGCATTCTTGCCCTTCATGGAGCATATCTGCCTCTGTTTGTCCATATCCTTTTGTTTCAACGACTGAAGGAATCCCTCCATGCTGCCGCACACCATGCCGTCAAAACGGAATCCGTTGCTGCACAAGTTGGAAAGGACATCTGCAGGGTAATCACTCTTTGACCATATATCTACAGCCTTACCCCGCCATACTAACCACTTTATATATAATCTTCTAAACATTATCTTACTTCTTACTCAAATTATTAATCATCTTCTTACGTTCCTTGAACACTTCAATGGGCATTGGTTCTTTGCCATCTCGTTCTGCCATATACTGATAGAAAGCGTTGAGCACACGCAAAATCTTGTTGGTGTTGTGACCATCCTCTTGTCTGTAACCCCTGATGGATGGTGGAGCAATACCTTTATCAGCTGCATAGAATACCCAATAAGTGCAGAGTGCGATGTCGGTCCTGTGAAGTCCCATGGCACAAGCAATATAGAAATCGCCCTTATCTATTTTCTCACAGAGAGTAGGAAACATTTCCACCATCTTGGCAATAGTCTCACGGTCGTTATCAATAGGATAGTGGAAGTAGTCCACTCCATACTGACGGCATAACTCTGGATATCTATCAGCGGAATAGTCTTTCCTAAGGTCTATTACTTGTCGAAGACCAGCTGCCACAACCGTCTTCCATGCGTAAGCCTGCTTATGTGACGATATGGTACGTCCTCTCACGCCTCCATATACTGGGGCTATGTCGGGGATTCCAGTCTGTATGATTCTTTCTATGTCAAGCATCTTACTACCCTCCTTTTATGTTTCTTCTTTCTTGTATATATCTTTTCCGACTTATGGTCCCTGTTATGCGAATGGAAGCCAGGGCCAAGCAGTTCCATTTCTGACTCACGCCCTCCACGCCTCATGGCTTTGATGACATCCAAAGTCGACGGCTTCATAGTTTTCTTTTTCAGATTCTTCATTCATACTGCTTTACCTTTTATGTTATAAGAGAGTGGAAAGTAATCAAGTTTCTATCGAACTACATCATTCCTTCGCTATTTTTAACTCTAAGCCTTTCTTTGCACAAGTTCATCCCCAACAATTACAAATTCCTTATTGTAGTATAATGGTAGCTCTGCTAAGTCAAAATAATCAATATTCATGTGATGTGGCAAATTAATTTTTTCAACATGGAAACAATCAAAAAACGCCTCTTTCCCAATTTTTTGAAGACTCTGAGGAAGTACGATTTCCTTCAGACATCCAAAACTTTCAAAAGCATTTTCCCCAATATAAGTAATCCCCTCACTAATCCTCAATTTGTTTGGCATAACTCCATACCTATCACATCCGACCCAAGGTGCTTGACCTTCACCTGTATATGAAAGCCAGTGGTTAATATAGTCAGGCATACGTCCATTACCGGAAATTTCTAATATGCCGTTAGAATATAACCTCCATATGAGACCTTCCCCAAATCTCTCCTGATGCAACATACGACCATCTGAAACATTGTCATTTACCCTTATTGAAGATTCTTGCCAGTTCTCCATACGATATAGACTCTTTTCTGATAGTACCTTTACTGTATCTACTGATGAGGATTCCTTGTTGCCCGTGTGGTCAAATTCTTCTGCAAAAGGTCTAAAGTTACCAACAGGATTGTGCTTCTGATGAGCATTGTGGTCATCGAGGATGGCAAACACAATAAAACGATATCTGTTCTTGAATTCAGGTTCATCCATCACTTCATGGAAGAGACTGGCTACATGACGGGGGGGATTCCTACGACTGGCCATGTTCAGCACAGCAGGGTTATATCCTTGTTCTTTTAATTCCACACCTGCATACAGGCAGTCAATGTTCTTTACCTCTACTATCGTCTGTTCACCGCACTCTGCCTTTTCAACCATAGGAATCTCATGGTCGTAGAACACGGTGTGACGCATCATGTCCGAATCATTCGGAAAGGTATATTCAACACCACTCTCTGCCACATAATGACCTTGGTTCACAATCTCCACCGTATTACGAAACTCCTTTGTACGCAGTTCCTTCACTTGATAGTATGCCACCTGGTCACTTGCTTTCACTCTTTCCATCAAGGCACGGTACTTTTCAAGGAAGTCCTTCTCATGGTTCCATGAACAAACAGGGATATCTTTTACAACTACGTATCTATGCTCACTTTTGAGATAAGCAACATATTCCGTTTTTTCTTCCCGGGTCATTCTCTCCATCTTTTTCACATCCTCATCGAAGAATTTGATTTTCACTGCCTTGAATTTCATTGTGGCCATATCATTATTTAACCAATAGCCCAAATATTCAACAAAGGCCTTGGGCAAGATGATGTTCTCCACGTCAATGGCAGTCTGAAACAACGGAGCAATCTCCTCAACCTTGAATCCTGCAATTCCACAACCTATCTGGGTTACATAGAATTTAAGATCTGTACGAGTCCGTGCAAAACGAATGAAATCATCTACGTATGGCTTGATGGTTTCAACTCCACCTTGCATCGTTGGAATGGCGTAACTCTGCCCTTGTATGCCAACGCCCTGCCCCCATATCGCGCCAAAACGATTATAGGCAAGTCGTGCCGCACCACCACCATGCGCCCCTGCGAGGTTGCTACCAAAGACAAATATCTCATTCGGCTTCAGCTCCGTAATTCTTTCGAGCGTATATTCTCTGTTGTACATATTCTTCTACTGTCTTGATTTTACAATTCTTTCCGCTTCTTTACGCATCTTATCTAATTCGCCATAGCATTCATTGATGTTCTTGAACTTCACCACGACCTTGGCATTCTGGTCAATGAAGCCATAGATTTCTATTTCTTCATCATCTGTCATCCCATAACCATCTTCGTCCATGTAGTAGCGACCATCGGGATTGAGCTGCCAACTGACTTCTGCCACTCCGTTCTCAAAATGACAAATGAATGAAGGGAAATGAAAAGAGAGTGCCCTTGCTGTGGAAATGGCATCTTCGGGTAAATTCTTCAGCGACTCCCAATCAATATCATCCTCTGTGACAGTTACAAGGTTTTGTTCCTTGTCCATGAACTCGTATGCACATTTGGTATTGTGGTTGATAAGAAAACGATGTTTCCACCATCCCCACATCGTTTCACCAATCACAGCCATACCCTCACCGAGGTCTGAATACTCATAAGGACGTTGCTTGTATTCATCGGTATTCAAGACTTCGTAGAGTTTTTCTTCATCACTCTCATGTCCCATCATTTTGCTGATTATGTCGTATATGCTCATAGCGTTTCGTGTTTAGAATGGAAAATCATCTTTATTCTCATCTATCGAAGTTATAACCTGACTCATTTGTGCAGCAAACGCATCCGGCATATTCATTCTGGCACTTTCACCACTTGCCTCCGCTCTCTTATCATATTCTTCATCGGTCATTATTTTGTATTTCTTTGGAAGAGCATAATAAAGGTACTTCTGAACGATGGATGCAAGTTTCTCCTTATAGTCATAGTCTGAGATAGGCTCGCGATTGAGGCCTTTATATTCTTCGCAGTCACTTACAATACTCCGCACTCTGCTTTCCCACAAGCGAAAGGCTGTCACTACATCATCATTACCCATCTTTTCCAAATAGTGCAGGGCTATGGAAACATTGGTAAAGTTAGATGCGGTCATCACCTCACGTCGATGGGATGTGTTGTCTCTTGACAACTCCATGGAAGGGTTCCAGTGGAATGCAATATCCCTTACTATTTCATACAAGGTATCAGTTGCCTCAACATCATCAAAATGTCTTTCAGCATGTGACAATGCCATCAGGTAGTCCGTCTTGCTCATCTTGCTTTTGTCTATCACAAAGTCGCTATCCTCTGCCAGCCTACGGCAGATGAAGTAATAATCCCTGCCTTCATGGAATAGATCGATATGTTCCCTGAGATATTCCTTCGGAAAATGCCTAATGATGACCCATGAACATTTCTCTTCGTGGTAGGCCTCCCAAAGTGCCTGCACCTGCGGCTCAAAGGAGGCATCCCACAAGTCAAGGAGCCTTGAATATGCCCAGTTCCTGTCAGAAACACCCGAATCAAGAAAGGCTGCCATAATCCTCTTCTGGTCTTTCCAGTCAAGACCGAAGAAACGTCTCTGAATCTCATTACGAGCGTCAGTCACTTTGCCACTCTTCTTGTTCGTATAGTTTTTGATGACTGTGGCAATGGGGTTATTTCTTGATACTGTTCTCATATTCGTTTTGTTTGAGAATTAACTTCAGTGATTTTGGGCTGCGTCTCAGTAAAGTTCATGTAAACTTTTCTCTGCGTTCGACTTGCACTAAAATTCTAATCTAAATCCTTTTGATTTCATTTCCTTGTATTTGTCAGGATTGAACCTGTAGTGAACAGGTACTGTTCTTGCAGCATCCTTTGGACGGTCACCTGTCTCTTTCAGAATACCTAACTTCAACATTTTGTTGGCAAAGTTTCTGCGGTCGAAGTGGACTTCCAGAATGGCTTCATACAATGCCTGCAACTGTGACATGGTGAAGACATCAGGCAGCAACTCAAACCCGATAGGCTGGAAGTGTATCTGCTCCTTCAGATGCTTCAGAGCCATACGGAGAATCTTCTCATGGTCGAAGGCCAACTGCGGTACATCATCAATGGGAAACCACTGTGCATTCCTCGCGTCATCACCTCCCTTCACGGCTCCTTTCTGCACCAGCGCATAGTAGGCAATGGTAATGACTCGTCCTCGTGGGTCTCTGTCAACATCTGAGAAGCAGCCCAACTGCTCCAGAAAGCCCCTCTCCACAAAACCGTGAAGAACATTCTTGCAGAAACTCTTTTCATTTTACTTGATTTTGATGTTATACAATGCTTATACAACATAAAAGAGCCACCGAAGCAGCTCTTTCTATCAGTATATCAACAAAAAACTATCGACTTATCTTGAATCCTAGTTTCATGATTAGTTTAAGTGTACCGATGGAAGTATTACGATCATATTCTTTCTCTTCTTCTGGCAGTTCCTCATAAGGGATGAGACATGGGTGAGTCTTCAACTCATCATTACGCTGTTCTCCATACGTCCACCCCTGACTGACTCGAGTCTCAGCCCATACTTCATGTACGTTCTTTGACATCTTTTCTACTAGTACTTCTAACTCAATTGGCAGCTTAACATCACTTGTGTCAATTGGCTGCGGTTTATACATCTTTTTATTCATACTCAAACAATTTATGTTACATCATTATCAGAGAGCCAGTTTCTGTTGATTATCTATCATTCATCCTCAAAAGCTTTATTTTCGATATGATGTCCCGTAATTTCTTCCAGGAAATCCTCACGCATCACCATCAGTAGGTCACGAGTGTATTCTTGCAGAAGCCCTTTATAGTACGTCACGTCCTTGTGGTTCGTCTTAGTGATACGCTCCCACAGAGTTTGTTCTGTAGCATCTTTATGGGCCACATCTATCAACTCCCGATCATCGTCAGTCATCAGCTTACGCAACTTCTGCTCCTCCAATACAAGTGGAGTCCCTTTTAAATCAACGGGAGCATGTTCTTTCCATAACTCTTCAAGAAACACACGACATTCCGCCTCTATCTTCAACGGCAGGTCGTTCATGTACTCGCCAATAGTTTATGTTTTATCGCAGCCTCTTTTACAAGGTTGGCAAAATACTTGTTGAGCAGTTCCTGCTCTTTCTCTTTACAGAGATTGATAACTTCTTCTGTATTCATGCTATATAATCTGTAGGATAATGTTTTTTTTATCTTTTTCAATAAGTGCCATAACTTTGGTCTTTGCCACCTTATGCAGCTTGACGCAGAACCAAATGAGGACAAAGAAACTCAGCCCTCCAATATATGGATTCACAAGCCCACTCATCGCCAAGGCATCATAAACGCCATGAGCCGCTACTGGTACTAATAGAATACAAGCAGCTACTTTGGGTGAATGGTCAACGAAATGATAGACAGAATAGTAGTAACCCATCAGTATTGCAAAGGCATAATGACCAGGCACAGCCAACAATGCACGGGATATAGCTACTGACACCCATTCCTCTTCACTCAACACATAGAATATGTTCTCAATAGCTGCAAATCCGAGGCCTACACATACGGCATATACGATTCCATCAAAATGCTCATCGAAATAGGAATTCTTGCGCAGTACCAGCCATAGCGCAAGAAGTTTGAATGATTCTTCAGGTAAAGCAGCTACAACAAAAGCTTGCATAGTGGAGCCAATTAGAGTTGTTGGTTCTCCGTCAACGCCCCAAAACACAGTTTGGATTAGCATTTCGAGAAAAGCGACAGGAATACAAATTGCCATACCCCACACTACGGCTTTAATCAGCCAAGATGTCGGTTCTGGTTGTGGGTCTTTCTTCCATATGTATAACAAAAGCAGAATAGCTGGAAGAAGTGCTGCCGCTAATACTAGTATTATACTCATTTCTTTACAATTTCAAATCCGAGTTTCTTTACTAATTTGATGGTATCAAGCGCCATTAAGCGGTCATATTCCTTCTCACTGTCTGGCAATGATGAATAGGGGATGAGGTCAGGATGTTTTTTATTTACATCATCACGTTCTGGGCCAAATGTCCATCCTTCTTTCTTTCGCGCTGTTGCCCATACATCATGAGCATTCTCTGCAATGGCCTCACGCAATTCCCAAAGGTCATCGGTAAGCGAAATATCGTCAAGGTTGATGGGGCGTGGCTCATAATCCTCTATTGATTGAAGCACACGAACCATGTAATTGTGTGATTCCTTCCATGCATCCAGGAATGATGACAAGGGAACTTTTATGTCAGTATCTTCAAGTGTTGGGTCAAATAGTGAAACACTCTCACCTTGGACTCCTCTTACAACGACTGCATGGTTGGGGGCATCCTCGTTATTCTCCAGTTGATATAGTTTTTCTTTATCCACAACAACAATAACGTCATTATCAAGAGCCAAGGCTGCACTAATATCATTAATTGTAGCATCATAATGGCGTGTTACCATCAAATCGTAGTGAGCCAACAACTGCCCGATAGAATGAAGTGGAGAACCTTCGGGCTTCAACCATCGATTATTCTGGGCAATAGAAAGTAATTCCTTTTCTTCAAATGGCACTTCTCTTCGATGAAGGATAAATGCTTCGCACAGTACACTACAGATATTATTACCGCTCTCAGCGGCAAGTTTCATCATGGGCATATCAGTTGTATTTACCATACAATATGCAATTAGCATGCTCTGTAAAAACATAACACTTTTCCCTTTTTGTTCTACATTCTTATCTTAAATATCTCATAATAACTTTTCCCATCTGCAAAGAACCTCTCAAACGGATACAAATATCAAATCTATTTTGTCGTGGAGTCGGTCATGAATCCATATCCCTTCAAAAATGTCATCAGTACCTGCTTGCATTCGAATCGTGTTCATAACTTAGGAATATTTTCATAATTTACTTTTTGTTGTTTAATCCCTATCCCGTGACAAGTTTTCTGTCCCTATGTCCATCCTAGTGTCTTTTAATCAGACAATAGGTCCAGCTCTAACAATTGCCTATACAGGACGGAATTATGACTATCGAGGAAATCCGAATCTATATCGATTACCTTTTTCCACATATTCAATGCATCTTGAGAATTCCCTTGCATAAGTAAAATCTCTCCTTTAGAATCATAGTAGTTTGCTTCTTTGGGGTATAGTCTTATGGCTTTTTCGATGCACATCATTGCCAAACTATATTTGGCATCCCTTGCAAATTCATATGCCATAGCGTTCAAAGCATCACCCGACTCCTCTAAAGCGATTCTTTGCTTATTAATGTTACTATCATCCCATTTAAATACAGATACTACATGTGACAACAATTCGTTATCCTTTTTCAATATTCCTAAATCGGTCATGTGAGCTATTTTCGAAGATATGTTATTATAATAAGCCACAATACTATCGGTAGTATTTAGATTTGTTTTTCCAAACTTTATTAGCTCTTCATCCATTTCTGACAATTTCCCACCAAAATAAAGGGAGAGACATAAATTGCATGAAGCATTAAGGCTGTTGGGATATGCAGTCATAGACGCTTTTGCATTTTGCTCTGCTTTGGCTTTATTGCCAGATAATAAATATAGGTATGACCTATTCTCATTAGAAATACCATTGGAATGTCCATCCTCCTGATTCACCTTATTCCATAGTCTATTTAAAATTGCGTCCTCAAGTTCCCCAGATCTATCCGAAACAAAAAGGTAGCTGGCATTTAGAGCTGCCTGCTCTAATTGCTCAATTGTGAAAGGAGATTTCTCGTTCTTTTTTAGCAACGGTTCTAAAGTAGCTTCATTATAACATCTTATAAGTAACTTCATAACATCACCATCATAATCCCAAACTCGTATCTTTCCTATTCCACCATAAAATCTGTAGTTATCTAAGTCTTCCATATTCTTACAGGTATTTGCAAGCTCTTGAATGAAAAGTTTCACCATTGTCGCTTTTCTATCTTTCTCGGAGATACATTTGTTGTCATAACTTAAGAAAGGCATTGCATATCCTTGGTAATTCTTTAACCAGCTGTTGACATAACTAATACCATATTTATTTTTAAACCCAAGAAAATGAAGACCATTCAAGGTTTCATTCCTTCCATCTGCGGTCATTACATCAAATGACAGCAGTTTCTCATAGTCTTCAGATTGCTTCTCATATGCATATGAATAAGCAGCATAGCCACTTCCTCTGTATCTGACTTTAAAGATCTCCATTAGCGTGTATCTCAATGGATAGACGGATTCAACAATATTCGTGTTTATAGAAAACGTAGATGCGATTCTCTTGTATTTAGGTTCAACGATTATTTCTGAATAATCCATAACGCCAAAATTTCCTTCTTCATCTTGTATCGTCATGAAATAAATATTACGCGCATCGCTTGATATAGCACCATTCCACACTCTACTAACAGAATTTAAAGAAATATTGAAGATATTATAGCCCAAACATATCAAGGGCAAAAGGAATCCTACAAATACTGCGAAGGCAGAAACGCGTAAAGCAAACAGTTTCCTGTTTTGAAGAACTTCTTTATGTAATAGATGATATAAAACCCAAATCGTTATTGATATTGCAGCCAGGATAATTAAATATAATTTAAACTTTCCAATCACGTATTGAACACCCACAATTATTTCAGATAATATAATAATAGGTACAATCAGTTTGAGTGAGAAAGCAGTTTTTGGTGTTGTCAACTTGAATTCGGAGCACCCCGCATGAACAGACAATAGGCACGCTATAGGTAACGCGACGAATGGTACAACATCAATGTATTTAGTTGCAATAACACCCATCAAGAATATGGCGAAACAAATCAATATTGTATATAAACGGGTTTTGAACGACTTGTATTTAATAAAAGCCTGAAAGCTTAATACGTTTTTGTAATAGTCAGTGAAACTTTGTTTTTTAGGTTGTTTTACATATTGTATAGCATAAAATATGCTCAGTATTCCTATTGCACCCCATATTACGACAAACGCATATTCAAACGCATCGGAATTTCCAGAAGGTAATACATGATATTTCGAATGCACCCATAACATAATTGCAAACAATAAAATAAACAATGTATAGGCTGATGAATACCCTGACAATAACTTTGATGATTTGTTTTTTGAGTCTTTCCATAGCACATAGAGAGGTGATAGCGCCAATAGAATGCTTGGAAATAGAAATAGAACGAGAAGCATTGCTGTAGCGGATGAATCATATTCTTCTTTATTAACGATGTATGTAAAGCAGCCCAATAAGATTGATTGAAATAAAAGAAAAGCCAAATACACATAAGCAGAATGCTTCATATTTTTAAAGTATTGGTATTTTTTACTTAGTTCCTTTTTACACAATATAGCAAAAGGCATCAATAGAATTCCTATTGGTATAAATGAAAGAATTGAAGCAGCAATAGGACCGTATAAGTTGGGAGAACCTTCATTTATATTGAGAGAATCCAAATTACTACTCCATCCTGCAGCTAATCCTCCTTCTATCGCAATACCTGTGATAATAAACCAAATAGTATTGCTTAGGTTTTTATCAGCAACCGTCCTGTTTACAATTATCATATAAAGAAAAGCAATGAATGGCAGGGAAAAACATATTAAGAGTATCGCAGAATTCAGGCCTACGTAATAAGAAGCCAATAATACGGAAGAGAAAGCTGAAAATAGTATGGCATTATCAATCGTGAACGCACGACGAGCAGCCTTTTCGCCTTTCATCTTTTCAATAGCGTCTCGCTCATCCTTGCGCTTTTTGGCTATTTTGCAGAGCACATCATGGGTAAATTCAACACGGAGGTTATGATTGACATCTTCTATACGGATAATGCGGTTTTCTGCCAACAAATCAAGCTGTTCTTGCAGAACACCATTTTCAAGAAGATTCTCTAATGCCACAGAGTTTCTGAATCCACTATGGGTCAACAACTGATTTTCCAAATAGACATAAATCTGCTTGGGTAGTATCTGCATGTTACGATCATAGAACCATTCAAGTATATTTCCTCCATAAAGGTCTACCAAAGGGATTGATATTTCGCCTTTATTATCTGACATTGCATAGTTATACAGTTCTGTACAGAACAAAGACAGAATGGAGGTGTCAACAGACGTTGCCTCAAGTTTACGCTCATTATCTGAAATAGGTTTTCCTACAACTTTTGAAATGATATGCAATGCAACCTTTCGTGTCACCATTTCAGGACGGGGCCTTAGAATAACCTCTAATGCTTGCTGACCATTCAGAGGTTTCAGTCCTATCCTGTTCTTACGGAGAGCTGGAATGTTATACGAATAATCCTCTAATCGTGCCAAGAAATCCTCGCGCATAGAGAAAACCATGCGGAAATTCTGCTCTTCGACAAATGAAACAAATTGGTCGGAGTTTTCCATTGCCTGGAGTATTCTTTCAGTAGGAGTGCTATACTGAAGAGAATCTATAATATTGAAGAATGCCCATATATTGTCCACGTCATCATTCTTCGTAAATATTTCCTCAAACTGGTCTATAAAGATAATAGGGTTGATGATATGATTGTCTTTTGACCAAAATTTACGGGAATGGAAATAAAGCCACAGTTTGTCAAGTTCGGAATCTATCGTATGCCCGACAATATCCTCCGATTCTGCATTGATAGATGTAAGAGCATTTTCTACAGCTTTAATGATTTGCATATCGTATGGAACGTGTCCGCCATTGTGGTCAAGACGGATGTATATTGGTAGAAAAGCCTGCTTGTCTAACAGCGGAAACAGACCTGCGTTGATGATAGACGTTTTACCGGCTCCAGATATACCATACAAAGTTGTAAATGCATTCTGCTTGATGACAGAGGCAATATCTTTTAGTTCCTGGTCGCGACCATAGAAACGGTCTGCATCCTGATATGTATAGCTTGACAACCCCTTCCAGGGATTTCCGTTGATGATAGTTTGTTCCATTGTCTTTACTGTCTAAACGAACGTATAAGTCTCTTTATCTCATTCTCAAAGTCTGTTGTATGATAACTCAATATGTGAGTTTCCTTGAATTCCTTAGGAATGTGGCTTGATGCATAGTCTAAATTGTCAATTGATATCGGTGCGATGTATGGTGAACCAAGTCGGAATCTCAATTCATCCAAAGCCCAACTCCATTCCTTGCGAAAATATCCACGGCGTTCTGTTTCAGTGGTCATGGAAAGGATTGGAACAAAACGTTGACATTCGGAAATTTTTTCATTGATGATTTTGTCGTATAAATCAGAGCCTCGTAACGCAGTGCTATCAAACCATACTTTTGCACCAAACTTTTCAAAAATATCTGCAATCTTTGCGACCGTGTCATAATCTCTATGTGAATAAGACAAGAACACATCACACAACGCATCATTAGGGGTGTATCCATTTTTTTCTTCATCTTCTATCTGTACATCGCTACGCTTCCTATTCTTGAGCTCAGTCATAAAGACCTTTCCATTTGCATAAGTTTGTGTCTGGACTCGCGACAGAAACCGAGATAGCTCATTGTCCGAATTTAGCATAGAACTTGCCACAATTCCTTTCAAACCCTCATTTCCTGAAAGCAGATTGAAATTCTTAATGGAATGCCAGAAAAATCGGAACAACCAATTAGGATAGTTGCATCCTATAAGAAGGAGAAACTTGTCGCTAAGATATTCGCTAATGTTATGTGGTCTTGTCTCAATATTATGCCAAAGGTGCATATAGTCCAACAAATCATCCTCAGTTACCATATAGGTCTTGTTTGCCTTGCTACATTTACCGAAAAGGTAGTATAGCGTGCTGTTTTGGGAATTAACATTGCCGATATCTATTCGTGGTGTCTTATCATATGCCTTGATTGCGATATTATCGCTAAGAATTGTTTCCAATCCAGGAATATACGATGTGGTTAGTATCAAAGGGAATTGGAACGATGACAGGAAATCTTGCAGACATTGGTCACATTCAACAGGAGTGTTTTTTACGATGTCCCCTATCTCGTAATATATACTTGTCGCATTAGAAAAAGATCCCATTAGACTTTGCATCTGATTATTTACCTTTATTAGGTCAGCAATCATGTTGAAGTCTGGAGTCAGTTCTTTGGGAGGATTAAATTTACTGATTAGTGACTTTAGAATATATTGCTTGTAATTAACTGTCTCTCCGTTAACAGTAGCATAAAAGAACTCGTCACCAATAATTGGTACAACCCTTTTCTGTTCAATCGTGTCAAGGAGTATTTCCCAAATCTTTTCGCTCTCCATATTAATTATATTTTTTTATTATATGCCTAAACATTTACCTCCTACTTCATTTTTTTTCATTCAGTATCATCCTCTCCACTTTCTGCTTGGCTTCTTCTAGCATCTGTTTTCCTTCTTCCTGCAAGTTCTTGGCTCTTAGACTCAATTCATAGACGTGGGTGGCAATTTCCATTTGTGACTTATCCTCATTCAGTGAGATAAGTCCCCTGTCTATTCCTATCTGTATATAGTCCTTCATCTGTCGTCGGTTTTTAGTGTCATTATTATTGACGGCGTAAAGATACAAATATTCTTCTGCACGACCAACGAAATGTTGCCGAAAGTGCAAAATTTTGATAGATTCGGCACCGTTTCAAGCCTTTTCAGCTTCTTGTAGCCATACTTCAGGCAGCAATCACTCTGCTTCTAGCCATACTCTAAGCATACTCTTGGCATACTCATACTGCTGCCTAGAGTATGCTTGGGGCTTGTCAACGGCTTGCTAACTCCTTGTCATCTCCTTGCCTAAGGACCGTTATGCTCACTGTTCTATCCATAATAGTATGCCTAAGGTACGCCTATGCTATGCCCTTGCTATCTTGCAACTGTTTACCCCAACTTCGCTCCACACTCCGGACAGAACTTGGAGGTGCCGTCGGTCTTAGTACCACAGTTGGTGCAGAACTTATGTGTGCCTGTGAAGGGAGACGTGAACGATGATGCAGAAGCAGACGATGAAGTGCCTCCGGCAATGGCTTGCTCTGCAAGTGCCAAGGCACGGTCGTCGAGGGAGGACTGCTCCACCAAGCCCCATATCTGGGTGATGAGTACGGGCCAGAAGAAGAGTATGGAGATGACGGTGGGGATGGCCTGCTGACCATAGATACCCACGTTAGCATCGAAGAGCACGCCGTCAGTCTGAGGGATGAGCGTGACCTTCAGGGCAGAACGCATACCCAGTACGGCCTTGAAAAGGTTGCCTTTGGTGATGCTGATGTCCTTGCCACCACTCATCAGCGTATCGACATTCACCTCAAAGTCGTCGCGCACAAAGTCGTTTTGGATAGCCTCTGCAATGGCATTAATCTGCGAGGGGTGCGCAGCCAACAATTTCTTTTTGCTATATGTTGCCATAATCATCTGATGTTTTGGAGTGAATACTGATGGTAAATGACTGAAAGAACATTGGTCTCTGCAAAGAGTTTCTTTACCAGCAGTTGGTCCTCTTCGCTAAAACGGTTCTCTACTTCATGGAGCAGATCGATGACGCGGTTGGTCTGCTCACGCAACTCGTCACTGGTCACAACCCCGTCTGCCATGATTTTCTGAAATGACGGCTCCTGGGCTATCATCTCATCGATGTTAATAAATCCTTGTTCGTTGAATATCATTGTCGTATAGTTTTAGTTTTAGTTTTATCAAGAATTGGAGAGTTTGAGAATTAGATATACGTCAAAGCTGACATCCGCAGTTGCGGCAGAAACGCCAGCCAGCATCTACAGGACTGCCACATCGTGGACAGGTGCGACCAGAAGGACTATCCACCGTTCCGCCATTCTTTATCATCCGATATTGCTCACTCTCGCCCCACTTCAATATCTCCCGCACACGAACGGCAGAGAACGGATGATCGAGGCCGGCTATCACGGCTAACTGCAGGGTTTTGTTCCACAGCCCGTTGTTCTGTATCTTATCGTATTCGTCAGCCTGCGATGCCCACTCCTTCAGGTCAATCTGCGACGTGATGCTCTTCGGTCCGCCCGACAATCGTGCCATCGTGGTGGCTACCACCTCAGGTGAAGTGACGATACTGGCAGCGCGGTCAGCAGAGAGTTCACTCTTGCGGTACCAATAGAGCAGCGCATACTGAACGGGAGTGGCCAGCGTTCCCAAGATTCCCAGATTAGCCAATCCGCTACTAATCCCATTGCGCCACGGTGTGGTAGAGCACGTGTCGGCACAGGATATGTCCGCACTCATGGGCGAGGATGGCATCCAATTCCTCATCACTCATCATCTCCAGCAATCCAGAGGTGACAACGATATAAATCCGCGTATCACCCATTGTCCATGCATTGGGATTGGGATCCATCTGGAGATAGAACTCCGGCTCAGAAATGCCCAAATGCCTGCAAATAGGTGGCAGATGCTTATATATCTTTGGCAACTGCCGCTCCGACAGCCGTATGGTGGATGCCATATTCACCCCATACTGCAAGTTCTCAATGCCAATGGCCAGTATCTTCTTCACCAATGCTGCAAAGCCAGGGATTCCCTCCATCTGTCGCAGTGCAGCAGCATCTTCAGGAGGTATAAAATCGGATGGTTTCATATTCTCGTTCACTAGTGTCCGGTTAAAATCTCACCAAAACGAAAGTTGTATAGGTGGATCGTCCGAACGGTTATTATTATCATCTTTAGTTACATTGAATATGGAATGGATATCACTTTGCTTGAATAGGAGCGGACCAATAGCATTTGAGATTGCATGAAGCGACTGAGGCAGACGGAATTTCTTCTTTGCAATGATGAGTAGCAGGTAGTCACACACGGCAATCCAAAGCTGTAGATAGACAGCATTCTCAGTAGTCCCATAGAACTTCTTGATATGCAGGTGTTGCTTCACCCATTTGAAGAACAGTTCGACCATCCATCTTTCTCTATACAGTTCTGCAACTGTCAGAGAATCAATGGTTAAGTTGTTCGTAAGAAATCGGTAGACGTTATCTGTTGAGTAGTCCTCGTATACTACCATACGCAATGGCTCAGGATACTCCACCGAGGGATTCTTACCCGTCAGACGGATTATTTGATAGCTGATGAGTCCTGCTGATTTGTCAACCTCATGTTCCTCTGCGACCTCATACACCATGTTATCTTTTGCTCTGGTAACGAAGAATGCTCCCTTGAGATGAAAACACTCATAAAGCTGCTTAAAGAATACATAGCCCTTGTCCATAAGATAGAAGGCACATGCTTCAACAGGTATCATCGGCATAACCTTGGAATCGTGCACCAGTCCGTTTGTCATTATGATATAGGACGGGATGCTTCCTCTCAAATCAATCAAGGTATGCATCTTTACGGCGCCTTCTCCGTGATGAAACTCTGCCCATGGGGATAATTCCAGACATAGCTGGATGGTGGTACTGTCTAAAGCATAGACCCTTTCTTTAAGGCCAAGACGGAAGTAGTCATCGCGATACAGCATCTTCGCTTCCTTTATAAGGGGTTGCGCGAAATCCCTGTATATCATCCAGTTCCTTTTCTCGTTGGCTTCTGCCAATGAGAAAAGGAACAGAGCAAAGACCTGCATGATAGAGATCATTTCCACGGAGCCCAAGTGTCATCTCGATGTCTCTCAGACCTGACCTGTCTGTAAACTGAGCAAAGCTCATGACCTTGAATTGATCAAAGCAGGCTAACGATCTGGTTCGCCAGTCACCCTTGTAGCGATCAACACATTTCTGGAATTCATAACATGAAACCAGAGACATGATCTGTGAAAAGATGGTCTTTTTCGTACTCATTATAGCAATATACATCCACTAGAGGCCGAATTGCTAAGGTACAAAATTTAATCCAAAAATTCAAAGAACGCTATATTTAATTATCAATAAGTTAAACCATATGCTCCGGATCTTAACCAGACAACAGTGATACTTGATTTAAAAACTATAAAATACGAATTTGTAGCCAACTACAATATACAACAGACTCTAATATTTTAAAGATTTCCACAGCAACTCAGGAAAATAGTCTGATGCTGGTGTAAACATGCTTGTCCCCATATTATTTAATGTGTACATACCAGTTTGGAAAGGAATTATATCGCAGATATACTTTCTAATAATAGAAACAAATTTATTTGAATTCCTAAAAGAGTCCATTAGCCCAGGGTAATAATTCTGTAGTTCGGAAATTAGAGTACTCATCATTACTCTATCTTTTTCATAGACATGAAAAGTTATATCAACTTTGTTGATTAGCAGAATGACTTTATCTGAGGAAGAAATGAAAGACTTTCGATATTTATAAATGTTCTTTATATAAGATTCTGAGACCTCCTTTCCCTTCCATTTCGGTTCTATCAACATTATCCATATTTTGGGATTATGTGTGTGTACAATTTGATGAAAATAAGCTGGTATACAATCATTACTATTGAATATATCGCCAGGAACATCTATGCATTGCAGTACTGAGCTATTCCCTCTCCCCACACTAATCATAACGCATTCATTCCAACAATTTCCCCTAGCTTGAATGTTATTTGCAATTAGGTAGTCAAAATAATCACACAAATTGCAATAATATGAATCGTTACAAGGTCTAAAAGACCTATCTGCTGAAACAGTATAACCTTTTTGCATGAGATATTTTGCTAATCTCACAATTGTCATGGTTTTTCCAACTGCTGGCGGTCCAACAAAAATTGCCATTGGAGTGGATTGATCATTAATTGATACGGGAATGTTAACGTTGAAAGAATCACATTCATCTAGATATTGGACACCTTTATTATCATGTTTGTTTTCTAACGGTAGAGCTTTAAGCTCATGCTGAGGAACTGTCTTATCTTTATTATCCTTTATCCTCCACTCTATTTCAACTATTTTTTCTTGCATCGCATCTATTTCCTCATCAATTATCATTGACAGATTTGTCACAACATTAACAACCTTGAACCTATAATCCCCTTTCCTTGGTACTGGCAAGTAATAAGGTTCATCAGACATCCCTTCAAGACTACATACTAATTTCCCCTCTTTGAATACTTGACAATTTTCATTGGAATAGAACTTGAAGACAGATGTTGTTTTGTCAAGAATGTTCGGGTTGGAAAGGAGATAATCCTTCTTAATTAGTTTGTCAAGATATGCCTCAAAGAATGAAAAGTTAAAATCTGGCGCATTTTTTAGACTAAGCTCCTTCAGCCTTTCAGGAAAGAATTCCTGTGAGGGCATCTTGTAACCGCCTATTAAAATGGGGATTATATTCCTTTTCTTCTCCAAAGCAAAAGCTATTTCTTGGCAAAACCAGTCTTTCTCCCATTCGTCATCTTTACAAGCATCAAGAGAGCCTTCCTCCAAGATAACAAACACATCCTTTGCATTCTCTATGTAGGTTAGCAGTTGCACATTGAAATTATCTCTCCCCATTTCTTCCAAATCGAAGAATGTGGAGTAGCCACGAGTCGTCAGCCTGTAATACAGATTGTTCGCCGTAGGTAGGCTCTTTCGCTTATAGCTTATGAATATGTCAAATCTTTCCTGCTGCATACAATAACTTTTAACTACACTTTTTAATTACAGAATATCCATCTTCTTCACAATAATTTCTTCATACACTTTTTGCAGACTATCTGAAAGGTCGTTCTTTATTAGCAAACGGAGATGATCATTATCAGAGTAATCCTGCCAATACTGAGATTCGTCATTTATCCTCTTCCTGGTATTCTCAACATCTTTGTTGTGAGCGTCAGATAATCGAGAGTATACAAAGATGTGTGGACGACGGTACTGTTTAAATGAGTCCATCGCAATATTAAACTCTTCTTGCGTTTTCCCACCAACATTACCATTAAGAACAAAAATGACAATGTCTGAATAGTTTTTTATGAATTCATTATACGTGCACTGATGTCCATCAAAAACAAACTCATGCTCAAAATTTTGAAATGAGTAGCCATACAAATGAATATTTTTGTCCTTCCATTTCGTCTGTAACTGGCTGACAACGTTGCTGTAAATATCCCGCTCAGTCTGTAATGCTTTCGAACCTGCAAAAAAAACATTAATTTGTCGAGAGAACAACTGCTCGCCAATCATGTTAACTTCCTCACCATCGTCATCCATATGCACCTTTACTCCATTCAGGAGTTCCTCTGCCTTCATAAATTCTATCTCTTGAAGATGCAGATAATCTTCTTTACGTTTGCTTAAAGCTATGTCTGAAGGTAAAAACTTTAGCCTTGTACGTTGCTGTTCATAAATCTTTAAGGTACTTGAAGGGAATGAACAAAGTCCCTCTAAAGCGCCATAATACAAAGCATTAGATTCATGTTGGAAGCACTTTAGTCTATTTTCTGCAAAGAGCCAACTTGATGATATTATTGTTTCAGAATTCAAAAGATCAACCAAAAAGTTAAGGTTTTCTATTAACTCTTTCCCCGTAGATTCTGTTACCGCCAATGCTGCCTGAATCTCCTGAGTACTTAATTTGTGCTTATGGAGGATTATTGATTTTAGTCCTGAAGGTTGAAAAGACAAATGAACATTATTATTGTTCATCTGTATGATTTCATTTTTTCGGTACTTTATTTCCTCTATCAGCTTCTTCTCTAGCAGATATGACCTTTCTCCTTTCATAGCTTTTTTAAGACAGAATTTATGCCACGAGATCAGAATATCATTATTCACTCCACACAACTGGTCTATAAAAATAATTGTATTACTATATATGGCACAAACTTCATCGCATACAGTTTCCTCATACTTCCGATACCCTTTAAAAAGCAGAAAAAGTATCGTTAAAATAATACACAAGATTATGAAGACGATCTGATCCATCTTTGGGGCTATTTATTATAGTTTAAGCTTAAACTTTTGTTGTTTCTGATCCAATTAAAAATATGCAATGGCTAAATATGGTTGTTACAAACAACCCTCCATACATTCCCTTTCAACAAGAAGCAAATTGACACTAATGAGGAACAAAGGGACACCTCTTCCAAGCTACAGCCATACTCTATCCATACTATAGGCTGCTTCTTGCTTGCTTCTAGGCTTACTCAAACAGCAGGTTAGAGTATAGCTAAAGCCTACCATCACCGAGGCTACACTATAACTGATGCCTATCAAGTATGATTTCAAGTTCTCCCGTTCCATAATTTTGCGTTTATATTGTGAAGTTCATACCGAATCCTAAAATATACTGCGTTTCCTTCTTAGTGAAGGTAAGCATATAGAAGGTTTCTGCCTGCATATAGTTGGTGACGTCGTAGGCACATGCAGCGTAGTTGCGAGTCCTGCGCCATTCGTTGCCCCAAGTGAATGTTTCAGTAGCCACATAGGGAATAAGTTTTAGGCTAGGGATTTTATATGATACCAATAACCGGGTACGGAGCTCGTCGTCTTGGGTGTGAAGTTCTGGTTTCCAAGTATGGAGATAACGGAATCGCAAAGAAGCAGAAAGCCGTCCCTCTTTGAGTGTTCCTGTTACTTCGGGGACTAAACGATGCCCGTATGTATCAGGCACCTTCAAGTAGTCGTAACTTAAGCCCAACTTCAGCCATGATAATACATTATATCTTACGCCGGGGCGCAAATACCAGCAATCCAACCGTTTATACTGGTAGTTCTCATGCTCGAAATAGAGCATACCCGTCACTTTAGAGTCGCCAAACCTGTGGGCGATTTCCACAAAATGCCAGCCTCCAAAGCTGTTGTCATCTTCCTGCTGGGCATAGCCAGAAGGAGGCGACAACAGCATAATGGCGAGTATCAGAGACTTACCCAGCATAAGCAAGAACTAAACGATAAAATCGCCGTCAAACTCTATCTGCTCGTTGAAATGCTTGCGAACAGCCTGATACACCTCGCTCTCCACGATGAGTTCATGCACCAGCTGCTTCTGTTCATAGGTAAAAGTGTCCTCCATCTTACGGAATATAGACTTGATGTGCTGGTACTGCTGACCTATCTCATCCAATGTTACATACTGATCAGCCATAATACGCTTGTAAGAGGGATGTGACTTGGCAGACTGACTGACGTTTAGTGTACCATCTTCATTAAAAAATACTTGTTTCATAATGTTACTATTTTTATTGTTATTCATTTACTTTAGCTAGAATGTTGGGGATTGCCAACATCAAAAAACTATCATATTTCATATTGTCAGGATCTACACGACGAAGATCCGAGTATGAGCAAAGGTCGATGTGAGTTGGTGACTGCCAATCACTTTTTAAGTCCTTTCTGTATTTCTTCTTCTCTTCTTTATTATATATATTTCCTTCATCGGTAAGTCGTTGCTGATTACTCATAGGTTTAAAACCAAGAATAAGTTTCTCGACAACCCACCTGGCGTGCTCACTTTTGCTCAAGGATAGGAAGTGCTTCTCCCATGCCTGTCTCTCCGTCAATTTTCCATTCTCCCAACAGGGCTTGATAGAGTTATATCTTGTCTTAAAGCAGTCGGCACAAAAGATATTTGACAAGCCTAATAAAACGTCCATTTGGTTGTCTTTGTCATTCCAGGCTTTTTCATCCACAATGTACCCTAACTCCTTTTCCATTTTTGAATATAAGAAAACATCTAAGGCCATCGAATATCGCTCAACACTATGGATGTCCTGATATGGAAGATTTTCAATCACCGTACCAAGACCATAAATCCTATCTGCATATTGCGCCATACTGGTGTCAATACTATAGATTTCATCTTCAAGTTTAGAGTTACAGAAAGAGACAATTTCTGATTCTGTAATGGTCAGTCCAACCTCCTTTTTCTTATCAATCGTAGGCTTCTTTTTGACAACTTCAAATTCGATGTCGATATAAGAATCCTTATGCTTTGTTCCTGTACTTGTTGAGTATTTACAAATGTCCAATAGGTTGCACAAATATTCTTCTGATTTAAGTTCGCCTATTAAAGCCTCGTCCTTTTCGCTGATGATGCTCACTACTGTCCGATTCTTACGGTGTTCTTCATCATAATTAGGGAAATGGGCTGTTAAGGCTATCTGGCGTACGACTGATAGCATTAGCGCAGAGTCACCATCAACAATGACATGAAGATGTTTGTTGTCATTTGGCGAGATACAGATACTCTCGAACTTGTTCAACACAAAAGCCCAAGCACGATACCAGTTCTTTATGATGTTATCATCAAAAGAATCACCAACTTGATAGGGTTCTCCTATTATCGATTTTTTCCTTTTCAAATAATTGAAAGGACGTTCAAGTGGTTTATTCATATTTTTACCTCCTTTCTATAGTCTGCCGGTTCTTTCGTTAAATATATATTGCTGTTGCTGACATCAAAAGCAGACGGACTCTGATAAAGCCTAAGTCCGAACCAATCCAAAGACTTAATGATGTGCTCTATGATTTGCGACTGCTGCCACTCGAACTGCGCCAATGTACTATCAGTAATGAACGCATAGACTTGTAGCGCCATTCCACCATCTTTCTGTTCCATCCAGTTCACTATCAAACGAGGCTGCTGAGAGATGTGCTGATGGTTCATCAGCCAATGATAGATATAGAGTCGGTAAAGTTGAGCATTAAGCATGCCTTTGTGAATTTCCTCTGAAAACAGGTTCATCGAGACGGATTCTCTATTGGTTATATCAGGTGCAACAACTTCTTTCTTTATCTGTTCAATTTCGTCATCAGACAACACACGAAACCATCCCGTATCAAGAATAAAGGTCTGGAGCATACGGCGACCATAGGTCTTTCCATCCTTCATACTTTTCAGATTAATAAAATGCTCGGTTTGCAGGGCATTGATCGGTATTGTGGAAGTGGTAGTATCCCAGTTATAGACAATGACCGATGTCAGGGTTATCTTCTGTACTTCTCCATCAACTCCAAGTTTTTCAACTATCAACCAGTCGTCAATATTCAGTAAATGGTGTAAACGGAGATGGAAAAAGGTTACAACTCCTTTTATCTTGTCTTGGAAAATCCACGTAAGCAATGATCCTATAACACCTAAAGCAGTTGCTATGCTTCCGTTGTTTTCTATTTTAAATATAAAGACAAAACTAATTATCCACAATCCAATAGCGAAAAGAATTGTTACATAGCACCAAGTAATGCTATTACCATCCTTTTTTAAGTTGAATACCTCTAACAGCCTACGGCATACTTTAATAGTTAGCCATACAACTAGGTTTAATATTACGAATTCTGTGAAAGCAAGAAACTTCCCTGAAGGTTGAGAAATATGGGATGTGAGTATAAAGGTGATGCCCCCTGATAGAGGAATAACCAATATAACAAACGCCCAAAAGAACTTTGGCCTCCATATAAATAAAGCTCCTATTATCTGTCGCCAAAGATGCTCTGAAGCGAGGTTTTTCTTGCTAAGTTTCTCGAGGATGCTCATATGCTATTTCTTTTGCTCATCAATCCACTTGATACAATTTCGTAACTCTTCAATATATCTTTCTTTTCTATCTTTTATCTCACTTGGATTAGTTTCCTTTTCTTCAAAGGATTCTTTCTCCTTTGTTGGAATGTCTTTTGGTTTAAGAATATCTAATATAGCACCTTGGTACTCCTTCCTGAGCGAAAACCATTTTTCTTCTTTTTCTTTGGCTCGTTCAGCTTTTTGTTCTTTACGCAACCTGGTATTCTTAATCCAACAGTACGCAAGGAATGAGAGAGCAACAATCAAGACTATAGTAACAATCGCTCCACATATAAATACAGCAATTTTCAAATCATTACAGTTTGTCGAAGCTTCTTGAACACAAGGATGGCAAGAATCAGCAACTTTTACTGAATGAGCAATTATCGTGTCCTTTAGAATTAATATAGTACCCATATCGTTTTTGTTTTAGGTTTACACTTTGCTTTAATAAGGTGCATTAGCTATCCAACTTGGATCATCTGGGTCATCATTGGTGTGAATCTTCTCTTTCCATTCACAGCCACACTTAGAGTTGGGACATTTGTATTTGAACCACTGATTCATATCATGGCCATTCTCTATTGACATAATAGTCGCTTTACCGGCAAAATAGCCTGCAATAGCTCCTATTCCAGCACCGATGGGACCACCAAAAGTAGCGCCAATAAGTGCTCCAGACACTGCCGTTACTCCACCAAAAGCCTTGTCTCCTTTAGTGGCATACCGCTCTGGATCTATCTCTGTGCCACATCGTGGGCATTTCTTGATATACTTGCTGGTGTCCATATTATTAATTCGCTACTTTCTTTTCTTTAATTCCCAACCCAACTTCTTCACAAGTTTAATGGTATTTATCGCCATAAGACGATCATACTCTTTTTCACTTTCAGGGAGCAAATTGTATGGCAGCATATCCGGATGGAGTTTCTTAGCGTCATCTCGTTCTTTACCATACGACCAGCCTTGGTCTTTACGGGTTTTGGCCCAAACCTCATGCGCATTCTCCGCTATAGCCTCTCGAAGTTCTAAAAGCTCCGGTTCTATTTCTACATCGTCAAGATCCAGAGGATGTGGTTCGTAGTTACTCTGATTGCTTAGGATTACAATATAATTGGCAGAATCATCCCACGCGTTTTGGAAAATATCTATCGGATATGTTTTGGATAAAGTGGTATTATCCGAATCAAGCATTGTGATGGTTTTGGCTTCCAAATCAACAGATTGAATAATGACCGCATGATTGGGACTTTTCCCATTCAACAAATCATTCTTTTTGGCTTCTTCAAGAGACTGACTTAATTCCGTATTATCAATTGCGGCAATAACTATTTCTCCTTTTTTTACCGCTCGAATAATGATATCTATTGAGCAACCATACCTTCGGGACACATATAGCCCACGTTTCTCAGACAATAATCCGATGCAATGCAATGGAGTACCCTCTGGCTTAAGCCATTTATTTTCTTCTGCTTCTTTTTCCAACTCTTCATCTGACACATCTATGCCTAAAGCCCGTAATGCATATCCTTCGCATCTTATAGCGCATAAATTATCAACAACATTCTGAGCAGCCTTTGACATTAACGGGAGAATACTGACGGAAGGAGCATTTGTATCAGAATCATCATCTTCAATCTCATCCAATAGTTCATCTAATTCTTCGTCAAAAGAACGGGAAGGAACTTCTCTGTCTTTATCGTCTAACTGTATGTCGAAGTCCTCATCCATCATAATCATCACGGATTCCAACTCCTCAGGATGCTCCGCAAGATACTGACGAACGGCGGTGCGCTCTGAGTCAGAAACATTTCCTTCAGCATATGCTGCCAACAACTCGTTTGTAATATCCATGTTCTGTTCTTTATTTAATTCGACATGATGATTTTTAGTTCTTTCTTGGCACGTTGCACGAGGACGTTGAGGTAGCCCTCATCCGGCACGACAACCTCGTTATCGTTGTTATACTTCACGATGCCGTACTTCTGCCATTTTATCTTGAGCATATCTGCTATCTCCTTGCTCTTATAGCCTTCCAGCCGCTTCAGGATGGCAAACCGCTGGTCTTCGTCCTTCAACTTACCGATGGCTTCCATGAGCATTACCTTGTTCATGCGACGTTCATAGGTTTCTTTGCCTCCGTCAGGCAGTTGCACTGGCGGTTGCTTTGGGTCGTCGTTATCTATAGAAACGTTACGACCTCCGTTTTCTATCAGTTTGGGCAGAACTTCACAAAATTTGCTGTATGCAAGTTTCCTCAGCCAATAGCCAAATGTGCTACGCCATTCGAAGTTGGCAAGAATCCGCCAAGAGCCGTCCTTGCCTTTGATGTGCATGAAAAGTTCATCAACGCAATCATCGAACCATGTGTCGTCTGTCGTAAGGCGACGATACAATTTATGTAAGAGAGGGGTATAGCGGTCGTGCAGCAAATAGACAGCAGCCTCTTCATCATGAGGCTCTGCCAGAATCTTCGCGACAACCTGTTTGTCGGAGAGTTTGCTATAGTCGAGTTTATAATGAAAATCCATATTTTGATGGTTGCTTTTATAGGTCATCAATAATCATAATAAACGCAGATGGAATGTATGCCGTTGAAACAAGGCCAACATTCGTTATTGAAACAATAACGCGTTGCTGACCTGATACACGAGCAACCTTTCCTTCCACTTCTTTGAAGGGACCTTCTATCACCTTCACTATTTCACCGCCTTTGTAATGACATTGTTCTTCATTAACGAACTTCAGATGTTCGTTCTTATTGCAGGTTGCAAAAATGAAGTTCTCCATTTCTTTGCAGGAAACAGTCAATGGTGGATTCTTCTGATCATCGTTCAGTTCAAAATGATTGTAGTAGTAGGTAAGATAGGATAGGGCTGGCGTGTTCTTTATATACTCCTCAGCCTTCTCATCGTTGGTATATACGAAAAAATGGTTCGGGATTAAAGTCTCCAAAACTTTCTTTTGTTTACCATTTACCGACTTGCGGGCGTAACGCTTGGCGATATAGACAAACGTACCGTCTTCTACTATGTAGTTTGATGCCTTATCTTCTCTGCCATATGAAGCACGGAACACGTACCACCTTTTGTCGGGTGTAGGCACATATTTTACCGACACCCCGGTTTGTGTGCTTTTAGCTTCGGGGATGTTCTCAGGAGCAACCCTGACACTTGGAGGTTTAGCCTGGCCTCTTCCAGTTTCCACATTAGACAATGTACTCATATCGGACCTAATTTAAGTGTTTCGGTTCGATGCCTACGCCAAAGCTCGTTTTTGATGATATTTGTAATATTTACCTAAACTTTGTTCATCGGTTAGCGTATTTACATGGCAAATATAATAAAAAAAAGTCAAACAACTGCAAATAACTTCAAGAATCTTTCAGTTATTCGCATTTTTTGCCTAAATCTCGCGCAAAACGCCATCTAAAGGTGCCAAAAAATGGTAATTCTGACGTTCTAAATGTACATATAACGACATTTTTGATTCTTTTACGCACATCGGACTCACTTTGTTCCAATCCTGTTACTATCTCGCTACACTAGCCACACGATAGCCGCATGCTATCTGAATGCCTGACCTCCTTCCTTTCTTTTCCTCATTCCCCTTTCTTATAAGTAGGCTCAAGCAATTGCCATACAGACAGTCTTAGCCGAACATTCCTGTTCACTTTTCCCATTCTTCGGTTGTAACCTATCTACTGCATTGCATCCTGTGCTCGTCGATGGGCATTCTTCGTTTCCCATACTTCTTACTGATAGCGGAATAATACGCTGTGACCTCGCTATGTCCTTCTACGTCCGATGGCCATGACGTGCCCAGTCTGAGCGTTGGACGGTCGGACATCCTCCTTTTCGCATCTGTCACTGAATTGTTGCCTTTGGTGAAGTTTTCTCGGCTCAGTAGAAATTTAGTGGGCTCAGTTGCAATTGCGTAGGTTTCGCGATGCTCCCAGAGTCTTGAATTGGCATTTCCAGAGCCTGGAGAGGGTCGTTTTAACGTCTAAAAGCACGTATTCTAAAGTCTTGAAGAGGCGTTTCTGAAGTCTAAAACCAAAGCTATCATTTCTGGTCTAGCCCCTGAATGCTCTACACCCAGCCCTTAGAACAACCGCATCCAGGGGCTAAAACGACCCGTTCCAGGGGCTGAATGCGCCACATCTAGGGGCTGGACGGACATCAAAAGTAAAGCTATTACAACACAAAAGCGAAACTATAACAAGACGAAAGCAGAACTATAACGCAACTTTCTGAGACCTTTCGTGTTTTCAGTTTGTGTTTATTGAACAAAAACCGAGAACACCCCTTTGTGAGGCAGAAGTCTCTGTCGAGCCTTTCATGGTGTCAGTGGTAATCCTTCTTGTGAGCAAGTTCACATCAGGCTTCCCACTGACACCATGCCCCCTTCGGGCTTCTGTCTCACAAAGGAAAAGCCACGGACCTTCGGTCCTGAAAACCAATCGGAGCCCTCCGAAGGAAAACTCCCCCCCGGTCCTCCCGATTGGGGAGACATTCTGTCCTTTTCTATCTGATTTCTACTTTAATTGATTTCTATCTAAAGAATCTGCTAAGCCTCTACTGAAATAACAAAAAGCGCAAATAAAGGATTACCCCTATGATTTTTCGCTTGAGCCGTTTTACCACCAAAAACGTCTGGAGATAAAACATAAAAAGGGACCTGCCCAAACGGACAGGTCCCTTTATTAAATATGTCAGAGTTATTTTACTCCTCAACAGCTGCCTGGGCGGCGGCTAACGAATACTGATTATCTGCACATTACGGCGAATCTGGGAAACATTTGGGAAACATTATGAGCATGAACTGCACATTCTGCACCCGATTTCCTCAAAATATTCGACCATTTTTGCCACTTCGACAACTTTTTTTCGATATTTTAGTTGTTAAACACTAACTGTTAGATCACAGATTACATTACGACTTTTCAGCACGTTCTGCAAATTTTGCTTGTAAAATTAATAATTTCTCATGACATTACGGTCGTTTTGCACGTTTTTCTTGCAGAATGTGTTTGTTTTTAATATAAATTAAGGGGAAAAAACACATCCAATATACCAATTTCTTGTTTCGATTAAAAGAAAATGTCACTCACTGACACAACGCATCTCAAAGATCTCTTCGACAAAACTATATTCAAAAATGACAAAGACCGAAGCGGTTCAGGTGAACCTGATTTATTTAAATTTTAAACTCGTCCATTTTTAGTGGACACTAGTGATTTCTATTTAAAGTGTTATACCTGAAACGATCTTAAAACCTTAATTAATATAACTTAATACCCGAGATAGATGTCTCTTGTTTTATGTTGCATAAGTTAACAACAATCCATCTAAAGCAAAAAAGTCTGGGGTAAAAACGTCCCCATTGCCCATTATTTTTGACCTAAACAAAAAAAAACATCCCAACAGAAACCACTTAAGGAAATGTTTATTATATTTGCGGAGAAATAGAAAAAATATACATTACAAACTCTAACTTATAATACTTATTTCTATGATTCTAATGATTATTGAGTTGCTGGTGGTACTACTGGCGCTCTATGTAGGATCCCGATACGGAAGTCTGGCGTTGGGTGCCATTTCCGGTATCGGATTAGCCCTGCTCGTATTTGGTTTCGGCATGAAACCAGGTTCTCCACCAACGGATGTAATCTACATCATCATCGCCGCCGTAACCTGTGCTGGCATCATGCAGGCATCGGGCGGTATGGACTGGCTGATTCAGATTGCAGAAAAGATGCTCCGCAAGCATCCTGACCGCATCACATTCCTGGCCCCTCTCTGCACTTTCTTCCTGACGGTGCTTGTAGGAACCGGCCATGTGGTCTACACGCTGATGCCTATTATCTGTGACATTGCCATCAAGAAGGGTATCCGCCCGGAACGTCCCTGCGGTGTCGCTTCCATTGCCTCACAGGTAGGTATCACCTGCTCTCCGATTGCTGCCGCCGTAGTGGCCTTCGTCACCATCTCGAATGCAAACGGCTTCGACATCAGCATCCCGCAGGTGCTCATGGTCAGCATCCCCGCTTGTCTTTGCGGACTGATGGCTGCCGCCACCGCTTCCTTTCATCGCGGACTCGATCTCGATAAAGATCCTGAGTTCCAGAAGAGAATCCAGGACCCAGCTCAGCGCGAATACATCTATGGAGGTTCGGTCACCACACTCGACAAGGAAATCCCTCAGAGCGCCAAGAATGCCGTCTTCGTGTTCCTCGGTGCCCTCATCATCATCGTGCTTTTCGCTATCTTCCAGGATATTCTTCCTGAATACAGCACCGTAAAGGCCATCAAGGATGCTCCTGACTTCACCTTCTCCGACGGAACCGTAGCCAGCGCAGCTGCTTTGGCCAAAGCCAAGGCTGTCATTCCCGGTATCACAGAAGTTTCTACCGTTAAACTCAAGATGAACGTCATTATCCAGATTGTGATGATTACCGCCGCCGCCATTATGATTCTCTTCTGCAAGGCCTCTCCTCAAAAGGCCGTCCGCGGAGCCGTATGGCAGTCGGGTATGGTAGCCGTCGTGGCAATCTTCGGTATCGCATGGCTGGCCGATACTTACTTCTCCAATTATACCGACGAGATGCAGACCATGTTAGGCGACATCGTGGCCAAATACAACTGGTCAATAGCCTTCGTCTTCTTCCTCGTTTCCGTTCTTATCAACTCACAGGGCGCTGTAGTTGTCTCTATGTTGCCACTGGCTTACTCGTTAGGAATCCCCGGACCTGTTCTGCTCGGCGTTCTGCCCAGCGTTTACGGATACTTCTTCATTCCCAACTATCCGTCGGATATCGCCACCGTGAACTTTGACCGTTCAGGTACCACTGTCATCGGTAAGTATCTGCTAAACCACTCGTTCATGATGCCCGGACTTATTCACGTCACGGTAAGTACCCTTGTGGCTTATGCCTTGTCAATGATTATCTATTAAATCCTTACTGACTATGTTGATTATCTTTATAGAATTATTAGTAGTTCTCCTGGCACTTTATCTGGGTTCCAAGTACGGAAGCCTTGCGCTGGGAGCCATCGCCGGTCTTGGACTTGCCATCCTCGTTTTTGACCACGGTTTGAAACCAGGCACACCCCCCACCGACGTTATCTATATCATTGTGGCCGCCGTCACTTGTGCCGGTGTGCTCCAGGCATCAGGCGGTATGGATTGGATGATCCAGATTGTGGAACGCATCCTGCGCAAGCACCCACAGCACATCACTTTCCTGGCTCCGTTGAGCACTTTCTTCCTGACTGTCGCATGCGGAACCGGTCACGTAATGTACACGCTGATGCCAATCGTCACCGATGTGGCCATCAAGAAAGGTATCCGACCGGAACGCCCGTTGGCCGTAGCCTCCGTGGCTTCCATGCTGGCCATCGTCTGCTCTCCTATCTCGGCTGCCGTTGTGGCCTTCTCCACCATCTCAGGACTTAACGGCTTCTCCATCAGCATTCCGCAGATTGTTGCCGTTACGATTCCCGCCTGTCTCTGTGGTATCATTGCCGCCGCCTCCTGGTCATACAACCGCGGTCTGGACCTCAATAAGGATCCTGAGTTCCTTGAAAAAATCAAAGACCCCGTTCAATATGCATTCGTATACGGCAACACAGCTACGACGCTCGACAAGCAGATTGACAAGAAGTCAAAGTGGGCTGTCTATATCTTCCTGGCAGCCATCGTTCTGATTGTCATCCTGGCATTTGCCCAGAACATCCTCCCTGCTTTTGACACCGTGAAGGCCATCGAAGGTGCTTCCGCCGTGGCATTGCCCACTGGCAAGACCGTCAGTCCATCAGATCTGGCCTCTGCCGGAATCGTAATGGCTGGCGTTACAGAGAAGGTCCCCGCAACCATCCACATGTACCTCGTCATTCAGATTATCCTCATCTCGGCTGCTGCCCTGATGATCATCATCTGCGGCACCAAGCCAAAGGCTGCCGTTGCCGGCAACGTATGGCAGTCGGGTATGGTGGCCGTGGTAGCCATCTACGGTATCGCTTGGCTGGCCAACACCTTCTTCGGCGCACACATGGCTGAGGTGGAAGAATTGCTCGATGATATGGTGGACAATTATCCGTGGGCCATCGCCCTCGTGTTCTTTATTTTCTCGGTGCTCATCAACTCTCAGGCAGCCGTTGTGGTGGCTCTTCTGCCCGTGGCCTACAAACTGGGTATTCCCGGATGGATCCTGCTCGGCGCCTTGCCTTGCGTTTATGGATACTTCTTCATCCCGAACTATCCTTCGGATATCGCCACCGTGAACATTGACCGCACAGGTACCACAAAGATCGGTAAATACGTGCTCAACCATTCATTCATGGTTCCAGGACTCATCAGCGTAGCTATCAGCACCGTTGTGGCCTACATTATTTCCAGCATCTTCTTCTAAAAGAAGCAACATACAAACGAGAAAGGCCCGGTCATCAAGCCGGGCTTTCTTGTTATCTGCAACAAAAGAAAGACGGCGCACATCTTTCGATATACGCCGTCTTGAATTTCAATACTCGAAGACTTACTCCTCAACAGCTGCCTGGGCGGCGACTAACGGATGCTGATAATCAGCCACTTACAGGTTTAGTGTAAAGTACTGGCACCTCTTTTTAGACTCATTCTGCTCATTTTGCCTCATTTTTCAGAAAAAAAATGGCTCAATGCCAGATTCATTCTCATTTCTTGATTTTATCTTTATTTTGTTTTACACTAGATTGCTTGACTGCTGTCTTACTATTGTTAACTGTAAATGCTTCGTAAGTCCGGAAGATTGAACTTCATGAACAAACGCCACATTCTAGTTGCAAAAATACAAAATAATCTTGAATTCAGACCCATTTTCTCATTTTTCGTGCAGAATGAGTTTGATTTTAACAAAAAAAACTAAAGCTGCATATCTATTTCATACTTTCAATAAAAAGAGAAATAGTTGGTTTCCATCTTTGAGGGTTTAGGTTTAAGTTTAGATGTTCTTATATATATAATTAAGGTATAGTAAACCAAAATCAGGAGATTGAAGGTTTTATGTTTAAGTTTAGGGAGGCATGTATATATACATGGGTAAACGTAAACCTAAACTTTGCAGAATGAAACGTCTTAATGTTTCAAAACACATTTTTCTTTTTACTGAAGATGAACCAATTTATACTCTCCCCTTCTCATTCCACTTTCCTTTTAACTGAAAAAAAGGTACCAGAGATAACAAAGTCACATTTTGAGATAACTGCGGATAATTCAAAAGGAAACTCATCGAAATACAAAAAAAACTACAAATCGACGAGTTATCATTGTCATTTTCAATATGTCGAAGCACGTGCAGATGTAAAATACCACCTGCCTTCTTCCTTGGAAAGGTTGAAATGAAGCTGCAAACTCCAGATGTGACGTCTGCCTCCGAAAACAGCTGCTGTTACACGACTGCGACCTGTCAGGGTGGCATGATTGCCGTTGACTTTGATTTCCATCTGTTCATGCTCGGCTGAATAATAATTCAGCGTACCTTCTGCAATAGCCCTGATGTACTCTTGCTTTGACTGGTGCATCCCCGTCATGTGGGTCAGCACGAAATCATCGGCATGGACACGGTTCAGCGTTGCCGTGTCTTTTGCCACCATCGCCGCATACATCTCACGGTAGAGGGCTTCTATCTGTACTTTGTCGGTCATCTTCTTACTTGATAAAGTTTGTTGCGATACGTCTGGATTCCTGCTCTGACAAACCGCCACACTCACGCTCAGCATGGATGGCACGGATAAGAAAAGCCATGTTGCGCCCCAGCACACGTATTGTCTGCAATCCTTCTTCATCTTTCAAAACTTCCTCAGATGTGCTACCATGCATGGCATTCCAATAGCGACTTGCGGCTACAGGCATCTCGCCATGCAGGAAATTTCTTTGCCCAAAAGCCTTGGGTCATTGCCCTCTATACACGCGATAGTTTGCTATTGGTGCCACCGTCAACGGATGGCGAGTAGCAATGCGATAGGGCAGGTCTGTCTGGCGTAGTTCGTTGAGGAAGGCATCAAGGTAAGTGTCATCTGCAAACCGCTGCATCAGGCTGATACAGAACGTGCCGCCCACGGCACTCATCTCAATGGTGAGGGCATACGGCGTATAGGCCTCTGTGTACATCTCGCTGACGTATTGTTCGGCTGCGCCCAGATTGGCCTTGCCGACGTAACTGACACAGGTTGTGGCTGCTGATGTTGCGACACTGTAGGCTTTGGCCATTGCCTGATGGCGACCCTCAAGGGTGGGAATCTTTTCGAACATATCTTGTGTATTCTGAGTTTGCCAGAAATTCTCAATGACGTTGTCATCGTTCGACTGTAGGGCCACCATGCCTCGGAATATGGTCTGCTGCGTTTCAATATCCATCCCTCGCATCTCGTCGTTCAGGGTCAGGCGGAGCGATGCTGCCAGTGATTGGCAGGCCTGCGGACAGCCCAAGGCAGGGCGCTGGTTGATGGCCAGTGCCACCATCGGCACACCTTCCGTCAAGTCGGGATGCAGACGGGCAATGGCACGGGTAAGCAGCAGCGACACAAGTGTAGCGGGCGACGTGTCGCCTGAGGTCACATACTTCATCATCTTTTGCTCTTCTATCAGGATGTTGACAGTTTCCACGTCCTCATTTACCGTCGTCTTTGCCTGTGTGGTCAGATTGATGCAGCGCAGACGCTCTGGAAGGGGTAGCGGGTGCATTGGGTCGGGCTTAGCCTGTGCGGCTGGGTCTTCCCACTCCTCTGGGCTGATGGTGTCGCCAACCACACGAATGTTCGCCATACCCTTATCCAATGTCGCATCATAGCGACGGTAAGAATATTCATAGAGCAAGGTGCGCAGGATGTTATAGGCTCCTGTGCCGTCAGTTAGGCAGTGGAAGAAATCGATAGCGATGCAGTCGCCCCAGCAGCAGAAGGCCAGCAGATGGTTGTTCGACTCCGGGCCAATCAGTCTCACTGGTTTTTCCCCTTCGCTGACTACCCACGGCTCGCTGTTGTCTTCATACACAAAATATTCCGTGCCTTCTGCATCTTTCCTAATGCCGAGTTTCACTTGATAGTATGGATATCGCAGGCGCGTTGATTCTACAGCCTGACGCAACAAGTCGCCGTCAACGATGTCCCGCATCTTCATGGTCATTCGTACCGTCCAACTCATCTGTTCTCCTGCCCATGTCAGGTAGAATCTTTCTGAAAGCAGTTTCTTCTCTTTATTAAAGTTCATAACTGTGACTAAAATTTTTACTAATGTGTAGTTTTCAAATATTGCAAATCGCCATACCAGTAACTGGCTGTGCAGCCACCGTCGATGAGGAGGTCGGCACCACTGATGAAACGTCCACGTGAGGACATGAGAAACTCAGCCAAGTCGCCAACTTCGTCGGGTGTACCGGCACGATGGGCTGGCATGCCTTCAATCATCTTCAGGTAACCCTCTTTGCGTGGGCCGTGCAGTTCATCATTAGCCAATGGAGTGATAATGATGCCAGGAGAAATGGAGTTGATGGTGGCACCCCGTTTGCCCCAGCGGGTGGCTTCATACATCACACGGAGCACATTGCTACGCTTGGAATATTGATAGGCTTTCAGCGTGTCGTTGATTTCCTTTAAGAATGGCAAATCTAACAGTTCATCCACGGGAGTTGTTGCCAATGCTTCGTTTTGCTCCCGTGGCAAAGCAGGAAGACGATGACCGCTTTGCGATGAGATAATCACACCAGAGCCACCCTCTGCAATCACCTTGCCGAACTCTTCCAACAGAACACTTGTTCCGTAGAGGTCAACGCGAAGAATTTCTGCTACGGGAGCCTGTGAGGGCGATACACCAGCAGCATTCACAACATTAGTCACGTCTCCCTTGTTGGTGGCAAACTCCACCAACTTCAGGATGTCGTCTTTTGAACCAAGGTCGCATTGGATAATTGAGCATTCAAAACCTGCATCTTCAAGCGTCTTTGCAGCCCGTTTCGCATTCTCCTCACTATAATCTGCCAACACGATGTGCTTACCAGCCGACACACGACGGATGATGGCTTGTCCGATGCTACCAGCACCCACTAATACTGATACTTGTTTCATTTGTAAATTCCGATTTATCTGTTTTTGTACTATTCTCTATTACCTGCAACGATATACGTATGAAGTTATTATTTGAAAAGAGTCCTTATATCCATAGAAAGGAACTCTTCAGCGCTTATACCACCGTCACCCACTATAAATGCAGATTTAGGGCGGAACTTATCTCTAAACTTATCAAGTCCTTTCGTATTCTTTTCTGCATTACTCTTTACCTCGATGGCAACGACTGTTCCCTTCTTGCGAAGAATAAAATCAACCTCGTCGGCAAGTTCACGCCAATAGAACACTTCAATACGATGAACAAAAGACTGACTGACAATCCAAGCACCTATCCCCGATTCAAAGATGCGCCCCCACTCCTTGCGATCCATAATAGCCTGATTGAACGTATGAGGATTATACACCATCTTTAGAGCATTGTTATATACCTGAAATTTGGGAATACTGGCTCGACGTCGGGCTGTATCGATACTATACTTTTGAAGTCCGCACAGCATACCACTCTCATCAAGCAGATTAATATAACCTGCCAGAGTAACGGTGTTTCCTGCATCTTGTAAAGAGCCAAGCATTTTGTTAAGAGAGAGTATCTCGCCAGAGTAAGAAGCACCAAGTTCAAAAGTCTGACGAAGAAGGGCCGGCTTACTGATAGGTGTATTCATCAAGATATCCTTATTGATGGTCGCATCAATGATTGCCGACTGTATATACTGCTCCCAGCGGTCAGCCTCATTTATCAGGCCCGCAGCACCAGGATAACCTCCAAAGAAAAGATACTGGTCGAGTGTAAAGCCAAAACACTCTTTCATTTCAGGATAGCTCCAATGAGTCATGCGTATTTCTTCGAAGCGCCCACCTAACGACTCAGAAAGTCCTTTTTCTAAAAGCACACGACTACTTCCAAGCAGCAACACTTTTATGTTGCGATCGTGTAAGGTATCATCATCCCACTCCTTCTTTACGACCTCACTCCAATTAGATATCTTCTGAATTTCATCGATAACAAGAATCATACTATCAAGGCCTTTGCTCTCCTTCAGACTACGAACAGCAGCCCAACAGTTAGACACCCAAGCAGTATTTGATGCTGGCACATTATCGGCAGAGAACTGTTGATAAGGCAAATCCAAATCTTGAAGCACCTGCTTAACAACAGTAGATTTACCCACTTGGCGCGGTCCCATAACAACCTGAATGAACTTTCTTGGCTCTTTTAGCCTACTTGTAATTATTTGATATTCAGACCTCTTGTACATAATTCAAATTTTACTCAGTGAAGTGAGTAATTTTACTCAGTGCAAAGATATAAATAAAAAGTAGTACCACCAAACATTTTACAAAAAAGATACAGTTTGTCTTGTTTTGTGACTTAAAAACAAGACAAATTCTAAGTACGGGGCATAAGTAACAAAAAAAAGAGCGCAACTCTCGAATGGAATTGCGCTCAAAGTATAATATAGAGTTTTGCTTACTCTTCAACTGCAGCCTGTGCGGCGGCAAGACGGGCGATGGGCACACGGAAAGGAGAGCAAGATGCGTAGTTCATGCCAATCTTAGCACAGAACTTCACAGAGCTAGGCTCACCGCCATGCTCACCACAGATACCGCAGCGGAGGTCAGGACGAACTTCGCGACCACTCTTCACGGCATACTTGATGAGCTTGCCTACACCCTTCTGGTCGAGCACCTGGAACGGGTCAACCTTCAGGATCTTCTTCTCCAGATAGACGGGCAAGAATGAAGCGATGTCGTCACGGCTGTATCCGAAGGTCATCTGAGTGAGGTCGTTAGTACCGAATGAGAAGTACTGAGCCTCTGTAGCGATGCGATCGGCAGTCAGGGCTGCACGAGGAATCTCGATCATTGTACCAATCTCGAACTCAACCTCTATACCCTCAGCGGCAAACACTTCCTTAGCAGCAGCCTGGATAACTTCCTTCTGCTGCTTCAACTCATAAAGTGTACCAATCAGAGGAACCATGATTTCTGGCATAGGATTCTTACCTTCCTTCTTCAGTTCACAAGCAGCACCCAGAATAGCCTTTGTCTGCATAGCGGTGATCTCGGGGAAAGTGATACCCAGACGGCAACCACGATGACCCAGCATTGGGTTGTTCTCTGCCAGAGAGTCAACACGACGCTTGATATCCTCTACGCTGACACCCATCTCCTTGGCCATGGTCTCCTGACCAGCCAGATCGTGGGGAACAAACTCGTGCAAGGGAGGATCGAGCAGACGGATGTTCACGGGCAGACCGTCCATAGCCTCAAGGATGCCCTTGAAGTCAGCCTTCTGATAAGGCAGCAACTTTGCCAATGCCTTCTCGCGTCCGGCTACACTGTCAGCCAGGATCATCTCACGCATAGCAACAATCTTCTTGTCCTCGAAGAACATGTGCTCTGTACGAGTCAGACCGATACCCTTGGCACCAAACTCACGAGCGAGCTGTGCGTCGCGTGGTGTATCAGCATTGGTACGTACCTGCAGTTTGGTGTACTTATCGCAGAGGTCCATCAGCTCCTTGAAGTCGCCAGACAGCTCAGCAGCCTTTGTGGGCACCTCACCTGCATAAACCTGACCAGTGGTACCGTTCAGAGAGATATAATCACCCTCCTTATATACAACACCATCGATCTCAACGGTCTTATCCTTATAACTTACATTCAGAGAACCAACACCCGATACGCAACACTTACCCATACCACGGGCAACCACAGCAGCGTGAGAGGTCATACCACCACGTGCAGTCAGGATACCCTCGGCAGATGCCATACCAGCCAAGTCCTCTGGAGAAGTCTCGATACGAACGAGCACAACCTTATGTCCTTCATTGTGCCAAGCCTCTGCATCGTCAGCGTGGAATACAATCTGACCGCAGGCAGCACCAGGCGATGCAGGCAGACCCTGAGCAATCACCTTAGCGGCAGCAAGAGCCTTCTTATCGAATACAGGGTGCAGCAACTCATCGAGCTTCTGAGGCTCGCAGCGCATGATGGCAGTCTTCTCGTCAATCATACCCTCATGGAGCAGGTCGATGGCAATCTTCACCATAGCAGCACCTGTGCGCTTACCGTTACGAGTCTGGAGGAACCACAGTTTGCCCTCCTGTACGGTGAACTCCATATCCTGCATATCGTGATAGTGGTGCTCCAGTTTATCCTGAATGCTGTTCAGTTCAGCATAGATCTCAGGCATGGCCTCTTCCATAGAAGGATACTTAGCTACGCGCTCTGCCTCTGAGATACCTGCGCGTTCGGCCCAGCGCTGAGAACCGATCTTTGTGATCTGCTGTGGTGTGCGGATACCAGCCACAACGTCCTCACCCTGTGCGTTAACCAGATACTCACCGTTGAACAGGTTCTCACCATTAGCGGCATCACGGCTGAAGCATACACCAGTAGCAGAGGTATCACCCATGTTACCGAATACCATAGCCATGACAGATACGGCTGTGCCCCACTCGTCAGGAATACCCTCCATCTTGCGGTAGAGGATAGCGCGCTCGTTCATCCAAGAACGGAACACGGCGCAGATAGCGCCCCACAATTGCTCAATAGGATCGTTGGGGAAGTCCTTACCAGTGCGCTCTTTGATGGCAGCCTTAAACAGCTTAACCAGCTTCTTCAAGTCCTCAACAGAGAGATCCTTATCCAATACGACACCGCTCTCTTTCTTCACTTTTTCGATAATCTCTTCGAATGGATCAATATCGGTCTTGTTTACAGGTTTCATCTCCAGTACAACGTCACCGTACATCTGTACGAAACGGCGATATGAGTCGTACACAAAGTGAGGATTATTTGTCTTAGCGGCCATACCCTCAGCCACTTCGTCGTTCAGACCTAAGTTTAGGATAGTATCCATCATACCAGGCATAGAAGCACGAGCACCTGAACGGACAGAAACCAGCAATGGGTTCTTAGCATCACCAAACTTGCAGTTCATCAAGTTCTCGATATGCTTTACAGCTGCCATCACGTCATCATTCAGCAACTCCATAATCTTCTGCTGTCCGACCTGATAATATTCATTACAGCAGTCAGTAGTAATTGTAAAACCAGGAGGAACAGGCACACCAATGTGGTTCATCTCAGCAAGGTTTGCTCCCTTGCCACCGAGTTCCTCGCGCATCTTTGCATTACCTTCGGCCTTGCCATTGCCGAAGAGGTAAACTCTTTTTTGACTCATAAAGTTAGTTTTTATAACGATTAACAATAATATTTTTGTTTTATATTGCGCAAAGTTACGTGATTTTTCGCATATTGCCAAACAAAATAAGGAAAAATTGCAATGCCGACGTGACAATTTTCGATTTTCACTTTTCGCTCCTGATGCCATTTATATATTATTATTGTTCGCGCGAAATGCCACATTTTCTCCAGCATGTTATGAAAATCAAAAAAAACTTCGTATCTTTGCACTCATAAACTTTTTACTAACTGACACTTATAAAATGACACTAACACGTTTCCTAACTACATTTGCATTCACTGTGGCCACCCTACCCCTACTTCATGCCCAGGCGCCCACAGTCATAACCAATCCACGCTTTGCACGTGGAGCAACGATGGCCTTTGCACGAATCCAGTCATTTAAAGCGGCAACAGGCACTACGATTTCCGAAAGAGGTATTTGCTGGAGTGAGCATCCTCAGTCCACGATAGAAGATTCGAAAACGACCACCCTCCTACCTGCTCACGGCAGCGAACTACAGGCTGGCATCTATTGGTTAAAAGACCTAACTCCTGCCACCAAATACTACATGCGTGCCTATGCGAAAGCCAGCGATGGCTCAGTAGGATACGGAGAAGAGATAAAGTTCTACACACTCCCCATGGGCACCATCACCCTCCAAATGCGAAGCGGTGGTGACGAAGCTACCTACAACCGTATCAAGCAGGCATCAGAAAAAGCCGTTGAGTATTGGAACAACCTGACCGAGATAAAGGGTTTTTCATCGAGAGTTGGATACGATGCCGACGTAAAAACAGCCGACTGTTCCTATGGCGGCTGGATTCGGGTGGGCAGCAACACCTCATATCAGCGTACCGGAACCATTCTCCACGAGATGCTTCACGGTATTGGCGTTATACCTTGGAATGATACAGAATGGAGCCGCCACACTCTTCGTTCAGGCGTTAATGGTGATGGCAACGGTACAGGCTTATGGCTGGGAGAACGTGTCACGGAGCTCATGCGCTTTCTAGCCAACAACAATACGGCGACTCTGAATGGCGACTATCAACACCTGTGGCCCTTCGGCATCAATGGCGCACAAGAGGACACCGGCTCTGAATCACTTTACATTGCTAATGGATTGGTATGCCAGGCTTTAGGCGAGGATGGTCTTCAGCACACCAAAAGTCTTTTTGCCGAGCCCTACTATGCCTTCGATCACAACGATGACACGAAGTATTACTTAAAAAACGAGTCAAGCGACTGTGGCCTTTACACATCCTATCTGGGCATCAGCGATAAGGGAACGCTCAAAAACATTGCCATCAGTGCTCAGGATGCAGTGAAGAACGACAGCTTGGCATGGTACATCTCGTTCACCCCAGACAACCAATACTATCAGTTCCGAAATGTTGCCACCGGACGCTACCTTACTTACAACTTACTGTTTCGCACCTCTGACGTCAAAAATCCAGGAAACACCGAAAATTTTCAAGTGATGAAGGGACGAGAAGATATTGGCACAGGCAAGAATGCAAAACGCGGTTATTGGATCATTCGCCCAGACAACACCTGGACACCGAAAACGCTGACTGCAACTAATACTGGAGGAATCAGCGGAAAAGGCTTCGACATCACTAATGCTGCTAAAGAGCAACGCTGGCTGATACTCAAGGCCGACGAGCTCAATGGTATGGAGACGGCAGCACTCGATCAACTCAAGCAAAAGATTGCCGTAAAAGTCCAGGAAGTCAAACCTCTTCTCGACGTTCCTCACCAAGAACTCGTTGAGGGCACTGACGATACTTTCGCAAAAGTCATCCACGCCACAGAAAGTGCATTGGAAAATGGCAGCAGTACCACTGAACTATCATCGTTAACCGACGACATCAAACAGGCCACTTACCATTTTCTCTGCAATGTCACCCCAACAGACGCAAAGCGACCTTTCGATCTGACATTCATGATCACCAACCCAGGCTTCGATTCTGCTGATGGCTGGTCGGAAGAACCCACCATCAGTAATTCATGCGCAGAGTTCTTTCAAAAAACGTTCGACATCAACCAGACTATCAATCAGTTACCCGCTGGCAATTATACCGTCAACGTACAGGGATTCTGCCGCCCTGGTACTTCCGCAACAGCCTACAACGACTATTTATCGGGCACCGACAATGTATCTGTAGTATTCTATACAGGCTCGCAATTCCAGAAGTTGGCCCACATTGCCACTGAAGCGCAAAATAGCAGAGTGGCAGCAGGCGACATACAAGTAAGCGACAAGTTCATACCTAACAACATGGCATCTTCGAGTGCTTATTTTGCCAAAGGCTGCTACAACAATAGCCTCATCACATCGGTTGCCAAGAACGGCAGTAACTTAAAGATAGGACTTCGAACCACCAACATGCCATCAAACTATTGGTGCTGTTTCGACAATTTCCGTCTTCATTTCTATGGCAACATGGATGCAGAAACCATTTCCACCGACATTCGTACACCTATGGCCGCCACGTCCAAGACATTCAATGTTTACAGCATAGACGGACGACTGATACTACAAAACATAAACAAACTAAACGACTTGTCACGAGGCCTTTACATCATCAATGGCCGCAAGGTGGTTATCAACAAATAGCATAAGGATGCTCACACTGAAAATATTATTTTGGACACTATTGACTCTCGTACTCTACACCTACGTAGGGTACGGAGTCATTCTTTTCATCATTCTGAAAATCAAACGACTGTTCATTTCTAACAGTACTGAACCATCTCTACCATCCAACGAACAACTGCTTCCTCCAGTAACCCTGATGATATGTGCCTACAACGAGCAGGACATCATTGAAGAGAAGATGGCAAACATCGCTCAGTTAAACTATCCACAAGACAAACTGACCGTCATGTGGGTCATTGACGGAAGCACAGACCGTTCTTATGAAAAGCTGCAGAGCTACCCCAACGTAAAAATCGTATTCCAACCCGAAAGAATGGGCAAGGCTGCAGCCATCAAACACGGTCTTGAAAACAATGATGCAGAGTATGTGATATTCACAGACGCCAACACCATGCTCAACGCAGATGCCATTCGCGAAATAGTAAGACAGTTCCTGAAAAACAACGTAAGCTGTGTATCTGGAGAGAAACGGGTCACCGCACGACATTACGGACAAGTGGCCTCTGAAGGTGAAGGTCTCTACTGGAAGTACGAAAGCACCCTGAAGCGATGGGACAGCGAACTCTATTCGGCAATGGGAGCCGCCGGCGAACTGTTTGCCGTCAAGATGAGCGACTATCACGAGGCGCCATCCAATGCTTTGCTCGACGATTTCATGATTTCCATGTTGATGGTGAAAGACGGCCATCGCATAGCCTACACCCACCAAGCATACGCTGTGGAATATGGATCAGCCGACATGACCGAGGAATCGAAACGAAAGCGCAGGATAGCTGCCGGAGGACTGCAAAGCATCTGGTGGCTGCGCAGTTTGATGAATCCATTCGCCCACCCCAAAGTAGCCTTTCAGTTTATTTCTCATCGCGTGTTGCGTTGGAGCCTTACACCAATAGCCATGCTACTATTAATTCCCATCAACATCATACTGACCGTCTGTCGTGCTGGCATCATCTACGACCTCACCGCCATAGCTCAGATGCTGTTCTACACAGCAGCGATTGCCGGATGGTGGATGGCCCAAAAAGGTCGCAAGCACCGTCTTCTCTACACCCCCTATTATTTCCTCTTTATGAACATAAATGTCTTCAAAGGCTTTTTCTATTTAACCGGCCATAATAATAGTGGAATGTGGGAAAAAGCAAAAAGAGGATGATATTTGAAAAAAAACATTATTATTCTTGCAAGTTTTCAAAAAAAGCAGTAATTTTGCATACAGAATTATCTATAGATAGTAAGTCAGCGCAAAATCGACAATGAGTCACGACGAAAAAGAAATATTAGAACAGAAGTTTGCCGACGCCAGTCATAGACTTAACATGGCCTACCAAGAGTTAGAATTGGCAAACAAAAAACTAAAGGAATATGAGGAGAAAGCAGCTAAAGCCGAGAAGGCCAGCCGCATGAAATCATTATTCCTAGCAAACATGTCTCATGAAATCAGAACCCCCTTGAATGCCATTGAAGGTTTCTCGAGGATTATGGCTGAGACCGATTCGTTTGACGAGCGAATGACTTACATGGAAATTATTGAAAGTAACAACAGTCGCTTGTTAAGTCTGGTTAACGAAATCCTTGATCTTTCAAGAGTAGAATCAGGCGAAATCGTTATTAAAAACACATCTACAGACCTCAACAGTTTGATGAGCAGCATCAAGCAGTTGTTCAAGTTCCGTTGTTCAGAGTCAGTCAACCTGACATGGACAAAGCCCAACATGCCTGTTGTGATGACAACCGACGAAAACCGCCTGACTCAAGTATTCTCAAACCTTATTTCCAACGCATTAAAGCACACGCCTAAGGGCACCATAACATACGGTTACCGCTTGATTAACGAGGGTTCTACCATTGAATTTTATGTCAGCGACACAGGCTCTGGCATCCCCCCCGAGTTCATAGACAAAATTTTCGACACCTATGCCTCCAAAGACGCAGAACATCAGAAAGGCTACGGTCTGGGCTTAGCACTGTGTCGGATTATCGTTGAGAAGATGGGCGGACGCATCACCGTCAAGTCAAAAGTGAACGAAGGCTCTACGTTCACCTTCACGTTGCCATTCCATGGCTCGTTTGGCGGACTGAGCATGACTGGCCGCACCACGACACAGAACATGCGTACGCTGCGTGTCAGCAACCGCAAAGATGATTCTGAGTTAAAGAAAGTCTTAGTGGCAGAAGACGAAGAGAGCAACTATGAGTTGGTGCGCATCGTCCTCCAGAAGCGCTATCGTCTGCTTAGAGCTCACAATGGCATTGAGGCTGTGACACTGAACGAGGAAGAGAAACCCGACCTCATTCTGATGGATATCCGTATGCCTGAGATGGATGGTCTCGATGCTACACGTATTATCAAAGAAATAAATCCCGACACACCAATCATTGCACTGAGTGCCTATGCTTTCAACGAGAATATTCAGGAAGCAAAGGCTGCTGGATGCGATCTTTTCTTGGCAAAGCCCTTCAAAGTTGAAGAGTTATTAGAAACCATAAAGAAATTCATCGGAGATTAAGTTGCATGGGCAAGAAAGCAATCTACAAGTTTATTTCATTCATGATATTGGTTGTCACCATGCTGATGGCAACCTTCACTTTGTTTGGTATCTTTGGCGGCAGTGCAGACCCCACCAGCAGTACTGCCTTGGCCATGTTGGTTTACATTCTACCAATACTTATTGCAGGAAATGTTATCACACTGATATTCTGGTCGATACGCCGTCATTGGCATTGGACACCGATGCCAATCATTGCCATACTCTTCAGCATTCCGTATATGGGCACATTGTACCAAGTCAAAATATTCAAAGGGTGGAAGAATACAAGTAACGCACTGACTGTTGCCACCTATAATGTGGCACGCTTTGGGCGAGAGACATCAGGTTTCAAAGCCGAGGACATTCTGTCGGAAATGAAGAAGCACGATGTAGATATACTTTGCATGCAAGAATATCTGAACACCAGTGGCGACAAGCTGAATTCAGACAAATACAAGGAGAAATTCCCTTTCATGGCTACAGGCTATGACGACATGGTGATCTATAGTCGCTACCCCATTAAAGGTTTTGAAACCATTTCATTTGGCAGTCACACAAACAATAGTGCCATGTGGGCAGACATCAGCATCAAGGGGAAGATGGTACGCGTGTTCAACGTACATCTGGAGACGACAGGTTTCAATCGCACGATACATAATGTTGCCAAGATTCAAGCACAGGGGCTCGAGGTTGAAGAGAATTCTATCATTAGAGCCCTTTGGGGCAATTACACAATGGGTATGGCCGTTCGTGCCCAGCAAGCCGACATGGTGGCCAAACAGATTGCTGACTCACCCCATCCAGTAATTGTGTGCGGAGACTTCAACGATGTGCCCTACTCTTACGTCTATAAGACCATGCTAGGCGATTTGGAAGATGGATTCAAAGAGTGTGGCGAAGGCTTCATGTTCACCTATCGAGGCGCAAAGAGCGTGCGCATCGACTACATCTTCCACGACAAGTCGATGGATGGCATTGACTACTACAAACAGAATTTAAGTTACTCCGACCACTATCCAGTATATATGGAAATAGCTCTCTAATCAATAGGGAGCTATTTTTCTAACGTTGCGATTCCATTTTTCCTTCGTCAGAAAGTCATACGATTTTAAATCGCACACGAAAAGAGCGCTCTGCCTCGTCCCAATTAGTTCCCAGCATTTCAAAACGACCTATCTGAGCCGTCGAGCGCACATGCTTGCCAATACACGGACACACATCATAGTCGCCAATACGCACCAGTCGAATCGTCTCGCTGGCATCGGCTGGCAGGCGGTCCAGCACCACACCTCCTGGAATATCATCTCGCGTCACAAACTCATACTTCACCGGCAGATCCTCTGCTATCAGCTCATTCATCCTGCGTTCTATCTCTTTCTCTTCCTGGCGCGAAGGCTTATGATCCAAGTGGAAGCTCATCTTGCTTTTCTTTCTCTCCACATGCGCATTATAGCTGCGTCCACACCCAAAGAGCCGAATCATGGTTTGATTGAGCAGATGTTCAGCCGTATGAGCCGGCGGAAATTCCTCCTTATGATGTTCGTTCAACACGTACTCTTCCATCTTCATTTCATTTTAAGTACCACAGCGCCACGTGCTTCCAACTTGATCGATACGGGATTGTTGCCACGCATCAGCACAACCGACATCTGGTTGTCGCTCAACAGCTCTTGAACCTTGTAGGCTTTCTCCTGTATTTCCAAAAAATCAAAAGCATAATCAGGTATGTTGAGATGCATCTCAACAGGTTCGTCATCGAAGTTGGCAACGACCAGCAACATCTCCTTACCCGCCTTGCGGATGAAAGCATATTGACGATAGTATTGCGTATTGGCATACATCACATCAAACATTTGCCCTTCAGCCACAGCCTTTTCCGAACGAGCGATATTCAACACCTTTGTATAGACGTTAACCAATGGCGAATATGTTGATTCAAACGACCAATAATCAAAGATCGTTGTTCTGCCATCACGTCCGCTATAGCCCTCGGCATCCATGCCGCGCTCGCCCCACTCCTGCCCTGCATAGACCATAAAGGGATTCTTCTGCATCAGTGCATTGACTACCAATGCCGGCACTGCCTTCTCGCCACAACCAGCAAAGAAGTCGCTGGCAATGCGTTGTTCATCATGATTCTCCAGGAAATAAAGCATGTGGTCACGGATATCATCGGTTTGTTGCCAAGCCCAAGTGATAGCATCAGTACCACGACGATGGCAGATGACATCGCGCATAGCATCATACATCCCCACTTTATCGTAGAGGTAGTCGAAGCCCGAAGCAATGTAGTGACGATACTCATTGGGATTATAGACTTCACCAATAAAACGAATATAAGGGTACTGCTCACGCACCTTAGCGGTGGCCCATGCCCAAAACTCGGCGGGCACCATCTCTGCCATATCACAACGGAAGGCATCAACACCTTTCCCTGCCCAGAACAGCAATATATCGAGCATTTTATGCCATGTCGAACAGCGCTCGTCCAACATAGACCATGTGCCGTTGTAGTCGCGTCCGTAGTTCAGTTTCACCGTCTCATACCAGTCGTTTCGACCAGGTGAGTTGTTGAAACAATCATTACCCGTTGCCTTGGCGGGCATCTCGGTATAAGGCTCCTCTTCATCATGATAGAGATCAAAATAGGGTGTAAACTGCTGTCCGGGACAGTAGTAGAAATTGTTTCTCACGGGATCAAAACCCACAGAGGGGTTATCATCTTCACCCAGATCGCGCACGCCATCAGGTTTGCAGATGCTCTTATACTGGCGTGCCACATGATTAGGAACAAAATCGATGATTATCTTGAGTCCGGCACGATGCGTGCGAGCCACCAATGCCTCAAACTCCTCCATGCGCTTGTCTATGCGCACTGCCAAGTCGGGGGCAATGTCGTAGTAGTCTGTGATGGCATAAGGCGAGCCTGCCCTACCCTTCACCACAGCAGGATGCTGTCGGGGGATGCCATATTTTGAGTAGTCTGTCTGTGTGGCATGACGTATCACGCCGGTGAACCAAATATGACTCACGCCCAGCTCCCTGATGTTCTTCAGGGTGCTGGGCGTGATGTCGTTCAGTTTTCCACAACCATTTTCTTCTATCGTACCATTAACAATACGGTTATTGTTACGATTACCATAGAGACGGGTGAAAATCTGATAGATAATAATCTTATTCGATGCCATGAGCATTTACTTCTTTGTTAATTTTGGCAATCATGCCCTGCAGTGCTTTGCCAGGACCGCATTCGGTGAAGTCATCAGCACCATCGGCAATCATGTTCTGCACACACTGGGTCCAACGCACAGAAGAGGTAAGCTGAGCAATCAGGTTCTGCTTGATCTCTGCAGGATCCGTATGAGGCTTACCATCCACATTCTGATAGATGGGGCACTTGGGGGTCTGGAACTGAGTATTCTCGATGGCTGCCTGCAGTTCATCCTTTGCAGGTTGCATCAGTGGGCTATGGAATGCGCCGCCCACCTTCAGGGGCAGAGCACGCTTAGCGCCAGCAGCCTTCAGCTGCTCGCATGCCTCGTTGATAGCCTCTACATTACCAGAGATGACCAACTGACCAGGATTGTTATAGTTAGCACAAACCACGATATTACCCTCGCGGTTGATACCTGCGCATACCTCTTCCACCTTCTCGTCGGGCAGACCAATGATGGCAGCCATTGTTGAGGGAGCAGCCTCGCAAGCCTTTTGCATAGCCATTGCACGTGCATAGACCAGTTTCAGTCCATCCTCGAAAGACAATGCACCAGCAGCAACCAGCGCAGAGAACTCACCCAGCGAGTGACCCGCAGTCATGGCAGGCTGGAAAGCATCGCCCATGCAGATAGCCGAGATAACCGAGTGGAGGAACACAGCAGGCTGTGTCACCTTGGTCTGCTTCAGGTCTTCGTCGGTACCCTCGAACATAATATCAGTAATTCTGTAGCCCAGAATCTCGTTAGCTTTTTCAAACAACTCTTTTGCTGTTGCGTTGTTGTCGTAGAGGTCCTTACCCATTCCTACGAACTGCGCTCCCTGACCAGGGAAAACGAATGCTTTCATTTCTTTCTCCTTAATTTAATTAATGAATAAATGTTTGCGGCTGCAAAGATAATAAAAAAAAAACCGAAAAAGAAAAGAATATTAATTTTTCACCATACACTACTCACTTTTACTTTATTTTTCGTACCTTTGCAGACGAAAAAATAAATGCCAATTATGGACAAGCATAATTTCGTCACCATTGCCAATCTCACTAGGGAAAAGATTCTCTACATGATTGAATTGGCACAGGAGTTTGAAAAGCATCCAAACCGTGAACTTCTCAAGGGTAAAGTTGTTGCTACCCTTTTCTTTGAACCCAGTACAAGAACCCGTCTATCTTTCGAAACAGCTGCCAACCGCCTTGGTGCGCGTGTCATCGGCTTTGCCGACCCTAAAGTGACAAGTGGCACCAAAGGTGAGACGCTCAAGGACACCATCTTGATGGTGAGCAACTATGCCGACGTCATCGTGATGCGCCACTATATTGAAGGTGCAGCACAATATGCCTCCGAGATTGCACCTGTCCCCATCGTCAATGCAGGCGATGGAGCGCATCAGCACCCTTCACAATGTATGCTCGACTTGTATAGTATTTACAAGACACAAGGCACACTCGACAATCTGAACATCTACCTCGTTGGCGATCTGAAGTACGGACGCACCGTCCACTCGCTCATCATGGCCATGCGCCACTTCAACCCCACGTTCCACTTTGTGGCACCCAAGGAGTTGGCCATGCCTAAAGAATATAAGGTGTATTGTGATGAACACGGCATCAAGTATCAGGAGCACACGGCCTTCAACGAGAAGGTGATTGCCGATGCTGACATTCTTTATATGACACGCGTACAAAAGGAACGCTTCTCTGACCTGATGGAATACGAACGTGTCAAGAATGTGTACGTGCTGAACAACGAGCTGCTGAAGAACGCCAAACCCAACATGAAGATACTGCACCCACTGCCACGCGTGAACGAGATTGCCTACGAGGTGGACGACAATCCACATGCTTACTACATACAGCAGGCCGGCAACGGACTCTTTGCACGCGAAGCTATCTTCTGTGATGTGCTGGGCATCACGCTCGATGAGGTTAAGAACGACAAAACAATTATTGAGTGAACACACTATGAACAAGAAAGAAATGCTCGTTGCCGCCATCAAGAACGGCACCGTTATAGACCACATACCCAGCGACAAAACCTACCAGGTGGCACAGTTACTGGACCTGCATCATCAGGAAACGCCCGTCACCATCGGCTACAACTACTTGTCAAAGAAACTGGGAAAGAAGGGCATCATCAAAGTGGAAGACAAGTTCTTCACCGACGAAGAGATCAGCAGACTGAGCGTCGTTGCACCCAACATCGTGCTGAACATCATCAAGGACTTTGAGGTGGTTGAAAAGAAACAAGTGATCACACCCGACGAAATACATGGCATCGTCAGATGCAACAACCCGAAGTGCATCACCAACAACGAGCCCATGAGCACCTACTTCCACGTGACTGATGGCATACTGACATGCCACTACTGCGAAAAAGAACAGGATATCAACAAGGTGGAGCTCTGCTAAAGAGACAACACCATACATCAAACATTAATGAAAGGAAAAAACTAAGATGAAGGAAACACCCGTATTACTGCTTACAGGCTATCTGGGCAGCGGAAAGACAACTTTACTAAACAGGATTTTGAGCAACAACAAGGGCATTAAGTTTGCCGTCATCGTCAACGATATTGGCGAGGTAAACATCGATGCTTCACTGATACAGCAGGGCGGCATTGTGAACCAGCAAGACGATTCGCTGGTGGCACTACAGAATGGCTGCATCTGCTGCACGCTGAAGATGGATCTGGTGCAACAGCTGCAAGACATCATCCAGATGCAGCGTTTCGACTACATCGTCATCGAAGCCAGCGGCATCTGCGAGCCTGGCCCCATCGCACAGACCATCTGCTCTATTCCCTCAATGGCACCCGAAGTGGTGGAGAACGGAGTTCCCCGTCTGGATTGCATCGTCACAGTGGTTGATGCCCTCCGCATGCGCGATGAGTTTGAAGGCGGTCAACTGCTGACACGCCCCGACATCGACGAGGAGGACATCGAGAACTTGGTCATCCAACAGATAGAGTTCTGCAACATCGTGCTGCTCAACAAGGCCAACGAGGTATCGGCCGAGGAACTGGGACGTGTGCGCCAAATCGTACGCACACTGCAGCCTAAGGCTGAGATTATTGAGTGCAACTATGGCGATGTGGACTTCGACAAGATTCTGTTCACCAATATGTTCGACTTCGACCGTGTGGCCACCTCGGCCGCTTGGATTCAGGAGGTAGAACGCCATCACGAGGATGAGGATGAGCACGATGAGGATCATGACCATGACGACGACCATGAGCACGAGGAGCACAAACATCATCATCACGATGACGAACACGAGCACCACCACCATCATCATCACCACGACGAAGGCGAAGCCGAGGAATATGGCATTGGCACATTTGTATATTACCAGCGCCGCCCGTTCAATCTGGGACTCTTCGACCACTTCGTGGCACGCCAGTGGCCCAAGGGCATCATTCGCGCCAAGGGCATCTGCTACTTCAGCGACGAGAAAGACATGTGCTACATCTTTGAGCAGGCCGGCAAGCAGGTGAGCCTCAAACAGGCCGGACAGTGGTTTGCCACCATGCCCGCCGCCGAACTGGAAATGATGAAGCAACGCGACGCAGCCCTGCGTGCCGACTGGGACGAGCAGTACGGCGACCGCATGCAGAAGCTGGTGTTCATTGGTCAGCACCTCGACAAGGAGCTTATCACCAAGGAGCTGGACGCATGCCTTGCATAACAAGCAGAAATCCAATATGTTAAACAACCAAAAATAAACAAAGATGAAAAGAGACAACACCGTTTTCGAGTTGATCGAGAAAGAACATCAGCGTCAGCTGAAAGGTATCGAACTGATTGCCAGCGAGAACTTTGTGAGCGACCAGGTTATGGAAGCCATGGGTTCTTACCTGACCAACAAGTATGCCGAAGGTTATCCCGGCAAACGCTACTATGGTGGCTGCCAGGTAGTGGACGAGGTAGAGAAGTTGGCCATCGAGCGAGTATGCAAACTGTTTGGTGCCGAGTATGCCAACGTGCAACCCCACTCTGGTGCACAGGCCAACGCAGCCGTACTGCTGGCAGTGCTGAAACCCGGCGACACCTTCATGGGTATGAACCTGGATCACGGAGGTCACCTCTCTCACGGTTCGCACGTCAACACGAGCGGTATTCTCTATAACCCCATCGGCTACAACCTGAACAAGGAGACTGGTCGTGTGGATTACGACGAGATGGAGCGACTGGCTCTCGAAAACAAGCCCAAGCTGATCATCGGTGGTGGCTCTGCCTACAGCCGCGAGTGGGACTACAAGCGCATGCGCGAGATTGCCGACAAAGTGGGTGCTCTGCTCATGATCGACATGGCTCACCCCGCTGGTCTGATTGCTGCCGGTCTGCTGGAGAATCCTGTGAAGTATGCTCACATCGTCACCTCTACCACTCACAAGACCCTGCGCGGTCCTCGTGGCGGTATCATCCTGATGGGCAAAGACTTCGAGAATCCTTGGGGCTACAAGACTCCTAAGGGCGAGGTGAAGATGATGTCTGCTCTTCTCAATTCAGCCGTATTCCCCGGTCAGCAGGGTGGTCCTCTGGAGCATGTCATCGCTGCCAAGGCTGTTGCCTTCGGCGAGGCTCTGCAGCCCGAGTTCAAGGAGTGGGCTCTGCAGGTGAAGAAGAACGCAGCCAAACTGGCCGACGAGCTGATCAAGCGCGGCTTCACCATCGTCAGCGGTGGCACCGACAACCACTCTATGCTGGTTGACCTGCGCTCTAAGTATCCCGATCTGACTGGTAAGGTGGCTGAGAACGCACTGGTTGCTGCCGACATCACCGTCAACAAGAACATGGTGCCCTTCGACAGCCGCAGCGCTTTCCAGACCTCTGGTATCCGTCTGGGCACGCCTGCCATCACCACACGTGGTGCCAAGGAGGATCTGATGGTTCAGATTGCCGCATGGATTGAGGAGGTTCTCAACGATCCTACCAACGAGGAGGTTATCGCCAGCGTTCGCGCTCGCGTCAACGAGAAGATGAAGGAGTATCCCCTCTTCGCATACTAATCCTTTATGGATTGACAACAAAAAGCAGCTAAGCATCCCGCCTAGCTGCTTTTTTTTCGAGGATTATCGTCCTCAGCAGTCTGCTCTTTGCTGAGGATATCTTCTACCAGCCTATTCAGCTTCAGACATTTTTCGCGTGAAATGATGCGACGCTCCATGTGATACTCCCATGGACATACCTGCAACAGGCGTCCTTCAGAACACGCATCAAACGACTCTCCTGCAGGTTTATACAAAGGCGGGAATCCATTCTCCCTGACAACAATGATTTTGTAGCCTCTGTTCATAGCCTCTCGCATCACCTCTTTCTCGCGCGTGGCAATAGCAGCGCTCACCAACACGCCACCAGCCTCTCCGCAAGCCAGCCATTCCCGCTTATAATCAGCAAACTCCTTGTCACTATAAGCATTATGAACAATCACCGCAACCTTCAGAGGGATATCAAGCAAGAAGCGGTTACCAACCGTCTGACAATGCCATTCACCAATATCCACATAGTTCATCGTGGTGAAAAAGTCTGGAAACATTCGCTTAACAGCCAGCCGTCGAGGATTATCATCAAGATAACGAGCCCAATTATCCAGTTGCCCGTCTTCCAACAAAATCAAATCATTATACCCACTCTCAAAGAGAACAGGAAGCTTTGCTTCTCCGCCAGCCACGACTCCCGCTGCTTCTCCGCCAGCCACAACTCCCGCCGCTTTTCCGGCGGGCACAACTCCCGCCACATCTCCACCAGCCACAACTCCCGCCGCTTCTCCGGCGGGCAAAGTCTCCGACAGCCGCCACCAGGCTCTTGTGCATCCCACTTTAAATCCCCTCACCACATTGCCTAGATGCTTTCCCCCAGGCATATCTTCTTTCACCCTAACAATCATATGGATATGGTCAGGCATTACACAAAGCTTCCAAACTTCCACCATCCCATAGTATTTGGAAATCTTTTGCAGTTCCTTATCACGGATCTCCTTCCCGAGCTCCGACAGTTCCACATACGCCCTAACCGTCTGCTTTCCGCCAGCACTCTTCGCGACAGGCGCAGTCACCACCTTGCCAAACACCGATTGACGACCTTCTACCACCAGTGTCAGCATATAAGTACCCTTACGACTATAGTCATGCCAAGGCTTGCGTCGTTTCATGTTATGCTGTGTCTCTGACACAGGCACGCCAAGCGCAATAGCTTCTTCCCTACTTCTAGACATTCCGTTTTTTGTCGATTAATTCTAGAAACAAAGGTAGTCCTTTTTATACAGAAAACTGCGCCCGCCACCACTTTGTTATGTTATTCTTAACAACTTTTATAACACACAATATAGTTTATTGGTACATAATGCTTAACTATTTTCTGTTAAGCACAGCAATTGTAAATTCCCTATTAATTCGATACAATGATAACTTAAGCTGCGCCCCATCCATATCCCTGTATTGCCATATCGATGAAATGATTCATAATAAGGTTTGTCTTGTCAACAAACGATACCCTATCATAGCTTTCAGGCAAGTCGCGATTCAATGATACTTGTATTAGTGAGAATACCTTCTTTCTTGGCTGTTCATCTTTGTACCAATCAACTACCAAGAAACTGTCTTTCTCGGCCATCAGCTTTTGGTAGAGGTTCTTTGCAGCCAAGATTACTTTTTGCTCTTCGCCCTTTGTTAGCATCTTACCTTGAATCAGCAAATCGTATATTTCAAGTTCCTCTTTCTTCAGTCCAAGATTGGTAGAGCGAACTTGTTCTTTCTTTAATTCTTCTATCAGCTGCAACAGCTTCTCGTAATAATCCTCGTTCTCGCTTCCGCCAGCATTATAACGATTAATGATACTCTTGTAGCGTTCAGAGAATGATATGCGCATACAGTTCTTATTAATCATCTGCTCTAACAATTTTTCTATGAAAACACGCAGGTTATCAATCTCAAAAGCCTTATATGGGGTAAGACTGATTTCCTTGCGTAAATCATCCACATTTATCTTACTCAGGTCAATCACCTTGCCTTGATGTATCACATAATCGGCATTATCACATACCTGGTTAGTTGATGTCACGCTCTGATCCAGTTTCTCTGCCATTCTGGCTTTGGCTCTTTCCAACTTCTCATCGTCAATCTGATTACAGAAAAGCCCATTGATATAACTAATAGGTGCAAACTTATCGTTATGCCATCCACGCTCAAATATCTCTGGTTTGCTGGCATCGTAGAGGTTCATCAGTAGATTACTGAGCACCTTGAAGCGATCCTTCCAATCGTCCTTCTCCAAGATACGCACATAAGCCTGGCGCAGCATCTCCAGCCTGTCCAGCGTATTCGTTTCTGCTATTATCTCGTCTAAGTTGATACCAAGCGTCAATAGGAATGCATCGCACTCAAGTATGCAGTTGTCGATATTGGTAATCAGCTGTTCGATGTTCTTGGCAGGATAATCGCCTTCATCACCATAAACAAGAACATGGTGTCCTTCGATAGCCGCAGCGCATTCCAGACCTCTGGTATCCGTCTGGGAACTCCCGCTATCACCACACGTGGTGCCAAGGAGGATCTGATGGTTCAGATTGCCGCTTGGATTGAGGAGGTTCTCAACGATCCTACCAACGAGGAGGTTATCGCAAGTGTTCGCGCTCGCGTCAACGAGAAGATGAAGGAATATCCCCTCTTCGCATACTAATCCTTTATGGATTGACAACAAAAAGCAGCTAAGCATTCCCGCCTAGCTGCTTTTTTATTGCATCCCTCTACCCTCCACAATATCTTCTGCCATTTTGTTCAACGCTAAGCACATGGCACGCGTCAACGGAATACGTTCATTCTGGTGAGGCCAGGGAGCCAACAGTAATAGCCGCCCATTTGCACAAGCCTCAAAATACTGGTGCCCTGGCTTTGAGAATTTATTAAATCCCCATGGCGTAATGAAGACTAGCGGCAGATGAGCATCCATGACCGAACGCATAACCACCTGCTCACCTTTTGAGATGGCTGGCGATACTAACACCGTACCAGTCTTAGCCATAGACATAAACCGTTCCTTTTCCACTATAACCTGAGCCTCAGTCAGTTTACGTGTCAGCTGTACCTGCGCCATATCGGGACTTTCCAATAGGAAACGATTGCCAATAGCAGCATACGTCTGCCCTGCAATCGTAACACCAAACTGAACACGGAAATAGTCGGGATGTTCTCGGCGAATGGCCAGGCGTCGAGGATTATCATGTACATAGGCAGTTAGACACGGCAGCATGTCATAGCTCTTTGATATAAGGTCGTTATATCCACGTTCAAAAAGCAGTCCAAGGCTTCTATCATCCTTCTTTAGCCGATGTTCTGAAGGCAGTGGAAGTGGCGATGCCACCTCGTACGCAGAAGCCTCCTTTAGCTCCCTCTGCGTATGTTGAGGCACCTTCTGCGTATGTTGAGGCACCGCCTCAACAAAACAATCCTCAACCAACCGCCTATACGCCTTATTACATCCAGCCTTAAAACCACTGATAACCTGTCCCAGATGTTCCTCCATAGCTTCCTGCACAAAGAGGACGCCATGCAAATGGTCGGGCATCAACTGAAAAGCCAACAGTTGCACCTCCTTATGAAACTGAGGTATAAGCTTCCAACAGCGCATCACCTCCTGTCCCAAAGCTGTCGGTACAATACACGGAGCACCTACTTCACCATCAGGAACAGAGGAACTACCCGTCAGTCTGCCAAGAAGCGGACGACGCCCTTCCACAGCCATCGTCACCATATAGATATGGCGCCCATAGTAGTCATTGATATTACTGCGGCGCTTCATGGAAGGAATTTTCTCCCCAGCAAAGCGCAACTTCTCCTGCAACCTTTTTTCTTTTTCGTCCATTGAGATTGCAAAGGTACAAAAAAATATTGGAATAAAGAGAGAGATAATTATTTGGTCATATTATTAAAAATGTGTATTTTTGCACACGAAACATCAAGAGCAGTCGCCTTCGGGCAGACTCACCAACCGAGCTCTAATGACTTAGCCACGGTGGTAGAGACGATGTGGAAGAATCAAATATTCACTTCAAAAACAAAAAGTTATGCAACAACACATTTATTACATTCGCTATGCGCTGCAATTTGCAGACATGCAAATCACCGAGTTAGTTAACACATTCAACAGTCAGGCTGGCAATCGTTGCTGGACCAGCATGCGTGCCTACCACGACCAGGCCCTGATCGACGAGTTCCAACGTCGAGGCATCGATGTCTCAGCCGTATATGACGGCAAGGCCATCTCATTCGCCTATCCCGTTAGGTACGATATAGCAGCTAATCGTCTGACAGCCATCGGCTGAAATCCCTCTTATATCAAATACTCCACCCTTGCCGTCTGCTCTTGGCAAGGGTGAAGTTTATTACCAATTATATCCTTCATCAAAAAAATCTAAATAACTTGCTGGTATTGTTTCTCGTATAGCTTTTACATCTTGGTAACCACCATAAGTAAATCCGTGGTCAGTCACTATGTTCTCCACGAAATCATTACAGTTAATTCTGTAGCACATTGAATCTCCACGCCCTTCACGGTATGCTATTTTTCCCCAACTACGAGGAACATGACTTGTATAAAAACAAATACGTCCAGCATTCCCCCATGAACCAGTTTCTTCATTGTACTCATATACAACTTTTATATCAGCATGAGCGAGATACCCAAGGAAACGGTAATAATCCTCAGGTTTAGGGAAACGAAGTTGTCCCAGTTTTCCAAAATAGCTATGATACATATATTTTTTATTTATTGTAAATTTTATTACAATCTTTCCAAAGGTGCATCTTCTGCCGCCATCCACATGACAGGCTCATTATCTGGAATATTCTGTCTCATGGTTTGATGTTCCACATATTTCCTCACAACTACATACCACTCTCTTGCTCCCATGGAGGCATAGTCTTTACCAAATAACTCTTGTAATGCAACTGACAAAGCGAGTATGCCTATCCCATTTTTTCTACGCATGAGTTCATCGGCATACGAAACCAACGCAGGAGACTCGAACAAAGAAGTAATTTTGTGCTCATACAGACTAGGAGTTTGTTCTAAGAAGATTAGTAGCTGGGGAATATCATACGGACGAATCTTAATCTTTCCTTTCGAATCTGCTGAAACATAATTGATTTGTCTGAGACTATCTATATAAATTGAAGGGGCAACAAAGATACACTGAGATTGTTGCTTCTTTTGAAAATCTTCAAGATGACGTTCAATTGGCCAGACCTCCATCATCGTTTGTGCTCTTCCTATTGCCATAGTTACTTCAACTAATACCCCATTCTGCTGTTCGTAACATTCTATATCACCTTTGTTTCCTCCTGCCGTTGAAGTAGGAAGACCTTCATCATCACAGCTGTAGTTAGGAACAACTCTAACATCGGGCATCCTGCAACGAATTGCCAAAGCCGTCAGAAATTCCAATCGCGTAGGAGCGGCCAATAGTTTTAATACATTATCTGTACTATTTTTCCTAGTAGCAAGATTTGTTAGCTCTTTCTTAATGATATTCCAATTATAAACTGAAAGCCAATTATCCAACAGTTTCTCACTTGCAGTAGCTGATGGCAGATGAGATGTTATCTTGATTAGATTCGTATCCAGCTCTGCCATGTAGTCAAAATAAGCACGTTCGTCGTCGAAGTGATGGTAGAGGGAATAGTGAGAAAGAATATAATCCACCTTCTCTATCTCGTTCTTATTGATATCTAAAAAACGACCAGCACCGCGAAGTGAGAGTAATCCTGTCAAGCGCATCTTGCGAATAAACTCGTCTGGATAATCCACCATTATTGACTTAGTGTCAAACTCCTTAAAGTTTCCCTCCATAATTTCTTTTAAGCAGATGTCGCAAACCACTTCATCGCTTGGGTCGTATCTGTGTTCTTTTCTAAGTTTTACAATACGTTGATAAAGGGATTGAGAGTCGTTATTCTTCCAAAAAATCAATAGTGGAAGTTCACGTCTTGATATGCCGCATCCATTCTGTTGTGGGTCTGCATTCAATTTCTTTATTGTTTCTAGCAAAAGAATCAGAGGAATATTGTCATTCAATACACGCACAAAGGGGTTCATTCGTTGCGATTTTGCCATTGCCTGCAAGAATACCTGTTGCTCATATTCAGGGTGTGTAATCTTACAAACTACGAAACCTGAAGCAGGGTCGACCTCAATGGTGAACGAAGATAAGAGATGATGAGCCAGTTGTGAAATGATTATTGGCTCACCTGGCCAATAGTAAGCAAGTCCCAATTCCTTCGTTAGATCATAAATCGTTGCGAAACGTGATGGCCACCCTTTAGCAAATCCGGCCTCTTTATGCCCCTTTATATCGTCCCATTGGGTTGAATCATTATTATCAAGAACTGATTGTACTTCATAGTCTGTCAATGCATATTCCGCGAACTCCCCCTTTGGCGTTGTGCTCCATTTTTGCTTTATAATGTCACAGATTCTCTTAGTAGGCCTGAATAGACCATAACGAATAGTCTCACCACAAATCTTCGTAGCAAGTTCATCATTGAGAATCTGTCCCTCAAACATATTCAGCACATACAGCATGAACTTCAATCTGCCGGGATTGCGCATCGTGGTTGTATAAAGCAGAGGCTTATATTCAGGATTTACTTTTCGTGACATAGGCTGTTAATCTTTAGTAATTAGTTACCAGCACCTCGTTGAACTGTTTGATGCTGTTGTCGTTGAAACTGATGTAGTTGCTGTTTATAGGATGGCTGTGATAGTGGGCAGACCAATCCAAAAAGAGAGAATTCGTGCGCCCACGATAGTGGGTGACGTTAGAGATTGCAAAATGGATTCCACGAGCATTCATATCATCAAGCAATGCCAGTAGGTCACGCTCAGTCTCGTCATTCCACAACTTATTATATTCGCTGAAAGTAATCAAATATGGAGGGTCGAGATATATCAAATCATCCTCTTGATAGTTGATATTACCCAAGAAGAGGCGGAAGTCCTCGTTGTGCCATTCCGCTTGCTTTGTTGTCATCACGCGGAAGTAATCTTCCAAAGCATCGTGGGTATTCTGATTGTAATCAACATTGCCGACAGGAAGGTTGAAGAGGCCTTTCTTATTGAACCTCAGCATACGATTGAATCCATAAATCAACAACACGTATAATTGCATCCAATCCTGTTGTCCGCCCGCTATGAAATCAGATTTCAGTTGGCGGTAAGCCTCCTTGTTGTATTTTGCGAAATAGGTTTTGGGATGGGCTTTTTTCAACTCCTGCGGAACTGGATTCTCACGAAAAGAAAGCGAAAGTCCATATTGGTCGACAATGCGATAGAATTCAGTATAAAAGTCCTGTTCCCTACCTACATAACCACAAAGCATTCTGTGCAAACCTATCACATAACTATCAATATCGTTCAATAGATACCCATCAGCATCGACATTCATCATCACCGAACCGCCTCCAACAAACGGTTCTATTAGTCTGTTGATGCGGTCGGGGAAGTGAGTGCGGATTTCGCGAATCAACTTAAACTTATCACCCACGTAAAACATCGGGGAACGACTGATTCCGTTTCTCATTGTCAACTTCAGTTATGAATAAATACTCACGATGATCGTCAAACTCAGTTTTGCCAGAGTTGAATGCTTTAAACTCGTGATTGAACACCTGTGTTTTACCACACTTATTAAGCACCTCTTCCAACTGTTCCAACTTAATTTTGTTCTCTGACGACGTGCTCTTAGAATGATAAGTGTTGTTATATGATACCACTAGATAGCGGCTATTGATATGGCTCACCAAATCCGTAAATGCTTTGAGTGCAGCGGTACGGCAATAATCACTCATATTCTCTTCCTTGGGTTTCAAGGCAGTACCATACAATTGTGGTTTCTTCCATTGAACCAAGTTCTCGTAAACATGATAGAACCTACTATATTGACGTGAATTGTAGGGAGGGTCGAGATATGTCAAATCAACATTGACGTTTCGAGCCAATTGATTGGCATCCTCCTGATGAATCTCCACACCTTCATACGACTCTGCATCTATCATTCGCATCTGGAATTGGTGAGCAGCAGGTGCTTTACGATAATAGGCATCAAAATGCCCCATCGTATTGGCATGGCGATCTATGCTATATATAAGTGAAGCCATCAATACAGAATACTCCTTATCCGTCAAGTCCTTCTGCAATGTCTGTAATCTACCTCTGATGTAGCCCACAATCTTAGCTGTATCGTGATAGAAATACTTACCGCCAAAGTTTTTCGAAAAGTAGTTCTCACCAATCTTTGCAGGATTGATGTCATTAAACTCACTAATGATTGTTTGTACCCTTTCTTCACTCCATTCACCAGGAGCAAAGAAAGCGCGATACATTACATTGTTCGAGTGGAGAAAATCATTTACAACCACTCGTTCATACGTCTGCAATGCCCGATGAGCCACCACACCTGTGCCTGCGAAAATGTCACAGAAGAAGTGAACGTCATGGGTTTGCTCTTCGATGAGGCTGAATATCCAGTCCACCAATTTGGTTTTACAACCAATATACCGACGACTCTCCAGAGAGAATCGTTGCATTTCTTGTGCTTTATCCATAAACATCTATCATTGTTTATGGCAGTCGCATGGCTTATCGATGTATATTCACGAACTATCCTACAACCATATAAAAGCAGATACAGAAAAAGCGCAGACCTGTGCTATATCTATATCTGGAGGCTGTAGGAAACGCCCGTATAATGGAGATAAGCCCAAGCCCACGCTATCGCGTGAGCAAAAAGCAGTATCGTTACCATTATACAAATATCTAATTGAACTTCCTACATTCCCAGATATTTTTCGATAATCAGCTATTGCCGTTATTATAACCCACAAAAATCGCACCGGCCACCTCCGCTAAGGTTCTGCGCCAGTACTTATGTGCAAAGGTAGAACAAAATTTTGAATGTTGCAAGAGTTACTTGGGGAAATGTGTAACAAAACGTCACTATATATTAAGCTAGGAGATGAATCCAAGCCTATCGTGTGCCAAGACAGCCGATACTGCATAATTAAACAATGACTATTGAAAGGCAAGAGGGGACGTCTTTATGGGTAAAAGTATAAGTATTGATGCTGTTCCAGACCCTGGAATGCACAAATCCAGCCCCTGGACAACACGCATGCAGCCCCTAGAATTAGGTTGTCTAGGGGCTAGAAGCGAGTCGTCTAGGGGCTGGATGTGATGCAAAAGTTATGCTATTGGAATGGGAAAGTTTAACTATGAGAACTCGAAAGTAAAACTTTACGGGCAGTAAAGTGCCACTTTACAACTTGAAAAGTGCCGCTTTACTGCCCGTTTGACGGATTTACTGCCGATGGGATTCCATTATTTGTTCGGCAACAGAGGGTTATTTGTTGGTCTTATGCCACTTCACGCTCAAAGGCTGCTGCAGACTGGAGAGGGTCCAGTTGATGCGCTGCTGCCATTCGGCCTGTGTGCGGATGTCGTACTTTGACCAGGCGGAACCGAAGTAATAGGTGTAGGGTTCGCCCTTGTAGTTGTTCTTGATGCCAAGGGCATGACCTGCGTTGCCCCCACTCTGCTTGCCGAACTTCTTCATCAGGGTCTGGCTGACGCCCTGAGGATAGAGGGTGGCTACAAAGAGCTGGCAGTTGTTCACCTCCACATTGTCGGTGGGATCGGCATACTGCACGTAGTTCTTGCCCAAGACGTAGCTCTTGGCATCCTCGGAATGAATGACAACGCCAGAGGCCAGTTTGACCGGTTGGGTGAGTCCGGCATAGCTGACGGTCATCTTATTGAAATTGGAACCTTTGTCCAACTGGATGATGCGTGTCTCTACGACGGTGTCGCCCTGCACCACAGTAGGATGATAGGTGAAACGGGCAGTCATGCGCAGTGGACCGTTGTCGAGCATCTCGTAGTCTTTGAAACAGTAGGGATAGACGAGTTCGTCATTGACCATCAAGGCTGGTGTGCCGCAACCTAGCGTGGGTCCTACTTTATAGAGATCCATGCCGCGACCGTGGTCGTTGTGATAGGAGTTCAGGCGATAGAGAGAGTCGCCACGCTGACGGTTCTCGCGACGCAGTTTCTCTACGGCAGGCATCATCACGACATCCTCAATCCAGTAGCGCTGATCGAGCACCAGCTCGGGGGTGTTCTTCGACCACACATCTACACCAAAGCTTCTCTCGCCGGTGCGCTGCAAGGCCGGACCATAGATGCGATAGGCACCGCGGTCGTTCTCCCAGGCAAAGTCGTCTTTTCGCTCAGGGAAGATGCGACCATAGCACACGTTCTTATAGACCTTTGGCATGCCTGTGCGGATGTAGAAGGTCTGAGTGCCACGAGGACGAACGCCGGCATCAATGAGGATCTTCTTGTCGTAGGTGAGCTGATAGGGTACTTCGAGTCCGCCGGCATCGTAAACGATGAACTGGCGTCCGCCATGAATGCCCAGCTTCACATCGACCATCACCTCGTCGAGCTCTACCAGCTGCTGACGAAACTCATTGCTTTTGTTGGTGATGGTCACCTTCACCTCGCCATTGGCCTGTCGGTCTTCATAGCGCAGATGTTCGCAGGCAGCCAAGAGGAAAGCACCGACGCCAAAGTTGGCCTCATTCTTCTCAGAGAGTTGCTGACCAGGAATAGCTCGCTCGCCAATGGGCTGCACAAAACCGACGGCGCCACTGGGCTGCAGGGCTTTCGTTGTGAGATAGTCCCAAGCGCGCTGAATGACTGGAGCATACTGGGCGTCAGAGAGCAGTCCGTGGTTGACGCCCCACAACAGTCCGTAGGTGAAGAAGGCGGTGCCAGAGGTCTCAGGGCCCTCGGCATGGTCCTTGTCGAGCATGGAGCGGGTCCAATAGCCTTCGGGCTGCTGGCAGCGGGCAACGGCCTCGGCCAGTTCCAAGAAGCGCTGCACGAAGAATGGACGATGACAATAGTCTTGCGGCATGTCGGTCAAGACCTTGGCCAGACCTGCCAACACCCAGCCATCGCCACGTGCCCAGAAGTCTTTGCCACCATTGCGCGTGGTGGCCTTGGGATAGATGTATTTGGCATCGCGGAAATAAAGGTGGGCCACGGTGTCGTACATGAGTTCGTCGGCCCAGCGATAGTTGGCGTAAAGCTTGTCCAGATACTTCACTTCACCGGTGGTCTTATAGAGCTTGGTCATCACGGGCATCACCATATAAAGAGCATCGGCCCACCACCAGAAGTCGCATTGAGGCTGGCGAACCTCGTAGTCCATCACCTCAAGCGCTCGCTTGATCTTATAATCATCAGGGGTTATCTCATAGAGATCGAGATAGGTCTGGAAGCAGATCTGCCAATCGCCAAAAAGTGCGAAGTCGTGTCCCTCGCCATAGGTCTTGTACTTCCACTTCGAAGGGTCTTTCTGCTGAGCACCCATCCACTTGTTGTGGCGGGCCCAAGCGTCGCTGTAGGCCAGCCAACGGGCATTGCCCAGCAGTCGGTAGGCTTCCATATTGCCGGTGTGATAGGCTGCCTCGTCCCAGAAGGAGCGCACCTCTGGCTTGTGATGTTGCTGCCAATAGTCGTTCACCTTGACGATGATGTCAACAGTTGAAGGCATGCCGCCGGCAGGATTCCACTGGCGCGAAGCATCGCCCTGTGCGCTGGAGGTCATTGCAGCACAGAGGAGGATAGTAGATAGTAGTAGTTTTTTCATTTTATAGAGGTTGTTACTTTAACTTTTCATTAAAGAAGTTCACGCACTGTCGGAACAGGTGGTTGCGGGTGTTACCCCCGAAAATACTGTGATTGCGATTGGTATATACCAGCTGACGGAAGTCTTTGTCGGCCTGCACGAGCGCTTCTACATACTCGGCGGTGTTCTGATAGTGGACATTGTCGTCGGCCAAACCGTGAACCAACAACAGGGCTCCATGCAGTTGCGAGGCGCGAGCAATAGGGTTCACCTCGTCGTAGCCACTGGCGTTCTCATTGGGCGTGCGCATGAAGCGCTCGGTATAGACCGTGTCGTAATAGCGCCAGCACGTAGGAGGAGCGATGGCAATGCCACAGGCAAACACAGGACGGCCCTCCGACATGGACATCAGCGTGTTCCAGCCGCCATACGACCAGCCCCAAATGGCAATACGGTTCTTATCGACATAGCTCTGCGATCCCAACCACAATGCCGTCTCGACCTGGTCTTTGGCCTCGAGCTCGCCCAAGCGCAGGTAAGTGCATTTCTCAAATGCTGCACCACGGCCACCCGTGCCACGATTGTCAACACACACGCAGATGTAGCCCTGCTGGGCCAAATACTGCTCCATAATGGCGCCCTGACCGCTCATACCAATGTTCCAACTGTTTTTCACCTGCTGAGAGCCGGGGCCGCCATACTGATACATCACCACGGGGTACTTCTTCTGTGGGTCGAAGTTGGCTGGCTTGACCATCCATCCATACAACTTAACACCTTCGCTGGTCTGGAATTCGAAGAGCTGCTTGGTGCCCATCGTGTAGCTATCGTATTGCTTCTTCAGGGCGTCGTTTTGCTTCAGAGCGACAAGTGTTTTGCCCAGATTGTTGCAGAGAGCAGCAACGGTGGGGTGATTAATGTCGCTCCATGTGCAGATAAAGTGCTTGAAGTCTGAAGAGAATACAGCCGTATTCCATCCATCCTTGGGCGTCAGGCAATCGGTCTTGCCATTCTTGTGGTTTACATAGATTTTCTGATTGAGGGGGCCGCCCACAAGTGCTGCATAGTAGAGGTCGCCGGTGGCTTCATCGAGACCATAGACATTGGTCACCACTCCTTCGGTCATCTGGCGCTGGCGCTGACCGTTCAGCGTGTAAACATAGATATGATTATAGCCATCGCGCTCGCTGGTAAGTATGAGATGCGATGGTGTAAGCTTGACATTGGCAAAGATATTCTCGTTGATATACTTGTCGATGTTGTCCTCTACAACTTGCTGTGCTACAGTACTTAATGGATTGACCATAAACACGCGCAAACGGTCTTGATGGCGATTCAAAGTGAACACCGCCACCTTTGTAGGATCGGTGGTTGCCTTGATGCGGGGAATGTAGCCATCGGCATCGAGGGGCACCTGCATGGTGCGGGTCTGATGGCTCTTGATATCAAAGCTCATCACTTTTACCTTGGCGTTTGCCTCGCCCGGTTTTGGATATTTATAGGTGTAGAATCCTGGATAGGTGGCATACTCCTTGCGCTCGGGATTGAGGCCCTTGAACATCGACATGGAGTACTCCTTGACTTCGCTCTCGTCATAGCGCACCCACACAATCTGGCGTGAGTCGGCACTGAACACCATTGAAGAGTTGAACGAGAACTCTTCTTCGTTGACCCAATCGGGAAGTCCGTTGATAACCTCGTTGCGCTTGCCGTCCTTGGTCACCTGGCTCTCGGCATTATTATACAGCAGCTTGACCAGGAAGATATTGTTATCGCGTACGAAGGCCACCTGATTGCCGTCGGGACTCCAAACGGGAGTCTGCTGAGGTCCGCCATCTGACAGCGGCTCAAGACAATTGTTGGCTATATGATAGATGTAATAAACGGCAGTAAACGAATGGCGGTAAATGGGCTTGGTCTGAGTCTGAATCAGAATGCGCTTCATGTCGGGACTGACGATATAGCCCTCTACCCTCTCTACCTTGGCGCCTCGAGCTGTGTTGGCATCGAAAAGTATGCCGGTCTGCTTGCCGGTCTTAAAAGAGAACTTCTGCAGCTGCTTGCCATCGGATGATATCTGAATGTAAGACTCGCCATCAGACAGTGGCTCTACAGAGGCCATAGACTCGCCACGGAACTTTCCGTTGACGACATCTTTTAAATTTAACAAACCGCCAGCCATAACACTTGATGCGGCCAGCAGCAGAAAACTACAACAAAATATTATCTTTTTCATTTGCATAATGCTTATGGTTCAAACAGAATGCAAATATAAGAAATAATTCCGAAAAAAGCGGAATTACGCATTTCTTTTCAGTAATTTTATGATTAACATATCAATTGACCTCGGCCAAAAGGTCATCGATAGTGGTTTGCGGATGTTGCTTCATGTAGGCTTCGGCACGCGCAACATATTCGCCATCAAAAAGGTGTTGGGCCATGATTTGGTTGACAACATACTGAACTCGGCCTAAATAGACACAACGCTGATCATGAGAGACATTGTCAATGTGATCTTTATGATAGAGACTCAACAGGTAGAAACACAGACAGTCGGGCACTATATAACTCTTGGTCATCATCTTGCGCTGCTTGTCGGTATAGCCGAAATGCTTGTAAAGGGGATAGTCTTCGCCAAGATACTTATCAAGAGATATACCCAGCATGCCCTGTCCGACAATAATACTTTCGTCGAGAGAGCTGATCTGTGTATAAACTTGAGGAATCTCTAAATGGGGAATCTGATGACGTAACCGAGAAAAAGACTCGCTTAACTGGCGATTAACATCTTCCATATCTGCATAATTACGCTGAACATCCTTGATTAAGACTTGCAAGATGCTATCCTGGAAGAAAAGAAGAAATTTTGTATTTATATCAAGCGTATCTACTGGACCAAGACTTAAGACGTCTTCTATCAAAGTGCGCGTTTGAATGGGATAACCGGTCTTCATCTGCTGAAGGGCGGCAAAGTCGCCCGTAATGAGATAGGTGGCTTCGAACTTATCGAAACGATCTATCTTTATCAACGGCTCTTCCGAGGGTGTATCCTCGGAACGAAAGTGCCATTGGCAACCTATACAGGTTATCATGACAAGGATTACTATGATATAAAACTTCTTCAAACGAATAACTTATATAAGTTAAAAACGACTGCAAATATATTAAAATATGTTGGATTAACAAAATTTTAACCTAAATAATTTAATAAAAGCAAAACTTTTATAAGCAAATCTGTACTTTTGCAGTTAAAACAAACTAATATGAAACAAATTTTCACCATGTTCTTTTTGTGCTTTTGCCTAACAGTAAATGCACAGTATTCATTCAACGTTGAAGTCTTGAACCCAGCAAATGTTGCTAAATCAGATCAACCTGTAGTTGTTTCGTTAAGCGATTTTGAAGGTGTCAACTCGGCCATTGTCACTTGCAACGGCGAAGAGATACCTTGTCAGCTTGACGATATCGACCTCAATGAAACGTTCGACGAACTATGCTTTTTGGTAGATCTGAAGGGAAAAGAAAAAAGAATCTATCAAGTTACTCTCTCGCAAGAAGGTGAACCCAAAAACTACCCAGCACGGGTATATGCCGAAATGCTGATAAGAAACGATAAGGTGAAGGAGAAAAACAAACACAACAACTTTATTTCAAGCATAACAGCACGCGGAGACTGCGATAACCCATACAACATTCTTCACCATCATGGAGTTGACTTCGAAAGTGAACTGAATGGCATAAGAATCTATTTCGACAAACGTCAGACTCTTGATCTTTACGGGAAATATCATAAACGACTGGAACTGAAAGAAACGCAATTCTATACTTCGCCAGAACAAAAGGCTAAGGAGTTCGGCGACGACATCCTGTGGGTGGGCAACACTTTCGGACTGGGTGCGTTCAGAGGATGGAACGGAGAGGCGTCCACAATGATTGATCCCGTAAAGAACAGGACTCAGCGCATTATCGCATACGGACCACTGAGAACAATAGTAGAAATCATTGACCAGGGATGGGAAGCGCCCATCCTTGAGGAATCTGATCTCGCTTCATCAGGCAATAAGAAACCTAATCTAAATATGACGATACGCTACACCCAATATGCGGGACACAGAGATACTGACGTTGACATCACGTTCAACCGCAATGTAAACAATTATCAATTCTCGACAGGTCTTATCGACATTAAAGGATCGGAAGAGTTTTCTGATAAAGAGGGATTAAGGGGATGTTGGGGCACCGACTTTCCTGCAGGCGACACCATCAACTGGAAACGAGAAACTGTTGGTTTGGGCATCTGTATCCCTAACGAATATATTGTTAAAGAGCTGCCTGCTAATCCAAACAGAGAGGAGCAAGGCAACAACTACACATTCGTGCTAAGAAGCAACAATAACACAATTCACTACAAAGTAGCGTATTGCTCTGATAACGAGACATTTGGTTTGCATAGTAAAACCGAATGGTTTAAGTGGTTGCGTGATTGGAAAAAAGAAATTCTTTCACCTATTACCATTAAGGTAAAGAGCATTCAAAAAAGAGCGTCCTGCAAATAGTTGACGACATTGTACATCGTATAATCACAACCGTCAAAAGAGGCTATTGACTATACTGATAAGGCGATAACAAGACTACGCATCAAAAGTAAAGGTCACATATACTAATTTTTCACGTAGATGGGACCTTCTGTGTTAACAACTTATCTATATGTAAGGTTTTATTATTTATCTAAAAGTAGCGATTACAATGGAAGGTGTCTCCATATAATATTAGGAACCAGACGCCATAATCTTGTAATCACTCTCCAACGCCAGTCAATAACACGTCTATGACGCTGCTTGATGACGGAACGAACAATATCTTCAGCAACAGAATGTTTATCCAAAACCAAGGGGTAACTTTGCCCGTCATCGATTAATGCTGTAGCAACAAAACCCGGACGAATATCAGTAAAATGAATATTTAAATGATTTCTATTCGACAGCTGCTCTAATGCCTGAATATATATTCCTTGAAATGACTTGGAGGCAGAATAAGAGGGTGCGGGACCAAGCCCCTTTGTACCTGCAATACTTGAGATCACAGCGATATGGCCACCTCCATGAGAGGAGAAATAGCGATATGCCGCTCCAACCATTCTGGTAAACCCCAGACAATTAGTCTTCACGGTCTGCACCTCAATTTCTTCTTCTAACTGTCTATTTTGATGACCTATTCCTGAACAATGGAAATACAAGTCCATACCGCCTACACTATCAATGAGATCAAGTAACTTTGATTCTGAATCGTCATCATTGACATCTATTTTCGCATTAAAATCAAATTCGGAAAGCATCTCAATTCTTCTGGCAGCAACTCCTACTGTCCAACCGTTCTCTCTCAATAGTCTGGCAACCTCCATACCTATCCCTGATGAAGCTCCTACTACAATTGCTCTTTTCATAATCTATAATCTTTAGATAAATGTACTATTCCTAAAATAAAAAGGTAATATGATAACTCTTCACTCAATTCCTAAGAATAAAACCGCTCATCCAGGAGTTTAACGATTTCATAAAATGAAATTTCGCAAATATCATGCAAATATAACAAATAGAATTGAAAACATCGTAAAGGAAACAAGAAAATTCCATCATATATAACAAATAGAATTGAGAGTATAGAATTGAGAGAATCATAGAGGAGACAAGAATAATCATCCATCAAATGATAATTAAGCGCATCTCTGATTAAACTAAAGATAAAACCGAAGAGAGAGAGCTATACAATATACATTCGTTTCAGATGATTCATTTCAAGGACAAAGATACAATAAAAATCGGAAAAACATCACATAAAGCCCGAATATCTTTCCAGAAGAGAAGAAAAAGGAACAAGGACTCTGCAACTTCTCCATAGCGCCACCGCATGCAGAATAACAAAAAAGAGCCCTGACTCATTGCTGAATCAGGGCTCTCTGTAAAGATGGCGGCCTCCTACTCTCCCGCATTGCATTGCAGTACCATCGGCGCAAGCGGGCTTAACTTCTCTGTTCGGAATGGGAAGAGGTGGGACCCCGCCGCAATAACCACCTGATATTTCTCTTTTATATAGCAACCATAGTTTCTATTGCTTCTACAGTGTCTATATAAGGTATAAGGTGACACATTTAACACAAGAACTGAAGTCTTTCTGACTCTAAAACCAAAACCATACAGTTGAAAGTAAAAGCGCAGTAAGCGAAAGCTTTCGGGCAATTAGTACAGCTCGGCTTTGACGTCACCGTCTTTACACCTGCTGCCTATCAACGTCGTAGTCTACAACGACCCTCAATGGAGCCCTCATCTTGTGGCCGGCTTCGCACTTAGATGCTTTCAGCGCTTATCCGATCCAGACGCGGATACCCGGCGGTGCACCTGGCGGTACAACCGGTAAACCGGAGGTCTGTCAATCACGGTCCTCTCGTACTAGTGACCGATCCACTCAAGACTCCTACGCCCACGATAGATAGAGACCGAACTGTCTCACGACGTTCTGAACCCAGCTCGCGTGCCACTTTAATGGGCGAACAGCCCAACCCTTGGGACCTTCTCCAGCCCCAGGATGTGACGAGCCGACATCGAGGTGCCAAACCACCCCGTCGATATGAGCTCTTGGGGGGGATCAGCCTGTTATCCCCGGAGTACCTTTTATCCTTTGAGCGATGCAGTTTCCATACACTTGCACCGGATCACTAAGCCCTAGTTTCCTACCTGCTCGGGATGTCTCCCTCCCAGTCAAGCACCCTTATGCCTTTGCACTCTATAAGGCCGGTTACCAATCGGCCCGAGGGTACCTTTGGAAGCCTCCGTTACGCTTTTGGAGGCGACCACCCCAGTCAAACTACCCACCAAACAGTGTCCTCGCAATCGCGAGTTAGACCTCAGGCAGCAGAAGGGCCGTATTTCAAGGATGGCTCCACGAACGCTGGCGCGCCCACTTCATAGCCTCCGGCCTATCCTACACATCCGATGACCAAGGTCAATGCTAAGCTGTAGTAAAGGTTCACGGGGTCTTTTCGTCCCATCGCGGGTAATCGGCATCTTCACCGATACTACAATTTCACTGAGCTCGTGGCCGAGACAGCGTCCGGATCATTACACCATTCGTGCAGGTCGGAACTTACCCGACAAGGAATTTCGCTACCTTAGGACCGTTATAGTTACGGCCGCCGTTTACTGGGGCTTCAATTCAATGCTTCATCTTGCGACTGACATCTCCTCTTAACCTTCCAGCACCGGGCAGGTGTCAGGCTGTATACTTCATCTTTCGAGTTCGCACAGCCCTGTGTTTTTGTTAAACAGTTGCCTGGACCTATTCTCTGCGCCTCTCCGAAGAGAGGACCCTTTATCCCGAAGTTACAGGGTCAGTTTGCCTAGTTCCTTAGCCACGAATCTCTCAACGCCTTAGTATATTCTACATGACTACGTGTGTCCGTTTGCGGTACGGGTACCTCCAGGATTAAGCTTAGCGGTTTTTCTCGGGAGTCTGATTACCTGCACTATCAGATGCCTCCGAAGAGGCTTCCGTACTATCGAGGTTCAGCTCGGAATGTGGATTTGCCTGCATTCCTCATAGCCTACACTCTTCAACGCGCTATTCCGTCAGCGCGCGGCAGTGTCACTGCTCCGTCACCACGTCGCTCCTGAAGGCAGTTACGGAATATTAACCGTATCAGCCATCGCTCTCGCCGTTCGGCTTAAACTTAGGACCCGACTCACCCCGGGCTGATTGACATCGCCCGGGAAACCTTAGTCTTTCGGCGGGGGTGGATCTCACACCCCTTATCGTTACTTATACCTACATTTGCTTTTCCATAAACTCCAGTAACGGTCATCCGTTACCTTCAGCGTCGATGGAATGCTCCCCTACCGATACTTTTATTGTTGCTATCCCGCGCCTTCGGTGGCTGCCTTATACCCGATTATTATCCACGCCCGGCCTCTCGACTAGTGAGCTGTTACGCACTCTTTGAATGAATGGCTGCTTCCAAGCCAACATCCTAGCTGTCATCGAGGCCAGACTTCGTTAGACTAACTCAGGCAGCACTCCGGGACCTTAGACGACGGTCTGGATTCTTCTCCTCTCGGGCACGGACCTTAGCACCCGCACCCTTACTGCACTGCTACAGACCTCATGCATTCGGAGTTCGTCAGGTCTCGATAGGCGGTGAAGCCCTCTTGACCTATCGGTCGCTCTACCTCATGAGGTGAACACAGCACGCGGCACCTAAATGCCTTTCGGGGAGTACGAGCTATCTCCAAGTTTGATTGGCCTTTCACTCCTACACACAACTCATCCAGAAGCTTTTCAACGCTTATTGGTGCGGGCCTCCATCCCGTGTTACCGGGACTTCACCCTGGCCATGTGTAGATCACTTGGTTTCGCGTCTACCCCCACCGACTAAACGCCCTATTCAGGCTCGCTTTCACTGCGGATGCGTATCTAAGATACTTAACCTCGCCGGTGATGGTAACTCGTAGGTTCATTATGCAAAAGGCACGCCGTCACTAGATAAACTAGCTCCGACCGCTTGTAGGCGACTGGTTTCAGGTACTATTTCACTCCCCTCATAGGGGTGCTTTTCACCTTTCCCTCACGGTACTCGTTCGCTATCGGTCTCTCGGGAGTATTTAGCCTTACCGGATGGTCCCGGCGGATTCGCGCAGAATTCCTCGTGCTCCGCGTTACTCAGGATACCACTAGGCCTCGTCTGACTTCGGATACAGGATTGTCACCTTCTGTGATGCAACTTTCCAGATGCTTCTCCTCGTCATTCAAGTACCACAGCGTGGTCCTACTACCCCGGCTATGCGTTGCCACACAACCGGTTTGGGCTCTTCCCCGTTCGCTCGCCACTACTAGGGGAATCATTGTTTATTTTCTCTTCCTGCAGGTACTAAGATGTTTCAGTTCCCTGCGTTTGCCTCTATACCTTTGTATAGATAACAGGCCTTCAGCCTGCTGGGTTGTCCCATTCGGAAATCCTCGGATCAAAGATTATTTGCATCTACCCGAGGCTTATCGCAGCTTATCACGTCCTTCATCGCCTCCGAGAGCCAAGGCATCCACCAGACGCCCTAACTTACTTTCGCCTAACTTCTCTCTCATTGCTGAGAGAGTCGCTCATACTTTTAGCTGTATTGAGATTTAAAATCTACTCAGTTCTGACTTAAAGTCTTTACTTACAGTCTTGTGTCACAATATGTCAAAGATCTCTTTTGAGGAACTTTTACCTCAAATAGTGGAGAATATCGGGGTCGAACCGATGACCTCTTGCATGCCATGCAAGCGCTCTAGCCAACTGAGCTAATCCCCCGTACAGAGAGTGTGTCGTCTCAAAGTAGTCCCAGGCAGACTTGAACTGCCGACCTCCACATTATCAGTGTGGCGCTCTAACCAACTGAGCTATAGGACTGGCTTCAAGCTGTGGGCGCTACATCTGCGCTCAGCTCATCTATTCTCTAGATATAAACAAAGTAAGTAGTAAGAAGCCTAGAGGTTAACACGAACCTAAGACTTTCTTTTGTTCAGACCCCCATCCCCCTAACTTAGGGGGCAAAGGGGAGATAGTCATCTCCAGAAAGGAGGTGTTCCAGCCGCACCTTCCGGTACGGCTACCTTGTTACGACTTAGCCCCAATTACCAGTTTCGCTCTAGGCCGATCCTTGCGGTCACGGACTTCAAGCGCCCCCGGCTTTCATGGCTTGACGGGCGGTGTGTACAAGGCCCGGGAACGTATTCACCGCGCCATGGCTGATGCGCGATTACTAGCGAATCCAGCTTCATGGGGTCGGGTTGCAGACCCCAATCCGAACTGAGGAAGGCTTTAAGGATTTGATGCACCTTGCGGGACACCGTCTCTCTGTACCTCCCATTGTAACACGTGTGTAGCCCCGGACGTAAGGGCCGTGCTGATTTGACGTCATCCCCACCTTCCTCACACCTTACGGTGGCAGTGTCTCCGGAGTGCCCAGCTCTACCTGATGGCAACTGAAGAGAGGGGTTGCGCTCGTTATGGCACTTAAGCCGACACCTCACGGCACGAGCTGACGACAACCATGCAGCACCTCCACAGGCGCCCCGAAGGGCCTCATCATCTCTGAATCGTTCGCCTGCAGTTCAAGCCCGGGTAAGGTTCCTCGCGTATCATCGAATTAAACCACATGTTCCTCCGCTTGTGCGGGCCCCCGTCAATTCCTTTGAGTTTCACCGTTGCCGGCGTACTCCCCAGGTGGGATGCTTAACGCTTTCGCTTGGCCGCTGACTGTATATCGCCAACAGCGGGCATCCATCGTTTACCGTGCGGACTACCAGGGTATCTAATCCTGTTCGATACCCGCACCTTCGAGCTTTAGCGTCAGTTGTAGCCTCGCCAGCTGCCTTCGCAATCGGAGTTCTTCGTGATATCTAAGCATTTCACCGCTACACCACGAATTCCGCTGACGTCGAATACACTCAAGGTAACCAGTTCGCGACGCACTTCCACAGTTGAGCTGCGGCATTTCACGTCACGCTTAATCACCAGCCTGCGCTCCCTTTAAACCCAATAAATCCGGATAACGCCCGGACCTTCCGTATTACCGCGGCTGCTGGCACGGAATTAGCCGGTCCTTATTCTTCAGGTACATGCAATAGGGAACACGTTCCCTCTTTTATCCCCTGACAAAAGCAGTTTACAACCCATAGGGCCGTCGTCCTGCACGCTACTTGGCTGGTTCAGGCTCTCGCCCATTGACCAATATTCCTCACTGCTGCCTCCCGTAGGAGTTTGGTCCGTGTCTCAGTACCAATGTGGGGGACCTTCCTCTCAGAACCCCTACTGATCGTAGGCTTGGTGGGCCGTTACCCCGCCAACAACCTAATCAGACGCATCCCCATCCCTTAGCGATAAATCTTTGCTTTACTTCAGATGCCATCCGTAAAGAACATAGGGTATTAATTCGACTTTCGCCGGGCTATGCCCTACTAAGGGGAAGGTTGGATACGCGTTACTCACCCGTGCGCCGGTCGCCATCTTCAAAAGCAAGCTTTCGAAATGCTGCCCCTCGACTTGCATGTGTTAAGCCTGTAGCTAGCGTTCATCCTGAGCCAGGATCAAACTCTTCATTGTATATGTTTGTATCTTTAGAATGAATCCCAACCAACCTAAGTTGGAAAAGACCCATCTGTTATCTGATTCAGAATGACTATCCAAAAAGTATCAAGTCTATCAACCTATATTTATATATAGCATTGACGGTTCGTTTACTGTTACCCAAGTACCTCTCCATAAGGATTAGTACTCGCTTCTTGTACTACTTCTCTGTCTATGTAAATCTTTCAAAGAACTCTTTCTTGTTTTGCTTGTGAGGAGGTGTTCCTCGTAAGCGGATGCAAAGGTACGGCTTTTTTCGGAACCACCAAAACTTTTCCACTAATTTTCTTAGTTTTTTGAAGAAAAAATTGATTCTGTTTTTAATTCTTTACAACACACCTTATTTATTATATATAGGGACTCAAAATATGCCCAGATTAAAATTATCCATCATTACTATTACATCTTAAAAAAATTGATTATCTTTGCAACCAGAACCAAATAAAAACAAAATGAAAAGAATACTTGCGACCATTATTGCTATTACTGCAATACTATCAAGTTCCCATGCTGTTCTCAAAGAGAAAGACCTGGAGCAGACTTTAAGTGTACTACGTGTAGAATTGACTAACTATCAACGAGAGTTAAGTAATCAAGCTAATAATCGCAAGCAACAGACACGCGATATCGTCACCGAGCTTCAAGAAACGATGAAGCGTAGCAATCAAAACGCACTCATGTTGTACTCTCAGCATCAAGGTTTTGTTTTTGATTTAACCTACGCTTGTCATGAAGCTACAGAACAGTATTTAGAGTTTCAGCGTCAACAATTACCCTTTGAATCATTTCTTAAGAACTCAGAAGCTGAAGTTGCCAAATATGACAGTTTGATTACAAGTCTTAAGACAATGCATGTTGGGTTCCTCAGCCAAAAAGCGAAAACAGATCGTACTGTTTGCTTAACACTGGCGACCAACATCAAAAATACCATGATAGAAAACAGAAACCAAGTTGCAGACTATATTACCTTCTATGAAATGACCGAAAAACGCCTTGGTTACCTGAACGATTATGCCAACAAACGTTATAACGATATTCAGACCAGCATATTCAAGAATGGAGGCGACAGCTACTTCATTGTACTGAAGAACATTGGCAGCAAAATCACTGAAACAAAAGAAGTTGTAACGAGCAAATACCAGAATGAGGATTCTAAATCCGACTGGGGAGGCGCTGTTATCTTGCGTTTATTTGTTGTCATAGCCTTTTACATCATCATTGCAGTTCTTCTTAATCTGGCAGTATTTAAATTCATCATGCCAAAACGTTTCCACACGCAAGAGTTTCTAAAGAAGAAGACCAGCATCATCATGGCAACAACGACTGTTACGTTTGCAGCAATCATGGGATTGCTTCACGCAACACTTGATCAATATTTCTATATCATGGCTAGTAGTTTGCTGATTGAATATGCTTGGCTATTAGGCGTTATTTTGATTTCACTGTTGTTGCGAGTTAATGGCGCTCAAATTAAAAGTGCCTTCTCAATATATGCCCCATTGATTGTTATAGGATTCCTTGTTATCACATTCAGAATCATCTTGATTCCCAACAATCTAGTTAACATTGTATTCCCCCCTATCTTATTACTTTGTACCATCTGGCAATGGTTGGTTATTAAGCGACACAACCAGAACGTACCACGTTCAGACATGTTCTACACCTATCTTTCTCTTAGCATTTTTATCTGCTCCTTGGGATGTGCATGGATGGGCTACACCCTACTTGCAGTACAAATACTAATATGGTGGATCATGCAGCTGACATGTATATTAACCATCACATGTGTCAGCCAATACTTGAAAATCTACGGTATCAAGCATGGACTGGAAGACAAACCTATCAGCAAGACATGGTTCTATAAATTTATATATAAGGTGGTACTACCCATCATGGGTGTCATCTCTGTGATGCTTTCTATTTATTGGGCTGCGGATATTTTTAACCTCAGCGATCTGTGTTGGCAGTTATTCAGAAGGAACTTTATTGATCTAAAAAACTTCAAAATCAGTATTCTCAAACTATGCATGGTGGTTAATCTTTGGTTTGTATTCTCATATGCAACCAGTACCATTCTCTCGTTTATGAGACTTCACTACCAGACCCAAGACCCATCAACAGCAGCTAGTCGCGAGGTAATGGGCCGAAACGTCATTCAAGTATTTGTATGGGGTATTTGGCTAATGATTTCGCTTTCGATATTAAACATCAGCGTAACGTGGCTACTTGCCATTTCTGGAGGTCTGTCTACCGGTATCGGTTTTGCATCTAAGGATATCATTGAGAATATCTACTATGGTGCCTCGCTGATGGCAGGAAGAATCAAAGTTGGTGACCTGATAGAAGTAGATGGAACGATGGGTAAAGTTACGTCTATCAGCTACACCTCTACCATTATAGAGGCCATCTCTGGCGAGGTTATCACATTCCAGAACAGCCAATTGTTTGCGAAAAACTACAAGAACATGACAAGAAATCATGGTTACGTGTTAGCTGTTATCCCATTTGGTGTTGCCTACGGTTCTGACATAAAGAAAGTATCAGAACTGATAGAAGATGCTGCCAACAACCTTAATCTGGAATTCACCGATCCTGCAAGAAAAGCAACGACAGCCATGGTCGGACTTGGAGACTCCAGTGTTGACATGAAACTGATAGTATGGGCAGAAGCTGTCAAGAAAGCCTTTGTGGTCAGTGAGATGACCAAGTGTATCTATAATACCCTTAACGAGAACGGTATTGAAATACCTTTCCCGCAAAGAGATATTACGATACGTAATGCTAAAGAACTAAAAGGTTAACGTTATTCCAATGCCCTGATGCGTCGCATGAGGGCATTGGCTTCTTTTTGTCTCTTAAGAATAAGAAGAACGTCAACCTTCGACATTAGATAATCCATATTCTCGGGCTGACGCAAAATAGCCTCATCCCAGTCAAAAAGAGCCAACTCGTATTGCTTCAGCTCTACTTCATAGCCGGCCCGAGCAGCGTATGCTATAGCTGAATCTGGAAACATTTGAACCAACTGGTTAAATTCATCCATAGCTTCGACCTTTTGTCCCATGTTACGCTTGACAATCGCCAACCCCAACTGCGCCTCAAAATGCCGAGGAACGACAGCCAGGCAAGCCTCATAATCCTGTCTGGCCAATTCATAGCGTCGTTCATGATTATGCACATAAGCACGATAGTATAGCGCAGAGAGATTTTTGGGATCAAGTTCGAGAATCCGGCTATACTCGTCGGTGGCATAGTTCCACTGCCCTAACTCGATGTTAACGGCTGCCTTACGCAATCTCAGATCGACAGACTTCGGTACTTGACGAATCTTCTCGTTAAGCACAGAAAGAGAATCTCGCCACTCTTGCTCAGTCTGAGCAAAGGTGACGAAAGGAACTAACGACAAGGTCAGCGCAAAAGAGCCCGTGACTATGCCTTTCTTATATAATTTACAATCCATTGTCCTACCTCTTTGGTTCCGTACTTTGGTGCTCCTTCCACCTGAATCTCAGGTGTGCGGATATGAGCATCGAGAGAAGCATTCACAGCCTCACGGATCAGTTTTCCTTCTTGCGACAAGCCAAAGTGCTCTAACAACATTGCTGCTGAAAGTATCTGTGCCACAGGATTGGCAAGATTCTGACCTGCAGCCTGTGGCCATGAGCCATGAACAGGTTCAAACAGTGGTGTGTGCTCACCCAATGAAGACGAAGGCTGCAAGCCCATAGATCCAGTAATACATGAGGTCTCATCGGTTAAAATATCGCCAAAAGTGTTTTCTGTTACAATCACATCAAAGAAGCGAGGCTCTGTCAAAACACGCATAGAAGCGTTGTCTATAAACATATAATCAGTTTCGACTTCTGGATACTGGGGGGCTATCTCTTTAGCAATTTGACGCCACAAGCGACTTGAAGCCAACACGTTTGCCTTATCAACAACAGTGAGATGCTTTCTGCGCTGAAGTGCCATCTCGAATGCAAGTTTCAGAATACGTTCTATCTCTGGACGAGTATAAATATCTGTATCATAAGCCTTATCGTTGTCCTGGTATTTCTCGCCGAAATACATTCCACCAGTCAGCTCACGAAGTACGACAAAGTCGGCCCCCTTCAGGAGTTCATCTTTCAGAGGTGACTTATGCAGTAAGCAGTCGAAAGTTGCCACAGGGCGAACATTGGCAAAGAGTCCTAATTTCTTGCGCATGGCAAGAAGACCTGTCTCAGGACGCACCTTTGCCGTTGGATTGTTATCATACTTTAAATCTCCGACGGCAGCAAATAGTACTGCATCAGCTTGCATACAAACCTCGTGTGTAGCTTCGGGGTACGGCTCGCCAACGGCATCAATGGCACAAGCCCCGACAAGAGCTTCTTGATATTCGAACTCATGACCATACTTTTCTGCGATTGCATCAAGCACAGCCACACCTTGCGTCATTATTTCTGGTCCTATGCCATCACCAGGAAGAACAGCTATCTTTAGTTTCATACTCTAATTCTATTGATAAAGTTATTGTTTACTCTCTGAATTATTGCTCTTTACGCATCGTAAAGCTATTGTTTACTCTCCACAATATTCAGCATTTTAATCGTAGCCTTGATAGCAGCCTCCGTCTGGTCTGCATCAAGTCCTCGCGTACGTATCAGCTTACCATCACCCATCTGCCATGTAATAACCGTTTGTACCAACGCATCAGTTCGTCCGCCAGGAGGGATGGTTACGGCATAATTCTCAAGAAGGGGGAATGTACGGTCCAAATACTCCTTGTAGATCTTACGTATTGCTTTCACAAAGGCGTCATATTGACCATCACCGGAAGAGTGTCCCTCGTACTGATTACCATTAATCTCTATCTTTACATTTGCCAAAGGTTTTAAGCCATAAGCCAAAGACACCTGATAGCTGACTAACTTCACGCGCTCTTCAGCCACATCATGTTTCAGCACATCGCTGACAATGAATGGCAGATCCTCTTGTGTGACGACCTCTTTCCTATCTCCCAGTTCAGTAATTCGCTTTGTCACTCGTTGGGTTTGCTCTGCCGTCAGCTCCAGTCCCAACTCTCGGAGATTACGTGTAATGTTTGCTTTGCCACTGGTTTTCCCCATAGCATATTCTCGTTTCCGACCAAATCGCTCGGGCACCAGCTCATTATGATAGAGTCCGCCTTTATTATCACCATCGGCATGAACACCCGCCACCTGAGTAAACACATTGTCTCCGATAATCGGTTGATTAGGTGCAATACTAATGCCACTATAGCTTTCAACCAAACGGCTGATGTCGTTCAGCTTACTTTCGTTGATGCTGGTCTTAGCATTAAACTGGTCTTTCAGAATGACTTGAACACTAGACAATGGAGCATTGCCACATCGTTCGCCAAGACCATTCACTGTGACGTGCAGACCTCGTGCACCACTCAATGCGGCTGCCAATGAGTTGCTGACAGCCAAGTCATAGTCATTATGTGCGTGGAAATCAAAATGCGTATCAGGATAGCGCTTCAGCATCTTTCTGAAATACTCTATCACTTGCAGAGGATTCATTATTCCAAGTGTATCCGGAAGCATAAATCGGCGTATCGGATAGTCCACCAACTCGTCCATCATCTGATAGACATAATCGGGTGAGTCTTTCATACCACTCGACCAATCCTCAAGATATAGATTCACCGCGATGCCATTACGGTCAGCATAATCCAACACAGCTTTAATATCGCTCAGATGTTCTTCTGGCGTCTTCTGCAGTTGTTCTCTACAGTGCTTTAGCGAACCTTTGGCTAAAAGATTAAGCACACATGCACCCGCATCTTTCACCCAGTCAACAGACACCTTGCCATCCACGAAACCAAGTACCTCTACACTGTCCAAGCGCTCTATCTGACGGGCGTAGCGACATATCATCTTGACAGCCTCTTTCTCGCCATCGGAGACTCGTGCCGATGCCACCTCAATACGATCAACATTTAAGTCACGAAGCAACATACGCGCAATCATCAGCTTTTCGTGAGGAAGAAAAGACACTCCACTCGTCTGTTCTCCATCACGAAGCGTGGAATCCATAATTTCTATATATGGACGGAAGTTGTGCATATCCTTCACATGTTCTGCTTTTCCCATATCTCTATTTTTTCTTTGTTCTGCAAGAGATAGTCAATATCATCCAATCCATTCATCAAGCAATGCTTCTTATAACCGTTGATTTCGAAATATTCACTTTTTCCAGTAGCCTTGTTTGTAACTAACTGGTTAGGCAAATCGACCTCAACTTCCATTTTAGGATTCTCATTGATGCTTTGGAAGAGTTCAGCAAGGAATGCTTCCGACACAACTACAGGAAGAACAAAATTGTTCAGTTCGTTGTTCTTATGTATGTCGGCAAAGAAACTACTGATAACCACCCGGAATCCATATCCCGCAATAGCCCATGCTGCATGTTCTCGACTAGAACCAGAACCGAAGTTCTTGCCTGCCACCAAAATGCAACCACTATACGTCGGATCATTTAACACGAAATCCTGAATGGGATTATTATCCTTATCGTAACGCCAGTCACGGAAAAGATTTTCGCCAAATCCAGCCTTGTCTGTAGCTTTCAAGAATCTGGCAGGGATAATCTGATCGGTATCCACATTCTCAAGAGGAAGTGGAACACAAGTAGATGTTATAACGCTGAATTTCTGCTTCATAATAATGTACGTGGATCGGTTATTACTCCAGTAACTGCGGCTGCTGCTGCAACCAATGGTGAACAAAGAATAGTCCTTGCACCTGGGCCTTGGCGACCTTCAAAGTTACGATTACTTGTTGAAAGGCTGTACTTTCCAGCAGGAATCTTATCATCATTCATGGCCAGACAAGCCGAACATCCCGGCTGACGAATATCAAAGCCCGCCTCCGACAGAACTCTATCAAGACCCTCTTCTCGAATCTGTTTGTCCACCGCCCATGAACCGGGAACCAGCCACGCAATAATATGATTACACTTCTTACGTCCTTTTACAATAGAAGCAAATGCTCTGAAATCTTCTATACGTCCGTTGGTGCAGGCTCCAAGAAAGACATAGTCAACCTTTTTACCTAATAATCTTTCACCGGGCCTGAAACCCATATAATCCAAGGCTTTATGAAAGTTCACCTCACCATCAGCAGGTATAGAGGAAGTAATACCTATTCCCATACCCGGATTTGTGCCATAAGTAATGCGTGGTTCTATATCGGCGGCATCAAAAACCAGCTCTTTGTCATAGACGGCATCATCGTCGCTTTTCAACGTCTTCCAATAGGCCACAGCCTCGTCCCAGGCTTTGCCCTTGGGCGCGAACTCCCTACCTTTTATATAATTAAACGTCGTCTCATCTGGAGCAATGAATCCACCTCGTGCACCCATCTCTATAGACAGGTTGCACAGGGTGAGACGTCCCTCCATAGTCATATCCTTGACCACAGGTCCGGCATATTCTACAAAGTAGCCCGTAGCACCACTTGTGCTGATCTCAGACATCAAATAAAGTGCGACGTCCTTCGGCGTTACGCCTTTGCCCAAACGACCATTGATGGTGATACGCATAGACTTCGGCTTCTGCTGCAGAATGCACTGTGAAGCCATCACCATCTCAACCTCAGAAGTGCCTATACCAAAGGCAACGGCTCCCATTGCTCCATGTGTTGAGGTGTGAGAATCTCCACATACGATAGTCATTCCTGGCAAAGAAAGGCCCTTCTCGGGTCCTACCACATGTATAATGCCGTTGTCTTTAGACATCATGCCATAGTGTGTGAGTCCAAACTCCTTGGCATTATGGGCCAGCGTATCTACCTGCTTCCGCGACACAGAATCCTCTATGGGCTTATCCTGATCGTGAGTGGGCGTGTTGTGGTCTGGCATACAATAGATACGCTCGGGCCGAAAGCACTTCAATCCCCTACTCCTCAATCCATCAAAAGCTTGAGGCGAGGTCACCTCATGACAATATAGTCGGTCGATATATAGCTGGGTGGGACCGTCTTCAACTTTCTGAACGACATGCCGATCCCATATTTTGTCAAATAACGTATTCATTCGCTCTTCTTAAATTTATTGATACAGTCAATATATGCCTCAACAGAAGCTGTGACAATATCGGTATTGGCACCAAATCCATAGTACAACTGCCCTTCATACTCCACTTGCATATGTACTTTTCCGACATCATCAGAGCCCTTGGATATGGCTTGAATAGTAAACTCTTTCAGCGTCATCTGCTTCATCACTATACGTTTCAGCGCCTTGATAGCAGCATCCACAGGACCATTACCTGACGAAGCTGCCTCAAACTTCTGACCACTGATGTCTAGGCCAATAGACGCCACACTCTTTACACCCTTGCCGGTAGTGACCTGCAAGAAGTCGAGCTTGACAGCATGCTGATCTGCCGTGTCTGCACCAGCAAGCATCAGCACGTCAGCATCAGTAACCTCCTTCTTTTGATCGGCCAGCTGCAGGAACTTCTCATAGACCTTATCGAGCTTCTCTTCCGAGAGTTCCACTCCGTTCACATGAAGTCTATGCTTCAAAGCAGCTCGTCCAGAACGTGCAGTAAGCACGATGCTGTTATCATCGATTCCTACGTCCTTCGGATCAATAATCTCGTAGGTCTGCACGTTCTTCAAAACGCCGTCCTGGTGGATACCGCTGCTGTGTGCAAAGGCATTGCGTCCTACGATGGCCTTGTTGGGTTGAACAGGCATATTCATAAGACTGGATACCAAACGTGATGTTGGGAATATTTTTTGTGTATTTATGTTGGTGTCAATGTTAATGCCCTTATGGCACTTAAGTATCATGGCGATTTCCTCCAAAGAGGTATTGCCAGCACGCTCGCCAATACCGTTGATAGTGACCTCTACCTGACGCGCACCATTGAGCACACCACTCAGGGTATTGGCCGTAGCCATCCCCAAATCGTTATGACAATGTGTAGAAATGATAGCCTTGTCAATGCCATCCACATGCTCCATCAGGTATTTGATCTTGGCGCCAAACTCTTCAGGCAGGCAATAGCCCGTAGTATCAGGGATATTAACCACTGTAGCCCCTGCCTTAATAACTGCTTCGACAACACGTGCCAAATACTCATTGTCCGTTCTACCAGCATCTTCGGCATAGAACTCTACGTCCTCCACATACCGCTTAGCATATGTAACAGCAGCCACTGCACGCTCTATAATCTCTTCACGCGTGGAGTTGAATTTATATTTAATATGACAGTCACTCGTACCGATGCCCGTATGTATTCGCTTATGTTTGGCAAACTTCAGAGCATCGGCAGCTACATCAATATCTTTTTTTACTGCTCTGGTCAGTGCACAAATAGTAGGCCAGGTGACTGCCTTTGAAATCTCAATGACTGAGTTGAAGTCACCTGGCGAACTAATAGGGAATCCTGCTTCAATTACATCTACTCCTAATTGTTCAAGAGCTTTAGCTACCTGGATTTTCTCAATTGTATTCAACTGACAACCAGGAACTTGCTCTCCATCACGGAGCGTTGTATCGAATATAAACAATCTGTCGCTCATACCTTTTTACCTTAAAATCTTACTCTCGTTATCTCTTTAGAGTTGCAAAATTATAGCTTTTTTACCAAACAAACAAATAATTCGTAAGATTTTTAGGCATTTTAGTAACGATTTAACAGTTTTATTTGTATTCGCTCCAAGCTTTGATACCAATTTTATCTACAGGTACTGTACAGAAAGCAGAGATAAATGCTGCAGCAAGACGAGCATTGGTAATCAGTGGCACATTCAGGTCGATAGCGGTACGACGAATCTTATAGCCATTAGTCAACTCGTGGCTGGTCAGATCTTTCGGAATATTGACCACCATATCTATCTTGTGCTCATGCAGCAGGTCGAGGGCCTGAGGCTGAGCTACATCCGATGGCCAATGTACCAAGGTGTTTGCGATGCCATTGTCCGAAAGGTACTTTGAGGTACCATCTGTGGCATATATTTCATAGCCATTGTTGACAAGCATTCTGGCAGCATCGAGCATCTCAGCCTTTTGCTTAGCACCACCTGTAGAAAGTAGTACGGTCTTCTTAGGTATGCGATGCCCGACAGAGAGCATTGCTTTCAGAAGCGCCGTGTTGGTATTGTCACCGATACATCCGACTTCACCCGTAGAAGCCATATCTACACCGAGTACGGGGTCGGCCTTCTGCAGACGGTTAAACGAGAACTGGCTCGCTTTGATACCAACGTAATCAAGATCAAACAGGTTCTTCGATGGTTTCTCAACAGGCAAGCCGAGCATGACCTTTGTGGCCAATTCGATGAAATTCATCTTTAGAACCTTAGACACAAATGGGAAACTGCGGCTGGCACGCAGGTTACACTCGATGACCAAGATGTCGTTCTCACGTGCCATATACTGAATGTTGAACGGACCATTGATGTGCAGTGCCTTAGCAATCTGACGCGAGATGCGCTTAATGCGACGCACCGTCTCCACATATAGTTTCTGCGGTGGGAACTGAATGGTGGCGTCACCACTATGCACACCGGCAAATTCAATATGTTCACTAATGGCGTAAGCCAGTATCTCACCATCCTTCGCTACTGCATCCATCTCGATTTCTTTGGCATGCTCGATGAACTTTGACACTACCACGGGGTGATCCTCAGACACGTTGGCAGCCAACTGCAAGAAGCGTTCAAGTTCGTCGCGATTTGAACATACGTTCATAGCTGCGCCACTCAACACATACGATGGTCGCACTAACACCGGGAACCCTACCCTGTCCACAAAGCGGTCAATGTCTTCCATAGAAGTCAAAGCGCTCCACTCTGGCTGGTTGACACCCAATTCGTTCAACATCTGCGAGAACTTAGCGCGGTCCTCGGCTCCATCGATGTCCTGTGCCTGCGTACCGAGAATACGTACCCCAGCCTCGTCCAGATATACAGCGAGATTGTTTGGAATCTGACCACCGGTTGATACGATGACGCCATAAGGTTGCTCCATATCTATGATATCAAGCACACGCTCGAACGTGAGCTCATCGAAGTAAAGACGATCGCACATGTCATAGTCAGTAGATACTGTTTCCGGGTTGTAATTGATCATCACCGAACGCCATCCCTCTTTGCGAATGGTGTTCAGTGCCTGAACGCCACACCAGTCGAACTCAACGGAAGAGCCGATGCGATAAGCACCCGAACCGAGCACAATGATGCTCTTTCTATCGTTCTCGTACTGAATATCGCTGGTAACACCTGAGTAGGTCACATAGAGATAGTTGGTCTGTGCAGGATATTCTGCTGCCAACGTGTCGATTTGCTTGACGACAGGCACAATACCCAGTTGCTTACGACGGTTACGAACCACCATCAACGCTTTGTGCATGTTGGGGAACTCCTGTTCCAGTCCCATGGCGCGTGCTATCTGGAAGTCGGTAAAGCCATAGACCTTAGCGCTCCGAAGCAGTTCTTCGTCTATGGTATTAATATTCTGATTCTTCAGTTGTTCGTCAATGTCAATGATATGCTTCAGCTTCTCAAGGAACCACTTATCAATCTTGGTCAGCTCATGAATACGATCGATGGTGTATTCTGGCTGATGCATGGCTTTAGAGATCACGAAGATGCGCTTGTCTGTTGGTTCGCGTAGCGCAGCATCAATATCGCTAATCTTCAGTTCTTTGTTCTCTACGAATCCATGCATGCCCTGACCTATCATGCGAAGTCCTTTCTGGATGGCCTCTTCAAAATTGCGACCGATGGCCATCACCTCGCCTACAGACTTCATGGAAGAGCCGAGTTCCTTGTCCACACCGTGGAACTTAGACAGGTCCCAACGAGGAATCTTGCAGACGACATAGTCGAGCGCAGGCTCGAAGAAAGCCGATGTGGTCTTTGTCACCGAGTTCTTCAACTCAAACAGGCCATAGCCCATACCCAACTTGGCAGCAACGAATGCTAAAGGATAGCCGGTGGCCTTAGATGCCAATGCTGAAGAACGGCTCAGGCGAGCATTAACCTCAATGACACGATAATCCTCTGACTGTGGGTCAAAAGCATACTGCACATTACACTCTCCAACGATACCTATATGGCGTATGATTTTGATGGCAAGCGCACGCAGCTTGTGATACTCAGAGTTGGTAAGCGTTTGAGAGGGAGCGATGACGATAGACTCACCTGTGTGAATGCCCAGAGGGTCAAAGTTCTCCATGTTGCATACCGTGATACAGTTGTCATAACGGTCGCGCACCACCTCATACTCAATCTCCTTCCATCCTTTCAGAGATTTCTCTACCAACACCTGTGGCGAGAAGGCGAAGGCTTTCTCTGCCAGTTTGTCCAATTCCTCCTCGTTATCGCAGAAACCAGAACCAAGTCCGCCAAGAGCATAGGCTGCACGGAGGATAACCGGATAGCCCAGGGCCTTAGCTGCCTGACGAGCGCTTTCAATATCCGAACATGCTTCACTCTTAATGGTCTTCACACCAATCTCATCAAGTTTCTTCACGAAGAGCTCACGGTCCTCGGTATCCATGATGGCCTGCACAGGGGTGCCCAGCACCTTGACATTATATTTCTCCAGGACACCACTTTGATATAGCTCCACACCACAGTTCAGAGCTGTCTGTCCGCCAAAGGCCAACAAAATGCCATCGGGACGTTCTTTCTCTATCACGCGCTCTACGAAATAAGGCTGAACAGGCAGGAAGTACACCTCATCAGCTACGCCTTCAGATGTTTGTACGGTAGCAATATTGGGATTTATCAGCACGGTCTTAATACCTTCTTCACGAAGTGCCTTCAAGGCCTGCGAACCACTGTAATCGAACTCTCCGGCTTCGCCGATTTTCAATGCGCCGCTACCGAGCAGCAGAACTTTCTTTATTTGGTTGTCTTTCATAATGTCTCAATAAAACGATCAAACATAAATTCGGTATCAACAGGACCTGAACAGGCCTCGGGGTGGAACTGTGACGAGAACCAAGGGTTAGTCATATGACGGATTCCCTCGTTGCTGCCATCGTTCATGTTCACAAATAGTTCACGCCAGTCGTTGCCCAGTGTACTGGCATCAACGGCATAGCCATGATTCTGCGATGTGACATAACAACGGTTAGTTCCTACCTCGCGCACGGGTTGATTATGGGAACGATGACCATACTTCAACTTATAGATGGTGGCGCCTCCTGCTTTGGCCAACAATTGATTACCCATGCATATACCACAGATTGGTTTGCGGCTTTCTGACATTTGCTTCTTCAGGACATTGACAGCATCCACACACATGTCTGGATCACCAGGACCATTAGCCAGAAACAAGCCGTCGAACTCCATATTGGTATAGTCGTAGTTCCATGGCACTCGGATGAACTCAACGCCACGATTTATCAAGCAACGGATAATGTTGTGTTTCACGCCGCAGTCCACCAAGACTACTTTCTTGCCAGCACCCTCGTTGTAGCGAATCATGTCTTTACACGACACGCGCTCAACCCAGTTGACTGTGGCATAGTCTTCAGTTTCTACTGCATCGGGCATTCCGTCAAAAACCAGACGTCCCATCATAACACCATGTTCTCGTAGCACCTTGGTAAGTGCACGTGTATCAATGCCGGTGACACCTGGCACCTTCTCACGTTTCAGCCAGTCGCCCAGCGACTCGCAGGCATTCCAATGTGAGTACTGCTCAGAATAGTCACTCACGATGAGTGCAGTGGCATAGATACGATCACTCTCCATAAAAGTGGCCAGACCACTCTTCTCTATGCTGAAACGGGGCACACCATAGTTGCCCACCAGCGGAAAAGTGAGCACCATCATCTGACCGGCATAACTGGGATCTGTCAATGATTCCGGATAACCCATCATTGCAGTGTTAAACACTACCTCACCTGCTACAGGCGATTCGTAACCGAACGACTTTCCTTTAAATTGCGTCCCGTCGTCAAGGACTAGTGTAACGTCTTTCATCCTGATATTCCAAAATAAAGGCGAGTCATTAAAAACGACACGCCTTATAATTATTATTCAACAGTAACTGATTTCGCCAAATTTCTCGGCTGATCAACATTTTTACCTTTACATACGGCAACATGATAGGCCAACAACTGAAGTGGCACCGTAGCTACCAACGGTTCTAAGCATTCCAGCACGTCGGGAAGTTCAATGACTTCATCGGCAATCTTTGAGATTGTATCATCTCCGCTCGACACAAGCGCAATCACACGCCCCTGACGGGCTTTTATCTCCTGAATGTTTGACAACACCTTTTCGTACATTGCATTGTGTGTGGCAATGACAACGACGGGCATATCGGAGTCTATCAGGGCGATTGGCCCATGTTTCATCTCAGCCGCAGGATAGCCTTCGGCATGGATATAAGATATCTCTTTCAGTTTCAAAGCGCCCTCAAGAGCTACAGGGTATGAATAGCCTCGACCTAAATACAGGAAATTATGGGCGTAGGTGAATGTGCGGGCCAAATCGGCTACCTTGTCGTTGGTTTTCAGAACCTCACGTATTTTTTCGGGTATCTCGCTCAGTCCTTTGACTATTTCCAGATATTCCTTACGGCAAATCGTTCCTTTGGCCTCACCCATGGCAAGTGCCATCATGGTGAGCACGGTGACCTGCCCTGTAAAGGCTTTTGTTGAAGCGACACCAATCTCTGGACCTACATGGATATAGGTACCTGTGTCGGTGGCGCGCGGTATCGACGAACCGATGGCATTGCAGACACCATAGATGAAGGCGCCCTTCTCCTTTGCCAACTGTACGGCAGCCAGTGTGTCGGCTGTCTCGCCACTCTGCGAGATGGCTATGACGACATCGTCCTTGCCAACCACAGGATTTCGGTATCTAAACTCAGAAGCATACTCTACTTCTACAGGAATACGGCAAAGGTTTTCGATGATTTGCTTGCCAATGAGGCCTGCATGCCAACTGGTGCCGCAGGCAACAATGACAACGCGTTTTGCACTGAGAAGCTGGCGTCGATAGTCAATCAGTGCAGAAAGTGTCACGTGCGTGCCTTCGACATTAATACGTCCACGCATGCAGTTTGTCAGACAATCGGGTTGCTCAAAGATTTCCTTCAGCATGAAGTGTGGAAAACCGCCCTTCTCAATCTGTCCGAGATCGAGATCGACCTTCTTCACATTCAGTTCTTGCTCTTCACCAAGAATACTGACCACATGCAAGTCTTCGCCACGACGTATAACCGCTATATTACCGTCTTCAAGATAGACAACCTTTTGAGTGTATTCGACAATAGGACTGGCATCTGAGCCCAAGAAGAACTCGTCTTCACCAATACCGACGACTAGCGGACTTTGTTTGCGTGCAGCAATTATCTGATTGGGGGTGTTCTTATCAAGCACAGCAATAGCATATGCACCGATGACCTGGTAGAGTGACACCTGGACAGCAGTGAGCAAATCTAACTTCTTGTGCTCTTTGACATACTCAATCAACTGTACCAGAACCTCGGTGTCAGTATCGGATACAAAGGTGACGCCCTTCGAAATGAGCTTTGCCTTCAGTTCTGCATAGTTCTCGATGATGCCATTGTGAATGATGGCCAGATTGTGGCTCTCGGAATAATGTGGATGGGCATTGACTGAAGAGGGCTCGCCATGCGTAGCCCAACGTGTGTGGGCAATGCCGACTGTGCCACTCACATTTTTATCAACACAATATTCGCAAAGATTATCGACCTTTCCTTTTGACTTATAAACATTAAGTTCGCCATTGTCGGTAATCATTGCCACGCCTGCAGAGTCATAACCACGATACTCTAAGCGACGCAACCCCTTAATAAGTATAGGGTATGCCTCGCGTTTTCCCAGATATCCTACGATTCCACACATAATGTTCCTTCTTTCGTTTTATGTTTGTGTTATGTAAAAAGAGATTGAGAAGTGAATCTCAATCTCTCATTTATTTATTTCTTAAGAATGTTATACAACAACGAAGTCAACGAGATGAGTATAGACGTTGCTGAGAACCAAAGGCTTGTCATGCTACCAACGCTTGAGTTCTGCGCCTTCACCTTGTTAGGAGTCACGTACACCACATCGTTCTGCTGAAGATAGAAGTACGGTGAGTTGATGATGTTGGCATCGGTCAGGTCGAAGGTATGGATAGACTTCTGACCTGTAGAGTCTTCACGTATCAGTTGCACGTTCTTACGCTGACCATAGATAGTCAGGTCGCCAGCCTGTGCAAGAGCTTCCAATATCGTGATTTTTTCGCGCGACACAATGAATGTTCCAGGACGTGCCACTTCACCGAGCACAGAGATTTGATAGCCCGTCATACGTACTGTCACGATTGGATTGACTGATGAATTGACATAGGGCTTAATCTTTTCTGCAATCATACGCTCAGTCTCCGACTTGGTCAGACCGCCTACATGCAATTGACCAACGATAGGAAAATTGATATTTCCTTCATTATCCACCAGATAGGTCTGCAGCATGGCCTGTGAATAGGAAGATCGCTGGCCTACTGTATATGGCGTAGGGATTGTCATATTGAATGCGACGACAGCCTCATCATCTATGGCACTGACAGTGATGCTCAGCTGATCCTTAGGCATGATGCGTGCGTCATACAGATATTGCGAAGAGGATAAATCCACATTCTGAGAATTCTGAAAATAGGGAACATCCTTCTGACTACCACAACCGACAACAAAGAGCGCTGTCATCACAAGGAGAAGAATTTTCTTAGATACTAGCATAACACCATTTTCTATATAATAATTTCAGTCTGCAAAGATAGCAAAAAGTTAGGAGTATAATACTATAAGATTAGGGAATTCTAAAAGTAGTTAACACTTTTTAAGCTTATTCGTATGTTTCCATCAATGAAAGAAAGGGGGATTACTTTTTCTAAAGCATAGGAATACAGACAGTAAAGCATAGGTTTGCTGGGAGTAAAGCACAGGTTTGCCGTAACCAAAGTGGCCGTTTAGTTACGGCAAACCATTAGAGAGGTGCTGGCTACTTAGTAGAACTTGAAGTAGCGACGAGCATTGTTATAGGAGATGTCCTCTACCATGCGTGCCAGTGTTTCGCGATCATCGGGTAGCAGACCGCGTTCTACATCGCTGCCCAACAGGTTGCACAAGATGCGACGGAAGTACTCGTGACGGGGATAGCTGAGGAACGAACGTGAGTCGGTGAGCATGCCCACAAAGCGACTCAACAGACCTAAAACGGAAAGAGCGTTCATCTGGCGCACCATGCCGTCCATTTGGTCGTTGAACCACCAGCCAGAACCGAATTGTATCTTTCCGGGTTCGCCGCCTTGGAAATTGCCAAGCATAGTGGCTATGACCTCATTGGCACAGGGGTTCAATGTATATAATATGGTACGCGTGAGCTTATCCTCCATATTCAACTTGTTCAGGAACTTAGACATCGCACGCGCAGTGTTGAACTCGCCGATAGAATCGAAGCCCGTGTCAGGACCAAGACTGTTATACATCTTCGTATTGTTATCGCGAATGGCGCCATAGTGGAACTGCTGGGTCCAGTCGGCGTCAGCATCCATCTCGGCCATGCGCGTCAGGAAACAATTCTTATACTGACGGACTTCGTACTCGGACAATTGCTGACCACGCAGAGCTTTCTCAAAAATGGTCTCAATCTGTGAGTCGGTGTACTCCTCGTCATAGAACTCCTCTATGCCATGATCGCTCAGTTTGCATCCCTGAGCAGCAAAGAAGTCGTGGCGTTTCTGAAGGGCATCGACCATATCTGCAAATGTTGAGATGTTGACATCGGCCACCTGTCCCAACTGTTCTACATACTTAGCGAACTCGGGCTTTTCGATATTCATAGCCTTATCAGGACGCCATGCCGGTATCATCAAGGGGTCTTTCTCTTTGCGCACCTTGGCATACTCGATGTGGTTATGAAGGTCATCAACAGGGTCGTCTGTCGTGCACACACACTCTACATTGTAGTGGCGCATCAATCCGCGTGCAGTGAAGTTGGGATCGTTTTGGAGTTTGTCGTTGCACTCTTCGAAGATTTCGCGTGCGGTCTTGGGCGACAGCAGTTTCTCGATACCGAAAGCGGTCTTCAGCTCGAGGTGTGTCCAGTGGTAGAGGGGATTGCGAAACGTATAGGGTACGGTCTCGGCCCACTTCTCAAACTTCTCCCAGTCGGTGGTGTCCTTGCCCGTGCAATAGCGTTCATCGACGCCGTTGGTACGCATGGCACGCCACTTATAGTGGTCGCCGCCGAGCCACAATTCGGTGATGCTTTTAAACTTATGGTCCTTAGCCACCATCTCGGGTATCAAATGACAGTGATAGTCAATGATAGGCATCTTGGCAGCGTGGTTGTGATAGAGATCCTGAGCCACCTCATTCTCCAGCACAAAGTCTTTGTCATTGAATTGTTTCATAACGTTAGATAGTTTTTTAGTTTTGCATATTATGTTTGTCTTAATAGGATTCCTTTTCGTTGGGGAAGTCGCCACTCTTCACATCAGTGACATACTGACCAATGGCATCGGTCATCACCTCATGAAGATTGGCATAGCGGCGCAAGAAACGGGGCGAGAAGCCTTGTGTCATTCCCAACATATCGGCTACCACGAGTATCTGGCCATCGCAGCCATTGCCTGCTCCAATACCGATAGTGGGCACGCAGATCTCGTCGGTTACTTGCTTTGCCAGAGCTGCTGGTACCTTTTCGAGTGTCACACCGAAACAGCCCACTTCTGCCAAAGCCTTAGCATCAGAGATGAGTTTTTCGGCCTCGCGTTCTTCCTTAGCACGAACAGCATAGGTGCCAAACTTATTGATACTTTGTGGCGTCAGTCCTAAATGGGCCATCACGGGGATACCAGCATCAAGAATAGCCTTGACGGTGTCGAGAATTTCTACACCACCTTCCATCTTCACAGCATCGCATCCGCTCTCCTTCATGATGCGAATAGCATTGGTAACACCATCGTGTACACCGGTCTGATAGCTACCGAAAGGCATGTCGCAAACCACAAGGGCACGCTTTACAGCATTCACCACCGAACGTGCGTGATAGATCATCTGATCGACCGTCATAGGCAGCGTGGTAGAGTTGCCCACCATCACATTAGAAGCCGAATCGCCAATCAGAATACCGTCAATACCTGCCCTATCTACAATGCCTGCTGTTGTAAAGTCATACGACGTAAGCATCGAAATCTTTTCACCTTTCTGTTTCATTTCGATGAAGCGGTGAGTCGTCACCTTGCGTTCATCTGATACTAAGTATCCTGCCATCTTTCTATAATAATTAAGCGTTAATTAGTTGAATAAGACTATCGTATGACAGTCCTTTATAATTGGCTATCTGTATGTCAGATAGCGATCTGATTGATTCTTTTGAATTGGTCGTTGTCAGACCTACCACATACATCTCTGCTGCACGACCTGACTTGAGCCCGTTGAAGCTATCTTCAAAGACGACACACTCAGAGGGCGTCAGACCGAAACGGGCAGCTCCCTTCAAGTAACAGTCGGGCGAAGGTTTGCTCTCATCGAAATCCTCGCTGGTGAGTATAGCGTCAAAGAGCGACTGAAACTCCGTTCTGGCTCGAAAAACACTTTGCATCTTGGGCTGATTAGAGCTGGTCACCACAGCTGTCTTTACACCATGGGCACGCAAGTCGGTCACGAAACGCTCGAAGTCCTCTACATACTCAAAAGCCATCTGTGCCTCGAAATCGTTGAGGCGCTGAGTGATCACAGCGCGTTCCTGCGCCAGTTCCCCACTCCACCAACGGTCATATATCTGTTCCAGCGTTTGACCTTTTATCTCATGTTCCAATCCAGGATGCTCGGGATGGTACAGACGACACTGAACACCCCAAAACACGGTGTACTGTTTCTCGGTGTCAAAAACGACACCGTCGAGGTCAAACAGAGCTGCTTTCAATGTTTTCATCTTGAATAATAACTTTTATCGCCTGCAAAATTACAAATAATTAGCGAGATAAAAGCCATATTTGGGAAGATTAACTCAACAACACCTTTACGCCGATAGCTATAAGGATGATACCACCTAACAGTTCGGGACGAATATAACGGTTGGCTAAGTTGCCAAAACGCAAGCCCAACAAATGGCCTACCACGCCAAAAAAGAAAGAGCCAAAGCCTATCCATACTAATGGCTCTGCCAATGACGATAGGCTCGTATAGCCCGTTACGGCCAACGAGATGCCTACAGCAAAAGCATCAATACTGGTGGCCACGGCCAGTAGTAACTGGGTGCGAAACTTGCGGGGATTGAACGTCTGATGCTCTTCGGGCAAAAACGATTCACGAACCATCTTTCCTCCAAGGAAGGCCAATAGGCCAAAGGAAAGCCAATGCCCGAAGCTTTCAACGTATTGGGTAAAATGGCCCATCGACAACCAACCGACAAGTGGCATCATGGCTTGGAAGATGCCAAAGAGGAAACTGAGCTGGAGAATCACACGCCACGATTTGACGCGAAGAATAAAGCCGCTTGCGATGGATACCGTAAAGCAGTCCATCGCAAGCGCTATTGAAAGTAATATAATATCTAATAAACTCATCATTACAAAGCTACAGCAGCCTTGTCAATCCACTCGTAGATGCACGAACATACACCAAACAGCAGAATGCCAACCGTGCAGATGGCTAAACTCCAATTGATGGCTGCACCATTCTTAAAGGCAGGCAGTGGCTCGTCGGTCTTTGTGATATACATAGCCTTCACAATCAGCAGGTAGTAGTAGAGCGACACGACCGTATTGATCAGGGCAATAAACACCACGAAGTATGGCCAGAAGGGGGCATTCTCGTGGCCACCGACAGCTGCCATGAAGACAAAGAACTTCGAGAACATACCGGCAAAAGGAGGAATGCCAGCCAATGAGAACAGGGCCAGTGTCATCAGCAGCGACAACTTGGGATTAGTAGCATACAGTCCGTTGTATGCAGCCATATCCGTACGGCCGCCATTGTTCTCCTCTACAGCACTGATAACGGTGAACACAGCCATGTTTGCTGCCACATATACCAACACGTAGAAAGTCAGGGCGGTCAGGCTCTGTGCAGAGTTTCCAATCACTGCCAACATGATATAACCTGCCTGAGAGATAGACGAGAACGCCATGAAGCGCTTCAGCTCGGTCTGACGGATAGCAAACAGGTTACCCACCGTGATGGTCAGCATGATAACGATCCATAGCAGGGGTTCCCAATACTCAACCAAACGTCCAAACACATGCATCAAAATGATAGCAAGCGTCAGCGTGGCAGCACCCTTCGACACGACACTCAGATAGCCCGTGACAGGGGTGGGAGCTCCTTCGTAGGTGTCTGCTGTCCAAAAGTGGAAAGGAACAAGTGAGATCTTGAAGCCCAAGCCACTGAAGAAGAACACCATGCCCATAATAGAAAGTGGTGTCAACTCGATGGCGTTGGCCATGTCGTCGAAATACAAAGTGCCCACCGCACCATAGAGGAACGAGATACCATAAAGCATCACACCGCTCGAGAAGGTAGCTGTGAGGATATACTTTGCTGCTGCCTCGGCTGATTTCTTCTTATAACGGTCGAAGGCAACCAAACATGCCATAGGCACTGAGGCCATCTCCAGACCAAGGAAGAACAGCAGGAAATGGCCTGCAGACATCATCATATACATGCCCAAGAGCGTTGAAAGCACCAACATATAGAACTCTCCTGAGAGTTTTGTGTTGGAAGCCATCCACTTCTGCGACATGACAACCACAATGAAGGTACCCAGCGTCAGGATGGTCTTCATGACATTGACAATAGGAGAAGACACATACATGCCACCGAAAGCCGTAGCAGGCTCTGACAGGAAGCAAGGTACCAGCTGGCATAACAACAACGCACCGGTCAGAACACCAAGTACAAACGTCTTGCGCTCGCTCTTATGCAGTGCAAAGTCGGCAAAGAATACCAGTACCAAGGCCAGCATCAGCGTGGCCTCTGGAATCATATTTAAGAATTGCGAATAGTTCATCTTTACTACAATTTTACATTACACCAATTGAACGAAGAATGTTACCTGCTGCTGGCGAAATCATATCGCTGAAGAAGAATGGGCATACACCTAAACCAGCGACACAGAATATCAGGCAAACAACAGCAAAGCGCTCATCCCATGTTGCATCGGTCAGTTCCAGATAATGTTTGTTCTCGACCTCACCATAAAGGATCTTACCGACTACTCGCAAGATATAAACTGCTGTAACTACAATAGACGTACATGCGATAATCGTTGCAACCATGCGGAACGAGGTATCGGGATCGCCAGCTAAAGGTTTTGCACCAAATGAGCCGACAAAGATGGTCATCTCTGCAATGAAGCCAGAGAAGCCTGGAAGGCCTAAGTTGGCAAGACCGGCAATCACGTAGCCCACTGCCAAGAATGGCATGATCTTCATCAGACCGGCCAGCTCACGAATGTCACGTGTGTGCGTACGACCATATATCATACCAATCAATGCAAAGAAGAGGGCTGTCATCAGACCGTGAGAAAGCATCTGAAGGATAGCACCTGTTACGGCTGTCTGCGACATCATCAGAAGGGCAAAGAGCACGAGTCCACAGTGCGAAACCGAAGAATAGGCATTGATATACTTCAAGTCGGTCTGGACACATGCTGAAAGGGCACCATAGACCACAGAGATGGTCGTCAGGATCAAGAAGATCCAAGACAGATCTTGCGCTGCGTCTGGCAACAGGTACATAGCGATACGGAAACAGCCATAGCCACCCAATTTCATCAAGACACCCGCGTGAAGCATCGACACTGCAGTAGGAGCCGAAGCATGACCGTCAGGCGACCATGTGTGGAATGGGAACAGTGCACCCAGCACACCGAAACCAATGAAGATAAAGGGGAAGAATACATTCTGAATATCGGGATCGATATTGTGCATCGCTGCAATCTCATTGACATTCATCGTTGTATGACCACTGAAATAGTAGATACCAAGAATGCCAAGAATGAGCAATGCAGAACCACCCATCAGCATCAGGGTCAGTTTCATAGCCGAATATTCCTTACGACCACTACCCCATACGCCAATCAACAGATACATTGGTATCAGAGCAACCTCGTAGAACATGAACATGGTGAACATGTCGGTACAGATGAAGAAGCCATAAACACCCGTTGAAAGAAGGGTGAACCAGAGGAAATACTCCTTGGTCATTGGCTTCAATTGCCATGAGGCAAAGGTTCCTGTAAAAACAATGATACTCGACAACAAAAGCATCACGACGGAGATGCCGTCCACGCCCACGCTATAAGCGATGTTTAGAGGCTTGAACCAAGGTGTCGAGGCTACGAGTAACATCTCGTCTGCATTGCCTGCGCTACGCTGGCTTACGAAATAGTAGCAGAGCCATATAGACAGGGCCAGCAGCAACGATGAGCCAGCCACCATCACACCGCGCACCTGATTGACATTGCGGGCTACCCACAATCCCAAAAGCATCAGTGCGGGAATCAGTACAAATAAACTAAGTATATTCATAACTCTTTAGATGCATAAAAGGATTAATGTTAATGCGATAGTGCCGGTAAGGAACCAAACGGCATACTTGCGTACATCGCCGCTCTGCCAAGCACGGAGGCTTTCGCCGCCCTCATTGGCACCCCATGCCAGAAAGTTGAACGTGCCATCTACAACATGACGATCGAACCAGGCAATAGGTGTTGATACACAACGGAAGATAATGCGATGCGTAACAAACTGCCAAATCTCATCCTGATAGAAGCGCTTGTAGGCTGCACGGTGCAACTTGGGGAACGTCTTGTACAGGCGATCGGCGATAGGCTGACTCTCACCTTTATAAATATATGTGGCGAGACAGATGCTCAGAATCGCAATAACAGTAGAGGTTGCTGCAATCTGCGTGTTGAAGTGGATAGTGTAGTCGGTACCAGCTGCCGAAACGAAGCTGCCGAACGAACCGCCCCAGCCAGCAAAACCAGCGATGGTGGTGTAAACACCCACACCTACAGTGATCACGCAGAGCACAATCAGAGGCAATGTCATGGTGAGAGGAGCTTCATGAGGTGTGTGGTGCTCATGAGCCTCCTTATTCTCTGTTCCCCAGAAGATGCCGTAGTACAGGCGGAACATGTAGAAGGCTGTCATAGCAGCGATACCCGTCATGATCCAACCTACCACAGGGCTATATGCCATGCAGGCGGTGATAATCTCATCCTTTGAACTGAATCCCGAGAAGAAGGGAATACCAGCAATCGCCAGACAAGAGATGAGGAAGGTGATGTGAGTGATTGGCATATACTTGCGCAGACCGCCCATCAGTGCCATCTCGTTGCTGTGTACGGCATGAATAATACAGCCGGCACCCAGGAACAGACAGGCCTTGAACATGGCATGAGTAAACAGATGGAACATACCTGCCATGTAACCCAGCTGGGCATGGTTATCAAGCACAGCACCATGATGACCTGGCAGCGAAACGCCAAGTGCCACCATCATAAAAGCTATCTGAGAAATCGTAGAGAAGGCCAGCACGCGCTTGATGTCGCTCTGGGCGCAAGCCACAGCAGCTGCATAGAAAGCGGTGATGACACCCACCCACACCACGATGCTCATGGCCTGAGGGGCATACTCAATCCAAAGTGGGAACATGCGTGCAATCTGGAACACACCGGCCACAACCATGGTAGCAGCGTGAATCAGGGCTGATACAGGCGTAGGACCCTCCATGGCATCGGGCAACCAGATGTGCAGTGGGAACATAGCACTCTTACCGGCTCCACCAATAAACATCAGCACCAGCGCCGTGGGAATGATGAAACCACCTGCGGCCACAGCCTTTGAGATATTAGCCTCGATAAAGGGTGTGGTGCCTTGCCCCATCACGATATCGCCAGCAAACGAGAAGCTGAATGAATCTGTGAAGTAACCAAAAGTCAGAATGCCCACCAGGAAGAACATATCAGCAAAACGAGTCACGATGAATGCCTTCTTACTGGCTGCGATAGCAGGCTTCAAAGGATAGTAGAAGCCAATAAGCAGATAAGAAGAAACACCCACCAGCTCCCAGAACATATACATCTGGAAAATGTTGGTGGCTAACACCAGACCCAGCATTGACATGGTGAACAGGCTCAGAAACGCATAGTAACGCTGGAAGCCTTTCTCGCCATGCATATAGCCAAACGAGTAAATGTGTACCATCAACGACACCGTAGAGATGACTACAAGCATCATCACCGAAATAGGATCCAGAAGGATACCCATATCGAAGTGCAGATTACCCAGTGGCAACCATGTGAAGTTGAATGGAACGATAGTCTGGTAGATACCGTTCACTCGATCGGCCGTAAAATAAGTAAAGGCCGTCCAGTAAGACAGAATCGTAACCAACGACAGCGAACAAGTGCCGATCAGTCCGGCAGTCTTGTGTTGCATCTTCATGCCTGCCAGTCCCAACACGAGGAAGGACAATAGCGGCAGAAGCAGAATCAAATAAGATAATTCGTAGATCATAGCGTTTATCCTTTCATGTTAGTGATACTTTCCACGCTATCGCTCTTGAAGTTGCGATAGACATTGATAATGATGGCAATTGCTACAGCACTTTCTGCCGCACTTACACCGATAGAGAACAGGGTCATAAAGAAGCCCTCAAACTCACCAGGGAAAAGCAGACGGTTGAATGCTGCAAAGTTGATATCAACGGCATTCAGCACCAACTCAATAGAGATGAGCATGGCAATCAGATTGCGACGGGTGACAAAGCCGAAAACACCAATAAAGAACAATAGTGCACTCAGCACGAAATAACATTCTACAGGTACCATAGCTTAATCCTCCTTTTTACGTGAAACAACCAAACCACCGATAATACATGCCAGCAGGAACACTGAGATGAACTCGAAAGGCAGTACATACTGATACTTGTCGCTACCCACCAATGCATGGCCTATCTCTTTCATGGGCACCTCTGCATCGGGCATCATACCGCCCCACAAGATGTACTCGTTCTTGAGGAACACCAAGATGACAGTTGCCAGACCAACCAGCGTGACCAGGCCAGCCCAAAGCATACGCGAACACTTAACGCGCTCAATCAGTCCCTGAAGCGTTCGCTTGCTAACAAGCTGAATAGCAAACACATATATCATGGTTACACCACCAGCGTAAACAGCTATCTGAGCTGCACCAAGATATGTATAATCGAGCAGGAAGTAAAGACCTGCTACGCCAAAGAGCACAAACAACATGAATGTTGCAGCTCGCATGATTCGCTTTGTCATCACACACAGCAGAGCTGAACCAAGGATGACAACAGCAAGAATGCAAAATACTACTAAATTTGCCATAGTCCTTCTTTACTTCTTTTTTGTGTTAAACTTACCTACTTGCCATTCGGCACCACCATCCTGGATGTTGGGTAGTGAACCACCCTGATAGACTTCTTTGTCAAGATGAAGCACCAGCGCATCTCTGTCAAACGTTGCATTCTCAAAGTCGTTCGTAAACCCGATAGCGTCAAAGTTACAAGCGTTGGTACACAACTGGCAGAACATACAGTCGCCAAGATCATACTGATAGTCGTCTAGCACCTTTTTCTTTTTGCCCGTTTCTGGGTCTTCGGCCATGTGAGCCGTTATCTTGATCGTACCATTAGGACACGCTTTCTCACAGAGTGTGCATGCCGTACATCTATAGGCACCATCTTCATTGCGCTTGAAGACCAGACGCCCGCGGTGGCGCTTTGCCACGTGGAGCGTAGTCTTACGGTTCTCGGGATACTGCTCTGTTGACTTATTGGTCCAGTAGTCCTTGAAGTATTCACCGATGGTGACCTTCATACCGGTAGCCAACGTCTTGATGCCGCGTCCCAGTTCTCCGAAATATGATTTATTATTTTCCATTTTGCTACACCTTATTTAATATAAAGACCCAAAGCTACAATGACGGTCATCAACACCAAGTTGACGAGAGCCATTGGCATCAGATACTTCCATTCCAGCTTCAGTATCTGGTCGATACGCAGACGGGGGAATGTCCACTTAATCCACATCAGCAACCATACCAGCAAGAAAGCCTTACCCATGAACCACACAATGCCGGGAATGTACTGCATGACCTCATCGAATGCTTCAACACCAATCTGAATGGGTGCCCATCCGCCAAGGAATACGGTAGCAGCGATACCAGCGATAATAAAGAGGTTTAGGAACTCTGCCAAATAGAAGAAGCCGAAGCCCATACCGCTATACTCTGTATGATGACCAGCGGTCAGCTCACTCTCTGCCTCTGCCATATCGAAGGGACCACGGTTAGCCTCTGCATTGCCGGCAATGAGGAACACGACGAAAGCAATCAGCGCAGGCACATGTCCCTGAACGATGAGCCAGCCCCAAGGTCCGCTCTGGGCTTCTACGATACCGCTCACCTGCATCGTTCCTGTCAGGATGACAGCAGTGATCAGACACAGGCAGAGAGACATCTCGTAGGAGATCATCTGAACAGCCGAACGCATGGCAGAAACCACCGAGTATTTGTTGTTAGAGCTCCAACCTGCCAAGAAGATACCTACCACGCCAATAGACGAGATAGCCGTCAGCAGAAAGACGCCCACGTTGAAGTCCAAGATTTGGGCACCACGGTTCCAAGGCAAGAAGCAGAAGGCACCTACCGAACCGAAGATGACCAGGAAAGGAGCTACGATGTAGAGCAGTTTGTCGGCCTTATCTACAAAGAATATCTCCTTGATGAGCATCTTTAAGACGTCGGCCACGACCTGCAGCAGTCCCCAGGGGCCTACGCGAACCGGGCCTATACGGCACTGGAAGTAAGCGCAGACCTTACGCTCCATGAAAATCAGAATCATTGCAATGACCGAGTAAGCGCCCAAAACGGCTGCGCCCACGAGGACACACTCAATGAGTATGGCCCAAAAGTCGCCCAGTCCGCACGTCAGTGTCAGTAAGTCGTGAAACCAGGTGGTCACTTGTGAAAAATCGAAAATATGTTCCATACTATCTATCAATATCAGGTATAACAATATCGATGGCTGCGCCAGTGGTTACCAGGTCGGCAATCTTCTGTCCGCGCAACATCGGATCGAGTGCGCCCACCAGCGAGAGGCCCATTGGACGCATCTTCATGCGATAAGGGCTCTTGTCGCCTTTTGAGTCGAGATATACGCCAAACTCGCCTGCGGCACCCTCAACCGAGAAGTACCACTGTCCTTCAGGCACCTTGATGATGGGTTTCTGCTTCACGTAGAAGTCGCCCTCTGGAATGTTGTCGATAAGCTGCTCGATGATGTTCAAGCTCTGATACATCTCATTGATATGTACCATATAACGGCCCATAGAGTCGTTGGTGGTCTCAAGACATTGTTCGAAGTCCACCTTGCCATACATATCGTATGGATGGTTCTTACGCACGTCGTTCTTCCAACCCGAAGCTCGTCCTGCAGGACCAGTCACACCATAGTTGATACAATCCTCGAGAGACATCGGACCTACGTTCTCCAATCGGTTGTGTGTGATGACATTATTGCCAAACACATCCATGTATTCCTGAATCATCGGACGCAGATATTTGATCAGGTCCTTCACGTTCTTCACGAAGTTGGGATCGATGTCGTCCTGCAACCCGCCAATGCGATAGTAGTTCTGAATCAGGCGACCGCCAGTGGTCTCCTCCATCACGTTGAGCACGTGCTCGCGGTCACGCATGCCATAGAGGAAAGCGGTGAGTGCGCCCAGGTCTTGTGCACAGCAAGAGGTGAACAGCAGGTGACTGTCCAGTCGCTGCAGCTCGTCCATGATGGTACGGATGTAGTGAATACGGTCTGTCAGTTCCACCTCCATGGCTTCTTCGATCACACCTACCAAGGCATGGCGCTGCATCATGGCACAGAGATAGTTCAGACGGTCTGTCAATGCCAAGGTCTGAGGATAGGTCATTGACTCCCACATCTTCTCTATACCACGGTGGATATAGCCCAGATGAGGATATACGCGCTTGACGGTCTCACCCTCCAGCACGGTCTGCAAGCGGAGCACACCGTGGGTTGAGGGGTGCTGCGGACCAATGTTCACCACGTAGTCGTCGTTGGCAAACAGGCGGTTCTCTTTCACACACAGCTTGCCGTCCCTGTCCAGACTGTACTCCAGTCCGTAGTCGGGTTCCTGGTCGTCATCAAGGGTATATTCGTTGGTTGCCACGAAGTCCTTGCGCAGGGGGAAGCCCTGGAAATCATTGCGCAAGAACAGACGGCGCATGTCGGGATGCCCCAGGAACTTGATTCCCAAGAAGTCGAACACCTCTCGCTCCAGCAGCTCGGCGCCCTTCCACAGGTTCACAACCGTAGGAATGACGCTTTCGCCGTCAACGTTTTTGGCCAGCATCTTGACACTCACGCGCTCGTGCGTGTTCGTATTCTCTAATATATAGACACAGCCCAACCCCTCTTCGCCAAAGTCTTCGCCGACGATGGTCACCAAGAAGTCAAGCCCCTTCTTCTCCTTCAAGTTCTGCATCTCTGCAGCAAACTTCTCAAAGTCGAATGATAAGAACTCTAATTTCATGCTTGTTCCTCCTCTTTCTTTGATTGAACATTCATGGAGAAATCCTCGGGTACATCAGTCACCACGATAGTCTCACGACGGTGGTCACCCAAACGACGTGCCACGAGCTCTTCGTTAGACACGCCCAACGTGCGCTCGTCTTTGTCCTGCTTGTGGTTGGCACCACCGAAGAACTTCTCGACCTTCACCTTACGCTGCAACTGCATCATGCCATATAGAATGGCCTCTGGACGCGGGGGACATCCAGGGATGAACACATCCACCGGGATTATCTCCTCAATGCCTTTCACCACGTGATAACTGCTCTTGAAGGGACCACCGCTGATGGCACAGCCACCGACAGCCACCACATACTTGGGTTCTGCCATCTCGTCGTACAAACGCTTCAGTGCAGGAGCCATCTTGTGGGTTATCGTACCAGCACACATGATCAGGTCGGCCTGACGTGGAGAGTTGCGCGTCACCTCGAAGCCAAAGCGCGAGAAGTCGTAGCGCGAACAACCACATGCCATAAACTCAATACCACAGCAAGACGTAGCAAAGGTCAGCGACCACAGGGAGTTAGAGCGCCCCCAGTTGATCATTTGATCCAGCGTACCTGTCACTACGTTGACGCCACCCTCATGGAGCTCGTCAACCAGCTTCTCCAGCGATGAGTTATCCTTGAACTCGTCATAGGGAAGAGCCTTGATTTTGGGTTTTCTTATTTCCATTCCAGTGCTCCTTTCCGCCATGCGTATGCCAGGCCTAATACCAATACCAACAGGAAAAAGCCGATAGACAGCAGCGCCATCGCACCAAACTCTTTCACTACAACTGCCCATGGATAGAGGAAAATAGTTTCCACATCGAACATGAGAAACAAGATGGCAAACAGATAGTAGCCTACGGTGATGGGAATCCAGCTACTGCCACGCGTAGGAATACCGCATTCAAACGGTTCTCCCTTCACTTTATTGTAAGAGCGTGGACCCAATAGCTTTGCCACTACATAGGCACCTGCCACCAAAGTAATAGCTGTCAAGACGACAGTGATTAACAAAGTGAAATTCATAAAGATATTTTGTTATAACAATATTGTTCTCATTCGTTAGCGGCTGCAAAAGTAACAAATAAAACTCAAACGAGCAACACAATTCCATAAAAAAGTAATAATAAAAGTTATCGCGCACGTATAAGGGAGATAGTCTAAATCATAAAATGAAACTTTTTCAAAAAAATATCCATGGAAAATTTGCATGTTCAGAAAATAATGCTTACCTTTGCACCCGCATTTGAGCGAGAATGCTTTTCGGAGGCCCGCAAGGGAACAAACCGAGGAAGTTTGGGTGAGTGGCTGAAACCAGCAGTTTGCTAAACTGCCGTACGGGTTCCCGTACCGGGGGTTCGAATCCCCCAGCTTCCGCTCCGATTCTGGTCGATTCATCTAATGGTTAGGATACAAGATTCTCAATCTTGGCATAGGGGTTCGATTCCCCTATCGACTACCACTTTTTATTATCATCCTGGTCGATTCATCTAATGGTTAGGATACAAGATTCTCAATCTTGGCATAGGGGTTCGATTCCCCTATCGACTACAAAGAGTCCTCTTTTTCACACGAAAAGGAGGATTTTTTGTTTTATTCCCCTCCCACCCTGCAGCCCGACAACGGCTCAAGCGAAAATTTATAGGAGTAATCCTTTATCTGCGCTTTTTGTTATTTCAATAGAGGCTCAGCGGATTCTTTAGATTGAAATCAATTAAAGTAGAAATCAGATAGAAAAAGAACAGGATTGCCACTTCTCTCGGGAGAGTCGTGGTGGGGTTGTTCTTGGTCGGGATAGGAATGGTTTCGCACTGTCATAGTGCTGCTTTCGTCTTGTTATAGTTTTGCTTTTGCATTGTTATAGCTTTACTTTTGATGTCCGTCCAGCCCCTAGAAGTGGTGTGTCCAGCCCCTGGAACGGGTCGTTTTAGCCCCTGGATGCGGTCCTTCTAAGGGCTGGATGTAGAGCATCCAGGGGCTAGACCAGAAATGATAGCTTCGGTTTTAGACTTTAGAAATGCCTCTTCTATACTTTAGAATACGTGCTTTTAGACTTTAAAATGACCCTCTCTGGATTCTAATCCCTTACTCCACAGTCTATTTTTACTTGGCCGTAGGCGGTTTTCTTGGTTTTTCGATGATGTTGTTGAGGTTTTTGTTATTCAACAAGGTGTTCTGTTCCCTATCCCTATGAATAATCTACAGAGACAACAAAGCCCCAGAAACCGCGTGGGCTTCCAGGGCTATGTCTGACAGGCGCAGGCGCTCAAAGGCGCCGATGCCTCGTTATTTTACAGGTTCAGATCCTTCTTGATGCGCTCTGCCTTCTCGTTGGCAGCCTTAGTGCAACGCTCATAGCAGCCTGCGCACTTGAAGCTGGGATCCTTGATCTCCAGATAGAACTTGATCTTGGGCTCTGTGCCTGAAGGACGCACGCTGACCTTGGTACCGTCCTCGCAGAACCACTGCAGCACGTTAGAGGTGGCTGGCATGTCGAGTTTCTCCACACTGCCGTCAGCCTTCTTAGCCTCCAGCGACTGGTAGTCCTTCCACAGGCACACCTTGCTACCACCCAGTTCCTTGGGAGGATTAGCACGGAAGTCGCTCATCATCTGCTTAATCTCGTCGGCACCAGTCTTACCGGGGCGCACCACGTTGACAGTCACCTCGCGAGAGAATCCATACTCTGCATAGATGTCCATCAGCAGGTCATAGAGCGTCTTGCCATTGTCGCGGGCCCATGCAGCGATCTCACAGATCAGACAGATAGACGCTGGAGAGTCTTTATCGCGAACCTTGTCGAATGGCAGGAAGCCGAACGACTCCTCACCGCCACCGATATACTTCTTCTTACCCTCGTTGATGCGAATCTCGTTGGCAATCCACTTGAAGCCTGTGTAGCAGTCCTTATACTCCACACCGTTCTTCTTGGCAATCTCGGCAATCACCTCGGTGGTCACGATGGTCTTCACCAGGAACTCATTGCCCTTCAGCTGACCCAACTTCTTCTTGTTGGCAATGATATACCAGCAGAACATCATACAGGTCTGGTTACCGTTCAGGATTTCCCACTCGCCCTTGGCATTGCGGCAAACAATGGCCAGACGGTCGGCATCAGGGTCAGAGGCAATCACCAGGTCGGCATTCAGCTTCGTGCCCAGTTTCATGCCCAGAGTCATAGCCTCGGCATTCTCGGGGTTAGGCGACACCACTGTGGGGAAGTTGCCGTCGATGACCATCTGTTCAGGCACCACGTGAATGTTCTGGAAGCCCCATGAACGCAGTGCCATAGGTATAATCACACGACCTGTGCCATGCATAGGCGAATAGACTATGTTCAGGTCTTTCTGACGCAGGATCACGTCTTGATCGACCATAGCCTCCTTGACAGCCTGGATATAGTCCCAATCCATCTCACCGCCAATAGGAATAATCAGGTCCTTGTTACCTTCAAACTTCACGTCTTGTATTTTAACCTTGTTCACCTCGTCGATAATACCCTTGTCGTGGGGAGCCAGCACCTGTGCGCCGTCGTCCCAATAGGCTTTGTATCCGTTGTATTCGCGGGGGTTATGAGAGGCTGTCACGTTAACACCAGCCTGACAGCCCAGCTGACGGATGGCGAACGATATTTCGGGTGTGGGACGCAGGCTCTCAAACAGATACACCTTGATGCCATTGGCCGAGAAGATATCAGCAACGGTCTCGGCAAAGAGGCGACCGTTGTTACGACAATCGTGACCTACCACCACCGCGCTCTGTTTGCCAGGGAAGGCCTTGTTGATATAATTAGCAAAACCCTGTGTGGCCATGCCCACGATATATTTGTTCATACGATTGGTACCAGCACCCATGATGCCACGTAGACCGCCCGTACCGAACTCCAAGTTCTGGTAGAAAGCATCTATCAAGGCAGACTTATCCTCGGCATCGAGCATAGCCTGAACTTCCTTTCGCGTGTCCTCGTCGAAAGCGGGCGACAACCATTCCTTAGCAACTGCCTCACACTGGGCAATAAGCTGAGCATTATTTTCCATATTTACAATTTTTAGTTGTTGTTGTTAGAATTTATTTATCTGACGGCAAAGATACGAAGAATTCTCCTAACAACCAAGTCCTGCCGTCACTTTTTTTGCCCGAAAGGCTCTACGAACTTCATATTACGCCTGATGGCACGCTGGCGTTTCTTCGTGTATCTGCTGGGATTCTGCGAACTATACTTGCGCGGGTTGGGCAGCGTGGCTGCTATCAGCGCACACTGGTTGGCCGTCAGTTCCTTGGCACTGCATCCAAAGTGCTCTCTGGCCACAGCCTCCACACCATAGATACCGTCACCGGTCTCGATGGAGTTCAGATACACCTCCATGATGCGTTCTTTCGACCAACATAGTTCTATGAGCACCGTGAAGTAGGTCTCTAGTCCTTTTCTCACCCACGAGCGCCCAGGCCACAAAAACACATTCTTGGCCGTTTGCTGCGAAATGGTCGATGCGCCCAGTTTGTTCTTTTCGGGATGCTCAAGATTGCGCTTGGCTGCATACTCAATGGCTTTGAAGTCGAAGCCGTGGTGCTTCAAAAAGTTGGCATCTTCACTGCCCATCACAGCCACGGGCATGTGGGGTGACATCTCTTCAAGCGGCACCCAGTGATGACTCAGTTTCAGATGTTCTTGCTGACTGAGTCTCAGAAACATCAATGGCGTATAGTACACCGGCACAAACCTGAATACTATTACAGCAAGAATCGTGGAGGCAAAAAATGCCACCACGATCCTTTTCAATGTGTTTAACAAGAATTTCAAGTCTTCCTATTATTTCAATGTTCCAGCCTCGGCAGCCTTAATCATAGCCTCAGAAGCATACATGTAGATCTCTACACGACGGTTCTGCTGACGACCAGCAGCTGTAGAATTGTCGGCAACGGGGTTGGTAGAACCCTGACCGTCTGTCACGCGGATCTGTGAGTTAGCCACGCCCTGTGAGAGCAAGTAGCTCTTAACAGCATTGGCACGGTTTACAGACAGAGGATTGTTCACAGCGTCAGAACCAGTGCTGTCGGTATGACCATAGATAGCGATATCGCAGTCTGCGTTGTTCTTCAGCAATGTAGCACACTGGTTCAGAGCAGCCTTTGAGCTTGCGTTCAGGGCATACTTGCCAGTAGCGAACAGGATGCCAGAGTCGAAGGTCAGCTTGACAGCCTGCAGACCGTTAGCATCGGTCACCGACTCAACCTGCGCATTCTTCACGGCCTCAGCCTCGGCCTTCACCTTATCCATGTGCTTACCAATGAGGGCGCCAGTGCCTGCACCTACAGCGGTACCTACAGCAGCACCTACAGCGGTGTTACCTGCAATCTTACCTACAACAGCACCCAGCACTGCACCACCGGCAGCACCAATAGCCGTACCCTTAGCCAGATTGTTACAACCTGCCATCACCATTCCTGCGCAAAGAGTCAGGATCACAACTTTCATTTTCTTCATAACTTTAGATTATTTATTATTAATAAAAATGTTAAACGCTTACGATTTCGGTGCAAAGATAGAAAAAATTCCTAATTCACAATAACTTATTCTCAATTATTTTGTACCTTTGCACCAAATTTTTTAATATTTCGATAAAAAAATGGCAAAAGAATTAAAAGAACTAACAAAACGTGCCGACAATTATAGCCAATGGTACAACGACCTTGTGGTCAAGGCAGACCTGGCCGAGCAGTCGGCCGTGCGTGGATGTATGGTCATCAAGCCCTATGGCTATGCCATTTGGGAGAAGATGCAGCATGAGCTGGACCGCATGTTCAAGGAGACGGGCGCCCAAAACGCCTACTTCCCTCTGCTCATCCCGAAGTCATTTCTCAGCCGCGAAGCTGAGCACGTAGAGGGTTTTGCCAAGGAATGTGCCGTGGTGACACACTACCGTCTGAAAGCCACCGAAGACAAGAGTGGCGTGGTTGTTGATCCTGCTGCAAAACTGGAAGAGGAGCTCATCATCCGCCCCACCAGTGAGACCATCATCTGGAATACCTATAAGAATTGGATTCAGTCTTGGCGTGACCTGCCACTGATGTGCAACCAGTGGTGCAACGTGATGCGCTGGGAGATGCGCACACGTCCTTTCCTGCGCACCTCTGAGTTCCTGTGGCAAGAGGGTCACACGGCTCACGCCACCCGCGAGGAGGCCGAAGAGGAAGCCAAGAAGATGCTGCACGTCTATGCCAAGTTTGCCGAGGAATGGATGGCTGTGCCCGTGGTACAGGGTGTCAAGAGCGAGACCGAGCGCTTTGCCGGTGCGCTAGACACCTACACCATCGAGGCTATGATGCAGGATGGTAAGGCTCTGCAGAGCGGTACCTCGCACTTCCTGGGTCAGAACTTCGCCAAGGCTTTCGACGTGACCTATTTAAATAAGGAGAACAAGCCCGAGTACGTATGGGCCACTTCGTGGGGTGTCAGCACCCGTCTGATTGGTGCACTCATCATGACCCACAGTGACGACAACGGATTGGTCCTGCCTCCACGCCTGGCGCCTATTCAGGTGGTCATCATCCCCATTGCCAACAAGCCTGAGCAGATGGAGATTGTCAACAAGGAGGTGCAGCCCATCATCGAAGAGCTGCGCCAGAAGGGTATCAGCGTGAAGTTCGACGATGCCGACAACAAGCGTCCTGGCTTCAAGTTTGCCGACTACGAGCTGAAGGGTGTGCCCGTGCGCCTGGTGCTGGGTGCGCGCGACTTGGAGAATGGCACCATCGAGGTGATGCGCCGCGACACGCTCGAGAAGGAGACCCGCTCTATCGAGGGCATCGCACAGTACGTGGAACAGCTGTTGGAAGACATTCAGAAGAACATCTTTGAGAAGGCCAAGGCCTATCGCGACAGCCGCATCTACGAGTGCGACAACTACGAGGAGTTCAAGGAGAAGGTGAAGGAGGGCGGCTTCTTCCTCTGCCACTGGGATGGCACTGCCGAGACCGAGGCCAAGATCAAGGAGGAGACACAGGCCACCATTCGTTGTGTGCCTTTCGGCATAGAGCAGACACCGGGTGTGGATATGGTCAGCGGCAAGCCTTCAAAGGCGCGTGTGATCATTGCTCGCAGCTATTAATCCACTACACCATAAAAAAAAGAAGACGGGGACTCATCACGAGCCCCGTCTTCTTTTTAGTCTTTAGAGGTCAGCTGCTAAGACACCCTACCCCAACAAAATGCCCAGGCTGACCAGCAAACCGTAGATAAAGATGTTGCGAGCCGTGAGCCCCAACACGGCATTGAGCTCACGCCCCTGCCATATCTCCTTCATCTTCAGATAGGCCAGATAGTGCAGGAACAGATAGACGAACGAGAGGTCGTAGGCTAAGCGGTGGTCGGTGTAGGTATAGACCATACCCAACAAGCAGGCCACCACGCCAACACCCATATAAGTTCTAAGGGCAGCCTTAGCCCCGATGCGCACCACCAACGTGTTCTTGCCTGCCTGACGGTCAGTGTCGCGGTCGCGGAAGTTGTTGACCAGCAACAGGGCATCGATGACCAAGCCACAAGCCACCGAAGCCACGATGACCTCGAGGGTAAAAGTGTGGAGCTGGATGTAATAAGTGATACTGACAGGCACCAAACCGAAGAACACCAGCACAAGCACATCGCCAAAGCCAAGATAGGACAAGTGGGTGGTATAAAGGAAACAGAACACCACGCAGAGCAATCCTACGAGAATCATCTCAAGGCCACCAAACCACACCAACGGCAGCCCCACGAGACAGCCAATAATAGTAGTGGTGGCGATGGCATGACGCATGCGACTGATGCTCACCCACCCCTGAGCGCAGGCTCGCTCAGGTCCCAAGCGGGTTTCACGATCGTCGGTCCCCTTGGCATAGTCAACATAGTCGTTGATGAAGTTAGCGTCTATCTGCATAATGAAAGCAAACAACAGACAGAGCACAGCTGCCGTCCAGCTGAACACGCTGCCGTCATACTGCTGGGCATCACTCCATGCTAGCGAGAGACCAATCATCACAGGCACGGCTGCACCTGTCAACGTCTTCGGACGGGCAGCCAGCAACCACGCTTTTATTGAATCTTTCTGCACTTCCATATTTTTCACTTTTTTCTCAAAACGCTTGCAAAAGTAGATAATTATTCGTACATTTGCAAACATAAACCCTAAAATATTATGCTCAAGAACACAGCAAGCCTCGACTTGGTGGATTTTATAGAGACCCAGATTCTGCCGCAATATGCCCAATTCGACAAGGCGCACAACATGGAGCACGTGACCCGCGTGATACGTCGTTCACTGGAATTGGCACGTGCAACTGGTGCTGACATCAATATGGTTTACACCATTGCTGCCTATCACGACCTGGGACTGAGCGGTCCACGCGCCATACATCACATCACCAGCGGAAAGATACTGGCCAGCGATGCCCGCCTGAAGCGATGGTTCTCTGCCGAGCAGATTAACATCATGCGCGAGGCCGTGGAAGACCACCGTGCCTCGGCATCACGGGCACCACGTAGCATGTATGGCAAAATTGTGGCCGAGGCCGACCGCGACCTGTCGCCCGAGGTGGTGTTCCGTCGCACGGTTCAGTTTGGACTGTCCAACTACCCCGAGCTGGACAAGGAGCACCAATGGCTGCGCTTCTCAGAGCACATGGACAGCAAATATTCGGTAAAGGGCTACATCAAACTCTGGATTCCAGGCTCGCAGAACGAACGAAACCTGAACCAGCTTCGCAACATCATTGCCAACCCCAAACAACTGAGAGAGGAATTTGAGAAATATTTTCGCGAGGAGACTAACGCGTAAGGAAATAGAAAAAGCACAAAGCGACCAGCAGCACGATGAAGACAGAGAGCTTCAACATGCAGCTGGTCACTTTTTTTACAACGAGAACGGCTACCATGATAAAAATCAGAATGGCAGCATAATACACCCAACTATCCATAAACTGAATGCTTAATGATGTTTAAACAAAAGACGGAAGGCTGTGGGCACTGGGGTCTCAAACTCCATTCGCTCGCCGGTGATGGGGTGCGTGAAACAGAGCAGCCATGCGTGCAGACAAAGACGGTGCAGAGGGTCGTCGCCATTGCCATACTTAGGATCGCCACATACGGGATGCCCCATGTCGGCAGCATGCACACGAATCTGATTCTTACGGCCGGTCTCGAGTTTAAACTCAACCAACGAGTGGTCTGTGGTGCGGTCCATCACAAAGAAATGGGTGATGGCCAACTTTCCGCCATTGTCAACCGGCGAAGAATAGGTAACATAAGCCTTGTTGTCCTTCAGCCAGTTCTGAATGGTGCCTTCATCCTGCTCCATCTCGCCACTGAGCACAGCCACATAACGGCGGTCATAGACAATCTGATGCCAGTTGTGCTCTAAGATCTGTTCGGTCTGTATATCCTTGGCATAGACCATCAGTCCGCTGGTGTCGCGGTCCAGACGGTGGACCACATGAGCCGTACAACGCTGATGGGTCTTCTTGAAATAGTCGTCGAGCACGCTCTTCACATTGAGCGACGAATGGCCGGCAGCCATTGAGAGAATGCCAATATTTTTCTCTACCACCACCAACCAGCGGTCTTCATAGACAATCTTGACATAGCGACTCTTGAAACCTCGCTGATTGCGCTTGGTCTTGCTCACAGCCACCTTCATGCCAGGAAGCAACTGATAGTCGAACTGAGTCACCGTTTTTCCATTGACCTTTACCCCCTGCCCCTGAAGCGTTGCCTTCACCTTGCTGCGACTCTGCGACATGCTGGCCAACAAAAACTCGAGCAACGGCTGAGCCTCGCTGACAGTGAAATGGTCGTATAGTCCTTCAGAGTTATTTCCCGTGTTCATTCTCATACGGGGTGCAAAGTTAGTGGAAACCAAGCGAAAAGCAAAACAAAATGCCATTTATTTTCACTTTACCAAGGCAGAACAGGAAATAATTTGGTAGAGTGGAAAATAATTAGTAACTTTGCAGGCAAAATTAAAATAAATAAGGTAAAGAGAAGATGATTACAGTCACCAATCTGGCAATTCAATTTGGAAAGAAGGTTCTCTACAAGGACGTGAACCTGAAGTTTACTAACAACAATATCTACGGCGTGATCGGTGCCAATGGCGCTGGTAAGTCAACACTACTGAGAGCCATCAGCGGCGAACTGGAGCCCAACAAAGGAAGCATCGAGCTGGGCCCCGGAGAGCGCCTCTCCGTATTGGAACAGGACCACTTCAAATATGACAATTTCACGGTCATGGACACCGTCTTAATGGGCCACCAGCCCCTCTGGCAGAACATGAAGGAGCGCGAAGCTCTCTATGCCAAAGAAGAGATGACCGAGGAAGACGGCGTAAAGGCTGCCGAGCTGGAAATGGCCTTTGCCGAGATGAATGGATGGGAAGCCGAGAGTGAGGCTGCACAACTGTTGCAGAATCTGGGCATCAAAGAAGATATCCACTACTCGCAGATGGCAGACATCTCAAACAATGAAAAGGTGCGCGTGATGCTGGCAAAAGCACTGTTTGGCCACCCCGACAACCTGTTGCTCGACGAGCCTACCAACGACCTTGACCTCGACACCGTACAGTGGCTGGAGGAATATCTGTCAGGACTGGAGCAGTGCGTCATGGTGGTCAGTCACGACCGTCACTTCCTGGATGCCGTATCCACGCAAACCGTGGACATCGACTTTGGTAAGGTGACACTGTTCTCTGGTAACTACTCTTTCTGGTACGAGTCGTCACAGTTGGCACTTCGCCAAGCTCAGAACCAGAAGATGAAGGCCGAAGAGAAGAAAAAGCAGTTGGAAGAGTTTATTCGTCGATTCTCGGCTAACGTGGCCAAGAGTAAGCAGACCACCTCGCGTAAGAAGATGCTGGAAAAACTGAACGTAGAACAAATCACGCCTTCAACACGTAAGTATCCAGGCATTATCTTCCAGATGGAGCGTGAGCCGGGAACACAGATACTGGAGGTTGAAGGACTGAAGGCTCTTGACAGCGATGGCTCTGTGCTGTTTGACAATGTCAGCTTCACCATTGAGAAAGGACAGAAGACCGTATTTCTGAGCCACAACCCTAAGGCCATGACTGCCCTTTTTGAAATTATCAACGGCAACCGTGAGGCTGATGCCGGCACATACAAATGGGGCGTCACCATCACAACGGCCTACCTGCCCCTGGACAACACCGAGTTTTTCCAGTCAGAGCTGAACCTGGTGGACTGGCTGAGTCAGTTTGGCAAGGGCAACGAGGTGATGATGAAATCGTTCTTGGGGCGTATGCTCTTCAAGGAAGAGGACGTCTTGAAGCACGTCAACGTGCTCTCGGGTGGTGAGAAGATGCGCTGTATGATAGCACGTATGCAACTCAAGAACGCCAACTGTCTGATTCTTGACACGCCTACCAACCACCTCGATCTGGAATCTATCCAGGCTTTCAACAACAACCTGGTGAGCTTCAAGGGCAACATCCTCTTTGCCTCTCACGACCACGAGTTCATCCAGACCGTTGCCGACCGCATCATCGAACTTACTCCTAAGGGCACCATCGACAAGCTGATGCAATATGATGACTATATTTATGACGAAACCATCAAGGAGCAGAAAGCTAAGATGTATATCTAAGACTCATCATGGCATGCTTTTTGCAGAGACTTGATAGAAACGTTAAACATAAGCAATTATGACAGAAAAAGACATAAACATCGAAGAACAAGAGCAGACGACTGACCAAGTGGCAGTCGAAAAGGACAATAGCGAGAACACAACAGATGCCGAGAGCTCGGAACCTACAGACAACTCGGAAAACGCTGAAAGTGCAGAGACGGACGAGAAGCCCAATGAAGCAGAACAAATCATTGCCGACCTCAAAGACAAGTATCTGCGCACGATGGCAGAGTTTGACAACTTCCGCAAACGCACCATCAAAGAACGTCAGGAACTGATCTTCAATGGTGGCAAGAAAACCATCACTGCACTACTCCCCGTCATTGACGACATGGAGCGCGCCATCGAGAACGGCAAGAAGACCGACGACATTGAAGTGTTGCGCGAAGGCATTCAGCTCATCTACCAGAAACTGATGAAGACCTTGGAAGCACAGGGCGTGACGAAGATAGACACAGAGAATGCAGACTTCGACACCAACCTGCATGAGGCTGTGGCACTGGTGCCCGGCATGGGCGACGACAAGAAAGGCAAGGTCATCGACTGTATGGCCACCGGGTATAAGTTGAACGATGAAGTAATCCGCTACGCAAAGGTAGCTGTAGGACAATAGACCAATGGCACAGAAGCGAGACTACTATGAGGTACTGGGCGTCGAAAAGACGGCCTCAGAGGCAGAGATAAAGAAGGCATACAGAAAAATCGCCATCAAGTATCACCCAGACCGTAACCCCGGTGACAAGGAAGCCGAGGAGAAATTCAAGGAAGCTGCAGAGGCTTACAACGTGTTGCACGACGCTCAAAAGCGCCAACAATACGACCAGTTTGGCTTTGCCGGACTGAACGGTGGTGCCGGCGATGGTTTCGGAGGCTTCGGTGCGGGTGCCTCAATGAACATGGACGACATCTTCTCGATGTTCGGCGACATCTTTGGCGGACACGGTTTCGGCGGCTTCGGTGGCGGTTTTGGTGGCGGAAAAGCCCGTCCTCAGAAACATCGCGGTGGCGATCTGCGCCTGAAGGTCAGACTGACACTGGAGGAAATCAATCAGGGTGTCACTAAAAAATTTAAGGTACGCAAGGATGTTCCCTGTGAGCATTGCCATGGTACAGGAGCCGAGGGCGGAAGCGGCATGGATACATGTCCCACATGTCACGGCTCTGGTATTGTCACACACACCACACAGAGCATCTTCGGCATGATGCAGAGTCAGGGTGTCTGCCCCACCTGCCATGGTCAGGGCCAAGTCATCAAGAACAAGTGTAAACACTGTGGTGGCACTGGCATCACCAAAGGTGAAGAAGTCGTAGAAGTCAACATACCAGCAGGCGTGGCCGAAGGAATGGTTGTCAACATCTCGGGCAAAGGTAACGCTGGCATGAACAACGGTATTCCCGGTGATATTCAAGTGTTTATCGCAGAAGAGCCACACGACACCTTTATCCGCGACGAGAACGATTTGATCTACAATCTGCTGCTTGACTTCCCCACAGCCACACTGGGTGGCGAGGTAGAGATACCCACGATTGAAGGAAAGGTGCTGAAAGTCAAGATTGAACCAGGAACACAACCCGGAAAGACCATGCGCCTGAGGGGCAAAGGACTGCCCGCTGTGAAAGGTTATGGAACAGGCAGAGGCGACCTCGTGGTGAACATCAGCATCTATGTGCCCAAGACACTGTCGCGCGACGAGAAAAAGGCCATCGAGGCCTTCAAGGACAGCGACAACTTCAAAGGCGACAAGGAAACTCGCGAAAGCATCTTCCAGAAATTCAAGAACTATTTCAACTAAAGGGGATTTATGACCTACGAAGACGTAACTGAATACCTGTTCAGCCAGACAGCCAACTATGAGAACCAGGGGGCTATTGGTTATAAAGAAGGGTTAGAGACAACCAAGGCTCTGGACGAACATTTCGGCCATCCGCACCAACATTTCCGCAGCATACACATTGCCGGCACCAACGGCAAGGGATCGGTGTCGCACACCATCGCAGCACTATTGCAGATATGCGGCTACCGTGTAGGACTGTACACCTCCCCCCACTTAGTGGACTTCAGTGAACGTATCCGTGTGAATGGCACCCCCATTCCCCAAGAATATGTTGTCAGCTTTGTAGAGAACGAGAAAGCGTTCTTCGAACCACTTCACCCTTCATTCTTTGAGATCTCGACAGCCATGGCGTTCAAATACTTTAGCGACATGAACGTTGACATCGCCGTCATAGAAGTAGGATTAGGTGGCAGATTGGACTGTACGAACATCATCACCCCCATCATGAGTGTCATCACCAACATCTCGATGGACCACACCAAACTGTTGGGCTCAACACTGGAGCAGATAGCCATGGAGAAAGGCGGTATCATCAAGCCTGGTGTACCCGTCGTCATCGGTGAGGCAACACCTGAGACACGCCATGTCTTCGATGCGTTGGCACAAGAGGTAGGCGCTCCCATCACTTATGCAGAAGACAAACCTGCCATCGTTGACTATAAAGTGCTGCCAGAAGGATTCATACACTACAAGACGAATCGCGGCGTGGAATTCGATGGCGAACTAATGGGATTGTACCAAGTCAAGAACACGAACACAATCATCAAGGTGATTGACGGCCTTATCAAGATGGGCTACCTGTCGTCGTCCGACAACGAAGACAACATGAACAAAGGGCTAAAGGAGATGAACTATGCCTTCACGAACGTCACCAACATTACAGGACTGAAAGGCAGATGGCAGATCGTGAGAGATAAGCCCAAAGTCGTGTGTGACACAGGACACAACGTTGGGGCTTGGCAATATCTGTCAAAGCAACTGGAAGCGTTATCCTGCCACCAACTTCGCATCGTATTTGGCATGGTGGATGACAAAGACATCTATAGCGTGATGAATTTGCTGCCCAAAAACGCCACCTATTATTATACGAAAGGAAGCACGAAGAGAGCTTTCCCGGAAACCTCTCTAAAAGTATTTGGAGATCAATTTGGCCTAAAGGGCGAATGCTACCCTACAGTAGCCAAAGCTTATGAGGCTGCGCTACAAAATGCTACAAGTGAAGACGTTATCTTCATAGGTGGTAGCACCTATGTTGTAGCTGATTTCCTAAAATCTCGAATTTAGGTGTTTTTAACAACATTTTTTTGCCGATATGTTTGCTCATATCGGCTTTTTTTTGTTCCTTTGCAACAAAGTTACAGTAACTAAAAACTTTTGATTATGGCGAACACAACAGAAAACGTGAATCTGTGTGGTCTGAAACGCGAGGACTTTCAGACCACAGTCAACGGTAAGAAAACCGATCTTTACATCCTCCGTAACCGCAAGGGATACGAAGTAGCCATTACCAATTACGGCGGCGCCATTTGTGCCATCATGGTACCAGACAAAGACGGAAACGTTGCTAACGTGATTCAGGGTCACGACAATATCCAATCAGTTATTAATTCTCCAGAACCCTTCCTTTCTACTCTTATCGGCCGATTCGGAAACAGAATCTGCAAGGGACTGTTTACGCTGAATGGCAAGGAATATCAGTTAGCCATCAACAATGGGCCTAACGCACTCCATGGCGGTCCGCGTGGTTTCCACGCTCGCGTATGGGATGCCAAGCAGATGGGTCCCCGTGCGTTGGCTTTGCACCGTGTATCAAGCTACGGTGAAGAGGGATATACTGGCGAAGTTGACATCACTGTAGAAATCACCTTCACCGACCAGAATGAACTGGTGCTGGAGTATTTGGCTACGACCAACAAGAAAACCATCATCAACCTGACACACCACGGCTTCTTCTCGTTGGCAGGTACGGCAGATCCCACTCCCACTATCGACGAACAGATACTGGAACTGAATGCCGACTTCTACGTGCCTATCGACGACACCTCCATTCCTACAGGCGAGATCTTGAAGGTGGCAGGTACACCATTCGACTTCCGCACACCAAAGGCTGTGGGCAAAGACATCGATGCCGACGACATACAGATAAAACATGGTGCAGGCTACGACCACTGCTTCGTATTGAACAAGAAGGAAGAGGGCGAGTTGAGCTTTGCAGCACGTCTGACAGAGCCTAAGAGCGGACGCACAATGGAGGTTTACACCACCGAGCCCGGTGTGCAAGTCTATAGCGACAACTGGGCAGACGGTTATAAAGGCATTCACGGAGCCACCTTCGGCCGTCGATCGGCCATCTGCTTCGAGTGCCAGCACTTCCCCGACAGTCCTAACCGTCCCTACTTCCCATCTGTCGTATTGAATCCCGGTCAGCGCTATAAGCAGAAGACCATCTATAAATTCGGAGTAACTGAATAGTAATCATAAACGAAAACAAAAAAAATGACTTCAACAAACAACACTAAAGTAATTGCCATCATCACGATGTGCTTCATCTTCGCGATGATCTCTTTTGTAACTAACATGGGTGCGCCCTTTGGCAACATTTGGGGCTTCACATATCCATTCGCTAAGGCATGGGGTAACCTGATGAACTTCGCTGCATACTTGTTCATGGGTATTCCTGCTGGTAAGATGCTTATCAAATATGGATATAAGAAGACCGCACTGATTGCATTGGCAGTGGGTCTGATCGGTTTGGCCCTTCAGTATCTGTCGAGTATCGCTGGCGATGCCACCTATGTATTTGCATACCAAGAGATTCCTGTTGCACTGAACCTGATTATCTATCTGCTGGGTGCTTTCGTCTGCGGTTTCTGCGTATGTATGCTGAACACCGTGGTAAACCCCATGCTGAACCTGCTCGGTGGCGGTGGCAACAAGGGTAATCAGCTCATCCAAGTTGGTGGCACACTGAACTCGCTGACCGCTACGCTGACTCCCAGTCTCACGGGTATCTTGGTTGGTACGGTGACCGCAGAAACCAGCATGAGCAACGTGGCTCCACTGCTGTTCATCGGCATGGCAGTCTTCGCTATTTCATTTGTCATCATCAGCCGAGTAACCATTCCCGAGCCAACCCTCGGCAAGGAGCAGCCTCAATATGAGCACAGCCCTCTGGCATTCCGCCACACACTGCTGGGCGTCATTGCCATCTTCTTCTATGTTGGTATCGAGATCGGTATTCCCATGCACTTGCAGTTCTACGTAACCGACCTGGGCTTCGAAGGTTCAGCAGCCATTGGTGGTGTGATAGCAGGTATCTATTGGATTCTGATGATGGTAGGACGTGCCACGTCAAGTGTCATCTCAGGCAAGGTATCTACTTCACTCCAGATGATTGTCGTGTCAAGTGTGGCTATCGCACTGTTGCTGATTGCCATCTTCATGCCTGAAAGCAACACAGTTGTTTACGACGGACACGACATTCCCGTGAAGGCCTTCTTCATTGCAGCCTGCGGTCTCTGCACTTCTATCATGTGGGGTGGCATCTTCAACCTCTCTGTAGAGGGTCTGGGCAAGTACACAGAGGCAGCTTCTGGTATCTTCATGACGATGGTAGTAGGTGGTGGCATCATGCCCCTCATCCAGCAGAGCATTGCAAGTAGCACAGGCAACATCACCAGCTACTGGCTCGTCATCGCCATGCTGGCCTACATTCTGTTCTACGCTACTGTTGGTTGCAAGAACGTGAACAAGGACATCAATGTAGATTAATTACGAATACAAACCTTATAAAACTTAAAACATTATGATTGATATCGAATTTGTAAGACAGCGATTCATCAAGCACTTTGACGGAAAGACTGGTAATGTTTACACATCTCCCGGCCGCATCAACCTGATTGGTGAACACACAGACTATAACGGTGGATTTGTATTCCCCGGAGCAGTGGACAAAGGTGTGACAGCAGAGATGCGTGCCAACGGTACAGAAGATACCGTTATGGCATACGCTATCGACCTGAAAGACCGTGTAGATTTCAAGCTCTCTGACCCCGCAGGTCCCAAGGCATCATGGGCACGCTATATCTATGGCATAGCTCTGGAGATGAAGAAGCTGGGCGTTCCCGTAAAGGGCTTCAACATTGCCTTTGCCGGCGACGTGCCCCTCGGTGCAGGTATGTCATCGTCTGCCGCCATGGAGAGCTGCTTCGCTTGCGGACTGAACGACATCTTCGGCGAGAACAAGGTTAGCCAGTGGGATATGGTACTGGCTGGTCAGGCCACTGAGCACAACTACTGCGGTGTGAACTGTGGTATCATGGACCAGTTTGCTTCTGTATTCGGTAAGGCAGGTTGCCTGATGCGTCTGGACTGCCGTAGCCGTGAGTTCGAATACTTCCCATTCAAGCCCGATGGCTACCGTCTGGTGCTGCTTGACTCTGTGGTTAAACACCAGTTGGCAGGTTCACCCTACAACGACCGTCGCAACAGCTGCGAGAATGTGGTAAAGCATATTCAGGCTAAGCACCCAGAGGGTAAGTTCGAGACCTTGCGCGACTGCACATGGGAGCAGTTGGAAGAGGTCAAGGCCGAAGTAGGCGAAGAAGACTACAAGCGTGCCAAGTTCGTGCTGGGCGAGAAAGACCGTGTATTGGCTGTCTGCGACGCTCTGAACGAAGGCGACTACGAGAAGGTTGGTGAGATGATGTACAAGACCCACGAGGGTCTGTCAAAGGACTACGAGGTGTCTTGCGAGGAGCTCGACTTCCTAAACGACATTGCCAAGGAGAACGGCGTTACTGGTAGCCGTATCATGGGTGGTGGCTTCGGTGGTTGCACCATCAATCTGGTTCGCAACGACCTCTACAAGCAGTTTGTTGAGGATGCCAAGAAGAAGTTCAATGCCAAGTATGGTCATGAGCCAAAGGTTTACGATGTAGTCATCGGCGATGGCTCACGCAAGCTCTGCTAAGCATTTAGTGACCTAAACATATCCTTACGCAGATTACGCAGGTTTCGACCGGTGTAATCTGCGTAATTCAATTAATTAGTTTGAAATCATGAATCGTCTCATTCTACTTATCACTCCCCTACTCATCCTTTGTGGATGCAGCAATCGACAAAAAACGAAACCAACCTATTTTGAGGATATAGACACGACATGTTTTACTGTCAGTGATACCACCATATCAAAACAGCGAAACGAAATGATAGCCAAGGAGCTGGATTACTACTTGGATCGTCATAATGTGCGTGACGAGGGGTTCGACATGGTGATACGCTATGCAGAGGACGGCGATTCAACACAAGCGTTCTATCTGCCTAAAGGGAAAGCAGCGGCACGCAACCTGATGAACTGGCACCACGGTCGGAGACAAGGCAAGGGCGTCACCACCGACCATTTGGGCCGACTCATCGTTGGCATGTTCAATGCCGACACGCTGGTCAGCGGAATACGCATGGACGAGAAAGGCATCTATGCTGGAATGATGAACAGCGCCATGGAGGCTTGCGGACATGGTTCCTACCGCTCGGTAGATGGCTCTTTCTACGAAGGACACTGGCAACATGACCAGCGCGAAGGCTTTGGCTTTAGCATCAGTGCCAACCACCTGAAAGCAGGACAATGGCTCAGAGACACCTTTCGTGGAGAACGAATGCATTACACCAGCGAACGTATTTATGGCATAGACATCTCTCGCTATCAGCACGAAATCGGTCGCAGACGCTATCCCATTGACTGGGCTAACCTGCGTATCACCAACATGGGCAAGCGCATCAGCAGTCAACGTGTAGATGGCGATGCCAACTATCCAGTCAGTTTCGTGTATATTAAGTCAACGCAGGGATCCACCATCACCAATCAATACTACGGCAGCGACTATCAGAATGCACGCAAGCAGAACATCCGCACAGGCGCATACCATTTCTTTACCGTGGGGAAAGATGCTAAAGAGCAGGCACACTTCTTCCTGAAGAACACCCAATTCAAGAAAGGCGACTTGCCTCCAATGTTAGACATTGAACCCACAGATGCCATGATACAAAAAGGAGGCGGAGCAAAGAAGATGTTCAGCGACATACGCACCTGGCTTAACATGGTAGAACGAGCCACACACACACGACCATTATTGTATGTCAATCAGCGATTCATCAACACATACATAGATATGGCTCCCGACCTAAAAGAGAAATATCTGTTCTGGATTGCACGATATGGAGAATACAAACCCGACGTCAGACTGGCCCTGTGGCAACTGAGCGACTGCGGTCGTGTGAGTGGTATCAAGGGCGACGTCGATTTGAATGTATTCAATGGATATCAGATACACTGGGACGATTTCCTAAGCGAGGAGACCATTAAATAGAAAAAAATGCGTATCTTTGCAGCCAAAACATTCTATAAGACATGTATTTCACAGGAATTATCATTGCCTTCTGCACATTTCTCGCCATCGGAATATGGCATCCCATCGTCATTAAGACAGAATATCACTGGGGCACTTGGCCTTGGAAGATATACCTGCTCATCGGCATCGTTTGTCTGATAGCAGCACTGTTCATCGAGAATGCCATCATCTCTGCCAGCATTGGCGTGTTTGGGGCATCGGCACTGTGGGGCATCGGCGAACTTTTTGCTCAGAAAAAGCGCGTACAGAAAGGTTGGTTCCCCATGAACCCCAAACGTAAACACGAATATGAAGACTGAGCTTATTCTGGTAGGAAAGACCGTGAACAAGCACTTTGTGGCTGGCATCAACGACTATGCAGAGCGTATAGCCCACTATATGCCCTTCAACATCACCGTCATACCCGAGCTAAAGAACACCAAGAACCTCTCTGAGGAACAGCAGAAAACGGCCGAAGGTGAACTGATACTGAAACAGATACAACCATCAGACACAGTTGTGTTGCTTGACGAACACGGTAAGGAGTTGCGCAGCATAGAGCTGGCCTCATGGTTAGAACAGAAAAGGAACACCGCACGACGACTGGTTTTCGTCATCGGAGGTCCCTACGGTTTCTCGCCTGCTGTCTATGCTCGCGCCAACGAGAAACTATCACTCTCCAAACTCACTTTCTCACACCAAATGGTAAGACTGGTCTTTACAGAACAGATCTATCGGGCTTGTACCATCATCAAGGGCGAGCCATACCATCACGAGTAAGGGGAAATCCTCAAACCATATCACATTACTGATAAAATGGGGCAGTCCGAAAGGCTGGGAACCGATGCTTTCTACATCGTCATTGACACATTCCATAACCATTACGAAACGATTCTCAATTTCTTCGTCAACAGAGCTACCAATGCAGGAGCTGAGTCCTTCAATGCTAAGGTCAAGGCTTTCAGGGCTCAGTTCAGAGGAGTTTCAGACATTCCTTTCTTCCTTTTCAGACTTATAAAACTATGTGCATGAACACAACTAGCTTTTCGGACTGACCCGTAAAAGCCACTAAATTTCTACTGAGCCGACTTTGAGTGGATGAAAAAGAAAACACCCAACTTTACATTTTTTGTAAAATTGGGTGTTAAGCTTGAAATCACTGATAATCAAGTGACATTGCGGAGAGTGAGGGATTCAAACCCCCGATACCCATAAGGGTATACCGGATTTCGAGTCCAGCGCGATCGATCACTCTGCCAACTCTCCAATTAAGTGAGTGCCATGCAAGTTGACTTGCTAATGGCCGAGCGCAAGAAGAGACAAATCTATTTGAACACTCCTTTGCCTTAAGTGCATGCAAAGGTAATACAATTTTCTGAACCAACCAAATGTTTCAAAAGAAAACTTAATAAGAAAGGCCAGAAACATCGTTCTGGCCTTTCGCTAACTATTTCTGCGGTTGTTCAAGTCTTGCCCCTGTCTGACGAGCTATGCCACGGGCATATTTCTCAGAATAGCCAGGACGAGCCGGTGCAGAACCAAGACCATATTTTGTGCGAGTGAAACGACCGTCTTTCTCGGGCTTGACGGTCATATCATTATACTTGACAATCAGATAGGTAGCCAACTGACACCAGCGCGCCAACATTTGGTCGGCCTTCGCAGCCGTGTAGCCTGTGAGATACTTCACACGAGCCGCCTCGTCGAGCGTCAGAGCCTTGTCCTCGACCTCCTTCTGGGCGCGGAAGTAAGAGTTATCGAGCGAGTCGCGCACCTCTTTCAAACTGGGGAACATCATAGAATAGCGGGGGTACACCATGTTAGACACCCAGTTCTGTACCCAGAAGGCATTGTCCATAGAGAAGTTCAGCTCGTCGGCACCCGGTGTGTTGTAAGGACGGGGAGACTCTGTCGCACAGCAATAGACGGGAGTAAACGGTGCCATGTTGCCATCATCATTGGCAAACCAGAAGCAACCACCAACCTGGCGGGGCAACCATGAGCGCATCTGACTGACAAAAACGAAACCCGCCTGCTGAGTGGAAACAGGACGCTCGTTGAAATACTTCTTGCCATCGACCTCAAAGAAAAGAGGTGTAGGACGATAAGGCATATCCCAGATACCACCACCCATGTCCTGATCAAGAGAGAAAGGTGTGCTCTCATAGTGGTCGCGCATTGCCTCTTCCACATCGTGAACAGTCAGTTTTCTGTTGGGTTTTACCCAAAGCGGCATCACCTCGGCATTGGCATCTTTACCTTCAGCCCAAGGGATATAGCGGTCCATGCCGTCGGCATAACGGTTGAAGAAGGTCCACACGCGGGCATCACAGATACGGCGACCAGAGAAGTCGGGAGCAGCATAAGCTGCGTTGTAACTGAACTCAGCATCCTTACCCGTGAACCATCCCATCTTGCGGGCATAAGAAACCACATTCTTAGAGTAGCGTACATTCTCCTTGTCCTTCATGTTGAAGGTGGTGATACGACTCTGATTAGCGTGTCCGCAAATCATATCGTCGGGAATGCGTACAGCCACCCAAACGGTGCGAGCCTTCTCTACCTTACGGTCGCTTCCAGTACCCATCATCTCCATAATCCAGGCTTCGTCAGGATCACAGATAGTAAACGTCTCACCACTGGAGTAGTAACCATACTTTTCAACAAGAGAGGTCATCACATCAATGGCCTGACGGGCATTCTTAGAACGCTGCAAAGCGATATAAATCAGCGAACCGTAGTCGATAATGCCTGTCGTGTCTATCATCTCTTCACGACCGCCGAAAGTCGTTTCACCAATCGTCACCTGCCATTCATTGATGTTACCTATGACATTATAAGTCTCTTCAGCCTCGGCAATCTCTCCAAGATACTTGTTGGTATCCCACTCATAGACTTTGCGCAGTTCACCCTTGGCATGTTTGCCGGCAGGATAATGAACCAACCCTTGAAACATGCCATAACTATCGGCACTATACGAGCAGATGACCGAACCATCTACAGAAGCCTTCTTGCCAACGATGAAGTTGGTGCAGGCAAAAGAAGCAGTTGCTACAAAAGCAAATAAAGGTAATAATAATCTTTTCATTATACGTTGTGTTGTGTCTTACTTGATAATCAATTTATCACTTCCTGCAGCCTTGAAACTCATGTCCAGCCCCTTCACACTGTGGGTAAGAGCGCCAAAAGAGATGAAGTCAACGCCAGCTTTTGCATAGGGAATCATCGTGTCGTAAGTAATACCTCCAGATGACTCCGTCTCTGCACGTCCGTTGACGATCTTGACAGCCTTTGCTGTATCTTCCGGTGTGAAGTTGTCAAACATGATGCGGTCACAACCTTCTGCCAAAGCCTCATCGAGTTCTTTGAAATTGCGCACTTCGCACTCAATCTTCAAGTCCTTACCGTTATCCTTACAATACTGTTTGGCGCGACTGATAGCATTGTGAACACCACCACAGAAGTCGATATGATTATCTTTCAACAGAATCATATCAAACAAGCCGATACGATGGTTCATGCCGCCACCAATCTTTACTGCCTCTTTCTCCAGCATGCGCATGCCAGGTGTCGTCTTACGGGTATCGAGCACACGTGTCTTTGTGCCAGCATCGATAAGAGCCTGCTGGTAGCGATGTGTCATGGTGGCAATACCGCTCATGCGCTGCAGGATGTTCAGCATCAGACGCTCTGTCTGCAACAGGCTTTGCTCACGTCCTTTCACGCTCATGACGATGTCGCCAGGCTTCACATGAGCTCCATCCTTGATAAACACCTCAACCTGGAGTTCTGGGTCAAAACGACGGAACACCTCCTTTGCAATCTCTACGCCTGCAAAGATACCCTCCTCTTTAATCAACAGTTTAGACTCACCCATGGCGTCTGCCGGAATACAGCATAACGTCGTGTGGTCGCCATCACCTATATCCTCGGCAAAAGCCAAATCTATCAGTTTGTCGTTCAGTTCTTCTACACTTAACATAACGATTGATTTTGAACAAATAGACTATTCAAAGTAAATACCGATTCCGATGCGCACACCAAAGCCACTGTATTCCGTATGGTCTTTCAGACTCAGGTTGTAGTACAACTCAGGCTCCAGTGTCACCGTACGGTTCAAGAAATAAGCATAGCCCAACTGAACAGTAGGCAGGAAGTCGTCGTATTTATGACGATGCATATAGTTGGCGCCTGCACCCAGATAAAGACCGTTCTGCTCAATATAGTAACGAATGCCCGCACCTGCCGACAATGCCTTATCTCCCACTTTGTGCCAGTCATAACCCAGATTAGCCGTAACCATCCAGTTGTCTTCAAACAGATAACCCCCTTTAGCATTAAGCCCCATCTTTAAGCTCTCAGCCTTGGTATAGTCAAGATTGAAATTAGAAAGACTTGCCGACACATAGTACTTGTCCATGCCAAACGGTGGACGGTCTTGTACTTGTGCATGACCAGCCAATGAGAAGACGAGACCACAGAGGGTCATTAAAAAGAATCTTTTCATAAGTAATTTATTTTAGGGTTTTACGATAATTCACTAACCACAGAACAAACCAACAGCTCGACACGACCACAGTGACTGCCGCAATGACCGAAGCATAGACGGAATCCAAATGGAAGGCCTGTTCTGACAGCAGGTATGTCACGCACACCGTGGTCATGAACACAGCAGGTATGAGCGTGATAAAGAAATTCTTTCGTTCGCGCACCAAATAGACTGTGATGGCCCACAATGTGAATACCGACAAAGTCTGATTGCTCCATCCAAACCAGCTCCAGATAACGTCAAAACCTTCTGGATTTTCCATCTGCCATACCAACAAGGCAATAACCGTCAGGAACATGGGAATACAAATATAAAAACGCTTGAGGATAGATTTCTGGTCCATGTGAATAAAGTCGGCAAGAATCAAACGCGCAGAGCGCAAAGCCGTGTCACCACTGGTGATTGGAGCAGCCACGACACCCAAAATGGCCAATACACTTCCAAACACGCCCAACCAATTTTCGCTTACCATGTTGACAATGGCTGGTGCCTTACTGATGATGGCCTCGCCACCCTTCATCTCCTGATAGCCAGCAACTGGTTCGTTATAGAAGAAATACATGGCAACAGTGGCCCATATCAACGCCACGAATCCCTCTGTAATCATGGCACCATAGAAGATAGGGCGAGCCATCTTCTCGTGCTTCAGGCAACGAGCCATCAAAGGACTTTGCGTGGCATGGAAACCACTAATGGCTCCGCAGGCAATCGTAATAAACAAGCATGGGAATATATTCTTGGTGGTCAACGAAGCCTCGCCTACCCCCTCCCACAATTCGGGAATATCAGGCTGCTTCACGAACAGCATCACCAGGAATGCTACTGCCATAAACAACAGTGAGAAGGCAAACAGTGGATATATCTTACCAATAATTTTATCGATTGGCATCATCGTAGCTATCAGATAATAGATAAAAATCACTATGATCCAAAAGACACTATCATTCAAGAATTCCAGATTTGTTCCTTCTGTATGAAACAAGTTTTGAAGCAGCGATGCAGGACTATAGACAAACACCGCCCCAACCATCATGAGAAGGAATACCGAAAATACAAGCATCATCTGCTTGGGAACATTTCCAAGGTAGCGGCCTATGATGTCGGGCAAATTAGCACCGCCATTGCGAATAGAGAGCATGCCGCTCAAATAATCGTGCGTAGCACCTGCAAAGATACATCCCAGCACAATCCATAAATACGCTGAAGGTCCGAACTTCGCTCCCATAATGGCGCCAAAGATAGGCCCTGTCCCTGCAATGTTCAGAAACTGAATCATGAAGATTTTCCAACCTGGCAAAACCACAAAATCAACGCCATCTGCCTTTGCCACTGCAGGCGTTGGACGATCATCCGGACCGAACACGCGTTCTACAAAACGTCCGTAAAAAAAATAGCCAAAAAATAGAGCCAACAGGCTCACAACAAAAGTAATCATTTTGCTTATTTATGTGAATTCACTATGCAAAAGTAATATTTAAATTTGAAATATGAAAAAAAAAGCATAACTTTGCACGAAAATTTAAGAATAATAATGAGATATCGTTTCTTTCTATTCATACTACTTGTTGGTTTGTATGTTATCCAACCAGCGAAGGCTCAGTTTTCTTCATCTCCCAAGCACGAAGTCCGTGCCATGTGGCTGACCACCATTGGTGGCATTGACTGGCCCAGAACATCTGGCCAAAAGGCGCAGAAGCTTGAGTTGATTAACACCCTTGACAAACTGAAAGCAGCAGGCATCAACACCGTTTTGTTTCAGACACGCGTCAGAGGAACCACCATGTATCCATCCAAGATAGAGCCCTGGGAGACATGTCTGACAGGCACACCCGGCAAGAATCCAGGCTACGATCCCTTGAAACTCTGCATCGACCTTTGTCACGAGCGAGGCATGGAGTGCCATGCTTGGGTGGTCACCATCCCTATGGGCAACTGGAACAAGATTGGTTGCAAGACCTTGCGCCAGAAGCATCCCAACTTAGTAAAGCGCATTGGAGACGACGGTTTTATGGACCCCGAAAATCCACAGACAGGCGACTACCTGTTGCAGATATGCCGCGAAATTGTGGACAACTACGACATTGACGGCATACACCTTGACTACATACGCTATCCGGAGACATGGCCCGCCAAGCTGAAGGCCAAGAAAACCATTCAGCAGCGACGCAACCACATCACAGACATCGTCAGAAAGATTAGCCACCAGATTAAGCCCCGCAAGCCATGGATTAAGTTTTCATGCTCGCCGATAGGCAAATACGACAACCTGCGCCGTTATTCTGCAGGTGGATGGAATGCACACACAGCAGTATCGCAAGATGCACAGCTATGGTTGAAGGAAGGCTTGATGGACGAGCTTTTCCCCATGATGTATTTCCGCGATAACAATTTCTTTCCTTTTGCCATCGACTGGAAAGAGAACAGCAATGGACGTCTGGTGGTGCCGGGGCTTGGCATCTATTTCCTGGATCCCAAAGAAGGCAAATGGGAGCTTGACCAAGTAGCACGCCAAATGAATGTCTGCCGACAGATTGGTGTGGGACATTGCTACTTCCGTTCTAAGTTTTTCACTGACAACATCAAGGGCATTTACGATTATGCACGTGCTTTCGATGCAACACCAGCTTTAGTACCACCGATGACATGGGCCACCAACTCAGTGCCAAGCTCTCCCAAGACACTATCGCTCGATGGCACACGTCTGCATTGGGAAGGTGCCCACGATGACAGTGGGGCTCCTTATTTATTATATAATGTCTATGCTTCAGACACCTACCCCGTAGATATCAGCAAGGCAGAAAACCTGGTGGCAGTGAGACAAACCAAAACGTCAATCCACGTGCCTGCCCACAAGTATTACGCCGTCACAGCCATGAACCGCTTTGGCATTGAGAGTAAATCCATACAATTGCGACACAGGATTGACCATCCTGCCCCTCATCGCCCCGCAGGGCCAGACCAATTCTTTTCCGAGGGAAACATATTTGTTCTTCCATCAAAAGAGAACACATTAGACGCTAAGTATATAATTATAGAAACTCTTCAAGGCCAGACGATTACAGTGATTCCTTACACCAAAACTATAGACGTAAGAGAGATACCTAACGGCATCTATCAACTGCGTTCTTTAGGTCGTAACGGACGCAATCATCGCATCGGCTTTCTAACCATAAAAAGACCGTAAGAAAAGGGAACGAAAATTAAATTTCTAATTTTTCGTTCCCTTTTTCTTATAATTCAGAAGAATTAAGTAACTTTGCACACGGAATCGTAAACCCAAAGGATAATATAAAGTAATTATGGCAATTAAAAAACTCAAAAAGGTATTAGTGCTCGGTTCAGGTGCACTAAAGATCGGACAAGCAGGCGAATTCGACTATTCAGGTTCGCAAGCTTTGAAAGCATTGCGTGAGGAAGGAATCAAAAGCGTGCTGGTAAACCCCAACATCGCCACCATCCAAACATCAGAAGGCATTGCTGACAAGGTTTATTTCCAACCAGTCAACACCCATTTCGTCACAGAGATTATCAAGAAGGAGCGCCCAGACGGCATCCTCCTGGCATTTGGTGGACAGACGGCTCTCAACTGCGGTACCGAGCTTTACCAGAATGGCACGCTGAAGGAATACGGTGTTGAAGTGCTTGGCACCAGTGTAGAAGCCATCATGAACACCGAGGACCGTGACCTTTTTGTGAAGAAGCTCGACGAGATTGAATTGAAGACCCCCGTCAGCCATGCTGTAGAGAACATGGACGATGCGCTGAAGGCAGCCCACGAGATTGGCTTCCCCATTATGATCCGTTCAGCCTATGCACTGGGTGGCTTGGGTTCGGGTATTTGTCCTGACGAAGCAGCATTCAAGGAACTGGCAGAGAGTGCATTTACCTTTGCGCCACAGATTTTGGTTGAAGAGTCGTTGAAAGGTTGGAAAGAGATTGAGTTCGAGTGCATCCGCGATGCCAACGATCGCTGTTTCACCGTGGCTTCAATGGAGAACTTCGACCCACTGGGCATCCATACCGGAGAGTCTATTGTGGTGGCTCCCACCTGCTCGCTGACCGAAGATCAGGTCAAGATGCTGCAAGACATCACTATCCGTTGCGTACGCCACCTGAACATCATTGGTGAGTGCAACATTCAGTTTGCCTTCAATGCCCAAACCAACGACTATCGTATCATTGAAATCAATGCACGTCTGTCACGTTCTTCTGCCTTGGCATCAAAGGCTACAGGTTATCCTCTGGCTTTCGTAGCAGCAAAGATTGCATTGGGCTACACCCTCGACCAGATTGGCGAGATGGGCACCACCAGCAGTGCTTATGTAGCTCCATCACTCGACTATATGATATGTAAGATTCCACGCTGGGACCTTACCAAATTTGCCGGTGTCAGCCGTCAGATTGGTTCATCCATGAAGTCTGTAGGCGAAATCATGTCTATCGGACGCAGCTTTGAGGAAATGATTCAGAAGGGTCTGCGCATGATTGGTCAAGGCATGCACGGATTTGTAGGCAACGACCACACCAAGTTCGAAGACCTTGACGATGCGCTTCAGAACCCCACCGACCTGCGTATCTTTGCCATTGCACAGGCACTGGAGGAAGGCTATACCATTGAGCGCATCGAAGAACTGACCAAGATTGACCCATGGTTCCTGGAGCGCTTGAAGCATATTGTAGATCTGAAGCACCAGTTGCAGACTTACAACAAGATGGAAGACCTGCCCGATGCCCTGCTGCTTGAAGTTAAGCAGGCAGGTTTCAGCGACTTCCAGATTGCCCGTTTCGTGCTGAAACCCGAGACTGGCAACATGGAGAAAGAGAACCTGGAGGTGCGAAGCTATCGCCAAAGCCGTGGCATCAAGCCCTCTGTGAAGCGCATTCCGACAGTTGCCTCTGAGCATCCTGAGCTGACCAACTATCTGTATTTCACCTATCTGCCTAACGTACAGCACGACATTCCCTACTATCACAACGAGAAGTCGGTGATTGTATTAGGTTCTGGTGCCTACCGCATCGGTTCGTCTGTAGAGTTTGACTGGTGTTCTGTGAACGCCATCAACACAGCCCGCAAGTTGGGCTACAAGTCAATCATGGTGAACTATAACCCCGAGACCGTATCTACCGACTATGACATGTGCGACCGCCTCTACTTCGACGAGTTGTCACTGGAGCGCGTGCTCGACGTCATTGAACTGGAATCGCCTCGCGGTGTCATCGTCAGCGTGGGCGGACAGATTCCCAACAACCTCGCCATGAAGTTGCATCGTCGCGGCGTTCCCGTGCTGGGAACCTCGCCTGTAGATATCGACCGTGCAGAAAACCGCGACAAGTTCTCGGCCATGCTCGACAAGTTGGGCATCGATCAGCCTGCATGGCGCGCACTGACCTCGTTCGACGACATCAAGGATTTCGTTGAGGAAGTGGGCTATCCCGTACTGGTTCGTCCTTCTTACGTCCTCTCGGGTGCCGCAATGAATGTTTGTTACGACGAGGAGGAGTTGCACCGCTTCCTTAACATGGCTACTGAGGTGTCTAAGGAATTCCCCGTTGTCGTGTCTAAATTCATGACTGAGACCAAGGAGATCGAGTTTGACGCCGTTGCCGACAAGGGCGAGGTCATCGAGTATGCCATCTCCGAACACATAGAATATGCAGGCGTTCACTCGGGCGATGCCACCATGGTATTCCCTGCTCAGCACATCTACTTCTCCACCATTCGTCAGATCAAGAAGATAGCCCGCCGCATTGCCGCCGAGCTGAACATCAGTGGTCCGTTCAACATTCAGTTCCTGGCCAAGAACCGCGAGGTGAAGGTGATTGAGTGTAACCTCCGTGCTTCACGTTCGTTCCCCTTCGTTTCAAAGATTCTGAAGCGCAACTTCATCGAGACCGCCACCAAGATTATGCTGGATGCCCCCTACTCTCGTCCCGACAAATCAGAGTTCGACATCGACCGCATCGGTGTGAAGGCCTCTCAGTTCTCGTTTGCTCGTCTGCAGAATGCCGACCCCGTACTGGGTGTTGACATGTCGTCAACAGGTGAGGTTGGCTGCTTGGGCGACGACCTCCACGAGGCATTGCTCAACGCACTGATTGCCACTGGCTATCGTGTGCCTAAGAAGGGTGGCGCCATCCTCATCTCAAGCGGTGCCGCCAAGGGCAAGGTCAGCCTGTTAGAGCCAGCCAAGCAACTGGTGAAGCAGGGATACGAAGTATATGCCACACCAGGCACAGCCCGTTTCTTCAACGACAACGGCATTGCAGCCAAGGCTGTTGCATGGCCTGACGAAGAAGGCGACAACAACGTGATGAAGATGATTGCCGATCATAAGTTCGATCTGATTGTCAACGTGCCCAAAAACCACTCTAAGCGAGAGCTGACCAATGGTTACCGCATTCGTCGTGGTGCCATCGACCACAACACGCCCTTGATGACCAATGTCCGTTTAGCCAAGGCCTTCATTGAAGCCTTTACAGCCATCGACGAAAACGACATCAAGATTAAGAGTTGGCAAGAATATAACAACTAAACTCTAGACCATCTAAAAGCAAAGCGGATATGTTCAGCGATGAGCATATCCGCTTTTTGTATTTTCCCGCTTTATCTTTTATATTGAAACCACCTGTCTGATATACACTCCCCCCGACAGAACAGTTGGAATATTGGGCCTATTCCGCATCAACACCAACACTTTTGCACATCAATACTGGCGCTTTCAGGTATCAATACCAATGCCTTTAAACACTAAGAGTGGCAGTATGCTGTCGGTTCTAGCCCCTGGAATTCGCAATTCTAGACCCTAGAATCACTCGTTCTAGACCCTAGAATGGAGTATTCTAGACCCTAGAACGTGATCAAAAGTGCCACTATTGCAAGACAATAGCGTAACTATTGGAATAGAACAGTTACGCTTTTCATCAGGAATAGTGCCACTACCCTTAAGGAAAAGTGCTACTATTCTCTTAGAGAAGTGCTGCTATTCTCATAGAAAAGTGCCACTATTCTCGGAGAAAAGTGGCACTAAAATGGGGGTCTTATATGAGGGAATTTAATTCTTACTGAGCACGGGCTTGCCTGCTTCTATCCAGGCATCGGTGCCGCCTTCCATGTTTACGACCTTGTAGCCTTCCTTAGACAGGAACTCTGCAGCAGAGGCACTTCTGATACCGCTGCGACAATAAACAGCGATGGTCTTGTTTTTGGGCAACCGACTGAGGGCTGCAGACTTAAAGGAATCGGCTTTGTAGTCGATGAGCAACGAGCCTTTCAGATAGGCATCCTCATATTCAGAGGCAGTACAGACATCGAGCAGCACCACACTGTCGGAACCCGAAATGAGGCGATGAAAGGCTTCCACATCAACGGTTTTGTAGTCCTTGCAGGGAGTGTTATGACCACGGAGCACCCATGCCACCCCAAGGACAATGGTCAGCAGTAGAACAAGTGTCAACTTATTAGATCGATTCATAGGTTTTAAACATCAAAAGATTACGGTGCAAAAGTAAGCATTTTCGGGCAAAAGCCAAAACATTCTGCGAAAAAAGCGCATTATTAGACCAAAATACGCTATCTTTGCATGTAAAAAACGAAGAAACACGCAATATTAGATATGAAACAAACCAAGATACTCTTTGTCTGCCACGGTAATATCTGCCGCAGTCCTATGGCCGAATTTGTGATGAAGAAAATCGTTGCCGATGCCGGTCTTGAGGAGTCGTTCTACATCGAGTCGGCAGCTACCTCGACCGAGGAGATTGGCAACGAGGTCTATCCACCGGCCAAGCGGAAGCTGGCCGAGCACGGCATCTCGTGCAAGGGAAAGACGGCACGACAGATGACCCGACAGGACTATCTGCGCTTTGACCTGCTGGTGGGCATGGACGACTGGAACATACGCAACATGAAGCGCATCTGTGGCGACGACCCCGACGAGAAGATTCACCGCCTGATGGATTTCACGGTGCGTCCCGGCGAGGTGGCCGACCCATGGTACACCGGCAACTTTGAGGCCACGTGGAATGATGTGCTGGAGGGATGCACCGATCTACTGAGGAGTATCGTTAAAAATTAGCTAAAAGCTAACGCATTATACTATTTTTTTCCTACCTTTGTGGCGGATATGACAGAACTATTAGAATTTACAGCACCCGAACGCGAGCTTGCCCTGCAGCTCTATGCTGAGCTGAAGGACAAAATCATATCGACACTGGAACCTGCCGATGAGGAGAAGTTACGCAGTCACCTGATGGAGCTCATCAGTCAGAACATCGTGCATCGCAACGTATTCGGGCTGAACCCCATCATCACTGCTGTCCAGACAGCCCTGCTTGTGGTCGACGAGATAGGACTGCGCAGGGATGCGGTCATCGCCGTCCTGCTCTATCCCAGCATCGAGGCCGAGTACACCACCATCGACGAGGTGAGCAAGAACTACGGTGAGTCCGTGGGACGCATCCTGCACGGCTTGCTGCGCATACAGGAGCTCTACAAGAAGAACCCCGTCATTGAAAGCGAGAATTTCCGCAATCTGCTGCTCTCGTTTGCCGAGGACATGCGTGTGATTCTGATCATGATTGCCGACCGCGTGAACCTGATGCGACAGATACGCGACTCAGACAACGAAGCCGGCAAGCGCGAGGTCTCGGAAGAGGCAGCCTACCTCTATGCCCCACTGGCCCACAAGCTGGGTCTATACAAGTTGAAGAGCGAACTGGAGGACCTGTCACTGAAGTACCTGGAGCACGACGCCTACTACATGATTCGCGAGAAGCTGAACGCCACCAAGAGTGCGCGCGATGCCTATATCAAGAGTTTCATTGCGCCTATCGAGAAGAAGCTCAACGAGGCAGGACTGAAGTTCCACATGAAAGGACGCACCAAGTCTATTCACTCCATCTGGCAGAAAATGAAAAAGCAGAAGTGTGGCTTCGAAGGCGTCTATGACCTCTTTGCCATACGCATCATCATTGACTGTCCGATAGAAAAAGAGAAACAACAGTGCTGGCAGACGTTCGCACTGATCACCGACATGTACACCTCCAATCCGAAACGCATGCGCGACTGGCTCACCGTGCCAAAGACCAACGGCTACGAGAGTCTGCACATCACCGTGCTGGGGCCCGAGCAGAAATGGGTTGAGGTGCAGATTCGTACCGAGCGCATGGACGACATTGCCGAACGTGGCGTGGCCGCCCACTGGCGCTACAAGGGAGTAAAAGCTGAAGGGGGCATGGACGAATGGCTCAACGGCATCCGACAGATGCTGGAGGAATCGAGCGGCATCGAGGCCATGGACCAGTTTAAGATGGATCTCTACGACGACGAGATCTATGTGTTCACGCCTAAAGGCGACCTTCTGAAATTTCCAAAAGGAGCCACCGTGCTCGACATGGCCTATCACATCCACTCGAAGGTGGGATCGGCCTGCACGGGCGCACGTATAAATAATAAGGTGGTGACATTCCGACAGGAGTTACATTCTGGCGACCAGGTCGAGATTATCACATCTTCTACACAGCATCCTAAACAGGAATGGCTCAACATCGTCAAGACATCAAGAGCCAAAGCCAAGATACGGCTGGCCCTGAAAGAGACGCAACAGAAAGAGGCTCTGCTGGTGAAAGAGATGCTGGAACGCAAGTTCCGTAATCGCAAAATAGAACAGGACGAGAGCCTGATGATGCGCACCATGAAGAAACTCGGCTACAAAGAGGCCAGCGACTTCTATCGCGACATCGCACGAGAGACGCTCGACGTGCAGACGGTGTTCGACAAATACCTTGAACTGCAGCAAGGCGAGAAAGTCGTCACAGGCGACAACATTGCCCGCTCTGCCGAGGAGTTCACCCTCGAAGACTCGAAGTTCTCGGCTCTCAACACGCAAATATCTGACGATGTGCTTGTCATCGGACAAGACCTGAAAGGTGTTGACTACCAACTTGCCCATTGCTGCAACCCCATCTATGGCGACGAAGTGTTTGGTTTCGTCACCGTAAGTGGTGGCATCAAGATTCACCGTTGCGACTGTCCCAACGCACCAGAGATGCGACGCCGCTTCGGCTACCGCATTGTCAGAGCCAAATGGAGCGGTAAAGGCTCGAGCCAATATGCCATCACCCTGCGCATCATCGGCAACGATGACCTGGGCATCGTCAACAATCTCACGTCGATTATATCGAAAGACGAGAGACTGGTGCTGCGCAGCATCAACATAGACTCAAATGATGGGCTTTTCCGAGGCAATCTGGTCATCATGATTAACGACAACACACGTCTGGAAACCCTTATCAAAAAACTGCGCACCGTAAAGGGTGTGAAACAGGTTGAAAGAATATAACCCACACAAATCATGAAAACTAAATTTGTGACTTTCGGAGAATTGCTCCTGCGGTTCTCTAAACAAGATCACCAACGACTGTCGCAAGGCGACTACTTCACCAGCAAATATGGTGGTAGCGAGGCCAACGTGGCGGTTTCGCTGGCTATGCTCGGCAACGATGTGCAATACGTCACGCGACTGCCAGACACACCTGTCGGGCATGCTGGTGTGCAGAACCTGATGCAACTGGGCGTTGACTGCAAGCACGTTCTCTTTGGTGGTCAGCGCATCGGCACATATTATATGGAACCTGCAGCTGGCATGCGCCCGGCCAAGGTTATCTACGACCGCGCCGGCTCGGCCTGCTCAGAACTGAAGCCTGGCATGATTCCATGGCGAGAGGCACTCAAAGATGCTGCCGTGCTCCACATCTCGGGCATCACCGCAGCCATCTCACAAAGTTCTGCCGACGCCACTTTTGAAGCACTAGACATGGCCGATGAGCTTGGAGTGAAAGTTGCCTTCGACATCAACTATCGCAAAAACCTGTGGCAGTATGGCGCAGACCCACGCGAAACGCTGAAGCGCATTCTCAGCCGTTGCGACCTGATGTTTGGCGATGCCATTGAATTCGAATTCATCTGTCAGCGCAAGCAGCCACCTTTTACTGCTACGGACTCCAGTTTCCAAATGCAAATGGATGAGTATCGCGCCTGGTTCGATGACCTCCACAAAGCATTTCCACGCTGTAAGAAATGGTTGATGGGCATGCGCAACATCGTAGCCTCAAACCATCACTTGCTCACAGCCCTTCTATGGACCGATGGCGAACTGCTAAAGGCGCCCATCAACGACATCAATGGCGTCGTTGATGCTTCTGGTGTAGGCGATGCCTTCATGGCTGGCATGCTTCATGCACTCAAGGCCTACCCCAACGACAACCAGATGCAGCTCAACTATTCACTGGCTGCCTCAACACTCAAAAACACGATTCCAGGCGACTTCAACCTGGTCAGCGACGAGGAAATCACTGCGCTGCTATAATTGATAATTATTAACCCTCCTTTATATAAGAAACTATGCTATCAGAAAAAGACTTGAAACAAATTGCTCAACGTGGCATCAGCCAAGAGCAGATTGAAACCCAACTAAAAGAATTTGAAACAGGCTTCCCATTCTTACGCCTGGAAGCTGCCGCTGCCGTTGGGAACGGCATTCTATCACCCACTGCTGACGAGCGCCAGTCGTATGTCAAAGCCTGGGAAGACTATAAGGCAGAAGGACACCGCGTGGTTAAGTTTGTACCCGCCAGCGGTGCTGCAAGCCGCATGTTCAAAAACATGTTTGCCTTTGTGGATGCCGACTACGACGTACCTACCACCGACTTTGAGAAGAAATTTTTCAATGATATCGAGAAGTTCGCTTTCTATGAAGCGCTCAATCAGGTGTGCATACAAAACGAAGGAAAAGACATCAAGACATTGATAGCGGAAGGCAACTACAAAGCCGTGGCTGCCAACATGCTGAAGAAAGAAGGATTGAACTACGGCCAACTGCCAAAAGGCATGTTGCTGTTCCATAAATATTCAGAAGGTGCACGCACACCCATGGAGGAACATCTTGTAGAAGGTGCCCTATATGCAGCTTCTAACGGTGAGGCTCATGTGCACTTCACAGTCAGCCATGACCACCTCGATTTCTTCAAGCAGAAGGTAGCCCAGAAAGCAGATGGCTTTGCAAAGAAATACGGCATTAAGTACGACATCACATTCTCAGAGCAGAAACCTTCTACCGATACCGTTGCAGCTAATCCCGACAACACACCTTTCCGCGAAGCCGACGGCTCTCTGTTGTTCCGCCCAGGCGGCCATGGTGCACTGATTGAGAATCTCAATGAGATTGAGGCTGACGTCATCTTTGTGAAGAACATCGACAATGTCGTTCCCGATCGCCTGAAGCCCGAGACTGTTGAATGGAAGCAAGTCATTGCGGGAGTGTTGGTAACGCTGCAGAAACAAGCTTTCGAGTATCTTCGCCAGTTGGACAACAACCCAACAGAGGCCCAAATTGCAGAGATAGCTCAATTCGTCGAAAAGAACCTTTGCATCAATCCCAAGAACAACAAAGTTGACGCAGCCTACCTGAAAAGCAAGCTCAATCGCCCAATGCGCGTCTGTGGTGTAGTGAAGAACGTAGGTGAACCTGGCGGAGGTCCATTCCTCACATACAACCAGGACGGTACCGTGTCATTGCAAATCCTGGAGAGTTCGCAGATTGACACCAACAATGCAGAATACATGAAAATGTTCACGCAAGGCACCCACTTCAACCCCGTGGACCTAGTTTGCGCAGTCAAAGACTATCAGGGAAAGCCTTTCAACCTGCCCGACTTCGTTGACAAGACGACTGGCTTCATCTCAAGCAAGTCGAAGGGAGGCAAAGAACTGAAAGCGCTCGAACTGCCCGGCCTCTGGAATGGCGCCATGAGCAACTGGTCAACGGTATTCGTTGAGGTTCCCTTGGGCACATTCAATCCCGTAAAAACCGTCAATGATCTGCTGCGCGAACAGCATCAATAACTATTGGCTTTACAGAGTCAGTATATCTTGCGGAGCAGCTACAAACGTAGTTGCTCCATTTTCTTTCAGAAAGTCCTGATCTCTGAACCCCCATAACACACTGATACAGGGCAGTCCTGCATTTCGAGCAGTCTGGATATCAACATCGCTGTCGCCGACATACACGGCATTCTCTTTTCCAACGCCCAGCTGCCGGAGAGCTTCTATCACGGTGTCGGGAGCTGGTTTCTTACGAATACCCTCAGACTCATGCTCGCCGATAGCCACTTCGATGGTGTCTGGAAAGAAATGACGGCATAAAGACTGCGTAGCTGCATAAAACTTATTGCTGACCACGGCCGTACGTTTACCGCTACGTTTCAGTTCTGCCAATAATTCCGGTATGCCTGCATAAGGGCGTGTCGTATCAAGAGAATGTTCCATATAATAAGCACGAAACGTGGCAAAGGCTGCTTCAAACAGAGGGTTCTTCTCTCCAAAAGGGACGGCCCTCACCATCAACATCCTGACACCGTTACCCACAAACCGACGCACTTCCGACAGTGTATGTTCGGGCATACCATGCTTTCTCATCGCATAGTTCACAGCACCTGCCAAATCTTCTAATGTTTCCAGCAAAGTACCATCAAGATCAAAAATGTATGTATCGTAGCTTTTCGACATCAAACAAAATTATTATATTTGAAGTGCAAAGATACAAATAATTGGCATAATATCAAATCAGCCCTGGAATTAATTCGAGAAACCATAAAAAAAGACCCACCATCCATCACGGATGGTGGAAACTAACACAAAAACTAAGATTTCCCATAGTCATCTTCACAGATGAACTTTGGGTGGGAATAATGGTTATATACATCTTTTGATTGGTTAAACTGATAACTCTCTCAAAAGCGATGCGAAGGTACTAAAAAAAAATGAGGTAACAAACATTTCTTACCATAATTCTTCTAAATATGCCCATAATTGTATAATAAGTGAAATAATATAAGATAAGTAACGATCAAAGGGTTTGTATCCTATGATTTACTTGGGGAATTTTTCTGGTACATGTCCTTTTGCCAACGGGATTCTTACTTCAATGCCTTTCTCCTTGCTGTCCCAATACCAGATTACCATATAGTCCAACTCCTTATCGTAATCCAGTTTCTGTGCCTCAGACACATTCTCAATCCTATAAGTCTTTTTGTCGTTATTCAGTCTCATCATATAGCTGAATGGCATGCCTAACCAATATTTATAATAATTCACCCAAATGGCATCTGGCAGTCTGCCTCCTCTGTCTGGAAACATGCCCGTGACATGCTTGACGATATCATCTGGGGTGTCAAGAATCAGTTTCTCTACATCGCAGGTATCGACAGTGGTATCAGCCTCCTCTTCACTTTTAACCTTATATTCCTGTTTGGCGGTAGCCCGGGTAGGGACAGGCGGGTTGCCGTTATTGTAAAATTCGTCTATTATTTTAGCGGCTTCCTCTAATGACACTCCGCTCCCCAGCAGCTTGCTGGCCAATTCAACCTTATCCTGATTTTTCTTTTTGTTCTCAGCCTGCAGCCTTTTGTCTATTTCCATCATTCCTTTATAAACAAGGTCGCTCCAGGCATCACGCCACTCTTGATAGTTTTCTAAGATGTAGTCGACGGCTTGACCCTTTATCTCATCGCCAGCGCTCTCGTGCGACTTGGTGGCTTCAGCCAATGCCTCCAGGCAGTCAATGGGGATGATGGGATTTTTAGTGTTCTTAGCTGCTTTAAGTGCTTCCTCGAAACACATATTGATGGAATAGTTATGCTTTCCAACGAATTGCCATAACCATAACGCAAGACCGTTATCGTATTAGTTTTCGGTGTATAACCTACGACGGTGTGTGGTTGCTGTGCCCATGCCGTCATGTACGACAGCAAAAGCGTGAATAGGACAATACTTTTTTCATAGTTCGTTATTGATAGTTGTTTACTTCCTTTATGGCTTATCGAATCTGAATACCCTGCAGATTGTAGCGTGAGCCACTGGGGGTGATGATGATGAGGTGCCCCTGCTCCATAACCTTGCGGGTAGTAGAGGGTTGTCTGTAGGCTGGGCTCTGTGTAATTCCCGTGACTGTGATGCTGGGGTCGTACTCCCAGAGGGTTGGCCAGTACTGTTCGTTGTTCAGGCTGGTCCAGTTGCGCCAAGAACAATCGTTGTGATTCGTCGCGTAAAGGATGTTGTAGTTGGCTACGTTGTTATGAACATGAAATGTGCCGTTGCTTTGTTTAACGACGCTGTGGCTCTGGGCATTCGCTTTATTACCAACGTTGGTCGTGTAGTTGTAGGAGGAGCCATTGTGATACAGATAGAGGTAGCGTCCATAGGCATCCTTGATGTAGTAATAGCCGTTGCCGTCGTCCTCGAACTTAAAGCCGTTCTTGTCGCTCGTCAGGGTGATGACATTATCGATGGGCGATACATTTGTGACAGAAAGGTATTCGAAAGTTTTCGAGGTACTAACGGGGTTGGAAATCTTCTCGTTGTTGAAGACCATGAGGTACGACTTTCCTGCACTAACGGCTTCGACTTTTCTGTATCCGAATTTAGCCACAGGTTGTGCCTGTAGATTGAGAGTCACCATGTATGGATCGTGATCGCTGTAGGCTGTATTGTAGTTGCCTGTGGAGTGTGGGTTAGCGACGTAGAGCATGTGCGCATCGGTAATTTGGGCGGACATCGTGCTGTTGGCAAAGACGTGGTCAATCAGTGAGCCGGTAGCGTTGTACCAATGAGAGGCGGCACTGCTGCCCTCGTATTTCAGTATCTGCTCTGTAAAGCCTGCATCCATCAGGTTGTTGAGACACTGCTCGCCCATCTCGCTGTTGAGGTCGCCCATGATGAGAATGTCGGGGTCTAGCGCAGCCTGGTCGAGACCTTTCAGAAGTGAGATGCTGTTGCTCTCGCGCTGGTTGATGTCATATGTAACGTCAGAACTGGTGCTGGCCTTGAAGTGGTTCATGCTGATATAGAAGACCTCGTCGTCAGGTTTGGACTTGAAGCCCTGCATGCGCATGGTGGCGGGGTAGATGTGGTTATAGCCGACGGCTGTGGAGAGGTTTTCACCAACGGGCTCGATGGTTGCAGCATTATAGATGAATCCGGACTTAATGACACCGTCGGGCTCGGATGTGAGGTCATAGCTCAGTCCGTCGGTAACGGGCATATAGTTCTTTCCGGTCTTTTCGCTCATGCTCTGTGCCAGCAGTTGCAGGACCTCCGCGCAGCACTCCACCTCGTTGAAGGCATAGATGTCGGCTTCGTATTGGGACAAGGTGCCGACAATGGCGTTGAGCTTAGCAGTGCGACCGGTCTCTGTGTTGTAGTTGCTCAGGGTGATGCTGCCATTGCCTTGTGTCCTGCCGCGGTCAAGCGAGTAGAAAAAGTTCTGCAGGTTCTGGCCTACAACCTTGATGTTGTCTGCCTGGGCTGCTTGAACTGTCAAGGCCATCAGCAGTGTAATGAAAAGTCGATGTTGTTTCATGTTACCTTATATTATTATAGTGTCAGACGTTTTTAATTTGATGGCAAATATAGGAAATATTTTCTTGATTTGGGCATTGAGGTGGCGTGATTCTCGTTCATTCAAACAATTATGTGTTTCATATCGTAAATTTATACGCATTGAAACGCAAAAACGTAATGCTTTTCGTAAAAAAGTCGGAACTTTGTGCGGTAATGGAAAACTGAGTCCGACGCCTGCGGACTCAGAGCAAGATCCCACCCTAAAAACGAGACAAACAGAATATGCAAGCAGGCGTGGGGGCTATCAAGGTGACGCATATCACTTTTAGTAACGATTAAAAAAGGCCCTTATTGGCTCTTCTGACCACAAAATAGCAACTTTATAACCAAAAGATTTGCTCATATTAAAAAAAATATATACCTTTGCACTCGCTTAGAAAAAGGGTGTTTTCCAGAGTGGCCAAATGGGGCAGACTGTAAATCTGCTGTCTTTCGACTTCGGTGGTTCGAATCCATCAGCACCCACATCGCTTTCCCCACTTTTTTTTTAAACTCTTCGTTGAAAGCAAACAATTCTATAATTAATTAGAAAATTTCCCCCAAAAAATTCATAATTACAGAAAAAGCAGTACCTTTGCATTGCAAAACTTTAAAAGGGACACACACGCATGCAAGACAATAAGAAAAAAGCCAAATATTACCTTTGGCCAGTCGTCATTTCAGTACTTTTCATAGGAAGTATTATCTTTTACTATTTCTTTTACACTTTTTCGAAAAGCAACGAAGATGTCATCGTCTATATCGATGCCGATGACACGCCAGACTCCGTATATACTAAGCTTGGAGATATCGCCAACGACTGTCAGCTAACAGGCTTCCGCACGCTGGCCCGACACTACGGATACGAAAAAAGCATACACACAGGACGATACGTCATCACTCCAAACATGAATACCTTTACGGTTTTCCGTCGCATGAAAAACGGACAACAGCAACCCATGATGCTAACCATACCAGAAGCAAGAACCGCTGAACTCCTGGCAGGAAAACTATCACAAAAACTCATGTTGGACAGCACTGAACTCGCACAAGCATTCGCGTCTGAAGAAATCTGTCAAAAATACGGCTACGACACTGCCACGATCACAGCATTGTTCATACCAAACACCTACGAGGTTTATTGGGACATGTCACTGGACAAACTGATGAAGCGCATGCAAAAAGAGCATGATGCATTTTGGAATGACGAACGCCTCAAGAAAGCTCAAAAGCTTGGTTTAAATCCCAACGAGGTTACAACCTTGGCAAGCATTATTGACGAGGAGACAGCAAACACGGCAGAAAAACCAATGATTGCTGGCATGTACTTGAATCGCTTGAAAGCAGGCATGCCTCTACAAGCCGACCCCACCGTAAAGTTTGCGTTAAAGAACTTTAACCTAAAACGCATTTATCACAACCATCTCAGTGTTGAGAGTGCCTATAACACTTACACACACATCGGGCTACCTCCGGGCCCTATCAAAGTGGCAAGCATCAAGGGAATTGATGCAGTGCTTAACCGCAAATGGCATGATTATCTGTACATGTGCGCAAATAGCAACTTTTCCGGCACACATGTTTTTGCCCGCAACTATCAGGAGCATCTGCACAACGCTGCGCTCTACGCAAAAGCTCTCAACGAGAGGGGCATCAAATAAAAACATATAAAAAGCGATATGCCCATCGTTTCGCAACGAAGGGCATATCTCAACTAGGTATTAGTCTTTTTAAGGTAAAAAGATTGTATTCAGGATAACGAGTGCAAAAATAATTGATTTAAGTCAACCGTGCAAACTTTTTGATATGTTTTCCAACATATAGCGTTTTTTTATCGTGTTTTCTTTAAATAAATAAGGTGAAGAAATCTATAATTCTGAATTATTTTGTACCTTTGCATTCTAAATCAAAAAACAATTCACAGAAATGGAAGAAAAGACACTGAACGAGAACGAAGAGAAGAAAAGTCTTAGCTTCGTGGAACAAATGGTTAAAGACGATCTGTCAGCCGGAAAGAATGGTGGACGACTGCAAACCCGCTTTCCACCAGAGCCTAATGGCTACCTACACATCGGCCACGCTAAAGCTATAGCCATCGACTTCGGACTTGCCAAAAAATATGGTGGCACATGCAACCTACGCTTTGACGACACAAACCCGGTTAAGGAAGACACCGAATACATTGAAAGCATTGAGCACGACATCAAATGGATGGGCTTCCAGTGGGCTAATGTTTATTACGCATCAGACTATTTCCAACAGCTATGGGACTTTGCCGTATGGCTTATCAAACAGGGAAGGGCGTATGTTGACGAACAGAGTTCTGAAGCAATAGCACAACAGAAAGGCACCACGACAAGCCCTGGTACTAACTCACCATTCCGCGATCGTCCTGTAGAAGAGAACCTTCGTCTGTTTGACTTCATGAACAGTGGAAAATGTGAACCAGGAAGCATGGTGCTTCGTGCAAAAATTGATATGGCTCATCCCAACATGCTGTTCCGTGATCCTTTGATTTACCGTGTGTTGAACATCCCACACGTAAAGACTGGCAATAAATGGAATGCATATCCCATGTATGACTTCACCCACGGTCAGTGTGACTATTTGGAGGGAGTGACACATTCATGGTGTACGCTGGAGTTTGTAGAGCATCGCCCCCTGTACGATCTGTTTGTGACATGGATGAAAGAATGGAAAGGCGAGACCGACAATATTGAAGACAACCGCCCACGACAGACCGAGTTCAACAAGTTGAACCTGAGCTATACGCTTATGTCTAAGCGCAACTTGCTGGCTTTGGTCAACGAGCATTTGGTCAACGGCTGGGACGATCCACGCATGCCGACTATCTGCGGCTTACGCCGTCGTGGCTACTCGCCCGAAAGTCTTAGAAAGTTCATTGACAAGATTGGATATACCAAATTAGACGGATTGAATGACATTGCCTTATTAGAGAGTGTTGTCCGTGACGACTTGAACAGCAGAGCTCAGCGTGTAAGTGCTGTACTTGATCCCGTAAAGGTTGTTATCACCAACTATCCAGAAGGAAAGACCGAACAACTGACTGCAATCAACAACCCCGAGAACGAGGCCGATGGCACCCATACGGTTGAGTTCAGCCGCGAGCTGTGGATTGAACGCGACGACTTTATGGAAGTTGCAGAAAAGAAATTCATGCGTCTGGCTCCAGGCAAAGAGGTTCGTCTGAAGAATGCTTACATCATTAAGTGCGATGAGGAACACCCCTGCGACAAAGATGCCGAAGGACGAGTAACCACCATCTACTGCACCTATGATGCAGAAACACGTAGTGGTTTGCCTGGTGCCGATCGTAAGATTAAAGGAAAGACACTTCACTGGGTTAGTTGCCATAACGCCATGAAAGCAGAAGTTCGCCTGTATGATCGTCTGTGGAAGGTTGAGAACCCACGTGATGAAATGGCTGCAATTCGCGATGCACAGCAATGCGATGCAGTAACAGCCATGAAGCAGATTATCAACCCCAATTCACTGAGCGTAAACAAAGAATGCTACATTGAACCATTTGCTGCAAACATGCAACCATTAAGCTACTTGCAGTTCCAACGTATAGGATACTTCAATGTAGATCCAGACTCAACGCCAACCCACCCAGTATTTAATAAGACCGTAGGTCTAAGATCTTAAAAAGATGCCAACAAGCAATCATCAACAACATGAAGAGGATAGAAAAAAGTTCGTTCGATTACTAAAAAAATACGAGGCGGCCATTTCATCTGGAGAACCTGTTCTGTTGGATGGCAATGAACTTTCTGAGATTGCCGACTATTACCATATAAGCGGACAGGAGGAGAAGGCTGAGGATGCAATACAATTAGCACTCAGCATTTCTCCTGGTGCTATTGGTCCATTAACCTACAAGATTCATGAATACCTGGAGGTAAATGACATTGAAACTGCCAAGGAATACTATTCCCGAATAACAGAAACAGACGCACCAGAATATATCTATGACTGGACGGAAATTCTATTGGCACAAAAAAAAGACCAAGAAGCAGAATGGTTTCTCAGAAAAGAGCTGGAAAAAGTCCCAGAAGAAGAACTTCAGGACTTTATCATTGACGTAGCACACATCTACGAAGATTGGGGCTTCTACGACCTTGCCATGAAATGGATTTTTGGTGCTCAAGAAGAAGATTCGCAAGACTACAAGGAAATTAAGGCACACACTTTATTAGGACTTGGAAAATTCGATGACAGCGAAAAGTTATTTAACGAATTACTGGACGTTGCCCCCTATTCTACGCAATACTGGAAATCATTGTCGAATGCCCAGCTAATGAAAGGAGACGTCTCCAAGTCTATTGAGAGCAGTGAATATGCATTGGCCATTGATCCCCAAGACACAGAAGCCATGATAGCCAAGGCTAATGGACTGAGCAATCTCGGGAATTACGAAGAGGCTCTGAAATACTACAGACGAGCACTTGATGCCGTTCCCAACGACAGTGCCGCTCTATTGTTCACAGGTATATGCCTGTATAACTTGAATAAGCTACAAGAAGCCACAGAAATGCTGTTGCGAGCTAAGCAACAGGCCCTGAAGTCTGACCAAGCTTTATTACCTGACATTAACCATGAGCTGGCACTGACCTACTGTTCAAATAAAGAGACGGACAAAGCATTGGAATGCATTGATGAATTGGAAAAGCAAGATGAAGACAAGGCGCAAATCCAACTGATAAAAGGACATATACTTTTAAATGCACAAAGAGTAGAGGAAGCTGAGAAAGCCTTCAAACAGGCTGTTGGGCTTGCGACCGACCTTCCTGACATACTACTGCATATTGCCATATCATACTTGGAGAACCAAATGGTTAAGACTTCGCACAAATATCTCGAAAAATATTTTGCAGTAGCTCCTGCCGACACAAAAGACGGTTATGCCTATATGGCAATGTGTTGCTATGATCTTAAAGACACAAAGGGCTTTCTTAAAAACCTTGAAAAGGCATGTAGGCTCAATCCGCAGGAATGCCAGAGTGTGTTCTCAAATCTCATCCCTGAAGAAATTGCCCCAGAAGATTATTATAACTATTTGACAGAAAGAATTGACCTATGAGTTGGATTGCAAGCTTATTAAACAATCTGAATTACAGCACCATATTATTCTTGATGCTATTAGAGAGTACCGTTATTCCCGTACCCTCCGAGCTTGTTGTTGCACCTGCTGCTTATCGAGCAGCCACTGGCGATTTGGACGTGTTATTAGTGATTCTATCTGCGACCATTGGCGCTGATATCGGTGCTTCTATCAATTACTTTGTCGCACTATACGTCGGACGACCAGTTATTTATAAATTTGCCAATAGTAAATGGGGAAAGATGTGTTTGCTCAATCAAAAGAAAGTGGAAAAGAGTGAATCATACTTCGACAATCATGGCATCATAGCTACACTGACAGGTAGGCTTGTGCCAGGCATACGTCATCTCATATCTATTCCAGCGGGATTAGCACGTATGAACTATTGGAAGTTTCTGCTCTACACCTCTATTGGAGCTGGGGCGTGGCACAGCATTCTTGCTGCCATGGGCTGGTATCTGCACACTGTCGTAGGGGACGTCAGCGATGAAGAACTAAAAGGCATCATTGGTCAGTACAATCATTACATCGTTGGATTTATACTTGGTATTGTAGCATTAACAATCTGTTATTTGTTGACAAAAAGCTATCTAAAGAGAAAGAAGAAAAAATCACTGTAATTTGCTTGCGAATATCGTATTAAATACATATCTTTGCAAAATAATTACAAAATCAATAACATTATGCCTCAAGTAAACAATCACCTCGTTATTATGGCAGGCGGTATTGGGAGTCGCTTTTGGCCAATGAGCACGGCTGAACGTCCGAAACAGTTTATCGATGTTCTCGGCGTTGGCAAAACACTCTTGCAACTGACCGTAGAACGATTTGGCAAGTTGGTCAATCCTCAAAACATTTGGGTTGTTACTAACCAAAAATATGTGGATATAGTTCGTGAGCAGTTGCCTGACATACCGCAAGGGAACATTCTATGCGAACCTTGCCGGAGGAATACGGCACCATGCATAGCATATGTATCATGGCGCATCAAGGCACAAGACCCGAAAGCTAATATTGTCGTGACTCCTAGTGATCATATCGTCATGAACGTTCAAGAGTTCCAGCGTGTTATCAAAGAATGTATGGAGTTTACAGACGAAAGCGATGCAATCGTTACACTGGGTATGAAGCCCAACCGTCCTGAAACGGGCTATGGCTATATACAGGCGGACTTGTCAACGAGTTCGCTGCGTAATAAAGGTATTTTTCGCGTGGACTCATTCCGCGAGAAGCCCGATTTGGAAACTGCTCAGCAATATATTAAGAAAAACTATTATTATTGGAACGCAGGAATATTCATCTGGAACGTATCAACAATCGTAAACGCATTCCGCGTTTATCAACCCAAGATGAACAAGATATTCGAAACACTTCTGCCAATATATGGTACGCCACAGGAACAAGAAGTAATCAACGAGAAATTCCCTGCATGCGAGAATATCTCCGTGGACTATGCCATCATGGAAAAAGCAGAGGAGATTTTCGTATGTCCAGCAGACTTCGGTTGGAGCGATCTTGGCACATGGGGTTCGTTGCAGTCACAAGTACATCGCGATCTTTATGGAAATGCCTGCATAGGAAATGATATCAATCTATTTGAGACACACAACTGCATGATACACACCACACAAGAGAAGAAAGTAGTAGTACAAGGATTGGACGGCTACATTGTAGCAGAAAACGACAACACCTTACTTATCTGCAAGCTCTCTGAAGAACAACGCATCAAGCAGTTTAGTGGAGAAAACTAAATAATTATTATGAAGAATATAGCTCTAATCACAGGAGTCACCGGTCAGGATGGTTCATATCTGGCAGAATTTCTATTAGATAAAGGTTATGAAGTACATGGTACTATTCGCCGTTCGTCGGTTGACTTTCGTGAACGTATAGCGCATCTGGAAGGAAAAGAACACTTTCATTTACACTATGCCGATCTGGGCGACTCGATGAGTATCCTTGGCGTCATCGGCAAGGTACGCCCTACGGAAATTTACAACCTCGCAGCTCAGAGTCATGTTCAAGTATCATTTGACTCGCCCGAATTTACAGCAGACGTTGATGCTGTTGGCGTACTTCGCATTCTGGAGGCAGTACGGCAATTAGGGATGACAGACACTTGTCGTATTTACCAAGCATCGACCTCCGAACTATATGGAAAAGTGGAAGAAGTGCCACAGAATGAGAACACCCCCTTCCACCCCTACTCTCCCTATGCCGTAGCAAAACAGTATGGTTTCTGGATTGTAAAGGAGTACCGCGAGGCATACAACATGTATTGTTGTTCGGGCATCCTTTTCAACCATGAGAGTGAACGTCGTGGTGAAACATTTGTCACGCGCAAGATTACACTTGCCGCAGCCCGCATCAAGCAAGGAAAGCAGGATAAACTCTATTTGGGCAACCTAAGCAGTCTTCGCGACTGGGGTTACGCCAAGGACTACGTGGAATGCATGTGGCTGATTCTGCAACAAAAGCAGCCAGATGATTTCGTGATTGCAACTGGTGTGCAGCACTCTGTCCGTGAATTCTGTTATACCGCATTCAAACATGTGGGTATTGAATTAGAATTTGTAGGCGAAGGGGCAAACGAGAAAGGCATCGACAAAGCAACCGGAAAGGTTCTCATAGAAGTCAGTCCAGACTTTTATAGACCTACAGATGTTGTCAATCTGTGGGGCGACCCGACTAAGGCAAAAGCCCAATTGGGCTGGAACCCCAACAAGACCTCATTTGAGGAACTGGTAAAGATCATGGTAGATAGTGACATGGCAAAAGTTGCAGCAGAGGGTGCTGCTGCTAAAGTACGTACGAACCTAGCAGAATATTTAGAGAAAGGAATTGTAAAATAATGGCATTAGAAAAGAATTCTAAAATCTATGTTGCGGGGCATCATGGACTTGTTGGCTCCGCCATTTGGAACAACCTTCTTCAAAGAGGCTATACCAATCTCGTTGGACGCAGTCACAAAGAGCTCGATTTGACCAACCAAGTTGCCGTAAAACAATTCTTTGATGAAGAGAGGCCCGAAGCTGTCGTCTTAGCAGCAGCTTTTGTTGGCGGCATCATGGCAAACTCGCTGTACCGTGCTGATTTCATCATGATGAATATGAAGATACAGTGCAACGTTATCAGCGAAGCCTATGCACATGGGGTCAAAAAGTTGCTATTCCTGGGCTCAACTTGTATTTACCCTAAAAATGCGCCTCAGCCCATGAAAGAAGACTGCTTGCTGACAAGCCCTCTTGAATATACTAATGAGGAGTATGCCATAGCAAAGATTGCAGGCTTGAAGATGTGCGAGTCATACAATCTGCAATATGGTACTAACTACATAGCAGTAATGCCAACCAACCTTTACGGTCCTAATGACAACTTCCACTTAGAGAATAGTCATGTGATGCCAGCTATGATGCGTAAAATATATCTGGCTAAGCTCATTCATGAGGGTGAATGGGAAAAGATTTCCATTGATTTGAACAAGCGTCCTGTAGAAGGGGTTGATGGAGGAGCATCAAGAGAAGAAATACTTCGCGTTCTGGCAAAGTACGGCATTGAAGACAACAAAGTCACTCTTTGGGGAACAGGTAGCCCTTTAAGAGAATTCCTTTGGAGTGAGGATATGGCAGATGCCAGTGTACACATACTGTTGAACGTCGATTTCAAAGATATTATTGGCATAGAGAAATACTCAAGCGTGCACTACGGGGCTTCAACAGATGGTGCTGTTGATCGCAATCACTCTGCGGGTCGTGGTGGAGCCATTCCTGCCCTCGGAGAAATTCGCAATTGTCATATTAACGTAGGTACAGGTAAAGAATTAACAATCCGCGAATTGTCTGAACTGATTGTTAAGAGTGTTGGCTTTAAAGGCACCGTAGAGTTTGACGCGACAAAGCCCGATGGAACTATGCGCAAGCTTATCGATGTAGAAAAGCTTCATTCTTTAGGCTGGACACACAAAGTTGAAATAGAAGATGGCGTTGGTAAATTATTTCATTGGTATCAAGACAGTCTTCGATAACTACAGAAAAAGGTTGGCAGTTTGCCAACCTTTTTCTGTAGTGCCTTCTCCGTTATTTCTTCATAACCTTCTTCTTATCTATGATATTGATTCCTCGCCTCATCTGCGGACGTCTGGTACCATCAATACCGTAAATGTTTAAAGGTTGCTTTACATCCTTGACATCATTAATACTGTTACTTTTATCGTTCATCATGCTCTTTACTTCTTCAACATCAACAGCATAATTGTAAATACGCATGTCACGGATAAACATAGGCATATATGGATCTGTATAGAACTGACTGCGTCCGACGTAGTTCAGAACAGCATGAATGTCACTTGGCTTAATGGTGATACTGTTACTTGAGCCAACCTCAACGCCATCTATATAGATACATGTCTTACCTTTACCTATGGTCACAGTGAGATACTTCCATTTCAAAATCGACAGATTCTGGTTGGCGTCAAGTGTCTGTTCTTCTTCCCCATTTTTAATGGCAAAGCGCATACCACCTTTGCCATTGTTAGTAGTCAGAAACATATAATGATTGTTATCCCATCCAAAATCAAATACACGCTGCCAGTTACTATTACTACGCATATTAATCCACATGGCGATGGTCATCTCCTCACTATTTGCAATATTATAAGGCAACTGCAAGTATGCATTATTGCTCAGCGAGAGATACTTTTCGTATGTTGAATTATCCACCATGAAGGCTGGTGTACCACCATGAACAGCATCCATCATATTGGAAGTCTCATCATAAAGATTCGTTTCAAAGTGCCAACGGGCAATCATTGCCTTCTCACCAGATGCAGCCGCCTCAATCTCATCCGAAGCATCAGAAAGGTTCTCAGACAGATCAATGGCCTTTACCTTATATATATAAGTAACAGAAGGCAAACATGTATTATCTACAAAATAAGCATCTTTGATCTTACGCGCAATGGTGTTCCATTCGTTACTACCCTTTTCCGTGCGAAGAACCATATAGCCTCCAAGGTCACGCTCACTGTTAGCATCCCACGACAATCGAACAGAAGCAGAGTTTGCATCGGCTACAAGGCCAGATGGTTTTTCTGGCGCTTTACGGTCAAAAGTTGCTGTAACTGGAATAAATCGCCACAACTGTCTTTTGCTGTTATCTCCACTCATTAATACATTGGTCTGCACATTCACATTATTAAGGGCTGAAGAGGGTTGAGCCGTGAGATAGAGTGAAGTTTCGCGATTACGGATATAATATGTACCATTACCTGCATATTGCAGATACCATTGTTCATTAGAATGTGCTACTTTATTTACACTATATGCAATAACATTAGCGCCGTCAAACGTTGAGAAGTCCTGAACATTCAAATGGGTCATCACATTATTAGAAACCGTAATATCATAAAAACTAAAATCGCCAGAGGTTGTTGGAGAAACAGCAGGAGTCACATTCCACTTCTGCAATGCAAGTTTCTCGTATTTCTGAACTACGATATTACTTCCCATCGCAGCCAAAGCAAGTCCTGTGCCTTCGTTTACTATTTGATACTGACCATCTATAGCAGCGGGTTGAACATCTTCACCCCATGTGATATCTATCACGCGCTCGGCATTGACTTGTCCCTGCTGATAGCCTGTACCGCCAGGTATTTCCATTCGGAAAGTACGAAGCGGACCTTGACCATCGAAATAAAGATCACGCTGCGGCGAAACGAACTGATAGGAAGTAGTAGCCGCCTGACGCTCTGAAGAACCGATAAAGGCCTTCACACGCCCATCATCATGTCTATAGACAGAAGCAGCCGTCCAGTTGTTCTGATGTTCTGCATAAGCCAGACGTTGTCCATGACGAGAGATGTCGCAGAACTCACCACGAGCACGACTATCGAAACCCCACCAAATGCCATAGGTCATACCATGTTCCAGACCAACCATCGCCTCAACCACATTATGCATTTCGTCATTGTAACCCACTTTACCGTCATTCATCAAGCGGTCGTAGAACTTAATATAGTTATTCATAGACCCCGCTAACTGGTGGGTGTTACCCCAGTCATAAACATTAGAACCGGCATTATACCAATTGATGGCATTGTCATTATTCAACGTGTTGCCACCACATATTTTAATGCCTTGCAGACTCTCGTAGCTTTTCAACTTTTGTGCCACATTGGCCTCGTCTGACTGATTGCCCTGAATCTCTCCGGTAAGGTTCTTTTCCCAAGCATTGTCAGGTTCGTTGAAAGGTGATATTCCTATGACGGGATGGGTTGAATTTTCCTTCATCCAAGCCACATGAGCCTCTATACATTTAGCCCAATGATCAATGTTTACTATCTTGTTTTTGCTCGTATAGTAGGTATTAACAAATGGCTCTGTACTATCCTTTGGCCGATAGCCATTGTCACAGTTCATCACCAAAGGCAGGTCTTTGCGTACTATATCAAACAGGATAGAACGTTCTCGCAAGCCATCAATCTGATCATTGGCCAATGACTCATCATTGATCAGCGGTGAGAAGACACGGAAAGAAGTACGACCGATTCCAACATTTTCAGCTCCCATATGTCGGAGTCCTTTACGCAGATTTTGTTCGTTGATCCATGCCAAATCAAGTCCCCATATTGGAGAGAAGCGTTTTCCTTCTGCCTTGACATCTATGGGCATGCTAATATCCGATTTCTTGAATGTCTTCAAGTTAATACTTGACGACGAACGCTCCTGCGCCATCGCCAAAGAAGACGTCAGAAGACAGGCTGTAAGTAAGTAGGTCTTGGTTTTCATTAGTCTATTTATTTTTTGATGATCTTAAATACACTTCCTTTCTCAACCTTCAGATAAATACCGCGAGTGATATTTGACGAGTTCACCTTACGTCCGTCGATGGTATATAATCCATCTTCCATCTGAGGAGAAGAAAGTGTCACATTGCTGATTGCAAGTGCATATTCTGCTTCCGTCAATCCTTCAATAGGCATGGTCTCTCCATCCCACGTATCTTTCTTGGGGATATAACTTGCCAAGTAATCGTCAAAAGGAAGAAGAACTGCTGTATAACTACTCATTCGGGGACGGTTATTCGCATCAACTTTCTTCCAGATGCCATTATCCAAATAATAATGCTGCTTAGGAACGCGTGCAGTAGTCCTAAAGTATCCCCACAGGTTTCCTTGCCCGAGTTGTGGTTCTTTTATCTTGGGCCCATACTCATACAAAGTCACATCAGCCGTTTCTGATTTGAAAATAAAAGGAAGACCTGCTGGTACTTCTGTAACCTCATACAGGCATAGATTTTTCAAATCGGACGTTACACCTCCAATCATATAAAACTTCACGTCACCATATGCTTTCACAGCATAAGGCAGACAAGTGACAGCCCACTGGTTTGGTTCTACTGTTGTGCGGTAGAGAGGATGGAACTTTAAGACGAAATCGGTGGCACACCACCAGCCCTCACGGTTATCCCCCACAGCCTTTGTATCTCCCAAAGCACGCCATGCTCCGTTGACGGCACCCTCTTTTGTTCCGACAAACCCAACGGTCAATGCAGAATCATCTGGAACATACAACGGTGCTGTCAACAAAGATTGCCAGCGGTCTTCATCACTGACGGTTGGCAGGTCAAAATAATCAGCAGTCAGGGCTGGTGTCGATACGGTCACTTTACCATCTGTTAGATAGCCATGCTGGTCACTCAGGCAGAAATGCTCTGTAGAGGCCTTACATTCCAAGGAATACAAACCGTGGTCAAGTTGTTCCACTGTCTGTTTGATAGCCATACTTTTAGCGGAGCCTTCTGACGCATCTATCCCAGACCACCATGCATTCCAGAATGTGATATCGTTCTTTTTATTGAGACGCTGGTCGCCAGCTGTGTACGTACCGCATTTCGTAGTCCATCCCGAAGACGTAGAAAAGTCTGAAGAAACAATTGCGTCAGCTATAGTAGTCTGTGGATAATAGTCGTCAACGGCCTCCACAAGTTGAGGGTAAGTATTCGCAATGGATTCGATAGATGTTGCACTATCAAACTGCAAAAGCAACTGCTTCAGGTCTTCACTACCAGGCAATTCCAATTCGGCATAACTGCGCCACAACTGCTTCTTCCTTGCATACTCATCCAAATATGAATACGCCTTAAAGGTCTGGTCCAACAACGTCTGAAGAGCAGCAAGTGCTTCAGCATCATTCCCCGTAACAGCTGTCGCCTTCTGTGCTAATTCGCCATTCAGGAACGGGTATTTTGTGTTATAAGTCTGGAAAAGCTGAATGGACTGGCGAACACAGGATATGCCATCTACTACTGCCTCTTCATAAGAATCAAACAAATTGCCCAGGTAAAGATTGCCAAACTGTGATTTTGCCCCCAACTGTCGGCATGAGAATATAGCTTTAGAATATGTACCAGAATTAAATGTTTTAGACTGCATAAGCCAAGTACCTGTCGTGTTATAGAGGTTACTAAGGTTTTTATCTCTGCTAATGCCATCATTAGAGCCATACACATAGTTCAACAGATTAACATTATTGCATACAGCTCCAGTAAAAAAATAGTCCGTATTTGGTTTAATATCCACAACCTGTCGAATAGACATTTCGCTTACATCATCACCATCGCCATAACACTGCAAATAAGGATATCCGTTAAAACCACCTTTTTCAATGACTTGAAAATAAGGAGCTGCGAGAGGTTCGCCTGCGCCGTTAGTCCATCCAGTAAGTCCCATCATGAAGTTGCCGTTTTTGAAAACGTTACCGCCCAGATACTTGGTGGCACCATTAATCTCAATAGCATCACCAGCCTGGACCTCTTTTGCAGCAGCTGTGATCTGATTGGTTCTGCGCTCGTCGCCATTTCCATCAACCACAAGCACACGATACTGATAGCCAATGCCTGAGTTTTTATCCTCATAAGTATAGTCGGCAGCACTTTCCTCCATGGGAATTTCTGCAAACGTCTCCCACTTGGCCGATGAATTCACACGACGCTCTACATAGATGCCGCCATTCATCTCACCATTATAATCGTGCCACTTCAGTGTAGCAACCTTTGTCTTGTTATCAAACTCAAGGGTGAAACCAGACGGAGTACGCTGCTTAACAACTTTTGGAGCATAGTCGTACTTACCGTTATAGCCTACGCCAGAGTTGATGGTGGCATAATACTGACCCGCAGCAGTCAAGGAGAAATTGTCTCTCATGATTTTGGATGGGTCACGCTCACTGTTCCAATAATAGTAACGTTCAATGTAATCCCAATTGTTCAGGTTGCCACAAATACGCTTGATAGCCTCTGCATTCTGAGCCTCCGTCACTCCACTGGCAAAGGCGCCATTATTATTCCACGATGCGCCCCAAACCCATTCTGAAATCCAGATTGGTCGATGATAGCGATCAACCCATTGTGTCTTAAAGCTCCATTCATTGAAACTAGACTCTGGCCAGTAGCAATGCAAGTCAATAATGTCGCAGCGCCAGCCACGGGCATCTATACTATCCATGAACTCGCGCAAATGATTTAGACTGCCATCATGAGACGATGGAGAACATAGGCGCATACCAGTACGCATCAGGTTTTCCCAGTTATTCAAAATTTGCTGAACCGTCTGAGGAGTATCGTCGGCACTATTACCAGGCTCGTTATTGGTTTTCATATGCGGTGAATACGATACCGATCCGCACGCTGCCGCAGAAGGCCAGTCTTCATAGATGTGGTGAGGCACACACTCGCAGTCAATGCCTCGATTCTCACCAAGACCAAACGAGTAGCAACTGGTGACATTCAACGCTTCAACAGAATTAGCACGTGTATCATTGGCCAGCCCTTGTTTACCCGTGTCATACCATTTAAAAATACGATATGAAGAAATACTGCGATCCAAGACTGCAGGCATATTAGCTATTTCTAAGTCTTTATCGGCAGCAATGAAACAACGACTATAACCCCGTCCGCCTTTTCCGTTGGCAAAGGTCACCATATATCCACGTTTCAACTTGAAAGAACGGATTCTGTTGTTCAGCTTTGCCTCGGTCAGAGTGTTCATGAAACCGCCAGCACTCTCCAAGCCAAAATCGCTGCATGACTCACCCAAGAAATCTGGTTCGGAATATACTGTCAGTGGTTTAAAGTTGCTAGCATAAGGTAAAATGATACAACCTCGATTATAGATCTTCACCTGACAGTTAGAATTATAAACAGCACGCTGTCCATTTATCTGCACATGATTACTCAGCAGTGTAAGAGCTGCAGAAGGCTTCACTGCATCTAATATGAGAACGGCATGCTCTGTATTGACTATATTCACTACACCATTATTTCCAAATGGGGTTGCCGATGACACGATATAATCAACATCATCCGTTAAAGATATCGAAGTTGTCACTTGCGAAACGCTAGTTTTTTTGTTTGCCGACCATACGGTCAAACTGGTAGTAAGGACGAAGGCAAATGCCAACAACACCCCACGAAACAGAACTTTCTTCATTGTATAAGAGAATTGATAGTTTTAGTTTTATTATTTCTAGTTGCAAAGATATAGGAATTATCGTAATTATCCAAATTAATTATTATTTTTTGGCAGAACTGCCACTAAATGCCATGATACCACCCCAAAAGCGGTCCCCCATGACTAAGACCTTCTATGATTTAGCATCTTCTGAGGCAAGGATTGGCAGCGAGATATGGTAGCGAACTGCCAGGAATCTAACCACGCAAGTCAGTACGAAACTTACGATAGCCGTTACGCCAACAGACAGGCCTGTCTCCAATCCAATCCAATAAACGATACCACCCAGCACACTAGCCATGGCATATATCTCCTTATGGAATATCACAGGCTCATTGTTCAGGAGTACATCGCGGATGACGCCACCAGCAGCACCCGTGATACATCCCATAATGACAGCCACCCAAAAAGGTTGTCCGAAAGCAAGACTCTTTTGAATTCCGGCAACCGTGAATAGCGCCAGTCCAAACGTATCAAAAACGAACCATGCATTTTTCAGCGGTTCCATCCATTTTCCCATAAAAACAACTGTCAACAAAGCGACGGCCGTGCAGATCATATAAATTGGGGTAGTCATCCAAAACGGTGTAGCACCAAGCAATACATCACGAATTGTTCCGCCACCTATAGCAACAGCAATACCACAAACGTATCCACCAAACCAATCAAAATGTTTTGCTGCCGCATGACGAATGCCTGAAATTGCAAAAGCAAAAGTACCAAGCATTTCAATGATGCTTATCAAGAATTCCTGATTCATCTAAACTAATCTTCAAAACGTTTTCCCCAATAATTTACCATTCTCTGATAGAGTTTCTCCTCTGCAGGATTATGTTGCCCATGCCAAAACCGCTGATTGACTAATTCGTCAGGCATATATTGCTGCTCTGTGAAGTGACCAGGATAATCATGAGGATATTTGTAGCCATCATGATAACCAAGCTCTTTCATTAATTTTGTTGGAGCATTCCTTAGAGGCAACGGGACTGACAGATTACCTGTCTCACGCACTAAAGACAAAGCCCTATCAATACCCAGATAGGCCGAGTTACTTTTTGGCGAAGTCGCCAAATAGACCGCACATTCAGCAAGAGCAATACGAGCTTCAGGCCAACCAATTTTCATCACTGCATCAAAAGCAGCATTGGCCAAAAGCAGAGCGTTTGGATTAGCCAGTCCAATATCCTCGGCAGCAGATATCACCAGTCTTCGAGCAATAAACTGAGGGTCTTCTCCACCCTCTATCATACGCGCCATCCAGTATAAGGCAGCATCAGGATCACTTCCCCTTATACTTTTAATAAAGGCTGAAATGATATCATAATGCATCTCACCGTCTTTATCATAAGCCAAAGGATTTTGTTGGAGACATGAAACCACGAAATCATCTGTGATAATAATCTCCGATGATGCTGAATGTGCAGTTGCCTTAGCACTCTCTACAACCAGTTCCAAAATGTTCAGCAGCTTACGAGCATCGCCTCCACTAAACCTCAAAAGTGCATCAGTCTCTTTCAGTTCTATTTTGAGTTCCTTGAGAATCACATCGGTCGTGATAGCGCGATTCAGCAGTTTCAGAAGGTCTTCCTTACCAAGCGACTTCAAAATGTATAGCTGACAACGCGACAACAAGGGCCTGATGACCTCAAAAGACGGGTTCTCTGTCGTGGCGCCTATCAGCGTGACAATGCCCCGTTCGACAGCACCCAACAGAGAATCTTGCTGAGATTTTGAAAAACGGTGTATCTCGTCAATAAATAAAATAGGTGAAGCCTCATTGAAGAAGCGACCTTTCTGAGCCTTTTCAATGACATCCCTAACGTCCTTTACGCCACTTGTCACTGCTGATAGGGTATAAAAAGGAGTATCCAACTTATTGGCAATGATATGAGCCAACGTTGTTTTGCCTACTCCCGGAGGCCCCCACACAATAAAAGAAGAGATGTGCCCCGAGTCAATCATTCTTCGAAGAACAGCCCCTTCGCCCACCAAGTGTTGCTGACCGATATAGTCATCCAACGTTCGCGGCCTTAGTCTTTCTGCTAATGGTTCTGCCATATTTTCGATGCAAAGATAGAAAATAATTGCGAATTATGAATTATGAATTAAGAATAATTTCGTATCTTTGCACCATAAACAAGCAAATGCACTAATTTTCTATGGAGCAACAGACTAATAAAAAAGCACTTACGCTCAAGACACTGACCAAAAGCAGTGTGTGGGACATACAGGAGAATGACATCTTCCGTTTGTGGGAAGGAGCTGAAAAAGACGCTGAAGTGAAAGACAACGCACGCCATTATGTTGACATTATCCGTTCTGCATTTATGATTGAAGAGATCAACAGCGATTCAGATCTTGTCAAGACTAAATTCGAAAAGCTGGGATATAAAGTCGGTCAAGTAAAACTGGACGATAATGCAAAGGTCACATGGGCTATCAAGAAGCGTCCTATCATGCGTGTAACTGATCTTACTTACGAGAATATCCGCCACATCTCAGCTACCAAACTTATCGAAGTGTTGGACCGCAACTTTGGTGGCGGTTGGGATTCTCTTTCACAAAGTATCAAAGACATCATTGAAAGCGGCTTTGACATCTCTACGACCACACTTCCTAAAGATCGTCTGCACAAAAAGGGTGGCATGTACGAAAAGAAGGTTGAAGACGGTTTTGAAGTCCTGGAAGTAGCCAAAGGCACATGGATAGAAGCCATTTTTGCCAAGGCTAAGCCAGAAAGCGAGAAGCCCCGCATGAAGTTTGCATCATCAAGTATGGATGATGAAGACGATGATGCTGATGTGGAAATCGAAGACAACTACAACAAGCCCGACGAAGACGACATTGAAATCTCTGATCCCGATGATGACGACATCACCGAAGAGAACTACTCTACCATGATGGATTTGGGTAGTGGCGATGCCGACGAGGAAGCAGAGAACATCTCCGAATACGGTGATGAGTAGTTTACACAGCAGGAAATATACTTTATTTCAACAAAAAAAGGAACCTATTCTCACGAACGGGTTCCTTCTTTTTAAAAACTTTGGAAAATGATAAATATAGATTAAAATTACTAGTTATCGATTGCAAAGTTACAAATATATTCTACAAAACCAAAACTTTTCACAACTTTTTTTGTTAATAACGGAAAATAGTTCTAAAAAGATTCCAATTCTGTATATATGCGCTGAACAGGCAAGCCCATAACGTTGAAATAGCTTCCACTCAAACCTGTGACTCCAATATAGCCAATCCACTCCTGTATTCCATAAGCACCAGCTTTGTCAAAGGGGCGATATTTCTCTACATAGTAATTGATTTCGTCATCTGACAGTTGCTTGAAAGTGACATCCGTCGTCACTGAAAAGCTGCGTTTCTTCTCATTTGTCATCAGGCAAACACCAGTTGTCACTTGATGAGAGCAGTTGCTCAGCTTATGCAGCATGCGACGAGCATCACAGGCGTCATGAGGTTTTCCCATAACCTCATCACCAGCTATAACCACCGTATCGGCCGTTATAATCAGATCATCAGGTGCCATGACCGCCTGATAAGCCTCTGCTTTCTTATTGGAGATATATTGAGCAATCTCGCCAACGGGCAGCGTTGGTGGGTAGGACTCATCAATATCTTTCAGCACTTTCACTTCGAAAGGAAGCCCTAAGCCCCCTAAAAGTTCTCGTCGGCGAGGCGAGTTGCTCGCCAACACGATATGATATTTCTGCAGATTCTCAAACATATTCTTTCTTTTTACCATCCAAAGGCTTTTTCATCCATCAGCCATTTGCCCTGGGCACGCAGGGTTTGTTCAACGACATCGCGACCACACCCGTAGCCACCTTTTCGGTCACTGACATAGATACAAGCCTCGCGCACCTCCTGACAAGCATCGTGCGGACATACGGGGCACCCCACTCTGCGCAACACTTCTAAATCGGGGATATCATCTCCCATAAACATCACTTCCTCATCTGTCAGTTGATACTTCTTCAGAAATGCATCATAGGTAGTGATCTTCACGGCACAGCCCATCATCACATCTTTCACTCCAAGTCCTTCATACCTCACTCGGATAGCGTCAACGTTGGCGCCTGTCATGATTGCGATGTGAAGTCCTAGTTTGACGGCCAACTGTATGGCATAGCCATCCTTGATGTTGACGGTTCGTTGTGGCAGACCATCGGGAGCTAACGTGATGGTTTCTGCCGAAAGTACGCCATCAATGTCGAAGATGATGGCTTTTATCTTTGTTAAATCGTAGTTGATCATTTCGCCAAGAGATGAATACTTTTACTCATTAATTCATATATTTCCTGCATATCGGGATTGTCTGCAAGCAATTCCTTTTGTGCCTCAATCACATTGACGTCATAACGCACAGCAGGCCCCGTCTGTGCCTCCACTGGGTCCATTGTGTTAGCCTTTTGTGCCGTTTCGTTGATAAGAGGCAACATCACTGAAAACGGCAACCCATGCTTTTTCAGTATCTCGGCCGACAACGCATAGCAATGATTGGCAAAATTGCAGGCGAAGACGGCGGCTAAATGTAGGTATCGGCGCTCCTCAGAAGACAGTTGATAGATGTGCTGACTGATGGACGAAGCCAGGGCTTCGGCAAGCAGAAGACTTCTATCATTGTTAGTTTCTATAAATATAGGAACACGCGAGAAATCCACCAGTCTTTCTTTTGAGAACGTCTGCATCGGATAGATAATACCATGACACGGGTGTTGCCCGAAGACTTCCATGGTTACGGAGCCAGCCGTGTGAAAGAAAGCCACTTCTTCACGTCCCTTTTGCAAGTCAGCAATCAACCGTCCAAGAACGGCATCCTTCACCGAAAAGATGAACGCATCGGCCCTTTGGGGCAATGATTGCAAATCGCAAGTGGCCACAGCTTCCACCTTCTCTGCCAACTGCTGGGCAGAGGTCATCGTCCGACTGTAAACCGTCAGTATGCGATGGCCCTTTTGAAACAAAGCTTGTGCCATGTTGGTGGCCAGCCTTCCTGCACCTATAAAGACGATGTCCATGACTTAATACTTATTCAGATGAACGCGTTCCCACTTCAACTTATCCTCGTTCTGCGGCTGACGCTCATCGGCTTTATGTCCCACAGCCAACACACAGAGCACAGAGAGGTTCTCAGGAATATCAAGAATGCCTCGGATAACGGTGTCGGCACTGGTTCCATCACTTAGTCCACGACCGCGCATCTGCACCCAGCACGATCCCAGTCCCAACTCCTCAGCCTGATACTGCATAGAGATGGCAGCTATAGAACCGTCCTCTATCCAGCAATCATTAGCCATGGGGTCGCCCAAAACAACGATAGCCAGAGGGGCATCCTTCAAGAACTGACCTCCCATTGCTTTGGCATCTGAAAGTTTCTCCAGGTCCAACTTGTCATCAACAACCACAAATTCCCAGGCACGCTGGCCTTTAGATGTGGGCGACATGAGTGCTGCTCTGAGGATGAGCTTTACATCTTCGGCATCAATTTCCTCACTTGTAAACTTGCGATGCGAACGACGCATCTGCGCCAAGGTCTTAAATTCTGTCATTTTAAATAGATTTACATTTTTCGGCAAAGTTACTAAATTATTACGAAACGAGAATGACGAATTAAGAATTATTTCGTATCTTTGCCCGCGATGAACGAATTAAACATCAGAATATATACCAGCGGTGACATGTTGCCCGATAGTTTGGAAGAGAAAAACATCTTCCACAGCAAGACATTTTTCACGCTTGCCGAATCAAGTCGTCGTCAACGTCCGTATATGGTCACCGTCGAAAGACAAGACGGCACCGTGGTGGCTCAGATGCTTGGTATCGTGCGCTTTCGCTGTTCTTGGTTTCCGCCCTATCTCTATCGGCACTGCCGCATACTGGGCGAAGGCGTTTATCACCCCGACTTTGCCGACCAAAGTACCACTTTGTTTGGGATGATGCTGAAGAAACTGACGAGCATGCTTGGCCGACGTATTCTGTATGTAGAGGTAAGCAATCTGCGCGAGAAAATGTTTGGTTACCGACAATTTCGCGAGGCAGGCTACTTTCCCGTCAGATGGATGAGCATTCACAACTCGCTACACTCACGCACACCAGAAGAGCGACTCAGCGAACGCATGAAGAAACGCATAGAGCAAATCTATAAACGCGGTGTGGAGACTGACGTCGTGAGGACCGAAGCCGACTTCAAGGCCTTTTCAAAGCTCTTACGGCGCCACCACTGGCTGAAGCCCAAGCGCTATATCCCCGAAGACTCGTTTTTTTGCAACCTCATCAACCACGAGGCTTGTCGTCTCTATATCACACGCTATCACCAGCACATCATCGGCTGTTCTGTCGTGTTTTTCAGTCAGCAGCAAGCCTACTTGTGGTTCTCGGCATTCCGTCGAAAGTCGTTTGCCTTTGTCCATCCCGACATCATCACTATCTGGCACGCTCTGAAAGATGCCCACCGAATGGGCTACGAGCACATGTTCTTTTTGGACGTAGGTCTGCCATTCAAGAAGAATCGCTACCGTGACTTCATCCTGCGTTTTGGTGGAAAGCCCACCTCAACCTATCGCTGGTTCCATGTTTCGACGGGTTGGATAAACCGCTTGTTATCAATCTTATACAAGGAATGACAACCATAGGGCTCAAGCGAAAAATCATAGGGTAATCCTTTATTTGCGCTTTTTGTTATTTCAGTAAAGGCTCAGCAGATTCTTTAGATTGAAATCAATAAAGTAGAGATCAGATAGAAAAAGAACAGGATGTCTCCCTCCCTCTGGAGGACCGGGGTGGAGTTCCCCCATTGGTTTTCAGGACCGAAGGTCCGTGGTTTTTCCTTTGTGAGACAGAAACCCCGAAGGGGGCATGGTGTCTGTGGGAAGCCTGATGTGAACTTGTTCACAAGAAGGATTACCACTGACAACATGAAAATCTCGACAGAGATTTCTGGCTCACAAAGGGGTCTTCTCGGTTTTTGTTCAATAAACACAAACTGAAAACACGAAAGGTCTCAGAAAGTTGCGTTATTGTGCTGCTTTCGTCTTGTTATAGTTTCGCTTTTGCGTTGCAATAGCTTTACTTTTGATGTCCGTCCAGCCCCTAGATGTGGCGCATCCAGCCCCTGGAACGAGTCGTTTTAGCCCCTGGATGCGGTCGTTCTAAGGGCTGGATGTAGAGTATCCAGGGGCTAGACCAGAAATGAAAGCTTTGGTTTTAGACTTTAGAAACGCCTCTTCAAGACTTTAGAACACGTGCTTTTAGACTTTAAAAGCGCCCCTCTCTGGATTCTAATCCCTTACTATGCTTTGGCGATAGTAAAGTGGCACATTGCTTAGACTAAAGCACTGGTTTGACGGAGGCAAAGTGCCACTTTTCATCTAAAATCCCTACGTTCTATAATAAAACAAGATTTTCTACGTTATAAGAAAGATGAATTCAACATGCACATCTATCATCTCTATGCTCGTCATGCTTATGATGAGTAGTGTCGTCGTGGCACAATCTTTCACCCTGAAAGGTCGTGTGACCGACGAAGATGGCAATGCCCTTGAATTTGCTACCGTGGCTTGTCCCAGACAGGCTAAGGTGACGATGACCGACCTCAAAGGCGAATTCAATATGAAGCTGCAGACGGCCGACTCTGTCGAGATACGTTTCTCGATGATTGGCTACAAGACCCGCACCAGGACCCTGAGAAACCCACGCACCACACAGACGCTGCAAATACAGATGTCGCCCATGCAGGAACTCAGCGAGGTGGTGATCACCGAGCGACGCCGACAGACCACACAGATGCAGGAAATCGATGCTAAAGAACTGAAAGCCACACCGTCAGCTACGGGCAATGCCGTCGAAGAACTGATACAGCAGCAGGCCGGCGTCTCAACACACAACGAGCTCTCGAGCCAATACAACGTCAGAGGAGGCTCATTCGACGAGAACTCTGTGTATATCAACAACATTGAAATCTACCGTCCCTTGCTCATCAGAAGCGGCCAACAGGAAGGACTTTCTGTTATCAATCCCGACATGGTCGAGAAGATTGGTTTCTCGTCAGGCGGCTTCTCTGCCAAGTATGGCGACAAAATGTCCAGTGCGCTGGACATCACCTACAAACGTCCCAAGGCATTTGAAGCAACGGCAATGGCTTCGCTTCTCGGCGCAAGTGCCTATGTGGGTATGTCGAACAAGAAGTTTTCCATGAGCCACGGCCTGCGATATAAGACGAACAGGTACTTACTAGGAACGTTGGAAACGACCGGAGAATACAGACCGAACCAGCTTGACTATCAGTCATACATGACCTACAACCCAAACAAACGATGGTCGTTCGACTTGCTGGGCAACATCTCAGAAAACCATTATAACTTCAAGCCCCACGATCGAGAAACGAGTTTTGGCACGATGCAGTCGGCCAAATCATTCAAGGTGTACTTTGATGGTCAAGAGAAAGACATCTTCCGCACACTCTTTGGTGCTGCGTCTGTCACCCGCCACATCAGCGACTCTCTGAGCATAAAATTGCTTTGGTCGGCCTTTCACACTAAAGAACAGGAAGCCTACGACATACAAGGACAATACTGGCTGAACGATGCTCAGAGTGCAGAGCAACTGGGCGTAGGAACTTATGCCGAGCATGCACGCAACTATCTTACGGCCAACGTTCAAAGTGTGAAGCTGATGGTCAACCGAAAATTAAAGCAACATGAGATTGAAGGTGGACTGGTGATAAAGTGGGAGCACCTGAAAGAGCAAAGTCGCGAATACGAGATGCGCGACTCAAGCGGCTATTCAATCCCCCACACCAGCAACCGACTGGACCTCATCTACACACTTTCGTCAAAGAACGACATGCACTCCACACGCATCGAAGGCTACGTGCAAGACGTCTTCCGCTGGCATAACGGCAACAATTTCTTCACATTAAACTACGGCATCCGCTTTGCCAACTGGTCGTTCAATAAGGAAACACTTGTTTCTCCCAGAGCATCACTAGCATTGGTGCCTGCGTCAAACCCAGACATCACCTACCGATTGGCCACTGGCATCTACTATCAAGCACCATTCTACAAGGAGTTTCGCGACACAACAGCAGTTGGCGGTATAACGAAAGTGACGCTCAACAAGCATATTAAGAGTCAGCGGTCGTTCCAGATGATTGGCGCAATGGACTACCGATTTAAGATGAAAGACCTGCCATATAAGTTCAGTGCAGAAATCTATTACAAGGCACTTGCCAACCTGATTCCTTACAACGTGCAAAACGTGAAGACTACATATTACGGCCAAAACATGTGTTCGGGATATGCCGCAGGTTTGGACCTAAAACTCTATGGCGAGTTTGTCCCTGGCACCGACTCATGGGTTAGCCTCTCGCTGATGCGTACGCAACAAAAAATGAATGGGCAATGGATTCCAATGCCTACCGATCAACGCTACGCACTAAACCTACACTTCACTGACTATTTCCCGGGTACTACACGTTGGAAAATGACACTTAAGCTGGCTTATGCCGACGGACTGCCTTTTGGTGCACCCCATCGCGGCATCACTACCCAGAGTTTCAGGGCGCCTGCGTACAAAAGAGCAGACATCGGTATGAGCTATTTGGCCTATCAGCCTTCAGAATCCGAAACAAAAAAATTCGGAATCAAGCGTATCTGGCTGGGTGTTGACTGCCTGAATTTATTTGGCATTTCCAACGTAAACAGCTATTATTGGGTCACCGATGTCACCAACAGGCAATGGGCTGTACCCAACTATCTGACCGGGCGCCAGATTAACGGCAAGATCATTGTAGAGTTGTAATTCGTACAACTCACAATATCAACAAATTAACCCACAAATAAAAAAAAACAAAAAAATGCGCTTGGGTTTCAGTATTTTTTTGTAATTTTGCACCATTATTATAAAATAACAAGGACTTTCTAAATAGTCATTAACGGTGCAAAGACATTATAAACGATAACCAAAATATGAAAAAGTTATTATCTTTACTTGCAGTTACTTGTTTAACTTTAACTAGCTGTATTGACCACGAAAAAAATCTCTACAATGGTGATGACAGCAAGGCTATCAAACAAAATGCAGAAGACGTTTTAGGACAAATTGTTAGACAAGATTGGAGTTCTATTAACCAAGGCTCAGTGAGAATTATCGCTAATGCCCCTCTCAACAACATCGTAAAGGTTCAGATTTTGACAGAATCACCTTTCGGCAATCCTAATGCAAAAGTACTGAACGAAGCAGAAATCGTCAACGGACGTTACGTGACATTGAAATATGATGCCCCTAACGTTTACGAAAGACTGATTGCCGCTTGTATCAACGATAAAGGAGTATACTACGTACAGTCATTCGGACTGGAAGATAGCGAAGTTGACTTCGGCGAAGTTGCCGAATCACGCAGAGCTCGTGCTGCTGAGAGTGCATACCCCGCAGCTAGCTCTATCGTACTTGGCGATCCCATCAAATCTTTCAATGCGCTTCGTGCCGAGGCTACCCTCGCTAGCGAGACACATCAGATTATGGTGAACGATGGTACCAACGATTTCTATTACATGAATCTGTACGACGCTTCATGGGTCAACGACCGTCTCTGGTCTCCACAGGCTCAGACCGATGGAAGCTGGAATATCACAGAGAATGGCATCTATAAAGATATTAAAGAGACCGTCGATATGTCAACAGTCCAGGCCATCTGCGATGCATACCTCCAGAAGACGGGCGGTCTGCACCCCACCAACGGACGAAGCAACAACTGGGAACTCATTGCTGAGGGCAATGATCACTTTATCATCAACAACAACTACCTCATCAGCGATGGAACGCCCCTAATTGTAACACCCGTTCAGATGGGAACCACTGAAGGCAACAACAATAATATTTACTATTACTATTTCAACCCTGCCAAGACTGCAGGCATGACCTCTGAGCAGGAAGCCAACTATATTAAGGCTCTGCCAAAGTTCAAGGCCATGAAAGGTCAGGCCAATAAAACAAAATTCTTCAGAGATAAAGCCTATCTGCTCCCCTACTATGGTGACGGAGCACCGACAAACGGTACAACAGCATCTGCCGAGTTGGCCATCCCCAAGGGCTATAAGATTGGTTTCCTGAACAGAAAGGGCTACGCCGGCAAGACAGAACAGGACTGCACCAGCGGTTGCACCTATGGCGACGGTCGTTTGAACGTAGAGGTGAACCACTTACATGGTCACTACCTGAGTGCCATCGACACCAAATTGGCAGCAACCATCAGAAAGAACGACCCCAATGCCAAAGACGATCTGCGCTATGGTAAGACGACCAACGGCATGCAGTTCGACAGCCCACGTATCGCAGTCTTCAGCGCCAACGACCGTACATACCTCTGCTTTGAGGACGGATCTGACTGCAACTTCTGCGACATGATTCTGGAAGTATCTCAGGGTGCCTCGACCATCGACGAGCCTCAGAATCCGGAAGCATCACTCTACACCATGTGTTTCGAAGACCGTCTGGCTTCTGCCGATTACGACATGAACGACATTGTGTTGCAGGCTTCACGCGTCAACGAGACCACCATCAGACTGAGCCTCGTGGCAAGTGGTGCCGACGACCTGCTGCAACTACAGATTCCTGGCTACGACGATGCCAAGTTGACAAGTAAAGAGGTTCACGAGCTCTTTAATGTTGCACCTGGTTCTACATTTATCAACACCAAATTGAGTCAGGATACATTTGAGCCAATCACCGAAGACTTCACGGTTGCCTCAGACATGAGCATCGAAGACTTCTTGAAGACCATCACAGTGAATAACCTTTCAACAGGCAAAACGATCTCTGTTCCAACAACACCTGGTGAACCTCCCTATGCAATCATCGTTCCCATGAACTTTGAATACCCCTTAGAAACAATTTGCATCAAGGATGCATACAGCATGTTTACCGAGTGGGTTCAGACCGACGACCAGACCATCTTCTGGTATTTAGACAACGATAGCGAAAAGGTTTATCGCAACAAAGAGTAAAAATAAGGAAATGTCCTAATATGCTATACCAAGAGAGATTATTGCTCGTAACATGCAATAATCTCTCTTTTTTTTATAAAAAAGACCAAAAAAAAGCAGAAATTCATTTATCTTTTGTACCTTTGTGCCACGAATTATTAATCTAATTGATACGATTATGAGAATTTCACACATTGAGCATCTGGGCATTGCTGTACAAAGCATTGAAGAAAGCCTGCCATTCTTTGAGAACGTGCTGGGTTTGAAGTGCTACAACATTGAGACCGTTGAGGACCAAAAAGTGAAAACTGCATTCTTAAAATGTGGCGAGGTAAAGCTGGAACTGCTTGAGCCCACATCACCCGAGAGCACCATTCAGAAATGGCTCGACAAGGGGAACAAGGGTGTTCATCATGTAGCATTCTGCGTAGAAGATGGCGTTGCCAACGCACTGGCAGAAGTAAGCGAGAAAGGTGTACGACTCATTGATCAGACACCACGAAAAGGTGCTGAGAACCTAAACATCGCCTTTCTCCACCCCAAATCAACCTGTGGTATATTGACAGAACTTTGTGAACATTAATAAATTATGAGCAAGCAATTAGAAAAGATCAAACAACTCATCGAGAAACGCGAGCAAGCTCGTCTCGGTGGTGGTGAGAAAGCCATTCAAAAGCAACACGACCGTGGTAAATATACAGCACGCGAGCGCATCGAAATGCTTCTCGACGAAGGCTCTTTTGAAGAGTACGACATGTTCAAAGAACATCGTTGTCATAACTTCGGTATGGAGAAAAAGCAGTTCTTGGGCGATGGTGTCGTAGCTGGATCAGGTACTATTGACGGACGTCTGGTATATGTATTTGCACAAGACTTTACCGTTCATGCAGGTTCTCTTTCTGAAACAATGAGTCAGAAGATCTGCAAAGTCATGGATATGGCCATGAAGATGGGTGCGCCTGTTATCGGAATCAACGACTCGGGTGGTGCACGTATTCAGGAAGGCATCAACTCTTTGGCAGGTTTTGCCGAAATTTTCGAGCGCAACATTCTGGCATCAGGTGTTATTCCACAGATTAGCGGCATCTTCGGTCCTTGCGCTGGTGGTTCTGTTTACAGCCCCGCACTGACCGACTTCACCCTGATGATGGAAGGTACTTCATACATGTTCCTTACCGGTCCTAAGGTGGTTAAGACCGTTACGGGCGAAGACATCGACCAAGAGCACCTGGGAGGTGCCAGTGTTCACGCCACCAAGTCGGGTGTAACACACTTCACCGCAAAGACAGAGGAGGAAGGTCTGCAGATGATCAAGACTCTTCTTTCATATATTCCTTCAAACAATATGGAGGTTGCTCCTCGCAAGAAGTGCGATGATCCAATCAACCGCATGGAGGACATGCTCAACGAGATTATCCCCGAGAATCCCAACGAGGCATACGATATGTACAAGGTAATCGGTGCTGTTGTTGATAACGGAGAGTTCTTTGAGGTTCAGCCTAAGTTCGCCAAGAACATCATTGTTGGTTTTGCACGCTTCAACGGCCAGAGCGTAGGTATAGTTGCCAACCAGCCTTCTTGCTATGCTGGCGTACTCGACGTGAACGCTTCTCGTAAGGGTGCACGCTTTGTACGCTTCTGCGATGCCTTTAATATTCCTATTGTATCGTTCGTTGACGTGCCTGGATTCTTGCCTGGTACTGGTCAGGAGTACAATGCAGTCATCCTTCATGGCGCTCAGCTGCTCTACGCCTACGGTGAAGCTACTGTTCCCAAGATTACTGTAACACTGCGTAAGTCATATGGTGGTTCACACATCGTGATGGGTTCTAAGCAGCTGCACACCGACTTGAACTACGCATGGCCTTCTGCCGAGATTGCTGTTATGGGTGCCTCTGGTGCCGCAGCTGTGCTATATGCTAAGGAAGCTAAGGCTAAAAAGGAAGCTGGCGAAGACGTTAAGGCCTTCATCGCCGAGAAGGAGGATGAGTACAACGAGCTCTTCGCTAATCCTTATCAGGCTGCGAAGTATGGATACATCGATGATGTTATCGAGCCTCGCAACACCCGTTTCCGCATCTGCCGCGCACTGGCACAGCTCGCAACCAAACGCGATGCTCTGCCCGCAAAGAAGCATGGCAACATTCCTATGTAATTGATAATTGATAATTGACAATTGATAATTATGAATAAAGAAGTATATGCTGCTATTGCACTTGCTCTGCACGAGCACCTTGGCAACAATGTCCACGACATTGAGCCAGGCATCATTACGATTGCTGAGCATCCCACACAGTGGAATGGCTATGCACAGACAATGACAGCACATCCATAAATCAAGAATCAAACAAAGATGAAAGAATACAAGTACACCATCAACGGAACAAAGTATGAAGTTGCTGTTGGCGACATTGAGGACAACCTCGTATGTGTTACAGTAAACGGTGAAGAATACAAAGTTGAACTTGAGAAACAGGCCGAACCTGAGAAGAAAAAGCCTGTACTCGGCAAACCGGCAGTGGCACCTTCTGCACCCACAGAAGGCAGCGAAGCTACCAGCAAGGCCGTGAACAAGAACAACGCTGTAAAAGCTCCCCTGCCCGGTGTGATCACTGACATCAAGGTTGCTGTTGGCGACCAGGTTGCTGTTGGCGATACCGTCGTTGTACTCGAGGCTATGAAAATGGCCAACAACTTGACAGCGGAGAAAGCTGGTACTGTAACTGCTATATGCGTAAAGGTTGGCGAAAGCGTTATGGAAGACGATGCACTGATTGTTATCGAATAAGATTCGTCCTATCATAAAAAGAAAGGCTGGTTCACTTCAAACAACGAACCAGCCTTTTTCTTTTTTGTCCAACATCATCTCGTGTTTCTCAGACATCAGCAGCCCTACAATATGTATGACTTAACGCTGTAAAGCCTCACTATGCACGTGGCATCACAGCAGCTGTCATCATCTATTGGTAAAGATAATAATAGAAATAAGACCCACGATGCCGTTCCAGAGCACGAAGGCGGCGTGCAGACTGGCTGGGAATCTGTTTCTTCAAATCACGTATTGACGTCCAGCGTTCGTAAACCACTGAATCCAGATGGGCAACTGCCGTATCTCCTTGGATAGAGCAATACAGGACCAAAGCCTCTTGATAATGGCGTGGCAAACTGACAGAATCTGAAATTTCGTAATAGCGAGGCAGCGCATGTACAAAACTCTTCAGATTTTTGTCCATCAGATAACCGCAAAGCACATAATCAGCGACAGCACGCGTAGCAAATGAATCGCGCTCAAGTGCGTTTAGATACTGCCACACATCTATGGGTCTCTTCGGTCTGCCACCAAGATGTTTGTAGATAGTATCTGCAGACATCATCAACAAGCGGCTATGACTGTCCTTCAAGGGTAACAGATCCTTACTCTTGCCTTCTAAAGCATACTCGAACAAGTGCTCTCCCATCTCGCCTTTTCGTGAAAGGGCAAAGGCCCGAAGCATCGTCAGACTAGTATTGGTCTCGAGCGATTGACTGCCCACACGCAGCGCTTCATCGTCGTCACCATGCAACAACGAAGTTTCTGCATGAGCCTGATAATGGAGTACAGCATTGGTGTTGGTACTGAGTGTCACAAACAGCATCATCACAAGCATGATAAGGATATTCTGTGAAACATCGCGCGAGAAGTAAGCATTGTTCACGTTGTTATGGTTCTCAAAAGAAAGCATCTGTTTGGATACCCACACACATCCTCCCCAGAAAATAAGCACTAAAGGAATCAGCCACTTCCAACTTCCCAAAGAGTAACTTAGGTCACTGGTAAAGTTAAAATCTGAAATCACTGCCAAGAGTAGCATGGATGGCAGATAGGTCAAGGCATGCGACCGCTTGGAAAGACGGAAAAGCAAGAACATTACCAGCTGTAGCAGATATAGCGCCAAAGTAACAAAGAAAGCACCAAGCGAACGGTTGTAATGTGTTGCGCCTGCGCTAAGAATATGTTGCGAAACAGCCAGAACATCTGCTTGGAATGCATAGAGCCACACAAACGAAAACAACCAAAAACAGACGGCACACACTACCTTGATGGTAGTTGTGCCGCTCTTACAATCTGAATAATATCTTCCCATTAGTTTTTCTTCAAGACTACTGCTGAACGTGCAGGAATATAAAGTTTCAGCCACTCTTTATGATCCTTGACATAGAGAGGATCGTAGTTTGTGAAGTGCGTCAAAGTATCGTCTGCGAAACCATGACCGCCGAAGGCTGTGGCATCTGTATTCAACACCACTTCGTAGGAACCCGTAGGTACCAAGAAGCCATAGTCGGCAAACGACTGCGTCGGTGAGAAGTTAAACACAAATATCAGATCACCGCGCATGAATGCTAACACCTGATCGGCATCATTGTGCCATATCTCAACAACAGGTTTATCCTGGAAATTGCGAATGCTCTTTATCACACGTAGCATCTCACGATCAAAGTCACCAAGCCAATGATAACAGAGGTCTTTATTATCAACCAGATTCCACTGGCGGCGTGCATATTTATAACTCCAGCCATTACCCTCACGAGGGAAGTCGATCCACTCTGGATGACCAAACTCATTACCCATGAAGTTCAGGTAACCGCCATTGATGGCTGCGGCCGTCACAAGACGAATCATCTTATGAAGAGCTATACCGCGTTCTGCCACCCCGTTGACATCCTTCTTTGCAAAATGCCAATACATATCAGCATCTATCAGACGAAAGATAATGGTCTTGTCACCAACAAGCGCTTGGTCGTGACTCTCACAATATGAAATAGTTTTCTCGTCGGGGCGGCGATTCTTCACCTCCCAGAAGATAGAGCTGGGTTTCCAATTCTCGTCAGGCTGCTCCTTGATGGTCTTGATCCAGTAATCAGGAATATTCATTGCCATACGATAGTCGAAACCATAACCACCATCCTCGAACTTTGCTGCCAATCCGGGCATGCCACTAACCTCTTCTGCAATCGTAATGGCATCGGGGTTCACCTCGTGTATCAGCTTATTGGCCAGTGTGAGATAGCAAATAGCATTATCATCTTCGTGTCCATTGAAGTAATCTCCATAGCCGCAGAAGGCCTCCCCAAGCCCATGACTATAGTAGAGCATGGACGTCACGCCATCAAACCGGAAGCCATCAAAATGGAATTCCTCTTGCCAATAGCGGCAGTTTGATAGCAAGAAATGAAGTACCTCATCCTTGCCATAATCAAAGCAGAGCGAATCCCAGGCTGGATGTTCATGACGATCACCAGGATAGAAATACTGATTAGGATCGCCAGCCAGATTGCCCAGACCTTCGATTTCGTTCTTCACCGCATGAGAGTGTACGATATCCATAATCACGGCTATGCCCTTCTTATGAGCCTCGTCGATAAGTTGTTTCAACTCCTCAGGCGTACCGAAACGTGAAGATGGCGCAAAGAACGACGACACATGATAGCCAAAGGAGCCATAGTAGGGATGCTCCTGTATAGCCATCACCTGAATACAATTATAGCCATCATTGACCACACGAGGCAGCACGTTCTCGCGGAATTCATTATAGGAGCCAACCTTTTCTGCATCCTGTCCCATGCCCACATGACATTCATAGATGAGCAACGGTGATTTCTTGGGTTTAAAGTTCTTTTTCTTAAATTCATAGGGGACAGCCGGATTCCATACCTGAGCAGAGAATATCTTGGTATTTTCATCTTGAACAACTCTACGACACCAGGCGGGAATACGTTCGCCTTCTCCCCCATTCCATTTCACTTTCATTTTATAGAGCTGACCATGTTTCAAGTCGCGCTCCTTGAGTTTCAGTTCCCAGTTTCCTGTTCCTTCAATACGCTTCAACTTGTACTTATCAGTCTCTTTCCAATCGTTGAAGTCACCTATCAGATATATCTCAGTGGCATTAGGAGCCCACTCACGAAACACCCATCCTCTTAATTGCTTGTGTAGTCCAAAGTAAAGATGTCCAGACGCAAAGTCCTTCAAGGTTTTCTTGCCATTTCGAGTCAGTTGGTTCAACTTCCATACGGCATGATCATGACGCCCACGTATTGCGTCTTCAAAAGGTTCCAGCCAACTGTCATTTTGCACAAGACCAATATGCTGGGGTCCGGTTGTTTTTTTAGTAGTTGCCATAGTTTTATGCTTTTACTTTAAAAATAGCTTTCTTTATCGTTGGTGCCATCGTAATACAAGGAGCGTGACCATCCTGAGGGAAGAAGACTGCAAACATTCCGGGTTGACAATCAATAAAGCTATCTGCCATCTGTCCTGGATACTTCGTAATGTCCTTTTCTGCTTGATAAGGCACGTCTGGAAGGTTACACAAGGGGGTGTAACCATAAGTTTCCATACCATCAAGTGGGATTTGTATGTCAACCATCTTACGATGCGTCTCTATTACGGCCTCATCGGGAGTTTTACCTTTGGCCACCTGAATGTTTACAAACAGGTTGTCGCCATCGATAACATGTTTGCCTTCTGCAAGTTTCATTAGGTCGTTCTCACGAAGGAAAGCTACAACCTCCTTAAACAAGGGATTGACAGCAACGTACTTCTCAAGATTCTCAAGCGTATCAATAATCATATTAGTCTAAGTATTTAAGTTTGTTCTCATTCTTTACTCACTCAACTGGCGACGACCGTTGACATACGTGCCTTTGGCCGTTATCTTGCCATTCTTATCTTTCTCTACGAAACTTCCTTCCCTATGTCCATCCACATAGTTGCCTTCAAAGCGGGTCCCGTCATTTTTCTCTTCGATAGAGAAGCCATTGCGCTTTCCATTCTTGAATATGGCCTTAAACTTGGAACCGTCTGCCAGATGACCGATACATTCTCCGTTAGGCACACCATTACTGAACTGACCCTCGACGGTATCTCCTTGCTTGGTGACTAGTTTGCCACGCCCCATTGGTTTGTCGGCATGCCACTCTCCTGTATAGCTGTCACCATTTTTCCAAGTCACCGTACCTTGTCCATCTTTGTCGCCATCTCTAAACTGTCCTTGATATCTATCACCATTGGCATAGTTGATAACACCCAGACCAGTACGCTGACCGCGAACATAATCACCCTGATAGATATCGCCATTTTGGAATCGGTATATGCCTTTGCCATGCTGTACGTCATTTCTCCACTGTCCTACATAGACATCGCCATCGGAATATTTATAGGTCCCTTCGCCATTGCGTTTATTGTCGAGCCACTGACCATCATACGATGAGCCATCTGACCAGTAGAAATAACCCTTTCCATTTTTCTTATCAGCCTTCCACTCGCCATCATAATAGGCACCGCTGGCAAATGTGTACTTGCCTTTACCTTCGCGCTTATCTTCTTTCCATCCGCCATTATAGATATCACCATTGAAATAGTACATAACACCATGTCCTTGCTGATAATCGCAATACCATAGGCCCACATACTTATTATTATTCTGGAAGTAATAGGTTCCTTGACCATGCTGATGGTCCTGCAACCATTGTCCCTCGTATTTCTCGCCATCGGGGAAAGTGTATATTCCAAAACCCTCGCGTTTACCTTTTACATACTCTCCTTCGTAAACATCACCATTTTTCCATACAGTCTTTCCTTTTCCATTTGGCTTGCCTGCCGACATTTCGCCATTATATTCACCCTTATCCTTAGTGATACAAGAACCGAGAGTAATTTTTTGGGCGTGCACCGGGCACAACAAACAAGAAAAACCTATTGTAAACAGTATATCTCGTACATTCATAATCTTTGTCTTTATTTAGCCCCAAAATTACTAAAAAAATATATTGTTCACAAATTAATCACTAATAATGAATTATGAATTATGAATTTTTAGTATCTTTGCGTCGTAAAAACATATAAAGATGAAGTTTATTGGTATTATTCCCGCCCGCTATGCCTCGACTCGTTTTCCTGGCAAGCCCCTTGCCATCTTGGGCGGAAAAACAGTTATTCAGAGAGTTTACGAACAAGTTGTCAACGTCTTAGGCGAAGCGTATGTCGCTACCGACGATGAGCGCATATACAGGGCTGTCGAACAGTTTGGCGGACGCGCTGTCATGACACGTGCGGATCACAAAAGCGGTACTGACCGCATTGAGGAGGCTGCACAGAAGATCAAAACAGATGCAGACGTCATCATCAATATACAAGGCGACGAACCCTTCATCCAGAAGAGCCAGCTGGAAACGGTGAAACAACTCTTTGACGATCCTCAAACTCAGATCGCCACATTAGGAAAGCCATTTGAAAACATGGAAGCAGTAGAGAACCCTAATTCTCCCAAAATCATTTGTGATGTCAACGGCTATGCCATGTACTTCAGCCGAAGTGTGATACCATATATAAGAGGAAAAGAAAGAAATGAATGGATAAAGCAATTCCAATTCATCAAGCATATTGGACTCTATGCCTATCGTCGCGAAGTGCTGTCTGAAATAACGAAACTGCCCCAAAGCCCACTAGAGTTAGCAGAGAGTTTGGAGCAGTTGCGCTGGTTACAAAACGGTTATCGAATCAAGGTTGGACTGACCGATGTCGAAACGGTTGGTATTGATACGCCTGAAGATCTACAGCGAGCCGAGCAGTTTATCCTTGCTGCATCTGTTTGAGCAACTCCTGCTGACGAAGAGACAAACTGGCGGGCAGTGTCACATTGTATGTAATAATCAAATCTGTGCCATTCGCTCCTTTACCTCGCAAACGAACCTTAGAGCCTGGCTGCGTGCCGGGCTTTATTTTTAGTTTCAACTTTCTGCCATCTTGCGTTGCCACAATGACATCACCGCCTAGAAGCGCTGTGTACATATCTATAGACACCGAGGCTTGGGTATCCGAAGGCGTGTGACGACCACGACTGTCCATATTACCCATACCACCGCGGAAAAGACTGTCGAAGAACGAGCTGAAACCACCATGACCATTGGAGAATGCAGAGAAATCAAAGCCATCGAAAGAATCGCGTCCACGTCCGCCGGCACCAGAGAAGCCGCCAAATCCACTACCACCACCATATGCGTCAGCCTCTTTCCACTGGGCACCATACTGGTCGTACTTCTTGCGCTTCTCAGGATCACCAATCACATCGTAAGCCTCGTTCAGTGCTTGAAACTTTGCCTTTGCTTTTGGATCATCTGGATGAAGATCGGGATGAAACTGCTTGGCACGTTTCAAGTAGGCTCGTTTCACATCCTTTTGAGGGATATTCTTATCTACACCTAAAATTTTGTAATAATCTATAAATGCCATAATACAATCCTCCTCTTTTTTATAAAAGTACCAGCAAAAAACATGCCATGGTACATAAAAAAGAAACCTTAAGTCGAAACTTAAGGCTCCTTTTTATATGAATAAACTAATTATTTACTTAGCATAAGCTACAGAACGCGTCTCACGGATAACCGTTATCTTCACCTGACCGGGATAGGTCATCTCATTCTGTATCTTTGTTGCAATCTCACCGCTCAGCGCCTCTGTTTCCGCATCATCCATCTTGTCTGCACCAACGATTACGCGCAGCTCGCGACCAGCCTGAATAGCATAAGTCTTAGTCACACCAGGATAGCTCATTGCGATAGCCTCAAGATCGTTCAAACGCTTAATGTAAGCTTCAACAATTTCGCGGCGGGCGCCAGGACGCGCACCACTGATGGCATCACAAACCTGAACAATAGGAGCTAACAACGTCTGCATCTCCATCTCATCGTGGTGGGCACCAATGGCATTGCAGATATCGGGCTTCTCCTTATACTTCTCAGCAATCTTAGCACCATAGAGTGCGTGTGGCATCTCACTCTCCTCATCGGGCACCTTACCAATATCATGCAGAAGTCCGGCTCGCTTAGCCTTCTTAGGATTCAAACCAAGTTCTGATGCCATAACCGCACAAAGGTTGGCCGTCTCACGAGCATGCTGCAAGAGGTTCTGACCATAGCTCGAACGATATTTCATCTTTCCTATGATACGTACCAATTCAGGATGCAAGCCATGGATACCAAGATCAATAGCCGTGCGCTTACCTGTTTCGATAATCTCATTATCCAACTGCTTCTTCACCTTGGTCACCACCTCCTCAATACGTGCAGGATGAATACGTCCATCACTTACCAACTGGTGGAGAGCCAAACGGCAGGTTTCACGACGTACGGGATCAAAGGCCGAGATAACAATAGCCTCAGGAGTGTCATCGACAACGATTTCAACACCGCAAGCAGCTTCGAGAGCACGAATATTACGACCCTCACGTCCGATAATACGACCTTTAACTTCGTCATTATCAATATGAAACACCGACACAGAGTTCTCAACTGCAGTCTCAGTGGCAACACGCTGAATGGTCTGAATAACAATCTTCTTGGCCTGAGCGTTAGCGTTAAGCTTCGCCTCATCCATAATCTCGTTGACATAAGCTGCAGCATCCGTACGAGCTTCGTCCTTCATGGCTTCCACCAATCTGTTCTTAGCCTCCTCAGCACTCAAGCCAGACAGTTCTTCGAGCTTTTCACGCTCTTTCTGCTGCATCTTATCAAGCTCTTCTTGTTTGATGGCCAGAGATCTCTTTTCGTTTTCAATACGCTGCATTTGGTTGTCCAAATCGTTCTTACGGCGCCCCAACTCTTCCTGACGCTGATTAAGAGATATCTCTCTTTGCTTCAGTTTGTTTTCACTCTGTTGGATATGCTGATTACGCTGCTGAACCTCTTTTTCAAGTTCACTCTTCTTGTTGAGGAACTTTTCTTTCACCTCCAGCAATTTCTTTTCTTTAATCACTTCAGCATCTTTCTGAGCAGCGCCAATAATTTGTTGCGCCTTCCCCTTAACTACTTTTAGAAAGATGAAATATCCTATTGCCACGCCAGCAGCCAACGCAACAACAGCAATAAAAATCACAATAGATGTCTCCATATAATAATTATGTAAAGTTAATATTCTCTCACTTGATGACCTCTTCAATCTCAGAAGTCAGTTGTGAGAGAATATCCCGATAAGGAACGGTATCATTATTACCTAATTCCTTTTCATATCGTAGAGCAATTTCCACCAAAGTCATCAAGGCAATCGTATGATCGCTTTTAATACCGGCGAAAACCTGTGCATAAGCACCATATCGCTCTGAGATTAACTTTGCAGCCGCACGATAGAATTCTTCATCTGCACGATCAATCGTAGCATGAATATCCTCATCGTACACGTGCAACGTTATATTAAGTTTCTCTTTACTTCCTTCTGCCATCGCTTCCGTCATTACTTTTCACCGCTAAGAACAGCAATGCACTTATTAACATCTCGTATCAGATTGGCAATTCTAACCTTGGCGCCATCCAGGTCGCCGCTTGTTATTTCCATCATCTTAGCCATCTTCAACGATTGGTAGTCATGTTCTTGTTGAGCCATTTGCTCCTTCAAGGAACCGATTTCAGCATCCCTCTGCTCCACCATGGCATACAATTCTCCGTTTTCCTTCTTTAATTCTTGAAAGCGGAGAATCAACTGCCTTACGCGAGTCTGGAAGTTCGCTAAAACCTTCTCGTTCTGATTCATGACAAAAATTATCTACTTACAAAGGTAGAAAAAAAACGCTTAATTAATAACTTTTATAGCAACTTTTTAATATTTATTAATTATTTATCTGTATTTTGGGGATTTTTCTCTTTCTTTGCAAGCATCACAACACGATAGACGAAATCTGTCACCCATTTTTCAGAGAAGCCTAAACGCTTATTATACTCGCGAACAGAAAGGACTGTTTTGATGACACCGGCGTCCGTATAATCATTTTTTGTAAAGATCTCATGAACAGTCTTTTCTGTCATCGCATACAAGGCCTTCTTAAAGAAACTGGGAAGACGAAGTTTAACTTTCATCAAATTGCCTGTCAACATCATGACATCCTGAACAAATGCTTGGAATTGCAGCAAGTAAGTCTGTACGTCTTGTATTTTCTTACAACGACGGCGAATACTCTGATCTATTTCTTTAAAGAACAAATCGTCCATCTGATACATGTCCTTCAAGATTCTCTTACATCGTGACTTTTCTGCAACACCCAGCTTACCCCCCTGAGTCGGAACTTTAAGAGTGGTTTTAAAAACGCGCAAGTCAGGTAAAGCTGCTAAATTAGAAATACCGAGATCTGCAGCTATTGCTGCTTGAAAATATACGCGAATCAGCGTCATAAAGTCTTCCATGCCACCAATTCTCGCTTCCGTTTCTTGTGCCTTACGGCCAAACAATTTTGTTAAAAAGTTCATAGTTTCCGAAATAAATTGTGTGCAAAGATACGCTTTTTTCTGTAATTTATGAAGTTTTTAAGGAAAAAGATACCTTTATATAAAAAAAAAACGTATCTTTGCAAAGCTAATTTAGTTACAAATGAATCTATTATGAAAGGAATTGTACTTGCTGGAGGTAGTGGTACACGTCTCTACCCAATCACGAAAGGTATTAGTAAGCAACTGATACCCATCTTCGACAAGCCAATGATATACTATCCTATATCTGCTTTAATGCTTGCTGGCATTCAAGACATCTTGATCATTTCAACGCCACATGATTTACCAGGATTTAAGCGTCTGCTGGGTAATGGTGAGGATTTGGGCGTTCATTTTGAATATGCCGAGCAACCTTCTCCTGACGGACTTGCCCAAGCATTCATTATTGGCGAAGATTTCATTGGAGATGACTGCGTTTGCCTGGTCTTAGGAGACAATATCTTTTACGGCTCCGGATTCACTGGTCTCTTGAAGCAGAGCGTTGAGAATGCTGAGAAACGCAATCTGGCAACAATCTTTGGATATAACGTAAACGATCCTCAGCGTTACGGTGTAGCAGAGTTTGACGCAGAGGGCAATTGTCTTAGCATAGAAGAGAAACCCGAACATCCTAAGTCAAACTATGCTGTGGTAGGTTTATACTTCTACCCCAACAGTGTAGTCAAGATAGCCAAAACCATCAAGCCCAGCGCCCGCGGCGAACTTGAAATCACGACAGTAAACCAAGAATATCTAAAGCAAAACGCCTTAAAGGTGCAAACACTGCAGCGTGGCTTTGCATGGCTAGATACAGGTACTCACGACTCTTTGTCGGAAGCAAGCACCTTTATTGAGGTCATCGAGAAGCGACAAGGGCTGAAAGTTGCATGTCTTGAGGAGATTGCCTACAAGAAGGGGTGGATCACTTCAGAACAATTGCTTGCCATTGCACACCCCATGCAAAAGAACGAATACGGCCAATATCTCATAAATTTAGCCAAACAGAATTAAAACTTAAAGAATCACTAATACCTAATTAATTTATTTTATATGGAAGATAACCAAAAGAAGAATATTGCTGACAACATTCTCGATCAAACTCAGGAAGAAGAATCCTCCTTCAATATTGGAACCATCATTACTATGTTGGTTCTCAACTGGCAGTGGTTCTTGCTATCAATATTCATATGTGTCTGCGGTGCATCGATTTATCTACGCTATAAGACCCCCGTTTATCAGATGTCTGTCAAGATGCTGATAAAAGACGAAAACAACAGTCGTCGCACCAATGGACAGGTACTAGCTAACATGCAAGACCTTGGAATCATTTCAAACACTGCCGGTTTTGAGAATGAGATTGAAATTCTGCATTCAAGCCTATTGGCCCGCGAAGTTGTAAAGGATTTGAAGCTCTATACAGAATATCGTCATGATGGCCACATCAAGAAGACATTAGCCTACAAGAATCAACCTATCAATGTAGATCTGGATCCGGAAAGTCTGAACAGACTCGACAACACCCATGGCAGTATTAGCTTGAAACTGGAAAAGAAAGCCAACACCTATCACGTAGAAGACATGATGGGAGAATTTTCTGGTTCCTTCAAGACGATGCCGGTTTCCTTCAACACGTCTTATGGTACGCTGACCTTCACTAAGAATCCGCTAACAGAGCAGAAAGAACGGGAAGCAAAAATGCTCAGCCGGGGCAAAACAGCCGAAGCCAATCAAGACACAAACGAGAACAATGACTATATAATGTATGTCACCATCAGTTCGCCTTCACGAGTAGCCTCATTATATGCAGGAAAGCTAAACGTCACTCCGACATCGAAGGTAACATCTATTGCTGAACTTACCATCAATGATGAGATTCCCGAACGTGCCTCTGACTATTTAACTCAACTTGCAATCTGCTACAACAGACAGGCAAATGCCGACAAAAATGAGATTGCATACAAGACCGAGTCATTCATCAACAAGCGTCTGGAAAAAATAAATTCAGAACTTGGCATCACCGAAAGTGAGTTGGAACAATATAAGCGTAACAACAACTTGGTACAACTCAAGTTAGACGCTACGCAAATCATGACACAGACAAACCTCTACTACGGTCAGTTGTCTGAAGCCAACACACAAATCCAGCTACTCGACTATCTACGTGAATATATGGACAAGAAGGCCAACAGATACCAGATTATCCCTTCTAATGTTGGCCTGACTGATGGTGTATCGTCATCGCTGATCAACCAATACAACAAGGTTGTACTGGACCGCAACCGCCTGCTGGCTTCGGCTAACGAGAATGCGCCCAGTGTCATGACGCTTACCAACACCTTGGATCAGCTACAGAAGAGTATTGATGACGCTTTGATTCAAGCGCGCCGTTCTGCCGACATCGAGCGTATGGGTATTCAGAAACGATACGAAACCTTCCAGAATAAGGTTGAGAGCACCCCCACACAAGAACGAGTACTCACACAGATTGGACGCCAACAAGAGGTTATGTCTGGCCTTTACCTGCTGCTTCTGCAAAAGCGCGAAGAGAACTCAATCTCACTAGCCGCTACCGCAGACAAAGGTCGCCTCATTGATGAACCATCCTCTGGAGGAAAAGTCAGTCCTAAGGGGTCTATTATACTATTGGCTGCCTTGCTTTTTGGCTTCGCCATCCCCCTACTTATCTTGTATATTCTCCAACTGCTGCGCTATAAGATTGAAGCTCATGATGACGTGGTTAAACTGACCACATTACCTATAGTAGCAGACATTGCAGTAGCAACAGAGTCTATTAAGACCTCAGCAGGAATTGTTGTTCATGAGAACACGAACAATCAGACCGACGAGATATTCCGTGCGATGCGAACCAATATCAACTTCATGATGAAGGAAGGGCAAAAAGTCATCATGTTCACATCAACGACCTCAGGCGAGGGTAAGACATTTAATGCGGCCAACCTTGCTGTCAGCACCGCTCTGTTAGGCAAAAAGGTTATACTTTTAGGTCTCGACATTCGAAAGCCTGCCTTAGGACGCCTCTTTAACTTCAAGGACCGAGAGAGAGGTATCACAATGCTGTTGACCAAGCAGACAATCAGCGAGAGTGATCTTAAAAGTCAGATTCTCCCCTCGCACATTAACCGTAATCTTGATATTCTGCTGGCAGGCCCAACACCTCCTAACCCCACCGAGTTGTTGGCACGTGATAATTTGAAAATCATTATGGACATGCTGAAGCAGGAATATGATTATATTATTCTTGATACGGCTCCTGTCGGCCTGGTGACAGACACTTTGCAAATCGGCAAATATGCGGATGTTACTGTCTATGTATGCCGTGCCGACTACACGCCAAAATCAGCATTCGGAAATATCAATGCGCTTAGCCGAGATGGCAAACTGCCCAACATGTGTATCGTTATCAATGGTGTGGACATGTCTAAGAAGAAGTATGGCTACTATTACGGCTATGGCAGATACAGACGTTACACACACTATGGACATTATAGCAACTATGCTAACTACAGTACATATGGCACTTATGCCAACTATTCGGACAGCCAATATGGCAAACCAGACGATAATTCAATCAAGAGATAAACCATGATTATAGCTGTAGATTTTGACGGAACCATCGTTAAACATCGCTATCCTGCAATTGGCGAAGAGATTCCGTTTGCCATTGACACACTAAAAATGCTGATAAACGACCGCCACAGATTAATTCTGTGGACGGTTCGTGAAGGGAAACTGTTGGAAGAAGCCATCAACTGGTGTCGCCAACGTGGCATTGAATTTTATGCTGTGAACAAAGATTACCCAGAAGAAACGACAAGCAACAATGAATATTTCAGCCGCAAGCTGAAAGTTGATGTCTGGATTGACGATCGCAACCTTGGCGGACTGCCTGATTGGGGTACGATCTATCGCATGATTAGCCAGCACAAGACATGGGACGACATTATCAATGAGGAAATAAAAAGCAATCAGTTGACATCTTACAAGAGTGAGCAGGATCCCTCAAAAAAGAAAAAGCCGTGGTGGAAATTCTAACCCACATAAAAAAAACAAAAAGAGAAGAAACCCAAATGAGTTTCTTCTCTTTTTTTCAGCTTTACTCTTCTTACTTCACCTTGGCAACAATAGCCTTGAAAGCCTCGGGGTTGTTCATAGCGAGGTCAGCGAGAACCTTACGGTTGATCTCGATGCCAGCTTTGTGCAGAGCACCCATCAGCTGTGAATAGCTCAAACCTTCCAGACGAGCGGCAGCGTTGATACGCTGAATCCACAATGCACGGAAGTTGCGCTTCTTATTGCGGCGGTCACGGTAAGCGTAGGTCAGACCTTTCTCCCAAGTATTCTTTGCTACTGTCCACACATTCTTGCGGGCTCCAAAGTAACCGCGAGTGAGCTTAAGAATTCTCTTACGTTTTGCTCTTGATGCAACGTGATTTACTGATCTTGGCATAATTTTCTTTCTTTAAATGTTAGACAATAGGTTAATTAACGGAGACACAACAGGTCACGAACCTGCTTCATGTTGCTGTTGTCAACGAGAGTTGTACCAACCAGATTACGCTTTTGCTTCTTAGTCTTCTTAGTCAGAATGTGACTGTGGTAAGCGTGGTGTCTCTTAACCTTACCTGTACCGGTGAATGAGAATCTCTTCTTTGCGCCGGAATTTGTCTTTACTTTTGGCATTTTTTTATTGTTTAAATTGTTATTAATAATTGATGGCAACGCATATACCGGGCGTTACGCATCTGTTTCTTCAGTCAGTTTCTTCAGTGCATCGGCACTAATCTTGGCATTTGCAAACAGTCCTCCGTTGCTGGGCGTCTGAACATCTGCAACGCTATCGGCTTTCTTTGCAGCATTCTTTGACTCTAAAGCTTCAGCCTCTCTGTCGCGGGCCTGCTGGCTTTTCTTTGCCACTCCTGCCTTTTTGGGTGCCAGATAGATGAACATTTTCTTTCCTTCGAGTGAAGGCATTGACTCTACCTTACCGAATTCCTCAAGGTCGTTGGCAAAACGCAACAACAAGACTTCGCCCTGCTCCTTGAACAAGATGCTTCGACCACGGAAGAACACGTATGCACGCACCTTGTTTCCCTCTTCCAAGAACTCCTTGGCATGCTTCAATTTGAACTGGTAGTCGTGTTCATCTGTCTGAGGTCCGAAACGAATCTCCTTCACCTCCACCTTCACCTGCTTGGCTTTCATCTCCTTAGCTCGCTTTTTCTGTTGGTAGAGGAATTTTGAATAGTCGATGAGACGACAAACAGGCGGATTGGCATTGGGTGAAATCTCAACGAGGTCAACGCCCTCATCACGTGCCATATCCAAAGCCTGCCTTGTTGGCACAACCATAGATCCGCTGTCGCCTACGATGCGGACCTCACGTACACGAATCTGTTCGTTGATGCGGTACTGATTCTGTTTCTTGTCTATTTTCATCAAACTATTTTTGCAAATCGGCTGCAAAGTTACAATATTTCAGCGAATTAGCAAAACATTTTAGGGTATTTTTTCTTAAGAAATCATTGAAAAAGTAAGAAAATTACTAACTGTTTATCAAAAGTTACGAAAAGTCGAGCGCAGTACAAAATAAATCCATTTATTTTTTTATGCCGAGACGGAGTAATTTCGCAACTATTGTTGCAAAGTTATAAAAAAAATCTGCCGAGTTGTTATTCGACAAAGCTCGGCAGACGATGATTTTACTTAGTTCACAAGGGGTTAGGCCTTACTGAAATCGCCCTTTCCTACCCCGCAAACGGGGCACACCCAATCATCCGGAAGGTTCTCAAAGGCCGTACCCGGCTCAATGCCGTTGTCGGGATCTCCCACTGCGGGGTCATATTCATAACCACACACGTCGCATACATACTTTTCCATAAATTGTTCAGTTTAAGTTAATAAAAAGGTAATGTCTGAGCGCAAAGATAGCATATAATTATGGAATGCGCAAACTTTCTGCGTGAAAAAATCAGTCATTCCATCATGAAGAGCACCATTTTAACATGAGGATAGCACCACTTTGCCGTCACAAAAGTGGCTGTTTGAGGTAAGGAAAATGGCACCATTGCAGAGCAACAGTAAGCCAACGGCTTTGCATTCAGCCCCTGGAAAGCGCATTTCCAGGGGCTGGACGCAATCAATCTAGACGCTGGAGAAGGCTTTTCCAGGGGCTAAAAACAGCGTTTCTAGGGGCTGGAATGAAACCAAAACCTTAACTATTGCAAAACAAAAGTGGCACTATAAGACAAGAAAAGTGGCACCATTCCATTGGAAAAGTGCCACTTTGATGATATGAAAGTGTAAAAACTTTAGAAGTTCTTGGTCTGCTCAGCGACCTCAGCATTGATCTTATCGATGAACTGCTGAATGGTCATAGTGGCCTGTTCGCCACCACCCTGTTGACGCATAGAGACGAGACCCTCGGCAGCTTCTTTCTCGCCGACAATGACCATGTAGGGGATGCGTTTCAACTCATTGTCGCGAATCTTGCGGCCCAGCTTCTCATTGCGCAGGTCAATACTGCCACGAACGCCCTGCTGATTGAACTGTTCGAGCACCTTCTTGGCGTAATCGTTGTACTTCTCTGAGAGAGGAAGCACGACAACCTGGTCGGGTGTCAGCCACAAGGGGAAGTGACCGCTGGTATGTTCGATAAGCACGGCGGTGAAACGCTCCAGCGAACCGAAGGGTGCGCGGTGGATCATCACAGGGGTCTTCTTCTGGTTGTCCTCGTCGGTGTATTCCAACTGGAAACGCTTAGGCAGGTTGTAGTCCACCTGGATGGTGCCCAACTGCCAGCGACGACCGATGGCATCCTTGATCATGAAGTCGAGCTTAGGACCATAGAAGGCGGCCTCGCCGTATTCTACCTTAGCGGGGAGTCCCTTCTCTTCGCATGCTTCCTGGATAGCTTTCTCGGCCAATGCCCAGTCTTCATCACTGCCAACATACTTCTCATGGTTGTTGGGGTCACGCAAAGAGATCTGTGCTTCGAAGTTGAAACCGAAGGCAGAGAGCACGACATTAATGATGTCCATGACGTTCAGGAACTCCTGCTTGACCTGATCCGGACGACAGAACAGGTGAGCATCGTCTTGAGTGAACGAACGTACGCGTGTCAGACCGTGCAGCTCACCACTCTGTTCATAGCGATAGACAGTGCCAAATTCGGCAATGCGCAGGGGCAGATCCTTGTATGAACGAGGCTTCCAAGCGAAGATCTCACAGTGGTGAGGACAGTTCATGGGCTTCAACAGATACTCTTCGCCCTCTTCTGGTGTATTGATGGGCTGGAAGGAGTCTTTGCCATAGTGGTCCCAGTGACCTGAAGTGACATAGAGATTCTTAGAACCTATATGTGGAGTGATTACTTCCTGATAGCCGTAACGCTTCTGTACTTTGCGCAGGTGCTCCTGCAGACGAAGACGAAGGTCGGTGCCTTTTGGCAGCCAAATGGGAAGTCCCTTACCTACTTTGTCAGAGAACATGAAGAGTTCCATCTCCTTACCAATCTTGCGATGGTCGCGCTTCTTTGCTTCCTCCAACATGACGAGATACTCGTCGAGCATCTTTTTCTTGGGGAACGAGATACCATAGAGGCGCTGCATCTGCTCGCGAGTAGCATCGCCACGCCAGAAAGCGCCTGCAACAGAGGTCAGTTTGATGGCCTTAATCTCGCCAGTGTCCATCAAGTGAGGTCCACGGCAAAGATCGGTGAAGTTGCCCTGTGTATAGGTGGTGATGGTTCCATCCTCGAGGTCCTGCTCAATGTGCTCGCACTTATAGGTCTGGCCATTGGCGGCAAATTGCTTCAGCGCATCGGCCTTGGCCACTTCCTTGCGAACGACAGGCTCCTTCTTTGAGGCCAGTTCACGCATCTTATTCTCAATGGTAGCGAAATCGCTCTCCTTGATGCTCTCGCCGTTGGGCAGCAGCACATCATAGAAGAAGCCGCTCTCTACGGCAGGACCAAAGCCAAACTGAATGCCAGGATACAACTCCTGGAGTGCTTCAGCCAGCAGGTGGGCAGAGGTGTGCCAGAAGGTGTGCTTACCCTGCTCGTCGTCCCACTTATAGAGCTCGATCTGCGCGTCCTCGTTGATAGGACGGTTCAACTCTACCGTTTCGCCGTTTACGCCGCAGGCCAAAACGCTGCGTGCCAGAGCCGGCGAAATACTCTCGGCAATCTGTAGTCCGGTTACGCCCTGCTCATACGAGCGAACAGATCCGTCCGGAAAAGTAATGTTGATCATATTTACAATATATGTTTAAGTTTAAATCGCCTGCAAAGTTAGCACAATAATTTGAAACAGCCTAATTCTTGCATACCTTTTTCACGGTCTTTCCTTGTATCACGACATAGATTCCTTGTGGCAGGGACTCCAGGTCGTGACCGCAATATGTTCCAGAAAGATTGTATATGCGACATGGCTGACGGCCGGTTGCGTCTGTTTCTGCAATGCCATTTGGTTTGGGCACAAACACATAGTTAAGTCGCTTGTCCATCCAGCCGATGCGTTTCATCAGATACTGGCGGACCACATCGACCTCTGACCGATAACTTCCCCAGACCATAGGATTTTGATGAACATACTCGTTGAGTATGGGCCAACGCAGAAAGTTTAGCCTCTGCGATGCTTGCAGCACCTCTTCCATAGAGTCAACAAACGCCACCAGATGGTCTTCGTTGAGTCCTTTCTGCCGGGCATCGTCCCATATTTCGAGCATTTTCTGGATAGAAGGGGCATCGTTAATCACGATCTTATCAACAAAAGACCTCATGGTGCCTGCGCAACTGCCCTTCGTGCGATATACATAATCGGTCAACGAGTTGACGGGATAAGTACGATTATCATTGTCGAAAGCCAAGTCGAAATCCCACACCGGACCTGTATAGAACAGGCTTTCATTGCGGTTTTTATACATATAGACGCTCCAATAGGTATCTGTGTTGCCAGACAGTTCGCCCACCAGGAAATGGCGCAAGAAGGATTCTTTGTCAAGATAGCGTGCCGTGTTAGACTCCATCTGATTGAAACGTCCTTCGATATAGTCTCTCTGCGCAGTCGTAATACTGTCGGAATCGGGCGATTTGATGGTGACAGGAAGTCCGTATTGGGAATAGAACCACGAGTCTTCATCAGCAGCATAGGCGTCTATCTCTACCAGATAGCCACCAGTCAGTGCCGTCCCACTGTTGTCCTGAGGCGTCATCTCGGTAATATTGACTCGATTTTTGTTGATTTCTATCTGGTCGCACAGCTGATAGCAGCCTTTGTATTCGCCGTTCAACAACACATCGACGGCAGTGCCAAAAGGTGTATAGCTCATCCCGAGGCGTTTACTTAGCTCGAAGGCAAGGAGGTTTCTCATCAGCGACTTGTCGCCGTAGTTATTGATCAACGTCCACTTCTTAGCCTTGGCAGGTGCGTCAAGCACGCGCTGCTTTTTATCGAACTTGATGCGATAGGGTTTCTTGGGAAAACTTCTTGACGCATTTCCGCGTTCACGCGTGGTGCCAGGTTCAGAGAGAAGTGTGGTGCCACCGTCAGAGATGATGGTCAGTTGCGACACAATCTGGTGTTCCTTATCATAAGGAATCTCATTGTTCTGCGTATGAATACTGACTGTTGGCAGGTTGGTCAGCTGATAGAGATGACTGTCGTCTCCGACTCCTTTATGTCCATAGAACTCCAGTTCTGCAATGTTGCACCTGGCGTCCGACGGGCCTACATAGCGCACATAGCGGAAACCACGACTGCAATTCACATCGGCATAGGAAAAAAGTCCGATGGTTCCTCGTTCCGATATAATATATATAGGTAGGGCATCCATAAAGTCGGCACTATTGGCACCTTCGAAAACGCCCAGCACCACACGCGCCTCACCATGACTATCGTTGCGAGGCGACCATCCCACGCGGGTAATCACATAGGGCTCTCCCAAGTCGAGTCCGGCCCATGTGTAACTTCGGTCATACGATGCGAAATAGGTGTCAAGCTTCCCATCGAACGCCATCGCATAGGTGTTGACCGTCGTCGACCTCTGTCCATTAGAATAATCCACTGAATAAGGCGTACCTATAGGATGGCCTGTCAGTTTCCCATCGGCTTTCATCAGCGTGAAGTGCATCAGGCATAATGAAGCCAAAAAGAGTTTTCTCATAATTACTTTACTACTTACTATATTTTTTAATGATACTATATGCAGTATATAAGCCCAGCTCTCCTGCTTTGCTCAAATCGCGGATGCCTTCTTCTACCCGTTGATGGTAGATAAGACAAAGCCCACGGTTGTAATATGCCTCGGCCATGTTGGGATCTATTGCTATGGCTGCAGTAAAGTCTGCAATAGCCGATTCGTAGGCCTTTCGCTGTGCATGCTGGTTGCCACGGTCATACAACAGGTAGGCATTCTGCGGGCTAAGTGCCAAAGCGTGATTGAAGTCGGCCAGCACATTGGCATTCTTCAACTCTGTATTCGTGCCTTCTGAAGCCTGAAACTGATTGATACGCGACTGACATACAGCACGCTGCCACAAGGCCAGCACTGATGTGGAGTCTATATGAAGGTAGGTGGAGAGATCTTCGATGGCCCCTTCGTAGTTCTGTATGGCAGAATAAGCTATGGCACGCAGCAACAGGTTCCTGACTGCCAACTGCGTGTCGTGCGACTGGTCAATGGCAACGCTTAACGAGTCAATATACGAGAAATAAGAAGACGATCGCTGTGCGTCCATCACCTCTTGACTATTGCTGATGAAAAGCTGACGACTGCTCTGCCGATTGAACTCTTCTACCTGCCTATCGAAATGTGGCGCTGCGTTCAACTCGCCACGATGCTCTGAAAAGGACAATGCAAACATGGGCTGAAACCCCATCTCCACCTTGCGGTTCTGCACCTTGCCACGATAGTTGTTCTGATATTCATGTTCCAACTCCTGGGCATCTTCGACCACCAACTGGTTGTATTTCTCGGGGTCGGAATCGCTACGCTTACGGAGCTTCTGCGGATCCAGTCTTGGTTGTTTGCCATAAAGGTGTTTATAAAGTTGGGCCTTATAAACCGTAAACTCATCTTTCTCGGCTTCTTTCGTCATTCCGAGTCTTCTATAACATGAGGCTCTGAACTCGAGTCCTGTCCAGAAATTTGGATATTCTTCAATCACCTTCGAATAGTCCCGTATGGCTGCTCTCAAGTCGCCTGTCTTGTCTAACAGGACTGCTCTATTGAAAAGCGCCATCATATTGTCAGGTTCCAACTTCAAGACGAAGTCGAAATCGGTGATTGCTCTATTGTCATCACCAACCTGAGCACGCAGCAGGCCTCGGTTATAGTGACCCAAAAAGTTGTTGGGGTCTAAGTCGAGTGCCATGTCATAGTCGGCCATGGCACCACGAAGGTTCTTTCTGTTGAAACGCACCAGAGCGCGATTGATAAGACAACCGGCATGCTTGGGCATCAGTCGGATGGCTTCATCCAACTGTTCTTCGGCTTTTTTCCAGTCTTCGCGCGACAGCGAGATAATGCTCATTGCAGCCCAGGTATGTCCGTCGTAAGGATCAATCTCCATACTTTTCTCAAGTGCTGCAATGGCCTGCGTCGTGTCCTTCATCTGCATATAGACATCGGCGCGCATGGAATATGCCTGCGCATAATTGCTCCATCGCTGCTGGATAGTATCCAATTCTGCCAAGGCTTCATTGAAATCCTCATTCTGTATATGGCAGAGCACTCTGTTATGCCACAAGCCCTTATTCTCCGGATTATACTTTAGCGCTTGCGAATAGTCTGCAGCGGCGTCGGCATACTTCTTTTGCTGAATACGGGTTAGTCCGCGCAACTCATAGATACTTACCACGTAGGGGTTGCGCTGAATAGCCTCTGAGCAGTCGGCCTCTGCACCACTGAAATCATCGAGATAGTATTTTGCTACGCCACGAAAGAACCATGGCTCGTAGAGATAAGGCTTTGCCACTATCGCCTGATTAAAATACTGCATCGAAAGGACGTAATCTTCGTAATAGAGTGCCGATCTTCCAATTGCTATCAGACGGTCTGTATTGAACTGAGCAAAACACTTGGTTTGAGAAAAAAAAGAAAACGAAATAACGAGAGAAAGCCACGTAAAGAACTTACGCAGCCCATTTCCCACTATTTCGTTTTCTTCGAAATTCATTTTCTTACAGGCTTTGTCTTGTATCCGCAACGATAGCGGCCTTGTATGAGCGCCTTCAACTTGCTCTTGATAAGCTGCTTGCGAAGAGGTGATACTCTGTCAACAAACATCTTTCCATCCAAATGGTCGAATTCATGCTGCATCACACGTGTCAGATAGCCTTCCACCCACTCATCGTGAGGTTGGAAATCTTCGTCCATCCACTGCACGCGAATACGCGTAGGACGAGTCACCTTCTCATGGATGGCAGGCAGCGACAAGCACCCCTCTTCGAGCGACTCCATCTTTGTTTCATCGTATTCGATGATATGTGGATTGATGTAAACACGTTTAAAACCCTTGTATTCGGGCATATCATCCGACAGAGGATCTAAGTCAATCACAGCCAAACGGATATCTTTTCCCACCTGAGGCGCTGCCAAACCTATACCTTCAGAATCTGCCAACGTCTCCCACATATCTGCAATCAACTGCTTCAATCCAGGATAATCTGGGGTAATATCTTCTGTCACCTTACGCAGTACAGGTTGACCATATATATAAATAGGTAGAATCATTCAGATATTATTTTATTAATTAATACTTTTTTTGCGAACGCATGTAGTCTTCCAGAATAATCGTGGCTGATATTTCATCTACCAAGGCTTTGTTCTGACGTGCTTTCTTTCTCAAGCCGCCATCCAACATAGCCTGATGAGCCAACACCGATGTGAATCGTTCATCGAAATATTCAATGGGAACCTGAGGCATGGCCTTCTTCCAGCGATTCACAAACTGCTGAATACGTGCCATATTTTCACTGGCTTGCCCATTCATCTGCTTGGGCTCTCCGATAACAATACGTTCAACCTCCTCACGAGAGATATAGTCTTTCAACCAATCAAACAGTTCAGAAGTAGCGACAGTCGCCAATCCTCCAGCTATCAGCTGCAGAGGATCAGTGACTGCCAGACCTGTTCTCTTTTGACCGTAGTCAATAGAAAGTATTCGAGCCAATGCTTTTATTTCGTGTTGAACAACAACCAGGCATCGGGATATTTAGCACGCAACTGATCGCGGCTTGTCACAGCATCAATCTTGCTATCGAAGGTTGAAGCTACAACACGATACATCACACGACTTGGAGTCTCGTTCTTTACAATCTGTGCTGCATAGCCATTGTTCTTCAAGTTCTGCTGCTCTCTCTCTGCATTAGCCACAACAGTAAACGAGCCAACAACGACACTGAAGTTCTTCAGACCAGCACCACTAACCAAAGTCACGCTCTCCTGACGTACAGCTACGTTATCAACATTGTCCACAACCTGAGTCTGTGTGGCAGGACGAGTGACAACAGGCGTAACAACAGGAGTCTCTGTTACCTGCTGCACTGGAGTCACCTGCTGATCCTGCTGCATAGCAGCCTGAGCCTGAGCCTTCTCATAAGCTTTTTTATAAGCGCTCTCACTTGACTTACAACTTGTCATCATCATGGCCACGCAAAGGCCTGCACAGAATACGAAGTACTTTTTCATAATCTAAAATTAATGTGTTCTTTTAAAAATATTTTGTGCGAAATTACAAATTATCAATGAAAAATAAGACAATTCGGTGCATAAACTTTGTTAAATGGGTATAAATATAGCGTTTTTAACAAAAAATGGCAACTATTTTTAGGTTCTTTTGATTATTATTTATATTTTTGCCTCACAAAGAATATTATTATTTATAACAAAACAACAAAACACTATGAAAGGATTTGGTTATTTTGGCGCATTCCTGTGCGGAGCGGTTGCTGGTGCTGCCATTGGAATGCTGGCTGCTCCCGCTAAAGGCAGCGAAACTCGCGAAAAGATTTCGGAAACACTTGAAGAATTTTTGAGCAAGCACAATATTAAGTTGAATCGCAAAGAGGTCGGTGATCTCGTCAATGATTTGGAAAACGCCACAGAATAGTCATTTACGCTTATTCTGAATATATGTTATCAAGTGACAAGAATATAGATGCGCTGACACATCTCCTTGATGTCTTTGCGCACTATCTAGGGCTTCGTGTAGAGTACACGAAACTGATTGTAATTGCCAAGAGCGTCAAGTTAATTTCAGCTGCTATCTTAGCATTGATTATGTTGTTTTTGACAGCAGGCATGATTTTATCTCTATCTGTTGGCGCTGCTTATTGGATTGCCAACACCTATGGCATCATCCAAGCATCGCTAACGCTGGCAGGTATCTACCTAATCATGATGGTTATTGTCTATTTGGGCAGAAAGGTGTTCTTCGAACGACCGATTGTCAGATTCCTAACCAGACTGCTTTTGGAGAAAGATTAAACAGGAAAGGAGCTTACACTTATGGTACGAAAAAGACCTATACGAGAGTTCAACTCACTCGATGACATTGAGTTGCGCAAGGCACAATTGGCAGAGAGCTTCAAAGCCGATGAGAAAGAAATGCGTCTCACTTGGCAATACATCAACCTCAAAGAAGAAAACGCAAGCATCAACGACCGCATCTCAAGCGCCATCTCCTACGGTCTCATGGCCTTCGATGGGGTTATGACTGTACGCAAGCTAACAAACCATTTTAGGGGGTTGCGCAATCTATTTAGGAATAAATAAACAAACTGATGAGCTACTCAAAATAGCTCATCAGTTTGTTTTTCAGTTCTGTAAACTTCACAGAGTCAGGCAGTGTAATCAGCCTACCCTCTGTTTGTATTTCGTTCACAGGCATCAGTTTGATGACAACAATATGCGGGTTGATTTCATCCACAATGTGATGCGAATGGGCAAATGAGGCATCAAGTAACACAACACTATAACCAAAGTCCTTATTAGTGCCACCCACTCTATTAAGCACTTGCTCAGATGTTTCTGCATAAACAACACGACAACGGTCTATCATCAGCTCACGCAATTCATTATAGCGCGCGACATTTTGTGTTGCGAAAAGCAGTTTAGGTATAGACGGATCAACCTCTGCCTTCAAGTTCTGATCTATGTACCTACGTAGCAGCCGTTTCGACTCCGACACATTTTTCACGTTCAAAACCATCCGTGGTTTACCATCTTTATTGATATATCTTCCTCCTACACACAAATCAACGTCTTCAACACATTTCGGCTTGTGTCCATCATAGATTTCCATTCCTACCTCTAAGTCATGAATATCTTCTCTGCGGTCGAAAGCCTTTGAAATAACAAAGCGCACCGGGCAGTTCTTACAAGACATGTCTGAACCGCAGGAACCACTGTCACAACCGACCTTACAACGTAGCACATTACCCAACAAGTTAGGTTGGGCTTTCTTAAAACCAGGATTCAACGCATAATAATTGGTTTCTTCGACCTCAAACTTATCGTTTATCAAAAAGGCATAGCTATTTATATTGTTTACCAACGTATTCATTTTATCAACTTCAGAACGAAGACGATATGCTCTCATTTCCATCCAAGCAACAATGCCAACAAGCATCAGCAAAGCGATAATTAATATATATACAATCATAATCTCTGAGTTTATTGGGTTAATAATCCATTATGTCACTTAAACAATATTTAGAATCTGACCGTCGTAAGCCAACTTAATATCATCGGGCAGCCGCCGGTTCACTTCTTCATGCAGACCCACATCATGACACATGTGAACAAGATACGTCTGCTTGGCACCCACACTGCGGGCAAAGGCAATCGCATCATCTACTAACTGATGAGAATGGTGAGGCCGATCGAAACGCAAGGCATTGACAACCAGCACATCAACTCCTCTAAGTAGCTCTGCTTGCTCGGACTCAATAGTCTTCATATCAGTGATGTATGCAAACTTACCGAATCGATAGCCAAGGATTGGTAATTGGCCATGCATCACCCGTATGGGCAGTATATCGATGTCACCAATCTTCATTGCCTCTCCCGCCTTGATCTCGTGAAGTCCGATGGCAGGGACTCCTGGATAGCGGTGCTCAGCAAAACAATATGGTAACATTTGCAACAAATTCTTGCGAGAGATGCCGTCAGCGTAAACATTCATTTCGCCAAACTGGCAATAGGGGCGGATATCATCCAAACCTCCAATGTGGTCATAGTGCGAATGAGTTATCAGAATGCCATCAATCCTGCGGAATGGCTGCGGCAAAATCTGCATACGGAAATCAGGACCACAGTCAACCAACAGACGTGTGGTTTCCGTCTCCACAAGTATAGAACAACGCATGCGTTTATCCTTGGGATTGGTACTCTGACAAACCTCACACTGACATCCGATGACTGGCACGCCACACGATGTTCCTGTTCCAAGAAAAGTTATCTTCATGCGCATTATTTCGTCATTAAATGATATTTACCTCTGGGCTGATCAATATACCAAACTTCGATTTGACATCCTGACAGATAGCGTTACACAACTGTACTATTTCCTCGCCAGTGGCGCCACCACGGTTCACCAACACCAACGCTTGTTTGGCATGAACACCTGCGCGTCCTACTGTACGTCCTTTCCAGCCGCATTGATCGATCAGCCAGCCTGCTGGCACTTTCTCGTGTGCCTCATCTATATTATAATGTGGCATATCGGGATACTGATGCTGTAATGATTCGAAAACTTCCCTATCAACGACAGGGTTCATAAAAAAGCTGCCGGCATTGCCTTCTACCTTGGGATCTGGCAATTTTTCCCGACGAATAGCGATGATTACCTCGCGCAACTGTTTAAGTGTCGGCTCAGCAATTCCGCGTTTATCTAATTCAGCCTGAATGTTTCCATAAGCCACATTTAAAGGAGCACCCACTGTCCTTAAACGATAGGTCACATGTGTGATCAGATAGTGATTCTTCCATTCATGTTTAAACTTGCTATCACGATATCCGTAAGCACATGACTCCCTGCTGAACGTACTGATTCGACCAGTAGCTATTTCCACAGCCTCAACTTCGGTAATCAAGTCTTTTACTTCTGCACCATAAGCACCAATATTTTGCACGGCCGACGCACCCACCTCGCCAGGTATCAACGACAAGTTCTCTGCACCCTGCCACCCGTTTTCCACACAGCAAGCCACCACATCGTCCCACGTCTCGCCACTTCCGGCTTTTAAGAGAATATCGCCATTGGCAGTCAATGCGGATTCTATTCCTTTGATGGCAGAATGGACAACAGTACCTTGGAAATCACCCGTAAGAAGCAGGTTGCTCCCCTCACCTACTATCAGCAGAGGTTCATCGGCAGCCAACATCTCTGTCACCCGTTGTGCTTCTTCCACCGTCTCGTATTCAACAAAACGGTGACACTTAGCATCAATTCCAAAGGTGTTATGTTTGAGCAGACTATAGTTTTTCTCTATTCTCATCCGTCGTTGTTCTTAAGTGATTAGTTTGGTCAGTTTCCAACGTCCCTTTACGAGTTTGAACGTCAGTTCCATCTCCATACCATTAGCAATACCGCGCAACACCAGCACCTTCACCGTCGAGGCAGGATTCTGATGCCCATACACAATATTATATTCAATACTGTTTGGTAGTTCTGGTGCAAAAGCATTCCAAAAGTCTGGCGTAATAACACCTTCCATCATTGAGAAGTCATCCTCGGGATCGGGACCCACAAAATCGATGGCATCGCTCAGACTCTCGCGCTGAAACAGCGAGTCTGTAACGAATCTATGATAGAAAGTCAGAAAGGAAGCATTAGGATTACGCTGAAAGGCCTGATTGCGCAAGGCCGTCAATCGCCATTTTCCATCTTTCCGACGAAACTGGTAGCGACTCACATAAGAGGCGTTCATATGGAAATGCTCCACCGTCACCTCACTAATAGTTGTATCTTTGATCTGTTCCACCTGCTCGGTATTGTCCAGCAAAAGAGTATAAAAGTCTTTCTTCATAAAGAACTTCTCCATTTTCCACTGCTGCTTCAAGATCTCACCATTTCTCACTGTGCCACTCTTTACGTTGGCAATTGTTGAGTCAGTGCTTACAGGTAATGGGAACACAGTACGCTCGATTTGCAATTTGTTGTTTGAAGCATAATTGAATATAAAGTCATCAAACAGTTCCTCAGCCGACTGAGGCATTGGCGCATCAGCACTCCCCTCCACTAAGCCCGCGCTATATAGTGAATCGGCAGCCTCGTCATCAAGGCTGTAGTCCTCTGCTCCATGTTTCCCCTTACAGCCTGCCAACAGCAGAACAACCAGAGAAATTAAAAAAAATCTGTCAAGCATAACTTTGAACCAATCAACGATAATTCAGCATGCAAAGTTACTAATTAAATCTTCAAAACCAACAAACTACGATTAAAATTTGTCCGTTTCACTTTTTTTCTATACTTTTGCATCTGCTTTCACGCATCAAGGTCCCGTAGCTTAGCTGAATAGAGCGTCAGATTCCGGTTCTGAAGGTCTTGGGTTTGAATCCCAACGGGATCACAAAAGATTAAAAGGTTTCGAAGAATAAAGGTTGTTTAAATTCTTTGGAACCTTTTATTTTTTTAGGATGGCTGGCACCAGCCCATGGGGTAAGTGGCTTGTGGTTCAGCGCCGCAAAGATACAGAAATACGGAAATGACAGACCGACGGAGAAGGAATAATAGACTTATGTTTTGAGATTCCACGGGAAAACATTACCTTTGCAGACGGTAAGTAATCTATCAGACAACTATCAATAATCAATAAAAACAAGAGAGAACGATGAATATGATGAATAAACTCATGATGAGAACGATGAATGTTTTCGTGAAGGAAAGTTTGGTGGTGCTTGGTCTGACGTGCCTGTTTGCACTCAGCACGAACGCACAGAACGGGCTGAAGAAGGTTTACAACGAGAACCTTAACCCGCTGGAACAAATAGACCAGGCCGTGGCCAAGGCGAAGGCCGAGAGTAAGTATGTGGTCTGTCAGGTGGGTGGCAACTGGTGCCCCTGGTGCCTGAGGTTTGCCGACTTCATCACGAAAGATACGACCATCAGCAAGGTCATCGATCGGAATTTCGTGTATATCCACGTGAACTACAACCCACGTAAGTCGCAGGATGCCGACAAGGCAGAACAGGCCAGCGCGCTGATGAAGCGCCTGAACAATGCCGGTCGTTTTGGTTTCCCCGTGTTCGTGGTGCTCGACAAGGAAGGTCAGGTTATCCACATCCAGGACTCAAGTTTTCTGGAAGAGGGACAAGGCTACGACCAAAAGAAAGTGCTGCGTTTCTTTGAGGCTTGGACGCCCCAAGCTGTTAACAAATAAAAGCGAGAGGCTGTTGATAAAAGCAAGAGACTTTATATAAGCGAGAGGCTGTTGATAAAAGCGAGAGGCTGCTGGCAATAAACCAACAGCCTCTTACTTTATTTCTTTGTGCCAAACACCTGCCGATATACATGGCACGTAAACCAGCAGGAAAGTTTGCGTATTGATTGACAGACACTTTACAGCTCCTTCAGCAGCTCGCGAACAGCGGCCTCTAACTGCAGGTCAACGCCCTTGACTACAGTCTCAGGACGGTTCAGTACGGGCACGTCGGGCTCCAGCTGTGTATTCTCCAGATAGGTACCATCGGGCAACTGATAGCCGATAACGGGAACACCGAATATCAATGTGGGGTCTTGCAACGTCTCCCAGTTCACCGAACTCATCGTGCCAGGCACTGGCGCTCCGACCAGCTTACCTATCTTCTGATGGCTATACACCCAAGGAGTGCCATGCGCATTGCTATAATTGCCCTCGGCTTGCAGCATGATACTTGGGTGGTTGTAACGACGACTAGGCATGTCGCACACCTCCCTACCCCTGATGACTTGCGTGAAGTATTTATGCCCCGAGAACAAGATTTCAATATCCTCGTGCAGACGTCCACCACCATTATGGCGAGTATCAATAACGATACCCTCTTTCAGGTTGAACTTACCCAAGATGTCTGAATAAACATCGCGGAAGCTGGCATCGTTCATGCTTTCTATATGAACATATCCAAGACGACCGTTTGACAAGCGATCCACTTCAGCAGCCCGACTCTTGATCCATCGCTTATAGAGCAGCAGCGACTGTTCCGACTGACTGATAGGCAACACTACCTCGTCCCAATTGCCAGCATGGCCTTTAAGACTGACCAGTGTTTTCTTACCTTTACACAGGTTCAGCAACTGCGCCAGGTCGGTATCCTTGCTAACAGGTTGTCCATTGATAGCAGTCAGCACGTCGCCTGCCTTCACCTTGCTATTAGCCCTGCTGAAGGGGCCACCCTCAAGCACTGCTGTAATCCTGATTCCATCGGTAGCTTCAGACAGGTCGTAAAGAAGTCCCAACTGTGCCGTAGCATCACCCTTGGGTGCAGGACGGAATCGACCGCCCGTATGACTCACGTTCAACTCACCCAGCAGTTCACTCAGCAGTTCAGCGAAGTCATAGTTATTAGTAATATGCGGCAGGAAACGGGCATAGTTCTGCACCATCAACTCCCAGTTGCAACCATTATAGTCGGTACGGAAAATCTTCTTATTAATCTGTTTAGCCACATGGCGCAACAAGTATTCACGTTCAGCAGCCAGATCCAGTTTCATCTGCGCATCATAGGCGATAGGAGTAATCTTGTCGCCCTTCTCTATCTTCTTCATGCTGCTACCCAGCGAATAGAGGTTACCATCCTTATCCATCTGCAGCACACCACTTCCCCCCTTGCTCAGCAACTTAGTTTCATGTTTGCGCAAATCCATCTTCCAAAGGTCTGGCGCGCCCTCGAAAGCAGAAAAGTAATAGAGGCTCTCACCATCCTTACTCACGATGGCATCGCCCAGACGACTGCTGTTAGGTGTCAGTCGCACGATGCGGTCTTCAATGCCCTCAAACTCAATTTTCAACGTCTTGACAGAGTCGGTCTCAGCCTTCTTGTCGTCCTTCTTGCCCTTTACTTTCTTTTCAGAGGCGTCTTCCTTCTTCTCAGGCTTAGCCTTCTCCAGTTCTTTCAACAGTGCATAGTCTTCGGGCGACAGGCGATAGCGGTCGTAGGCATCTTGTGTAAGGAACGCCAGGAACACGTCCTCCTGACTGCCCCACGAGGCATGACTGCGCATACCGTAGCGCTCACTCTCAAACATGATAGCCTTGCCGTCCATCACCCAACGGGGGCGGCCACTCATATAGCCACTCTGTGTGATGGGATGTATCTCACCACCTTCAGCACTCACAATACCTTGATCTGCATAAGGATCGCGTTTATTGGCGATATAGCTCAGCACAAACCACTTGCCATCGGGACTCCATTCGAAGTCGAACCCACCGTCCTGATCATACCATTTGCTTCCATCGGTGACCTGTGTCACTTTCATTGTTTTCAGATCCACCACTTTCAGTTTGATACGATCTTCGATAAAAGCCAGTTTCTTCCCATCAGGACTATATTTTGGACTATGACGCTCCACCTGTGAAAAGTCAATCTTACCCTCCAATTTCAGTGCAGGCAATTCAGAAAACACACTTTCCTCCTTGAGCAGTGTCGCATTGGCAAAATTCAGATCTTCGTCTCTAACGATGCGAGCCGTATAGAGTTGCCAATTACCATTGCGTTCTGAGGCATACACGATGCTACGACCATCAGGTGCGAAGTCCACGTCTGCTTCTGCACCTGCAGTCTGAGTGATGCGACGAGTAGTCGCATATTCTGTACTGGTCACGAACACCTCGCCACGGGCCACGAAAGCCACTTGTTTGCCATCGCGGCTCACCACCGCCTGTCGAGCACCGCTTGTGAATGTCAGATCAGAAATGACGGGCTCATCATCACGCGTTATTGTGATAGTCAGTTTCTTTGGTTTTTCTCCTGTCTTCTGTGTATAAATCTCACCATTATAGGTATAGCACAACAAACCACCTCTGGCAACACTCAAAAAGCGCACAGGGTGTGTCTTAAAGTTGGTGACTGCGCGAGGAGACAAGCCTTGACCATTGACCATCGAACCATTCAAGTCATAACTATACACGTTCATGCTACCACCATTGCGTTCACTCAAGAAGAAGAGTGTTTTTCCATCGGCACTGGCCACAGGATTGCGATCCTCGCCAGCATGAGCGGTAATATTGGTATGCTGACCGCTCTTGGCGTCGTAGAACCAGACATCGCGCGTAATCGATGAGGTGTGATGTTTACGCCACTCGTCCTCATAGCCCTTGCGATCCTGATAGTAAAAGCTCTTACCATCGGCAGCAAAGCTCAGCATCTCAGCTGGCGTAGCCAGCACCTGCAGTGTTCTCCCACCTTTTACCGACACCTTGTACAACTCGGGCAACGTGTTGTCGGGAAACATCACACTCTCAGCAGGATCCTGAATTGCAGCGCCAAAGAGCACCCACTGACCATCGGGCGAGAATGCTTGTGGCACCTCAGCCACGCTATTATAGGTCAGTCGTTGAGCCGAGCCGCCATCAGCAGCCATTATAAATACGTCCATATTGCCATGTCGGTCGCTGGCAAAGGCGATCTGCTTTCCATCAGCACTCCATACGGGCGAACATTCGTAACTGTCTTGTGTTGTCAACTGCACCGCTGCTCCGCCATTAGAAGACACCTTATATATATCACCCTTATAGCAGAACAACACTTGCCGTCCGTCGGGGCTAACTACCACATCTCTTAACCAAAGAGGGGTAACAGCCTGACTGGCACTCATCTGAGCCGATGCCCCTGCCAACATTGCTGTCACCACGGCTGCACGCATCCAGCTATTCTTAATCTTTTTCATCTTTATACAATATTTTTCGTTTAGTCTTTTCCAGGTTCATCACAAGAATAGAACCGCAAAATTACATATATTCTGTGACTTTTCTACATAATTATTCATTTTTTAACATCACAGGAAAGCTTGTTCTGCAGCATTAAACTATCTTAATTATCAACATGAAAAGAGTAGTAATATAGTCATTTTAAGTATCTTTGCTCACAAAAAAAACATATTATATGCTTCGAGACTTTATTGCCATCGATTTTGAGACTGCCAACCAACAGCCTTCCAGTGTCTGCTCAGTAGGCATTGTCATGGTGCGTGGCGGACAAGTGGCAGATACCTTCTACAGCCTCATCCAGCCCGAACCAAACTATTACCACTACTGGTGCCAGCGGGTGCACGGCATCACGCAAGACGAAACCAATGCAGCTCCCATATTCCCGATAGTATGGCAACAACTTGAGCAACGCATCCACAACGTCTATTTCTCTGACCAGACACGCCACAACCTACACTACCAAATAGCCACCCTACCCTTCGTGGCCCATAACGCCCGCTTTGATGAAGGGTGTCTAAAGGCAGCTTTTAAGGTCTATCAAATGGACTATCCCGATTATCGATTCTACGACACGCTCGCAGCATCACGTCGCCAGTTCGGCCATTCATTGCCAAACCATCAACTCCACACTGTGGCAGCTGCCTGCGGCTACGACCTTCGAAATCACCACCATGCACTCGCTGATGCTGAGGCCTGTGCTGCAATAGCGCTGAATTTATTATAACGATTCGTCATACACAATGGTTAACTCATCACTGACATTAAAATCATCATGAAATCAAAGTGATAATAGCCACCACCGAAGCATCATGCTATAGCTATTAGCTCAATTTCAAAGATGAGCGTTGAACCTCCAGGAATGCCTGGTTGAGAGAATTTTCCATAGCCCATCTCTGCAGGAATATACACTTCCCACTTATCGCCTATATGCATCTGTTGCATAGTAATAATCCATCCTTCAATAAGATCGCACAACCGGCAAGCCAATGGCACACCACCCCGACTGCTGTCGAACTCCCTACCATCAATGGTACGCCCAGTGTAGTGGGCAGTAACGATACTTCTGACCGTCGGTTGGGTGCTCTCTTGATTTCCCTCGCTAAGCACCTTGTAATAAATGCCTTTGGGCAGTGCTTTCACCCCGTCCTCTTTCGCTTTTGCTTCCAGCCACTCTTTATTGGCTTGTATGTATGCACGTTTTGCCATCACTCACAGTTTTTTGCCAAAAACTTCTCTCTATCTACGACAAAGCGCAGGTGGGTACCTTCGCCAAGAAGTGTATCACCACAATAGGCAGCCACCTTAAATGATATTTTGCGGCCATCCACATTTGTCACCTCTGCCTCGGCTCTTACCACATCACCAACCTTTGAAGGTTTTAGATGAGACGATGCTATATGTCCTCCGACAGTGGTGCTGCCTTCTGGCAGAGCATTCTTAACAGCCAACATTGCCGCATTCTCCATCAGCGCTATCATCATTGGTGTAGCCAACACTGGCATATCACCAGAGCCAATATTCACCGCAGTGACAGACTCTGTAACGGTCAGTTCACTGCTATGTTTCATCCCAATCTTTATCATATTTTCCTTTTAGGTTCAAAATACGATACAAAAGTAATGATTTTCCCCGAAAAACCGTCCGATTAACATCAAAAAGAAGAGTTTGATTCAAACATTGGTAGATTCGAATACATAACCGAAACCAGTACGACTGACAATGTTCTGAGCATAGGTGCCTAATTTCTTGCGCAGACGAGTGATGTTGACATTGACGGCACGATCGGTCACTACGACTCCCTCCCAAACGCTGTCCATCAGCTGCTGACGCGAGAACACCTTTCCCTGATTAGCCAACAACAGGCGGAGGAGTTCGAACTCCGTTGGAGTTAGACTTACAGGTTCTCCATCAACAGTGGTTGTTTTCTTATCAAGATTCAATTGTAATCCCTTATAATTAAGCAAGTGCTTGCCCAGACGAGCCTCAACGATGTTCATCGCATAGTCGCCAATTTTCTCACAATCGGCCACAATATCATTGAAGAGCGTCCCCAGAGCATAAGAATACTGATGCGAGTTGACACCCATCACTGTTGCCGTCTTCAATTGATTGCGCAACTCGTTGATATCGTTTTCGATGGCACGCGAGTCTTCTATTGAGATATCCTTACGACGACCGCTCACCACCACAATCATCTGAGCAATAGCTTCATTGACGTATCTAAACATATCATGCAGTCGCACATATTGCTCAGCTGTAAAGTCCTCCTTATGGTCACGCAGATGATTCACTGTGCGTGCTATCTTATAACAGGCATCACCAATAGATTCCAGTTCGCCTATCTGACGCAGCATCACACGAGTCTTTTCTTTTGTATCATCCGAGAGGTGTTCATTGCCCACTTGTTCCAGATAGTTGGCAATCTCTATTTCCATGTTATCGGCTATCGTTTCATATCGCTCTATACGGGCATACTGGCTCTCAAACTCCTTTTTGTCTCGCTCATCAACCAGCGCACATATCATGCCAAACATGCGGTGCATACGTTCAGCAAAATGCACGGTCTCTTTTTGGGCCTGCAGCACAGCAATCTCAGGCGTCTGTATCACGCCACCACTGATAAAGTGAAGCGTGGTTGGTAGCTTTTCAGCGCTCTGTTTTTCAGGCAGCAGTCGGCACACAAGGCGCTCCATCTGTGGTATCAATCCAATCAGCAGGGCTGTATTGAGCACATTGAAACAGGTGTGAAACATGGCTAATACGACGGGAATACGCTCCGCTTGTCCCGCCGCTGACGGATTATACCCAACCAACGAGCACACCATATCGGTAAAGGGATAGAACACGACCAGCACCCACATGACGCCAAACACATTGAACAACAGATGAGCCAGCGCCGCACGACGTGCCTCAGTACCTGCACCCAGCGCTGCCAAATTGGCCGTTGCCGTAGTTCCAATATTCTCACCCATTACCAACGCAATTCCCATGTATATGGGCAGTACGCCTGTTGAACAAAGCAGAATAGTGATAGCCATCACTGCTGCCGACGACTGTACAACACAAGTGATAACAGTACCCGCTACCAGGAAAGTCAGAATGGTGAGGTAGCTGCCAGTATCAAACGAGGCAAAGAAGTTGACCACATCAGCATTATGAGCCAAATCCATATCGCGCCCCACACTGCTCAACAGCACCAGCGACCAAAATAGGAATCCTAATCCGAAAAGCAGATCACCCACCACGCGATGTCGCTTTTTATAGATAAGCACCATACCAACGAGAAAGGCAGGGAACACCACCACCGTCAAATCAAGATTATATCCCAGCGACATAATCCACGCTGTAAGTGTGGTACCAATGTTGGCACCCATGATGACCGATATGGCTTGTGCCAACGTGAGTAGTCCGGCAGACACGAAAGAAACAGTCATCACCGTTGTTGCCGATGATGACTGTACGGCACAGGTCACCATCGTACCTGTCAGCATACCCATAAAACGATTGCTCGTCATGCGAGCCAATATATGCCGCAAACTTGGTCCTGCCAGTTTCTGCAGTGCATCACTCATGGTCTTCATGCCATAGATGAGCAGTGCCAACGAACCTAGCAACCTAAAAAACAATTCTACATTCATAATAGTTATGATAAGATATTTATTATTTCGCCACAAAGATACAAAAACAATATTATATGCGCTATAATATGTTGGTTACAATTTGGCTACAAATTACAAAGCAATACTTTTCTTGTTTTTTATTCTACGTTATTTTGGGGTTTGCATTTTAAATCGTATCTTTGCAAAATGAGTTCAATCCGTTTGCTCGCTAAAACAGCAACATCACTCACCTAAACAAAAAGAAAGAATATGAAAAGCTTTAAATCTGCAGCGTGGCTATTGCCACAACCCGTACTGATTATCGGCACCTACGACAAAGATGGCAGACCCAATGCTATGAATGCAGCTTGGGGCGGCCAGTGGGACATGAAAGAGATTATGATTTCTTTGGGCTCTCACCAGACAACAGACAATCTGGCAAAAAATCCCGAATTTACCGTTACTTTCGCCACCACCCAAACCATGGTTGCATCTGATTATGTCGGAATCACGAGTGGAAGGAACACACCCGACAAAATGGATCGAACGGGATGGACCATTGAGAAGGCGCCCAATGTTAACGCACCCATTTTCAAGGAATTTCCCTTGACGCTGGAATGCCGTGTGAAACAAAAGATTGACGAGAGCGAGACGGGCTATTTCTTGATAGCCGACATCGTGAATATCCTTTGCGACGAGAACTATCTGGCTGAAGACGGTAAGCCCGACGTTGAAAAGATGCGCCTCATCACCTACGACCCCGTTCACCACAACTACATCCAACTTGGCAGCCCCGTTGGCAAGGAACTGAAATAAGAGTATGATAGACCACGAATTACATGCACTTGAAGGCATCAAGGAAACTGCCATCAGGATGGCTCTGCATTGTGGCAAACTACAACTTGAGTCTTTCCGTTCCAATAACATCGGAATAGACACCAAGAGCAATGTTTACGATGTCGTGACAAAGGTGGACAAAGCCTGCGAAGACTATCTGCTCGCAGAGATCTCACGTCTCTACCCCACTCATTCCGTCATTGGCGAAGAGACTGGCCAGCACCTGCATGCTGACAGCGAGTGGGCCTGGGTGGTTGATCCGCTCGATGGCACAAACAGCTACTCACAGGGCCTACCCGTTTTTTGCGTCAGCATAGGTGTCACTTTTAAGGGCGAATGCGTTGTTGGCGTGGTCTATGCCCCATATCTCGACGAGCTATACACTGCCATTAAGGGCGAAGGTGCATGGTATGGGACGGCAGACAACGCAAAAGCCAACAGATTACACGTTTCCACCAAGCATTCTCTTCAAGAATGCGTCGTGGCATCTGGTTTCCCCTATGACAAAGCTACCCACCCCATCAACAACATCCGCGAGGCGAGTATCATCATTCCTCAAGTGCGCGGTTTCCGCAGAATGGGCAGTGCGGCCTACGATCTCTGTTGCACCGCCATGGGGACCATTGATGCCTACTGGGAGTATAACCTCAACCTATGGGATGTCTGTGCTGGGCAGCTCATCGTCAGCGAAGCTGGAGGCTTGGTTGTACCCCTTTGCGAGAATCGTAAAATCAGCATCATCGCTGGTCCCGAGAACTTAGTGCAACTACTTAAAGAAGTATTGGCATCCTGACCCTTCTCTGTTCTTAAACGATGCGGTGTCGGTCCTTATTTGTTATGAGCAAGGACCGACACCGCATCGTTTCTATATGACGAGGCTTAAAGTTTAGAAAAATGGCGATGCAGAAAGTAATTGAGCGTTGCCAAAAACAAGAAACAAAAAGCTATGCCAGGCACCATGCTGAAACCTTCTGACTCCTGAACCATGGCGCGACATCCCCGCAGCAATGCTTCACCATAAAAATAGATAATACCACCAATACCAAGCAGACAGCAGACTGCAATTGTCACGGCGGCAGTCACCCTCTCCTGCCGTTCGCGCACCCTTTGTTCTTGTTGTATTCTGCGCATCGTGGTATATGCGAAATTAGAAGGCAGGTGCAAGGGTTCTTGCTCTGCTTTCTGTCGCAATGCTTCGTGTAGTGCCCTGTCTGTCATTGTTTCTCTGTTTTTTTGATGATTAGATATAGTTTCTTGCGGATGCGGAAAAGCCGTGTAGCGATATTGCCCTGTTCGAGTCCCAGGATATAGGCGATGTCGCGTATGGGCTTTTCGTCGTAATAATATAGGTTGACGAGGGTTTGCTCGTCGGGCGTCAGTTGGGCGCAGGCGTCGCGGAGCTGCTCTACGCGCGAATTATCGTCCAGCAGTCGGTCGATATCCGTATCGCTGATGTCTGGGCGCTCGTCTATGCTGATGTATTTCATCTTCCGCTTGCGCAGCCAGCTGACGGTGAGGTTATAGGCTATACGACACAGCCATGTGTGAAACGCTGCCTCGCCCGTATAGGTATCCAATCGGTCGAAGGCACGGACGAAGGCATCCTGCACCAGTTCCTCAGCATCCTGTTGCTGGGGCACCAGTCGCACCACGAGCCGGAACACCTCCTGTCCGTAGCGCGTCAGGAAATAGCCGTAATCCTCGGCGTGTCCGTCGAGGATACGGGCTATCAGTTGCTTTTCGTCTGCCTGCTGCATCAGATTTGGGTGTCGTCGTTCTTCTTGTCCTCAGACTGTTCTGCCCTACGCTCTGAATAGTATGATATCAACAAGCCTAAGCCTCCAAAGAAACTAATGCAAGACACATAGATGATGCCGCTTATATGGTCAATAAAACGATAATCACATAGGTTAGCGGCATCTCCTTGGGCTATTATCAGATTGAGAAAGAAGCCTACAAAGAATCCCAAGCCCACTCCCATCAGAAGCCATGCAAAGCGCAGAGCTGTAAACTTATTGCCGCTGTTGTAGAGTTTGATACCCTTGAAATCGACGTTTGATATCTCCGTCAGTTTACTGATGAGCGTCAGTCGTTCGCGCTTGCGCACAAACAGTTCTACCACTTTGTAAATAGTGCCGAACACGATCAGGCAGTTCAGCGGAATCATAATCCAATCCATAGCTTTTTCGTTTAATTGTTGTTACAAATGTTTCGTTTCTCTATCCTTATATACGCAACATCAGAGGCAAATATTACAAACCAGAAAAACTTTTTTCGTACTATACGGTTGAAAATTCGAGGACTCCGTAGGCGCTCCCCTCCCATGTAGGGGAGGGGTCGGGGGTGGGGTCAGTGTTGTTCTAACTGCAAAGAAGTTACAGCCCCCCTGCCCCTCCCCTTCTTGCGTCCCTTCGGTAGCAAGCGAGCAGAGCTCGAGCGGAAGGGAGGGGCGCTTTTACTCTCATCGTTGAGTGTTGCGCCGAAAGGCACACCACCTCTCACCTCTCACTTCTCACCTTTCACTTCTCAAAAAAGGTCAACTTTTCAAAAAACAGGCGCTGCGAGGTTAAAAATCACTAATTCCGATTGACTTTTGGTGGTTTTGACAGTCGTATCTGTATATTTGCATTCGATTTTTATGTTTAATCAATAAAAACTGAACGATTATGAAGAAGAACATGATGATGGTTGCAGCCGTGGCTGCCATACTGCTGAGCAGCTGTGCCAGCAAAAAGGAACTGATGAGCTGTCGCGACGAAAACAAGTCGCTGTCAACCAATCTGCAGAACACACGCGAGGATCTGGCAGGAAAGAACGCCCGCATCACCTCGCTCGAGGAACAGATCAAGAATCAGCAGAAGGCACTGGACGAACAGAAGGCTGCCTACGCCAAGTTGCAGGCTTCGCTGGACAAGAGTCTCTCTAACGCTTCGCAGAACAACGTATCTATCGATAAGCTCGTAGATCAGATCAACGAGTCAAACCAGTATATCCGCCACCTGGTGGAAGTGAAGTCAAAGAGCGACTCGCTGAACATGGTGCTGAGCAACAACCTGACTCGCTCGCTGTCTAAGGAGGAGCTGAAAGAGGTCGACGTACAAGTACTGAAGGGCGTTGTATATATCTCGCTGGCCGACAATATGTTATACAAGAGTGGCTCTTACGAGATCAACGATCGTGCTGCCGAGACACTGTCTAAGATTGCCAAAATCATCACCGACTACAAAGACTACGACGTGCTGATCGAGGGTAACACGGACAATGTGCCCATTGCGCGCGAAAACATCCGCAACAACTGGGACCTCTCTTGTCTGCGTGCATCGTCTGTAGTACAGGCCCTGCAAAACAAGTATGGTGTTGACCCCAAGCGCCTCACCGCAGGCGGTCGTGGCGAGTACAATCCTCTCCAGAGCAACGACACCGAGCTGGGCAAGCAGCGCAACCGTCGCACCCAGATCATCATCACGCCAAAGCTCGACGAGTTCATGGAGCTCATCGGCGAGGCCCCCGAGACGAAGTAAGCCCTGACGTTTTGATATAAAAGCCGAAAGCCGCCGGTACATGACCAGCGGCTTTCGGCTTTCTTAGATAGTACAGTGTTCCCAGATATAGTTGTTCATCAACACATCTATACATATACAGTACCGTCCTTACTGTTTTCATTCTTCTTTTTTATAACAGCAAGATGATATTCTTTAGCTATGTTTTTATTCTTTTTTATATAATTAAACAACCTTCTTCTCATCCATTCCCCCAATTTACGAATCCAAAATCTATACCACTTCGGCCAGGCTATTTCACTTGCTTCCGCATAAGAAACATATTTATCCAAAATTTCATGATAATAAGTCCAACTCCAGCCTATACTTCTTGGAAACATATTATACAATTTTACACACAGAATCACTACTATTTTCTTCATAAACAAAAAAATTAATATTGAGTTACTACATATTTTCACGTCTTTCCCATACCACATTAAAGCCTGGATAATTTAATAGTGCTTTGTTCGTACAGTCGTCGGGCAAAAGACAATCCAGGACATCACCACCTATCATCCCCAAACCTTTATTCTGATTTTTTAGTTGGAGGAGCTTTGTACGCATCGTCTGATTGGTACAATTGTCATAAACAACTTTCAATTCATCAGACAATTGTTCAGATACCTGACGTCGATAGTTCATCCATTCATTCCAAAGTTGCCACTCTTTACGGAGATTTTCCTGATAATCTGTTCTGTAGTCATTATACTCATCTTCTCCTGCCACTTTTATAAATATCCTATAGGCTCTCGATATCATGCCAGAGGTAAACCTTGTTTTACTAAACGATGTACGTTTTCCTTGCATGTGGAGATAGAGATTTCGGAAAGACGCCTCCCTGAGACTTATTCCCTGTTTAAGCATATCATCAACAAACATGGGCGTTGAACTGCCATGATACTCACAACCCGCCAGTTCACGCACTCCCTTCTGATACCTCTTCCAGTACTTTTTCTCTTTGTTGAAGACATCCCGGTATTGAGGTAATAGCACCAACAACTGCTGAAACTCCCTCTCTATACTATCATTGTATTCAAGCAGCCATGTTCCATGAAGATCGTTCAATTCTCTTTGATCTTGGTATTCATATCCCTGGTTCTCCTCCCTTACCGAATCTTTCTCTCCACCAACATCAACGCACGAGTCAGCCCCTGCCCCTTCAGCAACAGTTTCCACCTCATCATCCACCATAGGCTTCTCCGCCATTCCCCTGCAGCAGGCGAAGAAAACAACTGCCAATATGCAAACCACATACACCTTATTCATACCCAAACTTTTATTTTTGTTCTTCCCTAACCTTACACTTTTCTATCTCGGTCAACACCGCTCTCTGCACCTTAAAGAAATCATCGAGAATGCTGGTCAGATAGCCCTTCAGATCTGGTATCTGACGAATGAACAACACATTCTTCCTCGTGTGCACGCCTATTCTCTCCGTTTCCTGATTGACAGTATAAAGCACGGTGCAACTAGCATGGGCATTGACTTCGTTTATCGCCTTCTGCATCGCAGCAAACTCTTCCACTTCGCAATACGTGGACAAATCATACCACCACAAGTCATACACATTGATGAAGTAGCAGTCGTTCTTAGCCTCTACCAGGAACCGTTCCCCCTGATAGACGAAGTCAATCCTCAACTCATTGACCTCCTCATAATCACACCCCATCTCTTTCAAGATCTCTATCACCAAGTCCCTTGTCTCATCTGCTATCTTCGCATCATCAGGCGTTGCAGTATATGATGGCGTCGTTGCGCCAACCACCTCATCCTCCTCCCGTTCACGCTTGTACATCCTGTAAAGTATGTACGCCCCAACCAGTGCTACCATTGCAAAAATTCCCTTCATATGCCACTACAGATTATGTTATGTTTGCTTCGCACTTTCTTTAGTGCAAAGTTAAAGAAATTCTTTTAAAACCATCACCTATCTGGTTCCAATAAATCTGAGAGAAATAATGGCCATTTACGCTCATAATTCTACTCACCTTAAACGTCCGTTCCTCGCCTATGTCTTTACGATAAGCCTGAATATATCCGCCACAATAATAACTTGAGTACCCAATATCAGAAATCACACAAGTAAAGACCTTACCATTACGGGTACAGTATTCTATCTCAATAGCCTGTTGAAACATGATGGCCCTATCTATCACTTCTTCAATAGTCATTTCTTTCCATTATGATTTCTTCCATTGATAATTAGCGATATTAGAATCACCATATTGCTCTTTACGCACTTGACTCTTCACCCATTGCTGGTCACTTTTCGTAGACACATTGAATAATCCTGCAATCCTCTGCCTGTCCTTTCCTGCTTTGTAGCGCTCACGAAGTTCTTTACGAATAAGAGCGACGTTACCACTCTTTTTATCTTTGAATTCCTCTATCAGCTCATCAATTGGCAAACTCCTGATGCGCTCCTCCCGTTTTCCGACCTTGTCTGCAAACAGTACCTTTATAACCGTCTGCTTCAGCGGATGTTTCTCGTCCAGCAATCTACTACGATAGATACTCAATAGTTCTTCCCTCGTCAAGTTTGGCAAAAGCGATTGGCATTCCCTTAACACATTCTCATCCCACCTCGTAAAATGGAACTTCTTTACTTGCTGAATAATGTACTCATAATCCGTCATATGCTCACAATAAAAATTAGTTTGGTTGCGAAGTTAGCCTTTTCTAACCACGCGACCAAACATTTTCGCTCCACAAGGCTTGTGAAATTGTGATTTTATTCCCACACCACCAATTCACGAGGCAGGGAGATCTTCTTCGCTTCGCCACGAAGGCCATCGATATAATAATGCCGGGCAAGATGATTATCAAACTGCCCCACAAATGCACCACGAATCCTCGCACACTTCTCATTGATGGAGTTAAGCAGAGGGTTCGTTACATCTTCGATGCTTTGAAGGGCTTTTTCACCTAATCCATTCGGTTTCAGATTCACATAAATACCAACCAGCTCCTCCCTGTAATCGGGTAAATGCTTAAAAATGAGCCCCTCTGGATGTTTCAAGAATAGCAGATAGACAGCCTTCACCAAGGGTTCCATCTTAATTTCCATATTGTTGTAGTCAGGCAACACAATGCGATGATCTCGTGTAACCACCAGTTTACTCAAACGATCATCAGGGTGAAGCAACTCCTCAAGAACATGCTCTGCTATGCCACGTTGACGCAGTTTCGCTATCTTTTCCTTAATCTCTTCCAGTAAGTCATTCGTATCTTCCCCTTCTATCTGAGAGTTGAAACGGTCATCAGCCCCACGATAATCAGGTCCGCCCCAATCGTCACAAGTTGAAAAATTATCAAGCAGATGTTCACGATTTATCTTCTCATCAAATATCTGCCTCCCAATTCTATGCAGCTGGTCAGCAATGGGCTCCGTACTGTTTGAAGAGACAGAATAGAATCGGTTAATGGCCTTATCATTTCCGTCAGCGCCCCTGCGTATATCCTCCGTACGTATAAATCCATGTTTCATACGTCCTTTATCCGAAGGATTCTGCAGATATTGCAAGAAGAAGTCATTACCTATCTCTACACGCTCCAGCTCTATATCCGTCAAGTATGGAGCACGATATTGCAATACCTCCTTGCTTTGAAGGTGCTTCAGGAGAAGAGGAAAGATTATCACATGGTAACCATTCATTTTTCCCCAGCCTTCCAACACCTCCGGATTCTTCTCAAAGAAATCCATCAGTTCCTTGTCCTCCTCGCTCGCCACATATACCAACTCCTTTGGTCCCAATCGTCCCTCCAGGGTAAAGTCATATTTATTATCAACCATCTCTATTTCGACGTTGGAAGGTGGCGGCAGAGGTTCTTTGTTACTTTTCTTCTCTTTTCTATAATCCCTCAACTTTTTAACAGGCCAGTCAAAAGCGATAAGGACACAAAGGGGAATAAAGAACACCCCCATTAAGGGATAAGCCCAATACCAATGGTCCTCCCTTTTCCAGTCAAGATATGCGGCCCATACTGCAGAAAAAAATGCAAGAACATTGATGACGGATAAAACTATCAATATAATCTCCCATACACCCATATTACTCCCATACAACTAAATCGCGAGGCAAGATAATTCGTTTCACTTCACCACGCTCTCCGGTTACAAAATAATTCTTTGCCAGTCCTTCATCGAATTCTTTAATGAAAGCAGAACGAATACGAGCACACTTCTCATTGATAGAGTTAAGTAAAGGATTAGTAACATCTTCAATACTTTGAATAGTCCGTTTACTCAACCCCATAGGCTTCAATCCTTTGTATATATCAAGTAGTTCCTCTCTATAATCATTCAGTTCTTTAAAAATGATGCCACCTGGATGTTTTAAAAACAAGAAATATACTGCTTTTACAAGAGGTTCCATCTTTACCTCTATATCATTATAATCTGGCAACAACACTCTAAAATCTTTGGTAATTACAAGCCGGCTCAACTGTGCCTTTGTTTTAAACAGTCCTCTAAATGTCCATTCATTCATACCTTTGGCTCTTAGCTTTTGAACACGGACATCCATATCTTCCAACAATGTCAGGCTCACAAACCTTTGATCTTCATCTAAGGCTAGAATACAAGGGATATGATCATTCTCCTTACACTCTGCTTTAAGGTTGTTGAACTCAGAATACATCACAAAGCGGCACTTGGTTTCATTAAGGCTATGGATCTCCACTAGTGCGTCATATGTCAAGCCATCACATGTAAAAGAAATCTGACACTGAGCATTCCTTAGTTCATATGGAGTAGCCCAAGTGATTTTTTTATCCCCTAGTTCTGTTTTAACATATTGCTCTATGGCAGCGACAGCAGCAGCTTGTTCGTGGAGGGATGTCTGATGAATCACTCCAAATGGTGATGAGCCACCAAACTGTTTTAACCACCAGTAAGGCGAGGGTGTTACTTCTATTTCCTTAATTAGTCCATCCTCGATTTTCAATCGGTGCATCAAATCTTGATTCTCGTCATCAACAGTAACTATCGCAACAGCATGGTCATCTGATCCATCAACGTCCGCCCTATAATTCCGCTTCGAGTACTTAAGTGAATCAAACACCTTCTTCATGAGTTCAAGATATTCCTTCTTGCCATGAAGTATTCTTTCCGGTACGCCTCCTGTCCATATTACATCCTCGTCTAAGAATGGTTCAATACAACCCATATCAAGACGATGCCAGCATAAGCATATTAACTCTGCAGCTTGCCTATATGATGACAATTTGCCAGGATTCTGCTCATTAGATGAATCCCTATGGAAAATATAGTCAAAAATATCCATATGACACTTACTGTTTGTACCCGTTGTAATCTTCTGGTGCAAAAATACGATTTTTTCCTGATAATTATGCATTTATGATGAAAAATAGTATATCACAAGCCTTGTGATACTATTATGATTTGTTTTTTGGCAATTAATTGATTATCTTTGCCCTCGATTTAAAAACAGTTTAATTATGGCAACACGTGAACAAATAGAGTCAATGAAGATTGACGAGAACGTTTTTGAACTAGAAAAGGATACTGAGTTAGAATATCTTGTGCATTTTGCAGCGCCATTTACAGGAAATGACAAATGTATTATTCCAAAAGGAACTGTATTCGCTCCACACGGTCCTATGAGAGGTGATGCTTTGTATATGCATTTGGTTGAAGACAATAATGATGAATTATTAGAGAAGATGAGAGAGCAGGTTAAGACCAATTACGAGAAACTTTTCACTCGACTACAAGGATTCTCATTCTTTATCACGGAAGAGCAATTGCGAACGCTTCCGTTAAAGTTCCAAAGTGGCAGCGCTGAGCGATTGCTGGACATTATGAGAAAGTTGCGCTCACCACTATATCCAATGTTTCCGTAATTATTACGATTCGTCTTCCGTATCAACCTTATATATTCTTCTGCTTCTTTGTCGCCTTACTAAAGAAACTCTCTAGCATTTGTCATTCGGAACAGCAATCCAGTAGTCATTCTTACAAAACTCTTCACTATTATATTTTTGAAATGCTTTTCTCGCCATATTAAACGCATTTGTATCTAATATGGAAGGCCTGCGACATACCTCATCATCGTGATGAACATATTTCTCTCCTATCATTGCATATTCTCTCAGATTCAAACAGTCACGTAAGGCATTCAATTTATAAATATTCATACTACCGGGGATTGAGGGGATGAAGTATTCATTTCCTCCAATCTTGACAGCATCACAATCTTTCTTTACCTTACGAAATTCATTATCATCCAATTCTGAAACCAGCCTAATAGCCCATAGGTATGCTGCAACAGAAACAGCATCTAGTTCATCCTTAACGCCAATGCATCCATACATATCGTCAACAGAAAAAAGTTCTAATTGTTTTCTCATCATACTTGCTCTATGATATTGTTTGTCCATCTTTCCTAAATCAGCGAACTACAATCTGTCGCTTTTCCCATTCCCTTGGCACACTCATTGAATATGGCTAGAGTATGCCTAAATGCAGCTTAGAGTATGGTTACACTATGATTCAGGCCTACTTCCCGCATAATTGAGGTTTCATATTAATTAGTTGTGTAATATCTCAATTCCTTTATGTTGTTTGCATAACTAATGATTATATTCCGTTGTTTCATCTACCTGTCCTTTGGCACCAATATCATTGCCTCTCTCATGTCCGATACGGACAATCTCCCAAACATCTTTATGAAGTTCTTCATTAATTCCAACTTTTTTGAGTTCTATCTTTCTTCCTTTATATGTTTTATCAAGAGATAATCCACTGAAGTTGCTTCTGTGAACGAATATTGTACTTTTATCTGGAAGTTTTACTATGGCACTTCCGTATTGCACCCTGCTAATAACACCTTCCACAGTTTCATGCACAACAAACTCTCTTTGGACATGTGGTTTCTTTTCTCGTCGACAATATGGCTTTGCATAGACGTTTAATTGAGTGTATCTACTCCATTCTCTCCCATAGGTTTCCTTGTGAAAGTTTTTTATAACCAGCTCTGCGGATTCTGGGATATTGTCTTTCCAGTATTGTATGGCGATTGTTCTTGGTACAAAAAAATCCTTGCCTCCAACATTAAACACAATAGTTTTGTCTGTTTCCATTGTTTTTATCCCTTTTACGGGAATTGTATTGGTTGTTTTCCAATTAGTTTTTGTAATCCGCCTATCAACAATCACATAATAATAACCATGATATGTTGTGATCTCATCGTAAGAGCATTCCAGAGTGGTCTGGCCTTTAGAATTGCGGACACCCCACTTCCCCATGAAAAGGTATTTTACGCTACCATTGGGTAATTGTATTTCCATTTCGGAGATTGGCTGTCCTTTCTCATCAATATACCCAGTGCTTGTGCTCGAAAAAACTTTAGCCTTGCCATTTTCTATATCACCTATCTGTTTATAGGTTGGACTTATGCGTTTACCTGTCACATCAACTAAATACTCACAATTATAATCTCCTATCTTTATAATGTTTTCCGCCCATAAACTGATAGACCTATGATTACATGGGATAATAATACCATTCGAGTTAAGCAATCCATAATAATTATGCTGACGAACAACAATGAGATCTCCAAAGAGTTGGTTAACATCCAAGATTCTGTCCTTTCTACTAAGCATGGTTGTTCCTTCTCGATTAACTAATTCCCAATAGCCTAATAGCTTCAATGCTTTTATATTATCTGATAATTGCATTTGTTGTTCTGGAACAAGATGACCTTTTGCGTCTATCTCGGCGTCTTTCCCTTCTATGACAACTTTTGCTTTTCCATTGTCCAACTCACCAACAAAAGAGAATCCGCCAGTAATGATACAGCCATCAGCATCAATAATATCGTAATAAACCCTTTCTTGCCGCCGCCAACTTCCTTCTGTATGTACTTTTCCTATCTGAAGTCCTTCACTCCATTGTTTTATGTCTTCATAAATTGTCCAATCATGTATATAGTTTCCATCATAATCTAAATCATTCCATTTCCCATCCTCTTTTCGCTGAACATGCATCAAGTTTTTATCAAGAATAAATCTCATTTTTGAGAATTCCTCTTCTACAATTTTATTACCTTCTAAATCTGCAAAAATAGTTTCAAAATCTATGTGCGCGAAGAACTTTCTTCCATCTATGACATAGAACGAAGAAAAGGGTTCTCCTTCATCTCTATGATATAAACTTACTTTTTCAACCCTTTCGTTCAAGAGTGCACAGACAACACCATCTCCTGCTTTTCGTTCACAGAATGATCTGCCTATGTTGCCTAGCCAAAAGGAATCTCGCCCCTCTGCTAAATAAGCGCTTCCCGTAAGCGAGTGGATTTTGATGTATTCACATTCGCGAATCATTTCACCATTTTGACTTACTATACCTTCCTTTCTGTTAAAGCCTACAATGAACGTTCCGTCAGTACGCGATACACACGAAGTAAAGTGAGGTTCGATGACATGTGTGGCTCCATATTTAAAACCAAATTTTTTCTTTTCCTCAAATGGTATAACACAACCTCCATCTTTCAACATCAGTTCAATTGCTTCCTGTTTCCTCGTTTTCTTTTCTTGTGCGTTCTGCTCGAGTCCTCTGATATAATCTTCTTTAGATTTAATTTCAACAGAAAGACGCTTTGCCATGTCAGGATGCTGTTCAAAATAAGGTGTTTCAGCATCATAATAATAGAGTTTATGTGTATCATGGTCAAACTTCAATTTATCAAGCGTAACACGTTCTCCTCCAAAACGTTTTTCAGTGTTGGCATAATGCCAGGTTGAGTCTGGTTCCACCCAATTGCATTTTAAAACAAGTTGCCCGCTTTCTCTGCTCCACTCTCTTGCTTCGTCATCGAAAATGAAAGCATTCAGTTTGTTAGCGAAGTATATATCCTTCATGGCAAGATTGTTCAAATCAACATATTTTCTGTTGTCATCAAAGTTGAATATCCAGATGATATAATAATCATTCATTCGGTAAAAGGTATCGCGTTCGGTAATAACACTTAGGAAAGTGGTGGAAAGCTGTATTTCGAATACGATTTTATAATCTTGATAATCTATCTGTATATCGGGCTGCCGCCAATTAAAGAAAGGAAGGCTACTATAAACCCGTTTCTCCATTTCGACATTTCTGACGCCTAACGAAAGACTATTACTATCACTAAGTCTATCAAATAGTTCTTTTTTTAAGTTCTTATGGCGCTGACTTTGGCCAGACAAGCCGTATTTCTTTCTATTGATGTCCTCCTCAGATTGGCCAGTAGTCGTTTTCTCACATAAAACACTGTCGTTCTTATGGGTAAATATAGCAGGGACACCACATTCGTCGCCTCTTCCTGATATACGGATCATCTCAAAACATTTAGGACAGACGAAACGTCTGTTATTTTGGGAGATACATTGTTGGAAGATGGCACGCCAACTTTCCAACTCATGAATGGGCTTTTTAAAGAATTCTTCAGCGTGAATGGTTTCACCGGTCTCTATATCAAAGATTTCCTTGATTTTGTGGTCACGCTGTTTGCGTGTTGAAGGTTCTACAGAGACATTCTGTCTGCCTTTGTCTTGCTCTTTCTTTTTATTTTGTTCTATTGTTATTTCTTCTTCTAACTCAGTTCTTTTCTCCTCTTTTACCAAAATGTCCTCTTGAGGGGTTTCTACTGGCTCATTATCTTCTAATACTTGTATGGATTTTATAATATCCCTTTCAATCTGCGTTAAGTCTGCACTATGATTACGCAACCAATTTTGAATCCTGACTATGTCAGAATTAATAATTTGCAAATCGCTTTCTTTGCTATCGATTTCTTTTTTTGTTTGCACAATTTGCTCGGCAACTGTTTTTAATGCACGCATCCTTTTAACCTCATCATCAAGCAAGGCTCTTTGTTTATCAAGGACATTATGTCGCATTTCCAAATCAGATTTCAGCTGATTGATTTCCTGCTTTATCTGCAATAACTTATTTAGTCGAGACTTTAAATCTAAAGTCTCGTCCTGATATGATTGAATATTTTTGAGGATGGCACCAACGTCTTCTCTCAAAAGTAAACTAGCAATTCTAATTTTCATTCTACAGATATCTCAATAGCATTGTTAATACGTCTCTCATAATCATTGAGTTCATTTTTCAACTCATTAAGATATTTCTGACCATCAGCATTAGTTATCTTTGTTTTAAACACATCCAAAGTATTTTGCCATTCATTCTTTAGAGATGTAAGGTTGTCTCTTATCCCTTTCCGCTGTACTACAAGATTTTCTATCTTCGTTTTTCTTTCTAACTTTTTTGTTAACACCGTTTGTGCATCATTCCTTTCCTCGTCTTTCAAGAACAGATTTATGTATTCATCTAATGACACCTGTTCTTCCTTCAAGGTTCTCAACTCTTGAGTCAATGAATTTACAGATTTCTCTAATGAACAACACTCCTTCTTTAATACATCGTTGGCGCTACAAGCATTATTATACTTGTCTTGTGTCTTACACTTCTCCTTCTTAGCTATCGCCAAGTTCTCATATATGTCCCCACCAAGGAGTAATTTAGCAAGAAAGTCTTTTAAAGCCATATGCATCCTATTTTTTCTGACTATCACATATTATTCTCGATGTTACGCTTGTTATTTTGCATAATCTCTTTGCTTTAGTATAATATCGTTAAAATGATTAAACACTTCAGTACTTTCTTTTGAAAGAATTTTGATTTTCGTGATGAATCCATCACTATTATACCAGACTTCCGCATACACTGTTTCATCTTTATCATCAAATAGCATAATTGTATCATGCCAATCTTGACATTTAATCAGAGCCATTTCAATGTCGTTCTGTAATAGTTCGTTTTTCCATGAACCATATAATGAACCTCTAAAATCTTTCGGCCACTCGTTGCTAGCACATCGATGAATAATATAGTTGAGCTTTTTACTGTCTTCATTAATTCCACAATCTATTCTCACATTTGATACAGCATATTTATCTTTCTTTCCTTTATTGTCTATTAAGATCCTTATTAAAACATTTTTACATGACTTATATTCAGCTATCGTAAGGTACTCCCTTTTAATTAGAACAATATTCAATGAATAACCAATACCAGATATTTCCTTTGTGATTTTTTGTAGAAGAACCTTGGTGTTAAGATGAATATTTGGCAGATTAAGTGCAATCATTTCATCATTAAAAAAGACTTCTTCTGAGAAAACAATGTAAAATCCACCAGTGTAATCTCGATTATCGTCTATATCATCAATTTGACAATTCATCATTGGAGAGATATATTGAGGGGATGATAGACGAACAGTACCATAAGCAGATGTTATTCCGCTATACAACCATCTAAAATAACTCTCGTTAGATACTCCACTATTTGCAGTTTGATTCCCTTTGAGCCAAATATTATTAAAATAGACACCCAAAGATTTATGTACTGTAATTGCCCAACCATAAGAAAGCCAAGCAGCATTCAAGTATGGGTCTGTATCTATTATTTGTTTCCTAATATACATTTCCCATTTTTGCCGGTAAGTTCGTAGCATATTACGAGCTTTACTTGTGGTATGTACTTCTTTTTGCTGACTTTTTTCAACACCAATGTTGTTTATTAACTCTTCAATTGCTTGTCGCTCGTTATCTGACAATTTTTTATAATCATCACTGTCCAACATATTTCTATAATATGGGGTGTTCCTAAATGATTGCTTATTATTTTTTATCTTATTTCTCAACAGTTCATTACAATAAACTCTATATGCGATTTGTTCATTCTTAGTTAATTCATCTCCCTTGAAATAATTATCTAACATGAATAATTCTTTTTCTGGCGTACTCTCAATGCTAATACATTTTACTCTGATTTTAGTAAAAACAAGACTTACGTTAACTTTCCCACCTTTTGTTCTTATTTGAATTGTCTTATCTTCATGGCCAACAATATCCAATAATGTCAAGTACATTCCATTATATATTTTTATTGGATCTTCTACGGGTAAATCTGTTGGAATTGTAACATTGTTATTCATTATCAACAAATCGCCTTTAGCTAACTCCACACCATTTTTTAGACAGTGTTTTTTTATCCAAAGATTTGTTAGATAACAATCGTCATTCTTGTAAAAAAGAGCGGCATTTATTGGGTCTTGAGAAAATGGTTCAGAAAACCATTCTGCCAAGAGCGGTTCTAGAGCGTTTCTTTCAATATTAATAAGATTGCTATTAAAATCGTAATGCAGATTGTTGAAATATTGTTCTTGTATACTTGATGCCAATAACGTTCTTAACAAATCTTTCCCATAGTCAACATTGTGTGAAATACCATCTCTATAATGATAAATAGGCAAATTGGGGTTTTTCACTGCTAATGTCTCTAAGCAAATTGCTGAGTCGGTACTTTTTCCATATGTTAGAGAATATGGGTCTCCTATCAGTATTAATTTACGATTGTTTTTACAATTGTTTTTTTCAAAAATAAACGTTAGTACATCATCTAAAAGCCTTCCGCTTCCGTACCGTATTAACTCTGTTTGATTGAGATTTTGGCTTAATAATTGTGCCTCGCAAAACACAATGGTATAATCATCTCCCAAGAATTTGCTGCTTTTTACGGGAATGATAACCTGAGACACATCATCTTCAACTTCTTGATTATTATCGCTCATATCTTTATCATCACTCTCCATATCATCTACATCAGTTCCGCCATAAATAGTATTATAGACACTATCAATTACTATTTTATCGAAATCTGAAACACCTTTATTCAGCCTTTTGTCAATATGCCTGATAACCCTCATAGAATGAGCCCAGTAATATAGTGTCTTTTTGTCACTGATATTAACCTGCTGCGAACGAAACATAGAAATAGCACGCGCCCATTCGTCACGAACATTTACATTCATTGAGGTAAGTACCACTATACATGACTTGTCACTATTACATATATTGCGAACCTGTTCCAATAGATTACTGGATGATAACTGATTAATTGGCATATTCAAATCTGTATTTATTCTTGATTATTGCTATATCGAACTAGCTTATAAGCCTGCCATTTCTCACCATTAAAAACCACATCAACACACACATACTCATCTTCGTCTATTCCCTCAATCAAATGAGCTGGAATATAATAGTCATCAACAAAACCAAACAATTGGCCTTTGCTATTGTAATTAATGCGAATAGGGCCGGTTATAGTTTTCTTCATAACCTTATCACTTGTATCAGTTTTCTCAATAGTCAACATCTTTCGGAAATCCCTTCCTTCTTTAGATTTCTTTGTGATATATCTTATTTTTAGGTAATCACCTATTTGCGGGCGAATTGTAGTTTGGTTATACTTTATTATAATGTCAGAGTTCCTGCCAAAAACACAATGAAATAGTTCTTTGTTTTCATTGATACTATCAACGACTGCTGTTTCCGTCGGGAACTTTTCAAGTGCTTCACTATTTTTTACTATATCATAGAAAATTGCCTTTAATGGTCTTGCTTTTTTAGGTTGTGAATAAGTATCCCAGTCTAAAAAGACAAAATCATCATCTGTTTTTTCTTTCTTCTCTGGAACTTCAAAACATCTGCAAAATGAACCCTCCTGTAATCTAAATGGTACAGAAGATAAAAGCAACTCTTTATCGCTTTCACTTACAAGATGATAACATTTCTTTTCCTTGTTGTGGTAATCAACATAACACACAACAGGTGACAACAATTGCTCAATGTGAGTATCTGATACTTTAATCAAGACGATTTCTTTTCTATCATCTTTTGAATGGATTTTCACATCAAAACACTTTCCGATGCAATTATTATTTGATATAGAAAGCTTCTTATATTTGATAGCGATTGCTAAACCATCAGAAGAAACAAGCTTGGCTTTTTTTATCTGTTTTTCGCCATCTTTCTGGACATAAACATCAGCTACGAACATTGTTGTCCATTCGATATTGGAATAAACAAAGTCCTCAGCAGAAGCCATGTGTGATTTGTAGAATGGAATATTGTTTTCTGTATGAACCACAGAATTTGACACCTGAGAACTTAAAACATAGTACTCATCTTTAAGCCTCCATCCATTTTTATTATATGTGTCAGCATATGTTTGTAATTCTTGTTTCGCTTCTTGATTAAAGCCGTGCTCCTTCATAAGCCTTGCTAATGCCAAATGAATATCTCCAAGGAATTCGTCTTTAGGTTCTGAAATGATTGCTTTACAATATGCAGAGATTTTCAATTCAACATCATCAGTCGCTTCTGCCAATTCTTTCCAAACATAAAAACGATTTAAGTTGAGTAAAAGCGACCTATATATAGATAATGCTTTCTCTTTATCGCCCTTTGCCAACATAAGAATAGCTAAATTCCTTTCTAATTGATCATCATCATATTGTTTACACGCCTTTTCAAGCAATTGCTCAAATTCAGGAGCAATGTTATTAAATGAATTTCTTTTTAGTCCAGAATAATAATGTTTAATAACCTTTTCAACCAAAGATGGAAAATCTATTTCTTCTTTTCTTTCTCGTAACCAATCTTCAGAACGGAAATTGTCAAGTCCCCATTTATTAATAACAAGAACAGCCTCTATATCTTTTTCTTCTGGAAGTTTCCATAAATATAAAGATAAAATTCTTGAATGATATTCGTTTTTTATGAGCAAGCCATTGATAGTGGATGTATAATCGTCAATGCCAGAAAAGAAAGCTTGAATATTGTTTTCTTTGGAATAATTGAAAATATTGAAAAAATGGCACCTTGAAAACACAAACGATACGAGGTCTTCTGATATGTTTTGATTCTTTGTGAATGCCTCCTTCACTTCATTCAATCCGTATCCTAATTTAAAACAGCGTTCTATTATTCTTTCTACAAGCGGCTGTATTTCTTTATTATTCCAGAAAGACGAACAAAAATCTTCATCAGACAATGTTTCGACATCCCATAATTCTAAAAATGGCAGAAACTTGAAGTCACTATATTTTTCGCTAATCATTGTTGCTACATTCAGAATCTGAGAATGTAGTGTTGATGGGCGCTTGATTTGTAGTTGAAGATATGTATGAAGGGCTCTTCTTGCATTAATTGATCCACACGATTCATGACATTTTTTTAAGAATCTATAAATTATCCAACCAAAATCTTCGTGCAAAATTGGTGATAGATTGTTGTTCCTATTTAATTCGCAAATCTGTGTATAAGCAGATTCCTCTTGCCCGTTCTTTGATAGTTCAGACAATTTGTTTACCTCTTCCCACAATGGTGTTAATTGGCGTCTTATTGATTGGAGTGTGTTTTCAGCGACTCCATCATAGTCATTTATATTGCCAATTATAGACTCCATTCTTTGAAGTACATTCAATGCATACTGATTCTGTTTTTGGGCAATATATTGATTGCAGTAATCTCGAAGAACCCAGAATAATGCACTATAAGTCCAATGAGATTGCTCTGTCTGAAGGTCAAACTCTGCAAGCCTCAAAGCTTCATTAAGTTTTCCTGCCTTTCTTAGACTATTTACTTCTTTAAACGTCATACGCAATTATTGAGAAGAATAAAGTCAGTATTTATTTCTCAACGAACAACTCTTTTGATATAGGGTATACCATATACTGATCATTGAAACTGGCCTCCCCCGTAGGACAGGATATCAAATAAGGTTTGGGGATAGGTTTTCCGCTGGTAGTTTTCCTGTCGTTCTCGATTAAACAATACTGAAGAGCGATGAGCAGCAGAGCCTCGCAAGGAACACAGACATTGTCACTAAGGGCGATACTATATATATGGTCGAAAAAGGCCTGTCGCTCTTTTGGAGGGAGTTTTTTCAGCGTATTGACAGCATCAGCAAAGCGAATTTTACGTGCATCGCTCATTTCCTGATGAGTTATAGCATATTCAGACATGAGTTTCTTCATGTCTTTAATCTCGCTCTCCTCAATGATATTATCAGCTTTTATCATATCACTGATAATACGAGCTATTGCTGTTCGTTGTTCTCGTGTCATATCTCTGCTTCTATATTTGAATTTACTATTTCATCAAACCTCTCGTTAACATCAACAATCCACTCTGGGAGTTTCTTCAATGCCTGATAGACCAAGGCATCGGGCATCTTCTTATAATAGGCGTAGGCCATGGGACCTGCAATATCGCCTATAGCTTCGCTAATCAGATAATTCTTCATAAGCATTAAATGTCTTGATGTGGCAAAGATACTCTATTTTTTTTCATCTATAGTATAAACACGCTCCGCAAGCCTTGCGGAAATAGGATTTTGTAGACTTTAATTATTGGATTTTGCAAATATATGAAATAATCGCATAAGTTCCAAATCCAAACTGGACTTTTTCCTTTTTCAAATACTAAAGGGGCACTTTTGCAACGCGAAAGCAGTGGTGTTGCGACTGAGAAGTGGCACTTTGGTAACTTTCGACTTAAGTCGTGAGATCTTTTGACTTAAGTCGTGAGAACTGTTGACTTAAGTCGGAAGAAGAGTTGACTTTAGTCGGAAGGTTGGAACGTTACACTTTTCTGTTACTAAAGTGTAGGTGTTATGTGGGCAATGTGTTGTAATTAGAAGGACCTCAGAACTTTGATACTGGCACTACGGCTATGGTGTAGCCACCTTTCTCTATGGTGCGCTCTTCGTCGCGCGTAACAATGGTGAGGTTGCTGCATTTCAGTTCGCCTGCACATTCCACGATGCTATCAACCTCGCGCTTCTCGGTCTTGGGACTACTCATGTCGTAGCACACCTGTACCAGTCGTTCGACATGCGCTCCCTTGCGCAACACGAAGTCTACCTCCTTGTCGTTGCGAGAGCGATAATAGAACAGGGTCTTTTCGGTATCGTATCCTCGATGCATCAGCTCTATAAACACTTGGTTTTCGAGCAATCGTCCCAGGTTCTCACTCACAGCGAAAGCCTTGGCTGCCACAAAGCCGTTATCTACCACATAGACCTTGCGGGGCGCCTTGTTCATCAGCTTCAACTTATTGTTGTAGCGCGACAGATAGTAGAAAAGGTATGGTTCATGCAGATAGTCCATAAACTTCTTGACGGTGGAAACACTCGAGAAGCCGAGTTCCTCCGATAGCTCATTGGCACTCAGTGGATTGCAGAAGTTTGAAACTAGATATATGGCCAGGTTGTTGAGGTCGGTGATGTTGCGTACATTGTGTCGCTTGGCCACATCCTTCCACACGATGGAGTCAAACAATGTGTCGAGATAGCTACGTACCAATGGGCGCGATGCCACCACTTCAGGATAGCCGCCATTGCGCATATAGTCGTCTGTCAATGCCCTACCCTCAGCCTGCTGCTCCGGCTTTAGTCCGTGAAGATCGAGCTTGTTCCAATCGAAAAACTCTTCCATGCTAAAGGGTAACATCTCTATCTGTAGATACTTTCCCGTGAGCACGGTTGCCATTTCGCTCGACAGCATTTTGGCATTGCTACCCGTGATAACCAGATTCTTTCCCATCCTATAGAGCTCGCTCACCCACAAGTCCCAAGCATCAAGATTCTGAACCTCGTCGAGCAGCAGATACTCATAGCCGGGATAGACGTCATCCAGCATTCGCATCACCAGATTAGCGTCCCATGCGTCGAGAAGCGTTTGATTGTCGAAATTGAGATAGGCAAAATTCTTGTCGCGCAACATCAACAAGGCCTGGGTTGACTTGCCTACACGACGCGGACCTGTTATCAGCTTGATGAGATGACTGTTCAGCAGCATGTCAATATCCAGTATGTCACTCACCTGTCCCTAGACATACTAGACATATTTAGCCAACGACCAATGAGAATCTCAGTCCTAATGCATTCGCAATAAGCATAAACGTGGACAGCTGCATATCAGTCTGCCCCTGCTCAAGTGCAGAAATATACTCTCGCTTCTTACCTATGCGCTCACCCAACTGCTGCTGAGTCAGCTTCTGACGCTTGCGCTCGTCACGCAACAACTCTGCATAGTACCAAGCCTTGGCCTTTGCCTCAAACTCCTCACGGCTGGGAGTTCCCTTCTCGCCATACGTCTCTGCCAAATGCTGTGAACCAGTTTTCAGTCCGGTCAGTTTCTTTTCATCAAGCTTTATCATCTTCTTGTCCTCCTTAGATATATCTGTTCAAAATTTGACGGGCGGTTTCTATCTCACCCTTATATTGTTTGGTGTCTTTTTTCAAGAATGAATTCAAGAAAAGCACCCGTTTACTTTCCATGAACGAAACGGAATCAACGGCAAATACTATCGTGCGGTGCTCATTGGTACCTACAGATATTCGTGCCTCATAGAATTCCGTCCCTTCGAGATTCTTCACGAATTTCTTATTGACCACATATTGGGTCTTTATGATCGTCTCCACATAGTCGTACTTTGCCTTTGTCTTAGCATCAAGGCTGGCGTAGTATTCATCGTACTCCGCAGAGTGGAAAGTTTCTCTAACATCTTCGCTCATGCTGCAAAAGTAATATATTTATTCCGTAAATCCAAACATATTGGAAGAAAAATATTCATTTTGTATAATTCAGGTTACTCACTTACCCACTTACAACTCACTCACTTTGGACATTTGGGATTTCCCAATTTCGAAGGTTTGTATGTCACTCACCTGTCCCTATACATAATGAAATAATGTGGCAAATATACTGCATTTTTTAAAAAGTGCAGTAGTTTTGAGGTAAAATTTGCTATATATTTTCAGAATATTGTTCCTTTTCAAGCCCTATGCCATTATTGACGAACATACATTCAATGCCAGCATTAACGAACTAAGAAAATAAGAACTCCGCTTTAACAAGTCGCTTGCCGATCCAAACGGGGCTCTTATCCGAAAAAGGTTCCTTTCATGTTGCAAAGATAATGTTTTTGTTGAATAATCCAAATAGATTCTCAGAACTTTGATACTGGCACTACGGCTATGGTGTAGCCACCTTTCTCTATGGTGCGCTCTTCGTCGCGCGTAACAATGGTGAGGTTGCTGCATTTCAGTTCGCCTGCACATTCCACGATGCTATCAACCTCGCGCTTCTCGGTCTTGGGACTACTCATGTCGTAGCACACCTGTACCAGTCGTTCGACATGCGCTCCCTTGCGCAACACGAAGTCTACCTCCTTGTCGTTGCGAGAGCGATAATAGAACAGGGTCTTTTCGGTATCGTATCCTCGATGCATCAGCTCTATAAACACTTGGTTTTCGAGCAATCGTCCCAGGTTCTCACTCACGGCGAAAGCCTTGGCTGCCACAAAGCCGTTATCTACCACATAGACCTTGCGGGGCGCCTTGTTCATCAACTTCAACTTATTGTTGTAGCGCGACAGATAGTAGAAAAGGTATGGTTCATGCAGATAGTCCATAAACTTCTTGACGGTGGAAACACTCGAGAAGCCGAGTTCCTCCGATAGCTCATTGGCACTCAGTGGATTGCAGAAGTTTGAAACTAGATATATAGCCAGGTTGTTGAGGTCGGTGATGTTGCGTACATTGTGTCGCTTGGCCACATCCTTCCACATGATGGAGTCAAACAATGTGTCGAGATAGCTACGTACCAATGGGCGCGATGCCACCACTTCAGGATAGCCACCATTGCGCATATAGTCGTCTGTCAACGCCCTACCCTCAGCCTGCTGCTCCGGCTTTAGTCCGTGAAGATCGAGCTTGTTCCAATCGAAAAACTCTTCCATGCTAAAGGGTAACATCTCTATCTGTAGATACTTTCCCGTGAGCACGGTTGCCATTTCGCTCGACAGCATTTTGGCATTACTACCCGTGATAACCAGATTCTTTCCCATCCTATAGAGCTCGCTCACCCACAAGTCCCAAGCATCAAGATTCTGAACCTCGTCGAGCAGCAGATACTCATAGCCGGGATAGACGTCATCCAGCATTCGCATCACCAGATTAGCGTCCCATGCGTCGAGAAGCGTTTGATTGTCGAAATTGAGATAGGCAAAATTCTTGTCGCGCAACATCAACAAGGCCTGGGTTGACTTGCCTACACGACGCGGACCTGTTATCAGCTTGATGAGATGACTGTTCAGCAGCATGTCAATATCCAGACCACTTTTACGTGTAAGATACGGACGTGATAGCAACTCATCACGTTCCTTTCGTTGGTTCAGAACTATTGTCTTCATAATCTCAATGTTTAAATTCTGCGTGCAAAAATATGGTATTTTCTTCAATTTTGCAAGCGTATTGGATAAAAAATGCACTATTTTATCCAATACAGCGTTTAAAATGGATAAAATGGACATAAAAAAATCCACTATCCTCACGGATAATGGAAATCTCTTTTGATAATTCCACCTATGTCACTCACCTGTCCCTAGACATACTTGGCAGTTAGAACAACACTGACCCCACCCCCGACCCCTCCCCTACATGGGAGGGGAGAAAACAACGATATGTCACTCACCTCTCAACTTGCGCCGCATATGTCATTCATAGTCGTCAATCACGGAATTCATCATGTCCATCATGGGCTTGGCGGCGCGGAACATGGGGTCTATCTCATCGAGCCAATGGTCGTTTTGGAAGAAATCGTCGGGGACACGATGCCAACAGCAGTAGTCCTTTAGGCGCAGATAGCGCACGTACTCCCAGTCGCGAGGATAACCTGAGGGACAGGTCTTCAGACGGGTAAGTCCGAAACCTTGCGGTTGGTCCCAGCTATCGACATCGGTGGGACTGGTGGTGTGGTTCTCCTCGGTGCTGCCATAGTAGCGGAGGAACTCGGGGCTCTCTACGCATTGCAGCCACTGGTCGATGTTGGCCATAATCTCGTTGCGACACGAGGTGAGGATGTTGGTGGGCAACCAGTAGTTGCCACATGCCACCATGCAGTGGTCGGGCTCCAGATGCAGGTAGTAGCCACCATGCAGTGCCTTCTTGCCATGGGCGGCGATGTAGGCCCCGAAGTGATTCTTGTAAGGCGACTTGTCGGCAGAGAAGCGTGTGTCGCGATTGAAGCGATAGGTGCAGTCCTTGACACGGAGGTGCGACACGGTGGGGTCGAAGGTGACGATGCGCTCAATGGCTTGTTGCACACCGCGCTCGAAGTCGGCACGCACGGCGTCGTACTCGGCCTTGTGTTCCAGATACCAAGTGCGGGTATTGTGGGCCTGAAGTTGGCGCAGGTAATTCAGTATTCTCTTTGCATCCATAACTGTATCAAATGATTTATTGTTTCTTCGTTGCAAAGATACTGTTTTTCATTGGAACAACCAAAAAACCACAGGCTCATTGCTAAGACGCACACAGCTGATTACTCATTGCTGATGGGCACGACGAGGGTGCCGTTGAAGACGATCTCACGGCTGTGGTTCCAATGGAACGTGTAGTTGCTGAACGTCATGGTGAAGCTGCCGACATCGGTACGGGTGATCTTGGCAGAACCCGACACATAGGTGCACTTACGCTCGTTGATGCCAATAGTCACGCGGGTGGCGTCTTTCTCGAAGTCTGCATATCCCTCGCGAAAGAAGGTATAGGGATTGGTGTCTGTTGGGAACTCCATCAAGAAGTCGCAATAGATGGGCGTGACGATGGCCAGATAGCTATCGTCGAGCGAATGGACATACTCACCGAAGAAGCCCAGACATCGCATGTACTCCTGATCGTAGTCGTGACGCTGGCCGTCAACGGTGATGGTCAGCGGACCATCGGTCTCCACATTGAAGTCCTCGTCAATGTAGCATGCCGTCATTGTGACGGCTACTATACACGCTATTATAATATTTAAAACATTCCACTTCTTCATAACAGTTATTCATTTTCATTAGTTTCTTCATTACCACTGTTAAGAGATTCATCGCTATGAATGGGAAGTCTATGGCATTGATTATGTTGCCACAAAAATAAGAAATAATACTTGAACGACAAAAAGAAAATGAAAAAAATGCGCAAAAAACGCACACCGGACCTTAAAGTGTGCATTATTTAAATGGGAATAATTTGGCATTTCACCGATTATTTTGTACTTTTGTGGCAAAATAAAACAATACAAGAATACTGCATCATTGAATAGCATGAACATCGTAGAAAGATTTCTAAAATACACTCAGTTTGACACGCAGTCGGCTGAAGACAGCCAGAGCGTGCCCAGCACCGAGAAACAATTGGTCTTTGCGGCCTATCTGAAAGAGGAACTGAAGAGCGAAGGACTGGAAGACGTGGAACTGGACGAGCAGGGATACCTCTATGCCACGCTGCCTGCCAACACGAAGCAGGCGGTACCTACTATTGGCTTCATCTCGCACTACGACACCAGCCCCGACTGTTCGGGTGCCAACATACGTCCGCGCATCGTGGAGAACTATGACGGAGGCGACATCGTGCTGAGTGAAGGCATCGTGTCGAGTCCGAAGATGTTTCCAGAACTGCTGGCACACGTGGGCGAAGACCTGATCGTGACCGACGGCACCACCCTGCTGGGTGCCGACGACAAGGCCGGCATTGCTGAGATCGTGCAGGCCATGGTGTGGCTGAAGGCGCATCCGGAGGTGAAGCACGGCAAGATTCGCATAGCGTTCAACCCCGACGAGGAAATTGGCATGGGCGCCCACCACTTCGACGTAGAGAAGTTTGGCTGCGAATGGGCCTACACCATGGACGGCGGTGAAGTGGGCGAACTGGAGTTTGAGAACTTCAATGCTGCCAGCGCCAAGATTCTTTTTAGGGGGCGCAGCGTGCATCCGGGCTATGCCAAAGGCAAGATGGTGAACGCCAGTCTGCTGGCTGCGGAGTTCATTGGGATGATGCCTGCCGACGAGCGCCCCGAGACCACCGAGGGCTATCAGGGCTTCTTCCACCTGACGGGCATGCAAGGACAGACCGAGCAGGCCAAGCTGAGCTATATCATCCGCGACCATGACCGCAGTCGCTTCGAGGATCGCAAGCGACTGATGGTGCGCACGGCCGAGCAGATGAATGAGAAGTATGGCGAAGGCACTGTCAGCATAGAACTGACAGACCAATACTATAACATGAAAGAGAAGATTGACCCACAGATGCACGTGACAGACCTGGTGCTGAAGGCGATGCAGGAAGCAGGGGTGGCTCCGAAGGTGAAACCCATACGTGGGGGTACCGACGGTGCGCAACTGTCGTTCATGGGACTGCCCTGTCCTAACATCTTTGCCGGTGGCATCAACTTCCACGGTCCCTATGAGTTTGTGCCCATCCAGTCGATGGAGAAGGCTCAGAACGTGATTATCAAAATATGTGAGTTAGTAGGCGAATATAATGGCTGAGATACCTGCAATGATACAAGACCTGGCACTGATACTCATGGTGGCAGGCATCGTGACACTGGTGTTCAAGAAGCTGAAGCAACCACTGGTGCTGGGCTATATCGTGGCGGGCTTTTTGGTGTCGCCCCACATGCCATACACCGCCTCGGTGGTGGACATGTCTAACATCCACCTGTGGGCAGACATCGGTGTGATGTTCCTTTTGTTCTCGCTGGGTCTGGACTTCTCGTTCAAGAAGATACTGAAGATGGGCGCCTCGCCCATCATCTCGACCATCAGCATCATATTCTCTATGTCGCTGTTGGGTGTCGTCGCAGGCCATCTGTTCCACTGGTCGCGCATGGACTGTATTTTCCTGGGAGGTATGTTGGCCATGAGTTCGACCACCATTATATATAAGGCCTTCGATGATCTGGGGCTGAGGCAGCAGCAGTTTGCAGGCATGGTGATGTCGGTGCTGATATTGGAGGACATACTGGCCATTGTGATGATGGTGATGCTGAGCGCCATTGCCAGCGGCAACAATCCCGACAGCAGCGAGATGCTGAACTCGATCATGAAGATTGTGTTCTTCTTGGTGCTATGGCTGGTGGTGGGCATCTTTGCAGTACCACTGTTTCTACGCAAGGTGCGACGGCTGATCAACAGCGAGGTGCTGCTCATCGTGTCACTGGGACTGTGTTGCGGCATGGCCGTATTCTCGTCGAAGGTAGGCTTTTCGTCGGCCTTCGGTGCTTTCATCATGGGTAGCATCCTGGCCGAGACCATCGAGGCAGAACGCATCGAGAAACTGGTGGACCCAGTGAAAAACCTCTTTGGTGCCATTTTCTTTGTGTCGGTAGGCATGCTGGTGGACCCAAGAATACTGGTGGAATATGCCGTACCGATAGTCTGTCTGGTGCTGACCATCATCGTGGGACAGGCGGTGTTTGGCTCGTTAGCATTCCTATTGGGCGGCGAGAGTCTGAAGGCGGCTATGCGTTGCGGATTCTCTATGGCGCAGATTGGTGAGTTCTCTTTCATCATTGCCTCGCTTGGCTTGTCGCTCGGCGTGATTGGAGACTTTCTCTATCCTGTTGTAGTGGCAGTGAGCGTCATCACGACCTTCCTGACTCCCTACATGATCAGACTGGCTTTGCCCTCATACAACGTGCTGGAGAGGCATCTGCCTAAACGTCTCATCCGCATGATGAACCATCTGTCGATGAACCAGACAACCAGCAACAGCCCTAACAAATGGAAAAAGCTGTTGCTGCAGATGGCGATGAACGTGGTCATCTACTCGATACTCTCAATAGCAGTCATCATCATGATGTTCATGTTCTTCCAACCGCTGATGATGGAACTGCTGAACCCGAGATATGCCAACGTGGCAACGGGACTGATTACCATCCTACTCATAGCGCCTTTCCTGAGGGCCATGGTGATGAAAAAGAACAGAAGCGAGGAGTTTAAAGCGCTGTGGAAAGAGAGCAACCGCAACCGCCTGCCACTGCTATTCACCATCCTGTTCAGGATGATGATAGCTCTGGTGTTTGTGTTCAACATCTTACAGCACGTATCAACCTTCGGTCCTGCCATCATGCTCACCGTCGGCATGGTGGTTGTGATGGCCATCATCACCTCGCGCAGCATCAAGCGACGCAGCATCTTGCTGGAGCGACTGTTCGTCAACAATCTGCGCTCGCGCGACATCGAGGCACAGGTTCACGGCAAGAAGAAGCCCCTGTATGAGGGTAAACTGCTGGACCGCGACATCCACATTGCCGACTTCGACGTGCCCTATAACTCGTTGTGGATGGGGCACACGCTGAAACAGCTGAACTTGGGACGTAAGTTTGGTGTTCACATCAGTAGTATTCTGCGCGGTGGTCACCGTCTGAACATCCCCGATGGCGACTACATCATCTTCCCTGGCGACCGTCTGCAGGCCATCGGTAGCGACGAACAGCTGACGAAATTCGGGGCAGCAATAGAAAGTGAACTGCTGGGCGAAGACATGGAGATGGAGAAACGCGAGATGAAACTGCGCCAAATCGTCATCGGTGCCGACAGTCCTTTCATAGGAAAGACGCTACAGGAAAGTGGCATACGCAATCGCTACAGCTGCATGGTGGTGGGCATGGAAGAGGGAAAGGAGAACTTGACGCCCATGAGTCCGCAACGCAAATTCACGGAAGGTGACATCATCTGGATTGTAGGCGAAGAAGAGTCGTTGGAACAACTGCTGAAAGGCGGTGCGCCTTTGGCGCAAGATGAGAGATGAGAGATGAGAGATGAGAGTTGAGAAGTCTCCCCTCGGGGAGATTTAGAGGGGGTTGGTTTGCGCCAAATGCACACTACCTCTCACTTCTCAGTTCTCAGTTCTCAACTTGTGCCGAAGGCACACTAATACCACTGAACGCTATTGCTATAGCTGCTGCGCTTATCATACTTCAGCGCATCGGTAAGCGTTGAGGCATTACAACGGAAGGAGAAGTTATAGCTGGTATAAGGTGCCAAAACCACAGAGCATGACATGTTGAAACAGTGAAGATCGCGACTGAGCGAAGCTGTGGTCATGGATATCTTCTTGTTCTCGAAATCGTAACCCGACGAGAAACTGATGTTCCATCCCTCCGACAGGCGAACATTGCCGCTGACGTTGAGGTTCTGCGTGAACTTGTAAGGATAGCGCATGGTGTTGTAGTTGAACTTGCTGACATCGGTATTCTCACGCATGGTGACACCATAACCAAAACTGAGCGACCAAGGCAGCGAGAACTTCATATAGCCATCCTCGTCGGTCTCAGCCATATTGTCAGACCCTTTTGCGCCACGCTTGCCTTTCTCAAGGTCGCGATCGAGGTTAGTTTCAACTTCGTTCTCTTCGTCAGGTTCTTCTTCATCGTCTTCACGATTCTTCGACTTCTTATCTACACGCTCGCCACGCAACCACTTGAAGAGGTTGGCCACCTTATTATTATCAATGGTGTAAGACAGATTCTGAGACATGCCTTGGAAACGCCCCAGCTTACCTTTCTGCCAATAGGTGGTGTGTTCGCTGACACGAGGTGCACCACTTGTTGAATCAACTTCATAGACATAGCTGGCAAAAACTGCATTCATGTTGAGGGTGTAGCTCTTCGTAAGCTTCAATCGCAGACGAACAGAGAGGTCGCTCAACGGACGAACATCGGCTGCCATATTGTAAGACATGGCTGCCCCCAACTCGTCAATGAGACTTATCTTCTTGAAACCAGTGGTGTCGGCATCTGACTTGATCTTCATCTCTACATTGTTGGACATATCAAAGGAGAGACTACCGGTCTTACCTTTGCCCGGAACGCCATAGAGCGAACCCTGATAGGGAGAATACTCAACCATAGACACATTGCCATTGGCATCGGTCTTCATGTAGGTGTCGTAATAGCCATAGCGCGAAGCACTGAAGTCGGGCGCATAACTGAAGCTGACAGAAGGGGTCAGGACGTGGCGCACGGCCTGAATCTTATCGCCAAAGAGCTTGCGCGAGGGTACATAGAAACCATAGAGTTTCGTCGAGGCAGAAAGCGACAGGTTCCAGTTATAGACATTATAGAATCCATAAGTGGTGTCGCGAAGCTCCGTTTGGGCATCACTATCCCACGAACGCTTCACCTTGTTGGTATAGGTTCGGTCGGTGAAGTTGAACGAGGGGTTGATATTGATATAGTTGAACAGCGTGAAATTGGCAGAAACAGGGATGTTGTGCTGCATGCCATTGCGCCAGTCTTTCACCAAGCTGGAGTGCAGCAATTTGTCTTCCTTCGTAGAGATAGAGTTAGAGAGACGACCCGTATAGCTCAATGCAATCTTCTCGTACCAACGCTCCTTACCCACCAGATGCTTGCGCTTGAAGGGATAGAAACGCGACACGGAGATGTTCAGATCGGGCAGTGTCATAGCGATAGAAGAGTCGCGCATGTTCTGACTGAGGTTCATGGTGGTGCTCAGGCTGAGACCCAAACTGGAGAAGCCTGTGCTATAGGAAACGGAAGATGTGCGGGTGGACTGTGTCAGAGCCTGGGGATTATACATCGACGTCAGGTTGTTGCGCTCGTAACTACTGGTGGCAAAGTTGACACTGGCAGAGAGATTAGAATAAGGATTTGCCTTGGCATCCTGACGATGCGACCACTGAATCTTGAAGCTGGTCTGCTTGGCGTAGTCGGGCATGTTCTTCTCACCAGTAATCGTATTCTGGTAACTGGCAAAGAACGAGCCACTATACCTATAGCGACGACGGTAATTGCTGGCAGCGCTGATGCCCCATGAACCCTTGGTGTAGATCTCGCCAAGGAGTTTCAGGTCCATCTTATCGCTGAGGGCGAAGTAGTAGCCGCCATCACGCAGATAGAAACCACGCGAGGTCTCGTCGCCATAGGTAGGCATGATGAATCCGCTGGAATAGCTTTTCGTAAAAGGGAAGAAACCATAGGGAATGGCTAACGGCAGAGGAACATCGGCCACCACCAGATAGGCGGGACCAAAGACTACATCCTTGCCGGGACGAACCTTGGCACGCGACAGCGCCAAATAGAAATCTGGATGAGGTTCATCGCAAGTGGTATAGCGACCATGACGCAGATAGAGTTCTCCATTGGCACCACGCTTCGACAACTCGCTGGTCAGGAAACCGTCTTCTTGCTGGGTGTAAACCTGCTGGATAAGTCCTTTCTTGGTCTTGAAGTTAAACGCCATCGTGTCGCTCTCGTAGGTGTCGCTGCCCATCTTGAACACGGGTGTTCCCAGCATCTCGCCAAGACTGTCGCGGGCACCTGTGGCATGAACCAACGAGGAGTCGAGACAGAGATAGATTTTCTCACTGGTGAGGTCCATGTTTTGATAGGCAACATGGGACGAACCATAGAGATGAGCCATACCTGCACCTGCCTCATAGACCAACGAGTCTTCGGCAGAGAATTTCACTGGAGAATCGATACCGTTCTTCTTCTTGCGATTGATGCTGTCTAGAGCCAACGAGTCATCAATGGCCTTGTTGTGCTTATAGATTGCCAATTGAAGGGAGTCCATGTGAGAGGTATCACGCTTCAACGCTGCGGCTGCAGGCTTGGCATCGGGCGAAATAAAAGTGTCGTGAGGAAGTGTATCGACCAACAACGAGTCGTCCATCACCCTGGTTCGAATCATATTCTGAAGGGGTGATGAAGGTATTTCCGCCAACACAAAAATGAAAGCGGAAAGCAAAACAAATATCGCATATTTGCGTTTCACGGGTGCAAAGATACGAAAAAGTTGAGAGTTAAAGGGTAAGAGTTAGGAGATTTTTGCCGCACGACCAATTATTTTACGCTTTATTCAAACATTTTTGCCCAGGCAAGAAACTTTTCGACACCTTCATGACCAAAGCGCTCCAGGCTCTGAGCGGCCTGATCGACGGTGAGCACACGTTCGGGATGTGATTTTGAATAAAACTTATCGGCATAGCACACCAGCTGTTCTTCTAAGGTCTCAGGCTCAAAACCTGGCAGTCCGGTGCCGGTATGCCGCTCGCAGACACGGGCATGGCGTTCGAAGCCCATCTGGCGCAACAAGCGACCGCCAATCTGTCCATGCTCGATATAGGGAGATTCACCCATACAGAAGATGGAGGGGGCATGGCACCAACGGATGCCGATATCGTGGAGCATGGCTGCCTCTTCGACAAATTGCTGATCGAGCGGCAACTCTGGATGCTGGCGACAGATAGCCAGGCTGCGGTCGGCAACCTGACGGGAATGAAAAAGCAGAAGACGACGCAACTGGTCATCTTCTGCATAATACTGATCTATAATGGATTGATAGTTCACGATTACTTTGCATCACGCTCTATCCAAGCCAGCACATCGCCCTTGCGGACCTTGGCACCCTGCTTGACACCAACCTCTACGAGCTTACCGCCAAGGGCTGCGGGAATGGGGACAATCTCGCCCCACTTCTCAACAAGGTAACAGAAGGTCTGACCTTCCTCGTACTTCTGACCGATGAATGGTTCCAGACAAGGTGCACACTCGCCCTCGCCATTGAACTCGTAGAAGATCTGACCAGCTGAAGGACTTACCAATGCGTCGGCCTTGGCATGCTTGAAGGCAGCCAGTTCTTCGACACTCAGCTTAGAACCGAGTTTTGCATCCTTGGCTTTCTGGAGGTCTGCCAGGAACTGTTTCTTGGCCTGACCGCTCTTGAAGGCACGGTACTGCTCGGGGTGCATAGCCAACTCGAAAAGTTCTTCGTTGTCCTTACCGTAGTCCCAACCGTTCTCGTCCATTTCCTTCTTGAAGCCATCGAGAGCGTTCTCGAGCAAGGTGTGTGGATCGACATCGGTAAACTCACGCTTCTGCTGCTTGGCAAGCTCAACAAGCTCAGGATCAATCGTGCCAGGAATCTTACCACTCTTACCGAGAATCATGCCCCACATAGCGTCGTCCATCATCACGAAGCGACCCTTGCCCTGCTCGATGGTGAGAAGATTCATCAAGGCAATGTTCTTGGTGTATTGAGAGAAAGGTGTCACCAATGGGGGATAACCGACACGAGGCCATACATACTCTACCTCGTTGAAGAGCTTCACAAGCATGTCGTCCATGGTCAGTTCGGGCTCGCCCTTCTGGGCACGCAACTTGTTGATCATGGTCTGGATGCCTCCAAGGTCGGCCATCATCGAACCCATCATGCCGCCAGGCAGTCCGCAACCCAAGAGGAGAGAAGACATGTGCTTGTTGGCAGGATTGATGAAGTAGCCCAGCCACTCGTCGATGAACTCCTGAGTAAGCGTACGGGCCTGCATATAGGCATTCATGTTGATTTCGGGAACATCGAAGCCCTCGTTCTTCAGCATAGACTGAACAGAGATGATATCGGGATGAACCTTACCCCATGACAGAGGCTCGATAGCTGTATCGATGATGTCTGCACCATTGTTACATACCTCAAGGATAGATGCCATAGACAGACCAGGACCAGAATGGCCATGATACTGAATGATGATATCAGGATGCTTGGTCTTGATAGCCTTGGTCAAAGCGCCCAGCATGGCGGGCTGGCCAATACCGGCCATATCCTTCAGACAGATTTCCTCGGCACCGGCAGCAATCACTTCGTCGGCAATATTTGAATAGTACTCAACGGTGTGGACTGGTGAATTGGTGATACAAAGGGTGGCCTGAGGAATCATGCCTGCAGCCTTGGCCCATTTGATAGAAGGAATGATATTACGTGTGTCGTTCAGACCACAGAAAATACGGGGGATGTCAACACCCTGAGCCTTCTTAACCTTATACATCAACTCGCGAACATCGTCGGGCACAGGATACATGCGCAACGCATTCAAACCACGATCCAACATGTGGGTCTGAATGCCTGCCTCGTTGAAAGGCTTACAGAAGGCACGTACGGCATCATTAGGATTCTCACCTGCCATGAGGTTCACCTGTTCGAAAGCACCACCATTGGTCTCAACACGAGCAAAACACCCCATCTCGATAATGACGGGAGCGATGCGCTCCAACTGATCCTTGCGTGGCTGGAACTTACCAGATGACTGCCACATGTCACGGTAAACAAGACTGAACTTGATTTTCTTTTTTCCCATAGATTTATCAAATAGATTTTATCAAAAATTTCTCTACTAAAAACAAAATTGCTGCAAAGGTACTAAAGAGTTGGGAGTTAAGGACCACGCAGATGAAGTAATTTGAACCATTTAACGTTTTTTTAATGAAAACATCGCAAAAAATATCATCAGACCTAGTCTGTAACTCCCAACTTTTCATTAACTTTGCCAGCAAAACAAGAATCAATAAATAATGAAACAGAAAGCCCTATTATTCGCATTACTGCTGACCATCGGATGTTTCGTGGCCTGCAACACTAGTAAAGAGGTAAAGGACAACGAGGAAGAAAACGTGGTGTTCAACAGAATAGAAGGCGACTCAACCATCTATGGCATGGCATGCGATGGGTGTAACGACACCATCATCGTATATCTTAAAACACCCTATTCAGGAACGGATCCTGACACACTGAATATTCTGCAGGCCTCGAGACTGCATAAGATATTTGGAAAACCACGTATTGGTGATAAACTTGCCATCGTTCGCAATGCCGTTGATACGACTAAAGCAGACATGGTGATCGTTACAGAGGACCTTCAAGGCGACTGGTGCTACAAAGTACTCCCTACCCTGCGCATGCGTGCAGACATGGAAGGGCACACCATTAAGCAGAAGATAAACAAGCTGCCTGACTCTATTGCAGACTTGCTGAAAGTGGAACGTGAGTATGGCATCAGCATCAAAGCCGAGAATGTGGCATTCCCCATCGGCATGAACAGACAGAGGGCCACTAGCGACGAGGAGTCGCCTGTGGAGTATCCCAAGCTGAAGTTCTACAACGAGTGGTTTATCTATAATGGCAAGATCGTGTTGCGCAGCGTCAGACCAGACTCTTTGGGACAGCAGCAGGTTTTGCTGAGCGACACGGCCGATTTGGAGATGCTGACACCCGACACCTTGGTATTCCGCTTCGCCGAGGGTTCGAGAGGTTATTACAGGAAGACTGAGAAATAAAAGCTAAACAAGAAGTATAAAAAAGCGTGGCTTTCTGATGAAGTCACGCTTTTTTATGTATTAAATGCACTGATGCTGCATGAGACGCTGCTCTGCCAACTTTTCATACTTCGTACCGGGTTTGCCGTAGTTAGCATACGGATAGATACTGATGCCACCACGAGGGGTAAACAGTCCAATAACCTCTATATATTTAGGTTCCATCAACTTCACTAAATCCTTCATAATGACATTCACGCAGTCTTCATGAAAATCACCATGATTACGAAAAGAGAAGAGATAGAGTTTCAAGCTCTTTGACTCTACCATTCTTTCTGCAGGGATATACATAATCTTGATTTCAGCGAAGTCAGGCTGACCGGTTATAGGACACAAAGATGTAAACTCCGGGCAGTTAAACTGAACCCAATAGTCGTTGACGGGATGCTTGTTTACAAAGGTCTCAAGCACCTCGGGTGCATAGTCGCTGCGATATTCGGTCTTTTTGCCAAGAGCATGAAGACCTTCTGACTCTCTTGTTGCCATGCTTATTCTTTTATTTTAAAGATGTTGTAATTGATATCACGATCGAAGACATCCTCATGATCGTGAAGCTTTGTAAATCGAACCACACGGATAGTCACAGGAAGAACAAGAATCTCGTAAACAGTCTTCAATGACACCTGGGTGATGACAAGTGAGGGCATCTCTTCCCATGGAATAACGCCTCCCAATGCTAACGGGAAAAAGATGATGGAATCGGTCAACTCACCAAACACCGTACTGAGGACAGCACGAGCTGAAAAGTTTTTCCCATTAGACGATAGTTTCATGCGGCTCATCACATAAGCATTAACAAACGAGCCACAGAGGAATGCCAAGAAAGAAGCTGCAGCAATGCGAGGTGCTAAACCAAAAACCTGATGGAAGCCCTCCTGACCTTCCCAATATGGAGCTCCAGGAATCCAATCGGCAATAGCACCAAAGAGCACAAAGAGGAAGTTCATGGCGAAACCCATCCATATGAGCAGACGCGTACGACCATATCCCCAAACTTCACACACGACATCATTGATAATATAACTGACAGGGAATACAATAAGTCCTGCCGTCATATTCATCGGACCAAACGATATCTGCTTGGTCTCCAAGACGTTTGCCGTTATCAGGCAAACGCAGAACAGTATGCCATAGAACATAAACAGCACACTGATTCGCTGATTCTTATTATTTTCCATAATCTTGTTTTGTTTGTCGCGAGCCAAAGCTCAGCGAAAGGGGGTTGAGCAAGTACCCCTATATAAATTAATATTCGAAGTCGTAAACAATCGTGTCGCCACCAGTGGTGCTCACCGTCATTCGACTGATGCTCTTATCGGCGTTCAGCTGTACCTCGACGGTCTGATGACGCTTGCCCGAAGTAAGCTCGCTGAGAACACTCGTATGACGAGCATAGCGGAAGAGCGACATCAGCAAATAAGGGTCGCAATGGTCGATACCATCCACCAACTGGTTGACATCTACCGTCTGGCAGCGGTTGTCCACATTGCTATATTTAGGCATCACCTTTTCAATAATCTCACCATTAGCATACTGATATACGCTGTCGGCCACATGCATGCTGTCGGCAGCAAGCGAACGTCCGTTGAGGTAGTATGTAGCAGCACTGGCCACCTTGCCACCCTTGTGGTGTTCATAGCTGAAGGCGATGATTTTTATTGGAGGATAATAATTGTTCAGAACCATATTATAATAGCCGATAGTATCCGTAGATGACTTCAGCGAATAGGGCTGATAATCGGGCGAATAGGTACACATATACTTCTCATCGCCATCATAAACCACCAGCGAACTGTCTCTGTCGTTATAGATCAGCGCCAGGCTACGAAGCGATGTGCCGTTCTTTGACATCGTGAGATTAACCGGACGAAAGATGTTGTCGTAGCTGAACTCAAAGAGGCTGCCATCACTACCCGTAATTTTCTTCACAGCAGGTGCGTTTCCCAAAGAGCCATCACCACGTGTGGCATGCTGAATATAGTAGAATATGTTGGCCACATCAGGATGCTCTACGTCGTAGAAACGAACCATACACTGGCGACTCTTACCTGTGGTATTCTGATCAAAGGATACGGGAATGCGATATATCACGTTGCCCTTTCCCTCCGTCAGTCCCAGACGAGTCCAACTGCCATCAGAAAGTGAGACGTTCCATTTACCATAACTAAACATCACCACTGAGTCAACAGTAGTGTTGGCATAGACGCCATTATCCAGATAACAAGGACGATAAAAGTAGATGCCCGCACTATACGGATCTTTGTCATCGAAACACGAAGTCATCGTCATCAAGATGACCATTGCTCCAAGAATTAGCTTTTCTATTTTCATTGTTTTAATGATTAATTAATTGGTAAATTTATCAGACTTCATCATCATCTTCATCGTCCCAACTGTCGAAGTCGAAGGCGCCATAGCCCTCGAGCGATGGAGTTACAAAAGCATCCATAGCACGACGATCCTTCTTTGTTGGGCGTCCAGTACCACGAGCTCTGTCAACGAAACCACTGATGCGGTTCATCTCCAGCAGTTCATATTGGTCTTGCGGTGTAATATTCTCGTATATACCAGGTATAAGTTTAGCTCCGACACGCTGTTCGATGGTCTTTAAGATTCTGAAAGAATAGGTAACAGGAGGCTTACGCACACTGATCACATCACCCTCTTTCACCATTCTGGAGGGCTTAACCAGTACATTATTAACCCCAACACGCCCATTCTTGCAGGCATCTGCAGCTATACTTCTCGTCTTAAAGATACGTGCAGCCCAAAGCCATTTATCAATTCTTGCCTCCCCCATGTATTGACAAATTATTCACGTTTTGTTTTTGTTCTCTTTCCCAGTTTGTTATACTGGTTCATGGTGATATCAATACCAGCTAAAACAAAGCTCTTGATAATGTCCACAGCAATGTCGATGCTGGGCTGAAGTTCCTTCTGTTCTTCCTCCGAATAGCGACCCAACACCCAGTCAATCTGTCCGCCACGGGCATACTCGTTGCCAATACCCATACGCAGGCGAGCGTAGTTTTGACCAATGAGCTGCTGAATATGTCCCAATCCATTGTGACCACCGTTAGAACCGCTTCCCTTCAAACGGAAGTCGCCCAAAGGCAAAGCCACATCATCACTGATCACGAGCAGACGCTTTTGGTCAATGTTCTCCTTAGTAAGCCAATAGCGAACGGCATTACCACTGAGATTCATATATGTGGAAGGTTTCAGAAGAATCACCTTACGCCCCTTGAGAGTTGTCTCTGCTATGAAACCATAGCGTTTGTCTTCAAAACAGATATTGGATGCTTTCGCAAAAGCATCCAATACCATAAAGCCAGTATTGTGGCGGGTCTGGTCGTATTCATCACCGACATTACCCAAGCCAACAATTAAGTACTTGTCCATTTCTCCTGATTTTATTCAGCAGCAGCGGCAGCAGCAGCCTTAGAAGCACGAGTCTCCTTCACTGAGCATACAACCACCTGTGCAGGAGTAGCCAACTTGAGACCGTCGAAGCTCAGCTCGCCAACCTTGATTGCCTTACCCAAGCCGAGGTTTGTAACGTCAACATTGAGAATCTCAGGAATCTGCTTATAAGGAGCGGTTACGTCAATCTTACGGATGCTGAGGTTCAGCTTACCACCGTCACGTACACCCTGAGCCAGTCCGTTCAGCTTAACAGGAATACCAACAGTGATATCCTTCTGGTCGTTAACCTCGTAGAAGTCGGCATGCAGAAGAGCGTCTGTTGTGGGGTGGAACTGCAACTCCTTAATGATTGCCTTGCGCTCCTTACCATCGATGTTGATGTTTACAACATAAACGTGAGGAGTGTAAACAACCTTACGAAGCTCAGACATGGGAGCTGTGAAAGACAGTGCTACGGGCTGACCATTCTCACCCTTTGTTTCACCGTAGAGATTGCAGGGAACGAGACCCTCCTTGCGCAACATCTTTGAGGCTTTCTTGCCTAAGGCCTCGCGCACCTGGCCATTGATTGAAATTTCTTTCATAACAATAAATGTGTTACTCTAAATTAAGTTGTTAAATAAAAATTAATAATACCTAATTCGCCATCACACGAAAAAAGCGGTGCAAAGGTACAAATAAATTATGAAATACAATTCAACGTGCATGTTTTTTTTCAAAAAAAGCCTGTTTTACTTGTATAATAGAGGAAAAATATCTAAATTTGCATCCGATAAAATGACAATATAAAGATGATTAACAGAGAAATCATACGTATTAAGATTGTTCAGTTAACCTACGCGTACTATCAAAACGGTAACAAGAACATTGACAGTGCAGAAAAAGAACTATTCTTCAGTCTTTCGAAGGCCTATGATTTATATAACCATTTGCTGTCGCTGATGGTGGCCATCACGAAGGAGTCACGTCGCCGACTGGAGATCTTACAAGCCAAAGCAGAGCGAGAAGGAACAGAGGCTCCTTCACAGAAGTTCGCCTACAACCGTTTTGCCATTCAACTGGAAAACAACCATCAGCTGAACGAATTTCAGGAAACGCAGAAGCACACATGGGCTGATTACCCAGAATTTATTGGAAAAATGTACGAGAAGATAGAGCAGAGCCAAATCTATCAGGAGTACATGGAAAGCACAGAAGACAGCTATGCCGCCGACCGTGAGTTATGGCGTCGCCTGTATCGTGCCTTGATTGAAGACAATGAAGATTTGGATGCCATTTTCGAAGAGCAGAGTCTCTACTGGAACGACGACAAGAACGTTGTTGATACCTTTGTACTGAAGACCATCAAACGCTTCGATGAGAAAAATGGCGATGCCCAAGACCTACTGCCCGAGTACGATTCGGAAGAAGAGAAAGATTATGCACGGAAATTGTTCCGCGCCACAATACTGAACGCCGACGAATATCAGCGTTTCATGAGCGAGGCATCACGCAATTGGGATTTCTCTCGATTAGCGTATATGGACGTTATCATCATGCAGATAGCTATTGCCGAGATGATAACATTCCCCAGCATTCCCATATCCGTCACCATCAATGAGTATGTAGAGTTGGCCAAGTTCTACTCTACCCCACGCAGTGCTGGCTACATCAACGGCATGCTAGACGCCATTGCACATCATCTGGTGAGCACAGGTCGCATGATGAAGCCCATCGAGAAGAGAGAGCCGAACAATGACTAACCATTTTTTATTATTACCATAAGATTATGACCAATATCATTTTAGTTGCACAAGCCGGTGCACAGCAGGGGGGCATGATGATGCCTATCCTGATGATTGTGGCTATGTTTGCCATCATGTACTTCTTCATGTTCCGTCCTCAGCAGAAGAGACAGAAAGAGATTCAGAAGTTCCAAAACGAGCTGACCGAAGGAACGGCCGTTGTGACTGGTGGTGGTATCTACGGCACAGTGAAGAGCATTGACCTGGCAAAAAACACTGTTGAGGTTAAAATTGCGCGCGACGTTGTTATCACAGTCGATAAGAGCCTCGTGTTCAAAGATATGGCAAACCTGCCTTTGCAGAAGTAAAACAAGCACATTGAGCCTGACTCGTTTTTTCCGTACAGCCAGTCATTTCCTGTTCAGCAAGGCCAACAGGGAATTTCTGGTTTTTCTTGCTTTCTTTGCGTTAGCAGGTATATTTTGGTTGCTCATGACGCTCGATGTTCAGTACGAGCAGGAGATTAAGATACCTGTTCGCTATGTGAACGTGCCCCAAAATGCCGTTATTACCTCCAACGAGGTTGACACCTTGAGGGTTGTCGTGGGCGACAAGGGCATCACACTGCTTGGACTCCTTTATGGCAACAGCAACAATAGTATCGATATAGACTTCGAGAATTTTGCCCGAAGCAATGGTACTGGCGTCATTTCCAACATCGACCTTCAGAAACTCATTGGCAAGACGCTCCCCGCTTCTTCAAGGATTGTCAGTGTGAAACCCGAGAAGCTGGTTTTCTATTATAATTATGGTGAGAAGAAGAAGGTGCCAGTCCGCATCCAAGGACAAGTAATCCCAGAGCCACTTTATTTTATTTCCGAGACTAAGTACCTGCCAGACTCAGTCACCATCTATGCATCCAGGAAGAAATTGGAGAATATCTCTGTGGTTTATACCGAAGAACTGCATTACGAGAACTTCCACGACACGCTCACAATCGAAACGAATCTGGCTCGACTGTCGGGCGTAAAGATGGTGCCCAATAAGGTTTCTGTCTGCTTTATCACCGATGTCCTGACTGAAGAAAGCATCGATAACATTCCCATCGTAGGCATAAACATGCCCGAAGGCAAAGTGTTGCGCACCTTTCCTGCAAAGGTCTCGATTACATTTGTGACCGGTATGAAGGAGTTTCAATCGTTGACTCCCGACGATTTCCTTGTGGTGGCCGACTACGAGGAGTTCAGTCATAGCGAATCAACCAAGTGTAACATTTACCTAAAGAAGGTGCCAACAGCTATCCAACAGGCCAAGCTGAGCGTTAACCTTGTGGACTATCTGATTGAAGACCAATGAGAATAGGAATCACAGGAGGCATCGGGAGCGGCAAGAGTTTTGTTTGCCAACTGCTGAAGCAGAGGGGTATCGAGGTTTACGACTGTGACAGTGCTGCCAAACGGCTGATGCACACCTCTGCCCAACTCCGTCAACAGCTCTCAGCGCTGATAGGTCCAGACACCTATCTGCAAGATGGCAGGCTCAACAAAGCCGCCGTAGCACAGTTTCTGCTAACTTCCGAGGAAAATGCGAAGGCCATAGACAACATTGTTCATCCCGCCGTCTTTGACGACTATGAGAAGAGTGGCATTGACTGGGTTGAAAGTGCCATACTCTATGAGTCGGGACTTGACAGGCTCTTGGATAAGGTTATCGTTGTGACAGCCCCTGAAGATGTCCGCATCAAGCGCGTCATGCAGCGCGATCACATCAGCGAGGCCAAAGCCAAGGAATGGATAACCCGACAACTACCACAAGAAATCGTGAGAAGCAAAGCCGATTATGAAATTATCAACGATGGGGAGACGCCCCTCGAACCACAAATAGACAACTTATTTAAATAAACAAGAAGAATATGCAACAGACCATTTTAGCAATTGCCGGCAAACCCGGACTCTACAAATTAGTATCACGTGCCAAGAACAGTCTGATCGTTGAAGCACTCGATGCCACACACCGTCGTCAGCCTGCCTTCGGCACCGACCGCATCACCTCGCTGGCCGATATCGCCATGTACACCGAGACAGACGATGTTCCCCTGATGGATGTGCTGGACAACATGAAGAAATTGGAAGAAGGAAAGAAATCTTCCGTAGATTATAAGAAAGCCAGTGGCGACGAGCTGCGCGAGTATTTCGCAAAGGTACTGCCCGAGTTCGACCGTGAGCGCGTGCAGACCAGCCACATCAAAAAACTGATTCAGTGGTACAACATCCTTATCGAGAACGGCATCTCTGACTTCAAAGAAGAGATGAAGCCAACAGAGGGTGACAACATTGACGACAGGAAAGCATAACTTTACGCTCCGTAAAGTACCACTTTAAACGAACAAAAGCTGCACTATTCTCTGCTAATAGTACAGCTTTTGTTATTTACATTAATAAAGGCACGGATTGGAGTCCGTGCCTTTATTGTATGTTAGAACATTCGTGGTCCGCCAAACCCGCCACCAGGGCGACCGCTGCCTCCACCAAATCCACCACGGTTTCCGCGACGGCCTTCGCCGCCAGGTCCGTTCGGCCCGCCTACAGCATTACGCATGCCCTGTCGAGCTTCTTTTGTTCCGAAAAGGTTCAGACGGTAGTTGACGCGCAACATCACATAGCTATTGATAGCGTTGGTCTCCGTATCCGAACGCATCATCGCATTCAGTGTACGCGAGAAGCTAGACAACTGTCCCAGTATGTCATAGAACTCCAGGCGCACAGACAGCGGGTTGCCTTTCAGGAAGCTCTGTGAGATCTGTGCATTCCATATCAGTTCGTTGGTATTCATCGACGCATCACTATAACCACGACGTGAACTCATGTTCAGGTTGGTAGTGAGCTGCATGCCCCAAGGCAACTGCGCTGTAGTGTTGAAACCGTAGCTAAAGCTCCACGTATCCTGATTGCCCTGCTCCTGCAACTTGTTGCGACCGAAAGTATAGTTCACCGAACCGTTAGGTTCAAACTCAAACCAGTCGTTACGATAGCTGAACCCTAGTCGTTGTCCCAGGGAAGTTTGATTGACAGCATTCTTCTGAATATTTCCATCTTGATTGACATCCAGATAGCTGACACTGTGCGTATAGCTTGCAGTAGAACGTGTGTTCATGTTGAAACGACCCAGCGTATCAAGGGCGGTATTGAACATAAACTCGGCGCGTGTGTTCCAGTTGCCATTGATATTGTCGCGCGTAGAGGTACGACCACCCGTTTGAGGATTATATTCTACTTTACTAGTAATCGCATTACTTGTAGTTGAAAAGTTTAGATTAGCAAATACGAAACGCTGATGTTTCTGATAATAGTTATTGAAACGCCAACTAAAGTTTTGAGAAAATGATGGTTTCAAGCCTTTATTACCCTTCGATACATTAAGAGGATCACTATCATCCGTTATCTCTAATAGATCAGCCATCGATGGCTGACTGGTTGTACCACGATACTGGAAGCGCATCTGTCCCTGGTCCGAAATCTTCCAACGGAAGTTAGCTGTAGGACTCCAGTTTACGACAGTTCGTGTGGTTGTTCCGTAGTCAACGCCCAAATAGCGGTATGAGAATTTGGAGGTCTGAGGCACAAATTGCAATCCCACATTATAATTATAATCCTTACGAACCACACGCAACATCACCTCACCCGTATGAATAAAGTTCTTATACTCGGAGAAACGACTCAGGTCATTGCTCAAATAATCGTCCATAGTCTTTCCATTCTCCAGCAAGAGAGCAAGATTATTATCCCATTGGCGATACTGCAGACTGAAATCATCAATTGAGAATGGCTGTCCTGTAGCCTTAGCTATCGTGGGCCATTCACTAAAATCGTATGTAGAACGATCGCTCTTTGTATAGCGATACTGGAAGTTATAGCTAAACTGCAGATAGGTCCTGTCAGCTATCGGCTCATTATAAGAAAGACGAACAGAATAATCGTAGTTCTTAGAAGGAGTGAGGTTATAGCGATTTTTCATATAGACCGAGTCACCTCCGTAAACACTACTTACGACTTGATAAAGATGTACATCCTGCAACGAGAGTGACTTCGAGTCTCCATCAGAATAGTTACCTGCCAAGCGCAAAGAAATGTTTCTACCTAAGGAGTTTAACTTACGAGTCATCTGCAACTCACCACCAAAACGGGTATTATCACTATACGACAAAGAAGCATTGTCGCGACTGTTCACCAGAAGATCTTCTGCAGAATAGTTAGTCTGGAGGTAGTTGATAGCATTCCACAACTGAGCTCTACTATTCAGCGCATAGTCCACATAGCTATAAGGATCCTGCGCAAAGGCAGCAGAGAAAGACTGCGATCTGCTATCATTTCTGCTGATGCTGAACGAGGGACGGAAGTGAATGTTGGTCATCGTGTCGGGCGTCCATTCCACACGGAAGTTGCCACTCCACGAGTTGCTGCGCGAGAAGTTCTGGTTGACGCTGTTTGAGAAGGCGCCCGTCTTCGACACGAAGTTCTCCGTTGCTGTACGGCTCCAGGTGTCGCCGTCGTTGTGATTCCAGCGCACGCCGCCATCCAACTTCAATAAGTTTTTCTTCTCGTAGTTCATATTCACAGCAAACATCTTGGGTGCCTGCAAGCCTTGACCACCACCGCCAAAGCGTCCGCCAGGACCACCGCCGCCAAAACCGCGGTCGCCCACATTATTAGCATTTGTGAAACCCATGATGCGGAAGTCATCTTTGAATGTCATGCCCATCAGTCTGCCCGTGTATCGCTCCTTGGTGCCAATGCCAAAGTCTGCATTAGCAAACGTGCCTCGGTTCATGCCGCGCTTCAATCCGAAGTCCAGCACCATCTCCTCATTGCCGTCGTCAACACCCGTGATACGTGTCTGGTCACTCTTCTCATCGTATGCCTTCACACGCTCAACGATAGATGTAGGCAGGTTTTTCATGGCAGTCTGCGTGTCGCCAGTCATAAACTCCTTACCGTCCACCTTGATTTTCTTCACCTCCTTACCATTGATCGTGATCTTTCCATCATCGCCCAGTTCGGCACCAGGTAGGCGCTTTACCAATTCTTCGAGCACAGAGCCCTCGGGCGTCTTATACGCGCCCGCGTTATATATAATGGTGTCTTCTTTCGAATACACACGCGCCATGTTCTTCACAATTTCAGTACCTTTCAACATGATGGCGTCCACCTGTATCTGCAGTGTCCCCATGTCGATGGGTTTCCCCGCCATGGTGATGGAGCGAAACAGCGACTTATAGCCCACATACGTGATGCGGAGCAAGTACTTACCATCCTTAGGGGCTGTCACCGAGAACTGTCCCATAGCGTCAGTCACCGTGTTGCCCACCAGCGTACTGTCGGTTTTCAACAAAGCCACAGTGGCCTGTATCACGGGTTCCTTCACGTCGTCGATGACTTGTCCGCTTACAGTGCGCTGTGCCTGAACAGAGAGGGCCGTGGTCAAGAGTACGGCCATCAAAAGTATCAATTTTTTCATTTGGGGAATATTTATCCGTAAAACTTTAGTCTTTTGATGTTGCCGGGGCAAAAAAGTTTAATCGACAAAGAAAAAATTTGGATGTTTCGCAGAATTACCTTAACTTTGCAGACACTTATGGACAAGCAGAAAGTTATCATTTCCAATCATCTGGAACAAGTTTTAAGCGAAGCTATCCTTGCATGCAAGGCCGACCGCACCTTTATTCTCACCGACGAAACCACCCATCGTCTTTGTCTGCCACTTGTCAAGGACTTCAGTTGTCTGAAGGATGCTCAAGAGATTGTCATTGCCGCAGGCGACATCAACAAGTCGCTCGAGGCCGTCTCCCACGTATGGAGCAGTCTTCAACAGGGTGGTGCCTCGCGCCATTCACTGATGGTCAACCTGGGTGGCGGCATGGTGACAGACCTTGGTGGCTTTGCTGCTTCCACCTTTAAACGCGGCATCCATTTCATCAACATACCCACCACGCTGCTTGCCATGGTCGATGCCTCTGTGGGTGGCAAGACGGGCATCAACTTCGGTGGTCTGAAAAACGAGATTGGCGTTTTCAACAATGCCGACTGCGTGATTCTGGATACCAGCTTTCTGAAGACGCTCAATACCGAGAACTTGCTTTCCGGCTATGCCGAAATGCTGAAGCACGGTCTGATTTCTACCGAGAAGCACTGGGCCGACCTGCTCAACTTCGACCTTGACGACGTCGAAAAGTTAGGAGCCATTGTGGGCGAAAGTGTCGAAGTAAAGCAGCACATCGTGACCGAAGACCCCACCGAGAAAGGCATCCGCAAGGCGCTGAACCTGGGCCACACCGTGGGCCATGCGTTCGAGTCGCTAGCCTTGCAACGCCAGCCTGTTCTCCATGGCTATGCCGTGGCATGGGGATTGGTGTGCGAGCTCTACCTCAGCGTCGCCAAAACGGGCTTCCCTGTCGATAAGATGCGCCAGACGGTGAAGTTCATCTTCGACAACTACGGCCGTATGCCCATCACCTGCGACGACTATCCCACGCTCCTCGAGCTGATGACTCACGACAAGAAGAACGTGGGTGGACAGATCAACTTCACCCTGCTGGGAGGCATTGGCGACATCCGTATCAACCAGACAGCCACCAAGGCCGAGATAGAAGAAGCCTTAGACTTTTTCCGCGAGGGCTGCTAAGCGCTCTGCTTCCTTTCGGGCCGGCTTACCTGTTTCCGTCATCGGTACCTTTTCTACATACTGATAGTGTCGTGGTTGCCAGTATTTTGGCAACACCTTTTGGCACACCTGGCGCTGTGCATCCAATTGTGCATCTTCTGTCATCAGAACCAGTGCTTCGCCGAACTTCTCGTCTTTCCGTTTTGTCACGATAAACGGTGCATGAAGATGCGGCCTCAACAGCCGTTCCACTTCCTCTATCTGTATTTTGATGCCGCCCGAACACACCACATTGTCTTTTCGTCCCAGTACGCGGAACTGCGAACCACGAAGTTCTACAATGTCATTAGTGACCAGTGTCCCCTCGTGAACAGCAGGAGCATCTATCATCAAGCAGCCTTCGGCCGTCTGCGCAACGTGGACACCGTCGAAGGGTGTGTACCATTCGCTGGCGTCAGGACCGCTCAATCGGCGCAAGGCGATATGCGAGAGTGTCTCTGTCATGCCATAAGTGCTCCAGACGGCACGAGGAAAAGACCTCAGCTCTTGCGCAAGCCCATCATCGATGGCGCCGCCTCCAATAATCAGATGCGACACGCTTCTGAGTCGTGCTCGTCCGTCAGCCGTTCGAAGAAGGTTATAAACCTGCATAGGCACCATAGCCGCAAAATCTATTGGTCCTTCCCACGATGGTGCTCCTGTTGGCTTTACGGAGACGAGCTTAAGCCCACAGGTCTGTGCTCGCACCACCATCATCTTGCCTGCAATATAGTCGAGCGACATGCAGAGCAGTGCTCTGTCACCAGCTTTCAGTCCTAAGAAATCGCATGTGATACGTGCCGAAGCCATCATGCGTTTCTTTTCAATCCACATGGGCTTCGGTTTTCCTGTTGAACCACTGGTATGCACCAGAACCGTCGGACTATCATTGTGCCACTCAGCTAAAAATTCATCTAAGGTCATCATCATCTGTTGTTGTATATGAGACTGGCTCTATCTAAGCCAGAGTTGGTCACCACGAATCTCTAACGACATCGGTATATTGTCTGTAAACAACATGCCTGTGCCGAGTCCCTGTGGCATCGTCAACGGATAAGTGCTGGCAAACTGAGCGATCGCATTCAGCCCGATATTACTTTCCAGGGCAGAGGTGATCCACCAGCCTATGCCTTCGTTTTTGGCTATATCGATCCATTCACGGCATCCCATCATACCTCCGTGCAGCGATGGTTTCAGTATGATATAGGCAGGTTTGATGATGCGCAACATCTGGCGCTTCACGTCGCGGTCGTTCAAGCCTATCAGCTCCTCGTCGAGTGCTATAGGCAGTGGTGCATCCCGACAAAGCTCTGCCATCATGGCCCACTGCTTCTGCTTGATGGGTTGTTCAATAGAGTGGATGGCATACTGCGACAACAATTCCAGTTGATAGAGGGCATCATCAGGACGGAAGCCACCATTAGCATCCAGACGCAACTCTACCTCGCGATGTGAGAAACGCTCACGAATACGTTTCACCAAGTCCAGCTCTTTCTCAAAATCAATGGCTCCCACTTTCAGTTTCACGCAGCGGAAACCTTGTTTCAGTTTCGCTTCCATGCGACTGAGCATCTCTTCGTAGGTTCCCATCCAAACTAACCCGTTGATGGTAATACCTTTCTCACCTCTTGAGAAAGGTGTGTCAAACAACTGACCGTCTCTGTCTTTCTTCTTTGCTTCCAGATCGAGCAGGGCTGTCTCCATGCCGAATAGCATCGAGGGATAGTCACGCATAGCCTCGTAAGGAATCTCACCACTGTTCATGAGCTCATCGCAGAAGTGCTGCAACGTCTCTTCGTACTTGTCATCAGGCAGAGCATCGCAACTAAGGTCGGGCAGCGGTGCGCACTCGCCCACACCACACTGTTCGCCATCAGCGATGGTCACCAGCCACGACTTGCGCTCGGTATAGACACCACGCGATGTACCTGCCGGCTGTTTGAAGTGGAATATGCGTTTTGCAATACTTATCTTGTACATATTAACTATTTGTTTTTAAGACATAATAACTGGTATTAAAGACATAATAACTTTTTTTAAAGACATAATAACAAACGAACAAACTTTTTTTAAAGACATAATCGCTCGGCTCTGCCGCTTTCACCAAGCGAAGCGACTGAAAGAACAAACGAACATACTTTTTTTACGAACATACTATTTTTCAAAGCGTTTACGATAGACGCGGAATTTGCGTTTGAATTGTATTTCTTCTGAGCCAAAGTTGATGAGCAGTCCATTGTCGATGCCTGTTGCAGTCAGGTAGTTTACGAGCTGTAGTTCGTGGGCCACATGTAATGAATTGACTGCCTTTAGTTCCAATATCAATTGCTTTTCCACAACGATATCAGCTTTATAATCTCCCACTACAATTCCGTCGTAATACACAGAGATTGGACGTTCTACCTCATAGCCCAGATTATTCTTACGCAACTCTATCAACATAGCATTTTTATAGACAGCCTCTAGATATCCAGGACCTAACTGCCTACGCACCTTTCCAGCGCAGTCCATCACCCGTTTTATCAGTAATTCACCGTCCATCATCGTATATCAATATATATATACATAAAACAATATTCGTAAAAGAAAGTTTGTTCGTAAAAAGAAAGTTTGTTCGTAAAAAGAAAGTTTGTTCGTAAAAAAAGTATGTTCGTTTGTTATTATGTCTTTAATACCAGTTATTATGTCTTTAAAACCCGTTATTCTGTCTTCAAGGAATTTTGGGATATTTATCGAAGTCTGGCTTACGTTTCTCCAGGAAAGCCTTGCCTCCTTCCTGAGCCTCGTCAAGGAAATAATAAAGCATGGTACAGTCGCCAGCCAATTGCTGGATACCAGCCTGTCCGTCGAGTTCAGCATTCAATCCTGCCTTAATCATTCGCAGAGCGATAGGCGAACGCTCCATCATCGTCTCAGCCCAGCTGACGCACTCGTCTTCCAGCTGTTCGATGGGCACGACCTTGTTTACCATACCCATCTCTTCAGCTTCCTTAGCAGAGTACTGTCGACACATAAACCAAATCTCACGTGCTTTTTTCTGACCAACGATGCGAGCCAGATAGCTGGAACCAAAGCCTGCATCGAAAGAACCCACCTTAGGACCTGTCTGTCCAAAGATGGCGTTCTCAGAAGCAATCGTCAAATCGCACACCAAGTGAAGAACATGTCCTCCACCAATGGCATAGCCATTCACCATTGCAATGACGGGCTTAGGCAGTCGGCGTATCTGCATCTGCACATCGAGCACGCTCAGACGAGGCACACCTTCATCATCAATATAGCCACCACGCCCTTTCACGTGCATGTCACCTCCTGAGCAAAAAGCATGCTTCACGTCGGCCAGCGTCTTTCCCTCTGGCACCTCGCTCATGGCGCCTGTCAGCAGCACCACGCGAATGTTCTGCATCTCTCGGCAGGCAGCAAACGCCTGACTCAGTTCCAAAGTCGTCTTTGGTGTGAACGCATTACGATAGCGCGGACGGTTTATGGTAATCTTTGCGATACCATTAAACTCTTCGAACAGTATCTCGTCGAATTTCCTAATCTCTTTCCATTCTCTCTGTGTCATATCTCTTGTTTTCGTTTAATGTTCAACGAGCAAAATTACAAAGAAAAAATGAGCAAACCATCAGGTTTGCCCACTTTCTTTTATTATTATACTAGAGATTATAACGACTCTCTATGACTTTCCAATCTATTATCTGCCAAAGAGCAGACAAATGATCGGGACGACGATTCTGATAATCAAGATAATAAGCATGTTCCCATACATCGAAAGTCAACAGTGGTTTTAGTCCTTTCTGAATGGGGTTGCCTGCATTCGTCTCCTGTGTGATAATGAGTTTGCCATCCTTATCGGCAGATAGCCATACCCATCCACTGCCAAAAAGGGTAGCACCTTTTTTCTGAAATTCGTCCTTAAATGACTCAAACGAACCAAAGTCACGCTTAATCGCCTCTGCTAAGGCACCAGCAGGTGCAGGCTTTGACTGGTTACCAGTAAACTGAGCGAAATACATTTCGTGATTCATAATCTGTCCGGCATTATTCTGCATACCACCACTTGACTTGCATACAATATCCTCTAAGGATGCCTCTTCAAATCCGCTGCCATCTAACAGACCATTCAGATTATTCACATAAGCAGCCAGGTGTTTGCCATGATGAAATTCCAAAGTCTGCTTACTAATCACTGTTCCCAGTGCATCCATTGCATAAGGCAATGCCATTAATTGAAATTTGCCCATAATCGTTTAATTTTTAGGTTTAACGTAATATTTGGTTAATAGCGTATTTTCCCAAGTTCATGTTGCAAAGATACAAGAAAAACTTTATTTCACCAAACATTCCTTTATTAATATCAAACCTATTTTTTGATGTGCGAATCTATCTGTGCCGTAATCTCGCAGGCCAACCCGTAGTCATAGCCCACACGCAGACGAATGGTGGGATAGTCGGTATCTTTTGTGCTGAGAATAACTGCACACTCATCTACCGTATAAGGCGTAGCCATGTTCTTTGGCATCACACCCACAAGGTCGCTAAGTTTCAACTCCATGCCAGAGATGATCATCACATCGATAGCATCATAAAACAAGATAAGCGATGGTATTTCATTGGCACGCGAGGCATTCAGCACCACCACGTCATCGGGTGCTCCATACTTCCGCTCCACTTCCTCCATTGTTGTATAGGTCACCCTCTGCACTTCCATGTTCTCCTTTCTGCTACCAATGAAATATGCAATTGGGAGCACCAGCAGCAACAACACATATGGTCCCAGATACATAGCCAGACAGAGAATTGCAACGACAGCAAGAATAATGTTTCGTTTCATACTACTTCGTTTATAATATATTCAATTATTAATCGATAATATCTCGTCGAGCTTCTTCAACACACAGAAGGGATTTCCCTTTACCTCTTCCTTTGTCAAAGTTTTAATATAGGCCTCCATTTCCGGATACATATAGAAGGTATCCAACAATGTCTTTCTACGTCGCTCGTTGAACTTCTGAAATGGTTTCATAAAAGCCATTGCATAAGGCATATCATCTAACATAAAGAAATATTTAAACCCATATAATGGATGAGAAGACAAATATCCCCTCACCTTTTTCCCTTTATATAGCAACAATAGCATAACGGGATGCTCCATAACAAAGGGTTTGCTTCCACCAAAAGCAAAATTCGCAGGACGAGACTCCCATTTGAATTTCAAATCAGGTTTGTCATCATACCATGTTACCATACTATCAATCTCACTATTGGGTATTCTGGTAGTCCGTTCAAACAGTTTATTGCCTTTTGTGAAAATCATCGTCGAGTCTGACGCATCCGGTAGATGATATGAGCCATACAAGGCAGGAGTGATATTTTTCAGATAGCCCTCGAACGTAGTTCCGTCTTTCTTATAAGCCACAGCATGCATCCAATCCTTTATTTCTTTTTTCTTCTCGGTTTCCTGGGCCATTAATGAAAAGGAGCCCATCATGCATATAGCTACAATTAAAAGGAAAACATTTTTTTTCATTATTTTTTAGTTTATTGGTTGAGCTGCAAAGGTACAAAGAAACAAGAACAATACAAAACAAATTGGTATTTATTTTGTGGAAAAACGAGACCCCCTCCTAGCCTCCCCCTGTGATGGGGAGGAATAAATAGAAAACGGGGATTGAGGTGTAACACAAAATGTGTAGTCGCGATATAATTCACGAAGATGATTACATTTTTTTGTGTCAACGCGCGGAATTCCGCAGTCGCTCATTCAGTATGTTGAGCAGTTCTTGAGGCTTCATGCCGAGGCCCGTGGTGGAGATATGCTCCTGGGCGCCCGTCAGCTTGTTGTTGAACCGGCGAAGCAGGCGCAAGAAGAAATTGCCTTCCTCTATTTTGGCCAGTTCCACGTTGGGTTTAAAGTGTATGGATATGAACGTCTGAGAGTTCATCTTAATCAATTGAAAAGCCTCAACATCGCAGAAATGAACCACAAAAGGACGGACACCCCTGACGATGACCTGCTGGTCCGACACCGAAATATAGGGACTACCCATCAGGCGCTCCATGATGAGCATATAAGAAAAGGCAAAGAAGCCAAAGCCGAAAAACAAAACAGCGAGCACACCGCAAATCATACGCGGGATGCGATCATCACCACACATCAGTATTGCAACATATACAAAGGTTACACATCCTGTCATCATCAAGAGCATTCGCCACAAAGAGTGATAGATACGGATTTCTTTCATAATGATTATAGTTTTACGATTGGTGCGACAAAGATAATACTAAAAACTGAAACTGACAAAAGAAAGCAGGAAATTTAACGACACGGCATCGTGATAGTGGCACTATTGCAACGCAACAGTGCCACTATTATCATGCAACAGTGCCACTTTTGACATGCAATACTAACGCTTTTGGTTGCGTTCTAGACTCTAGAATGAAGTAATCTAGCCCCTAGAATGAAGTAATCTAGCCCCTAGAATCAGGTAATCTAGCCCCTAGAATCAAGTAATCTAGCCCCTAGAATGCGTGCAAGAGTTTAACTATGGCAAGCCGAAAACGTTAAAACCACGAAATAAAAGAAGAACTTTTGTAGCATAATAGAATAAAAACTGTATCTTTGGCTTGCAGCCGAAGGTACTTGCGCTCGACAATAAAAACAAAAAAAAGCATTTTTATTTTGCATTGTCCTCGCTTATTCGTACCTTTGCAATCATACAACAACCGGTTATCCTTATGCTTCAAATTCGCTGTAAAAACAACAATGTGACAATAGATCCAATGGCTCCACCTAGAATACCAGGATACTAGTTATTGTATATTAACGGGCGAAATTATTATTTACAGAATTTAACTATAAGGAGTGGAAATCTTAATAATATGTTTGGAACTTTTATAGATAGAAATGATTATCTTTGCAAACGAGATGCCAGAACAAGCATTACAACAATATCTCATCAAGCAATACCCCAAAGAGGACGAGGGGTGTGAGTGGAAGGAATTCTTTGCATAGCAAAGCGGCAAAGCCGAGCGCAAGAACCTGAAGAATGACTTCAGCGGTCATGAGAATAACCCGGGATTACTTACGTTCTGACAATAAGAATTTTACAATATATGGAATATACAGATTTCAAAAGGCTTATAGATAGCCTGTTGGTTAAGAATAAGGAAACGGAATGGATTGAGTTCAAGGAGAACTTCCATTCCAAGGAAGAAATTGGGGAGCGGATTTCAGCCCTTTCCAATAGTGCTTTCCTTTGCAATATGCCTTATGGCTATATAATATATGGAGTTAATGACGATACGCTGAAGGTTGTTGGGACGGACTTCTACGCAACACGGAAGAAGGTTGGTAATGAAGAACTGGAGTCATGGCTGTCAACTCGCCTTAGTCCTCGTATTGACTTTGAGATTATCGATGATTTCGATTATGAGGACAAAGGGCATGTCTGCGTATTCAGGATTCCTGCAGCCACGAATCAGCCTGTTTCTTTTCTTCATGAGGAATATGTCAGAGTTGGCTCAACAACGAGGAAGTTGAGGGACTTTCCGCAGAAGGAGGCGAAAATATGGAAAGGTGGACAGAAGGCATTAGAGAAAATCGTGGTCAAGGAAAAATTGACAGCGACACAAGTGTTGTCTTTGCTGAGTGCAGAGACGTATTTTGATATGATGAAACTTCCTTTGCCTTCAGATACGATGGGTATCATAGACCGTATGCTTGCGGAAAAGATTGTGATTCAAGACGAGGTGGGATACAGCATCACTGAACTTGGTGCCCTGTTGTTTGCAAAGCGCCTGTCTGATTTTGACGACTTACGGAGGAAGATGGTACGGGTTATTGTGTATAAGGGGAAAAGCAAACTTGACATAGTTCGTGAGCAATCCTTTGATGCCGGCTATGCTATTAGTTTCAAGACGATGGTTGAGTGGATTAACAGCCAACTCCCTGCCAATGAAGAGATTGGTCAGGCACTCCGTTCTACGGTTACTATGTATCCTGAGATTGCTGTCAGAGAGATTGTTGCCAACATGCTGGTACATCAGGATTTTAGCGAGAAAGGGTTCCCCATGGTAGAAATATATACTGACCGAATAGATGTATCCAACCCAGGACAGCCTATTATCAGTGTAGAAAGGTTTATTGACGAATACAATTCACGCAACTCATCATTAGCAGACCTCATGCGTCGGTTGGGCATTTGTGAAGAATTAGGTAGTGGTCTTGACAAGGCTGTGGCGGCTATTGAGTTGTTTCAACTTCCACCACTTCGTTTTACAGTTCAAGAGGCCCGAACAACTGTAACATTGTTTGCTTATCGCAAATATGCAGACCTTGACAGACAAGAGCGTATATATGCTTGCTATCAGCATGCTTGTCTGAAGTATGTCACTAATGACAAAATGACCAACCTCACACTTAGGGAACGTCTTGGAATAGACAAACAGAACTACCCGATGGCATCACGTATTATAAGGGACACTTTGGTTGCAGGAAAGATCAAGGAGGAGAAGACGGAGAACCAAAGCCGGAACAATAAAGGGTATGTGCCATTTTGGGCTTAGGGTATGTAACTGGTATGTAACTGGAGGCCTGTTTTTATACTTAACATACATTGAAGTCTCCCATAAATAAAGGGCATCTTGAATGTCTTCGGTATGTAACTGGTATGTAACTCACATGTAACTAAACGGCCAGTAGTGAACTCAAAATTAACAAATGGTACAAATAAAAACACGCCCCCAAAATGCCACAGAGACTGCGAGCTATGGAAATTTGACTATTGCTGGATTAAAATTGTGACTTAGAGCATGAAAATGATTAGGAATGAGCGTATGTGAGCCTTGATTTGTAACTTTTCGGGGCAATTTGTTCACATTTTTATCTCGACTGGCTTAAAATCTCGAAAATTTTATCTAAATTTGCAATCATACAACAACCGGTTATCCTTATGCTTCAAATTCGCTGTAAAAACAACAATGTGACCAAGAGCTTTCCCGAAGGGACCTCGCTGCTCGACGTCTATCAGGAGTTTGCCGATGACATCAAGCTCCCCTATCCAGTGGTCTCTGCCAAGGTGAACAATGCCTCGCAAGGGCTGAAATTCCGCCTGTATCAGAACCGCGACGTGGAGTTTCTCGACGCTCGGGCTGGCTCGGGCCACCGTGCCTATGTGCGCTCGTTGTGCTTTCTGCTCTATAAATCCACTCAGGATTTGTTTCCCGGGTCAAAGCTGTTTATCGAGCATGCCATCTCGCGCGGCTTCTATTGCAACTTCAAGAAGCGCACCAACGAGCCACTGACCGAAGCGGATGTGGCCAACATCAAAAAGCGGATGCAGGAGATCGTGGGCCTCGACATGCCCTTCCGCCGCAACGAAGCAACGATAGAAGAGGCTGTACGCGTGTTTTCTGAACGGGGCTTCAGCGACAAGGTGAAACTGCTGGAGACCAGCGGACAGCTTTACAGCGACTACTACACGCTGGGCGACACGCCCGACTACTACTACGGACCGCTGGTGCCTTCGGCTGGTTATCTGAAGGTGTGGGACCTGCAAAGCTATGAAGACGGCATGCTGCTGCGTGTGCCCGACTGGAACGATCCCACCAAGGTGGCGGAGTATGTGGACATGCCCAAGACCTACAGCATGTTTGCCGAGAAGACGCGTTGGGACATCATCATGCGACTGTCGAATGCGGGCGATGTGAACAAAGCTATCTTGAAGGGACATGCCTCGGACCTGATACAGGTGTCGGAAGCACTACAAGAGAAGAAGATTGTGCAGATAGCCGAAGAGATAGACCGCCGCTTCCATCGCGAGGAGAAGCCCGTCAGACTGGTGCTCATCACCGGACCATCGAGCTCAGGCAAGACCACGTTCTGCAAGCGACTCAGCATTCAACTGCAGGCCTGCGGACTGCGCCCCATCTCTTTCTCTACCGACGACTACTTCGTGAACCGTCTGGACACGCCCAAACTTCCCAATGGCGATTATGATTTCGACAACATCGAAACCGTTGACTACCACTTGCTGGAAGACCATCTGATCAGACTGATGAAGGGCGAACGCGTGGAAGTGCCTGAATACAACTTCGTGACAGGCATGCGCGAATGGAACGGCAAGAAGCTGAAACTGTCCAACGATACGGTATTGATCATCGAGGGCATCCACGCTCTGAACCCACTGCTCACCAAGAGCATCGACGACTCGGCTAAATTCAAGATCTACATCTCGGCACTGACCAGCATCTCACTGGATGATCACAACTGGATTCCGACGCAAGACAACCGACTGCTGCGCCGCATCATTCGCGATTACAACAAGGGTGCCTTTACGGCGCAGGAAACCATTGCTCAGTGGAAGAACGTGTGCGAGGCTGAAGACAAGTGGATATTCCCCTACCAAGAGACTGCCGACGTGATGTTCAACTCGGCCCTCAACATCGAGTTTGCTGTGCTGCGCACGCATGCAGAAATCATTTTGGCCTCAGTACCCAGAAATTGTCCGGAGTATGCCGAGGCCCACAGGCTGATGAAGTTCATCCATCTGTTCCTGCCCATCAGCGACAAAGAAATACCACCCACATCAATCATGCGAGAGTTCGTGGGTGGATCGAGCTTCAAATATGTACGATAAAAATAGGGGCTTCTGACTGTTAAAGACAGACCTCTAACAACATAGGGCATTGACTTTCGGCACCAACCAGCCAGTCGATGCCTTTTTTCATGTCTTCCATTGTGCAGGCTTGACGATAGGCAACATGGTTCTGACGACAGATGCCCTCGGCCGAAGTCTGGTGCTGAGCAGCCACAAGACGGTCGCGAGCCGGACTTTGGTCGAGCCCCGGCAGATGGTCGAAGATGACACCCTTGCCATTGTTCAGCAGCAAGATGCGGAAATTGCCACTGAGATTCTGGTTCCACAGGGCATTCTGATCGTAGAAGAAACTGAGGTCGCCAATGACGCAGAAGACGCTATCGTCAGTGACACACGAGAAACCTGCCGCTGTTGACAGCGACCCCTCGATGCCATTCACGCCACGATTGCAATAGACCTGCGAACTGGAATAGATGTTTGCCAGGCGGATGGCCATACTGTTGGCATAATGAACGATGGGCTGAGAGCCTGCCTTTGCATGCGCCATGGAGCACTGTTCCTCGAAATATTTCACCGTTGCTGCCTGCGAATAGGGCAACACCTCGGCTGCTTTCTGCTGTCGAACCTGCGCCAAGAGTGTTTCCCACTTCTGCACGAAGGGATGCGACACCTCTTCGAGATTGAAACGAATGAGGTCGGCCACCACCTCTGGGTCGCCCTGAACGACGTGGGTCAGGTTCATGAAGGTGTCGTTCACCTCGCCTGTCGGGTTGACAGCCCACGTTTCTTTGGCTCGACGCAGGAAGCGCTTCACGTGCTTGCTGACAATCGAGCCACCAGTATAGAGCACAAAGTCGGGCACATAGGCTTCGTCGTCTTTCACCATCAGCACGGCTTCTTCCAGCAACGGGTTCATGGGTTGACCGGCTATCAGCATGGGGCGCTTGGCCTGCAGAAACATGCGGCAGACGTGGGTCAGCGTGATATTGCTGGCTTCGGCAGGGGTGAAATCAATCTTCCGCTCGTCGGGAAGCGACGGTGTGGTGAAACGGAACAGGGGCTCGGAGATAGGCACATTGATATGTACGGGTGCCTGCCTCTCCATCAAAGCCTCGTTGATCAGGCGGTTACAATACCATCGCTCCTCGTCATCGTGGGGTTCCACCAGCGTCACGGCCTTCTTGACAAAGCGCCCGAGGGCGTCGGACTGAGGCAATGTCTGTCCGTCGAGCTGGTCTATCCACTGCTGCGGACGATCGGCCGAGATAACCACCACGGGGCGATGCTGATAGTAGGCTTCGGCAACGGCGGGTGCCAGGTTGAGCAGTGCGGTGCCACTGGTGACGCATACCGCCACAGGCTGCTTCAGTGCCTGCGTCATGCCCAGTGCATAAAAGCCTGCCGAACGCTCGTCGGTGACGGGGTAACATTGTATTTCGGGACACTCGTTCAGATTGTGTACGATGGCTGCATTGCGACTGCCAGGACACACGACGGCATGACAAATGCCATGTTTCACGAGCAAGGCCGTGAGGATATTTACATTTTCTTTGTTGCAATACATTGTCTCATTGTTTCGAGTTTAGCCTCAGTCTCTTGCCACTCTTGCTCCTCAACGCTGTCTTTCAGCAGTCCACCGCCGGCATAGAGGCGGTATTTGCCCTCGGCAATCTGCATGCAGCGAAGGGTGACGTAGAGATGAGTGGCGGACTGCAGGTGCAGTGGGCCCATGAAACCGCTGTAATAGCGGCGTGGCGTGTGCTCATGTTCCTGGATGAAGCGATAGGTCTCTGCCTTGGGGAGTCCGCAGACTGCTGGTGTGGGGTGCAGCTGACTGATCAGATTGCCCACACAGGCGTCGTCTAACAGGTTGAACGTGAAATCGCTGCGCAGGTGAACCAGATTGGCAGCACGGACCGTTCGGGGACCTTCTTCGCGTATATCGGTGGCCAGATGAGTCAGGCAGTCCATGATATAGCTGGCCACATAGCGCTGTTCCTGAATGTTCTTGTCTGACCACTGCACACGCTCGCCCTCGCCATTCAGGTCGTCGCCCTCCAGCGTCATGGTGCCTGCCAGCGCCATGGTGTGCCACCGGCCGTTCTGACCTTCAAGCAACACCTCGGGGGTTGCCGTGAGCCAATAGCCACTTTGGGGCGTATAGACCAGCGAGATAAACAGGCGTGGGTAGTACTCGCAGGCACGGCCGAACAGCTGTAGCGGGTCAGCATCATCGTCGAAGAGCTGCTCGGCACAACGGCTGAGCACAATCTTGCGAAAGCGTCCTTCGCGCAACTGTTGATGAAAACGAGCAAAGTCTGAGGCATAATCGGCACGCTCACAAGACGGAAGCGGCGCTTTACGGGCAGTAAAGTGGCACTTTACGGGTAGAAAAGCGGCACCATTCTCTGAGAGAAGTGGCACTATTCCAAGGGCATAGTTGCGGAAGGTCTGAACACGATCGGGACGAATGAGCAACACGGGACATTCGGCAGAGGTCTGAAATGGCGCCACAACAAATCCCTGACGCCCATTTAGCTCCTGCAAAGATGTGATTTCTGTAGGATTGCCAGTTGTTTGCTCCACCAACGTGACTTCTTGTTGATGAGGCAATCTATAGAGTGCGAATGCTGTCATTTGGCCTTTATCACATAGTTTGTGACACGAACATTCGAAATGAGGTCGCCTGCCGTATCCGTGATATCAACATTCCACACATGAAGTGTATGGCCTTTATGCAACAAACGAGCACTGGCGGTGACGGTGTCGCCCTCGGCAACGGCCTTGACATGACTGCCACTGACCTCGATGCCCACACAGGCACAACCAGGACAGAGCGACGACGACGCCACGCCTGCCACATTCTCGGCTAATGCCAACGAGGCGCCGCCACTGAGGAAACCAAAGGGCTGTCGGTTGCGCTCGTCAACTTTCATACGGGCCATACACGTATCGTCCTCGGGTGTGGAGAGGAACTCCATCCCGAGGGCGGTACTCAAATTGGGTTTTGAATGAATTATCTGATTAATTTTATCAACGTTCATCGAATTTACTTAAACAGCGAATACTCCTTCACATTCCACGCTAAAGCGCTGGCGCCCAGCAAGTCGCGATCGTTTTCGTCAAGATTTGACAGAAGTATCTTCACCTTTCCTCTAAGATTGTGGAAGACATGCTCTTCGAAGGACTCGTCTGTGGGTTCAAGCAACCAGCGACCTGCATGAGCCACACCGCCACAAAGGATGATGGCTTCGGGGTTCAACACGGTGGCATAGTTGGCCAAACTGATACCAAGCAGATGACCAGTACGACGATAAACCTCAATAGACAGTTCGTCGCCCTGCTCGCAAAATTCAAAAATCATCTTGGGATCCAGCACGTCAACCTTATCGCGCATCAACGAGGGACGCTTGTCCTCTTCCATCAGTTCTCTGGCTGTCTGTACGATACCCCTTGAGCCAACATAGGCTTCAAGACATCCCAAATTGCCGCAACCGCAACGACGTCCTCCGTCAACGACACAAGAGTGACCGACCTCGCCAGCAAAACCTTCGATACCTAAATAAGGTTTCCCCTTCAGGGTGATGCAACTGCCCACACCGTGGCCCAGGTTGACAACCAAGAAATCACTATAGCCGTGAGCACTACCATAGACATATTCGCCCAAAGCACGAGCATGGACATCGTTGCCAAGGGCAACTGCCAAGCCCAAACGGTCGCGCAGCATGGCTGCCATCGGAATTTGTCCCTTCCACTCGAGGTTGGGTGGATTCTCAATACAACCCGTCAGGAAATTGCCACTGGGCGAACTGACGCCAACAGAACGGATACTTTCATATCCTCCGTTGGTCTCTACCAATTCTATAATGCTATTACTCAAGTAAGTGACATACTCATTAACATTAGGATAGCTTTTGGTCGGGAAGTCACCACGCGCAATAAGATTTCCACGCACGTCAACAATAGCAAAGACAGTCTTATCAATGCTGATGTCCACTCCGACAACTCTGGTTTTGATAGATTCTTGTGTCATCGTTAAATATCGTAAGGATTGACAGGGCAAAAATAACAATTAAATTACATATCGCCAAAGGATTTCTGCATTTTTTTTGTCCATTTAAATAATAATATGTAATTTTGCGGCAATTAAGACTTAAAATTAATAACCCAAAAACTCAAATAAACGATGAAGAAGTATTCTGTAATGGTCATGATGGCTCTTGCCATTGGTTTCGCTTCATGCGACAGTAAGAAAGCTGAGGTTCAAGAAGACCCGACATCTGCATTGGTAGAAGAGCTCAAGAATCAAGTGGAGAACCAAGACACTGCTGCCGTGAAGGCTTCACTTGAAGCTGTGCAGGCAGAAATTGCCGAACTGGCTGCAGAGAATCCTGATGCTGCAAAGGATTATATTAATAAGGTACAGACATATCTGAAGGAGAACACGGAGAAGATTAATGCCTTGATTGGCGAGAACGAGAAAGCTGAAAACATCGTCAACACATTGGTCAACGCACCTGCCGAGACCGTCGTAGATGTCATCACTGCCGGACAGTCGGTTGTTGACAATGCTGAGGCAACTGCCGACGAGGCTGCCAAGACAGCCGAGGAGGCTCTGCAGAACAAGGCCAATGAAGTCGTGAACGAAGCCAACAAAAAGGCGGAGGAGCAGAAAGCCGAAGCCAACAAAAAGGTGAACGAGGCTAAGCAGAAGGCTAACGAGGAAGTGAACAAGGCTGCCCAGAAAGCCAATCAGGAGGTGAACAAGGCTGCCGAGAAACTACTGAAAGAAGCTGGTTTGAAATAACAATTACGATTCAAAATGAAGAAATTTTTCTTATCAATAGTAGCATTACTGCTGAGCACAACCACGACACTGGCCGTGAGCAACAACACGGTTGAGATTATCTTCAACGGAACGACGGCTACGGTCAACATTGCAGAAAACATCAGCAGCTATGTGACACTGCAGAGTGGCACCTCATCACACGTGAAACTGATTCAGGACGCGAACTTTGCCGGTGTCGATGCCACCAGCAACAACACGGACGGTGAGATTATCTATGTTCTCTCGGGAACTTCGACCGATGGCAGTTTCTACATGGAAGGCAGTTATAAGGCGACAGTCAACCTGAACGGTCTGACGCTGACAAATCCTAACGGACCTGCCATGATGCTGATGGATGGCAAGCGCATTGAGGTGAGCATCAAGAGTGCAACGACAAACACGCTCACGGATGGTGCCAACGAGGACTATAACGGTTGCTTCCACTGCAAAGGACACACGAAGTTCAAAGGCAAGGGAACGCTGAACGTGAAAAGCAACAGCCGACATGCTATCTACAGCAAAGAGTATATCGAGATTAAGAACTGTACGATCAACGTCACTGGAGCCGTGAAAGATGGCATCCACTGTAAGGAGTACTTCATGATGGAAAGTGGCACTGTGAGCATCAGTGGCACAGGCGATGATGGTATTCAGGTGGAACAGAGCAGCGATCCCGTGACAAATCAAACCACTGAACATGAGGATGAGAACACGGGTAACTTCTATCTCGACGGAGGAACGCTGAGCATTCAGAACGTCACAGGTAAGGCTGTCAAAGCCGATGGTGCTATCTATTATAATGGTGGAACCAAGAATTTCGACACCAGCAATACTGAAATCAGTGCCGATATTCAGGGTGTCAGGACGCCCATCGCACAGAGTTCGGTTTACGATCTGCTGGGTCGCAGATTGACCGATGCTTCTAAGACAAAAGGCATCGTGATCGTGAAGAGCAACGGAAAGGTTGTGAAAGTCGTTCGACGCTGACACAACATTCATAAGTTAATTTCCATAAACAATGATCGACAAACAAACACGTGAACAAATTATTGCTCTGATACACAAAGAAGTAGTGCCTGCCATTGGTTGTACCGAACCAATGGCAGTGGCTCTTTGTACGGCACGAGCAACAGAACTACTAGGACAAAAGCCTGAACGCATTGAGGTGTTTCTCAGTGCAAACATCCTGAAAAACGCGATGGGCGTAGGTATTCCCGGCACCGGCATGATTGGACTTCCCATCGCCATCGCCTTGGGCGCACTGATAGGCAAAAGCGAATACGAACTGGAGGTGCTGAAAGACCTGACGCCACAAGCGATAGAGGAAGGTAAACAGTTTATTGCCGAGGATCGCATCTGCATCCACTTGAAAGAAGGAATCAGCGAGAAACTATACATCGAAGTGATTGCCAGCGCTAACCACACGGTGAAGAAGGCTATCATTGCCGGCAGTCACACCAACTTCGTGGAGGAATTCAAGGAGGAACAGAAGGAGCAAAGCAGCTCAGACGACATACAACTGAACATGCAACTGGTATATGACTTTGCCACGACGGCACCGCTTGACGAAATACGCTTCATCGAGGCAACACGCGAATACAACATGAATGCTGCTCGCGAAGCACTGAAAGGCAACTATGGACACAATCTCGGAAAGACCATCGACCGTCCGTTGGCAAAAGGCATTTTTGGCGGCAGCATCTTCTCGCACATCATTGCCCGCACCGCCTCTGCCTGCGATGCTCGCATGGGCGGAGCCATGATTCCCGTGATGTCGAACTCAGGCTCGGGCAATCAGGGCATCTGCGCCACCAACCCCGTATGTGTCTATGCCAAGGAGAACGAGAACACCGAAGAGGAACTGATACGTGCATTGATGCTGAGTCACTTGACTGCAATCTATATCAAACAGTCGTTAGGCAAGCTATCGGCACTCTGCGGTTGCGTGGTAGCATCAATTGGGTCCAGCGTTGGCATCACTTACCTGATGGGCGGCGACTATGAACATGTATGTCGGAGCGTGAAAAACATGATTGCCAACCTGACCGGCATGATTTGCGACGGCGCGAAACCTTCTTGTTCGCTGAAGATCACATCGGGGGTATCTACGGCAGTGCTCTCTGCCCTACTCTCCATGGAAGGCAAATGCGTCACCTCTGAAGAAGGTATTGTGGACGACTGTGTGGACAAGAGCATTCACAACCTAACAGCCATTGGTGCCAACGGCATGGGAGTGACTGACGAGATGGTGCTCCGCATCATGACGACCAAGGGCTGTTAGGTTGCAACTGCTATTTCAACTTTGGCTTCAGTTCGTCGGGTGAGTCGTTGGTGAACATGTTGACTGCCGGAGCCTGCTTGCAATAGAAGTTGAGAATGGTTTGCATGTCGAGTTCCATCGCTGGATGGAAATCATCACTTTGCATATAAGAAAGAATCGCTTGGCGCATCTGACGAGCCACAGGACGATTCTCCAGACGATTGCTGATGTCCATGGTTGTCATCAGCAATCGTCCTTTTCCGACCTTTGCTTCGACAAGCATGCCCAGTTTTCGCGACACATGCCACGTGTCGATGGGCTGTATGGGCGACTGATAGCTGCTGGGCAACTCCATCAGATTCATCACCTGTGCCTTATTGATAAGGTCCCACCAGTTGAGGTTTGACCAGTTATCAGTCGGGAAGCCATACTTAAACAACGGATGAGCGGTGTCGATATAGGCGCCAGTGGTATGCGGCGGACGCATCTTAAACCACGAGGTGTTCCAAAAGACTGGCAGATAGCTCTGCTTCACATCGCTACCCAGCGTCACCTTGCCGGCTGCCGTCAACAGTACGGTACCGCCTTTGCGCAGCACCTTCTGTGCTTTAGCATCTAAAGAATCGGAAATATAGACTGATCCACTTTCGGCTTCGCTCTTCTCGGGATAGACCCAGAAATCCCAATGGTTCTTATAGGAAGGAGAGAGCTGCACCTCGAGCGTCAGCTTGGCAGGTGCCTGCACATGGGCAAGAGACATGGTCACGGTGCCCAAAGAGTGATTTTTTCCTACAGGCAGTGACTGCTGGTTCTGCAATAGTCCGCTGGCTACGACGCTGGCACTGTCATGATTGTAGATACGATAGCTGGGAGAGACGCCGGTCAATGTGGCAAATGTCGCATTGTAAGCCTCAACTGGCACACAGAGTGTGTCGGCCGTGGTATATACAAACTGGGGGAATCGGGCCAAAGGAACAATGGCATTGCAGAACTGTGTCCAATCGCGAGCGTTACAATAGCCTTTCTCGCGCCAGAAGACATTCAGCACACCCACAAGTGCCGTGCCTTGTCCACTGTAGTCGTTGAGGCCTAAAAGTTGGAAGCCGGCATAGTCTTTCGTACGGAGATTGCGTTCGATCTCATACTTATAGCAGAGTGTCTGCAGGTGTCCGCTGGCCATCAGAAACTTTCTATCCATCTGTGCCATCCCGTTGTCGCGCAACAGGTCACGGAAGATTTCGAAATTGCGAGCGCGATAAACACCTGTGTACTGAGACATCTCTCCAAAGTCGGGGAAAGCGCACCACTGTCCTTTCTCGTGGGTCACGACCGGACTTTCATTGGGCTTCTCGCCCTTGTAGTTGCGGGGATAGAGGATTCCATCATAGTAGTCATCGGCAGACTGTGGTGCCTTTTTGTCCCAATTCAGACCGCGTGCGCCACCTTTCACATGATAATCGGACTCTGAATCCCAAGCCCAACCGCCACCGACCGAAGCGCCTGCATAGAGTTTGGTGGGGTCGTACTTCCTCATTTCACGTACCCAGTCGTTGCAATAGCTCACCCAGTCGCCTGCTGGCTCGTTGCCTGCTGCCATCATGACGAACGAGGGATGATGACCATACTCGTCAATGATGCGCTTTGACTCGTCCATCAGGTACTTGTCAATGGCCATACCTCGACGCAACTTCACACCGTGATTGGGCCACGTAGGACCTTCTGGCTGAAGATAGACACCTAACTTATCGGCAGCAGCAAAGGCTGCCTCTGGAGGACAATAGGAATGGAAACGTACATGGTTGAGGCCATACTCCTTACATTTCTTGAAGATGCGCAACCATTCGGCCTCGTCGGTGGGAGGATAGCCGGTCTCGGGGAAACAGCAGTTCTCAACCGTGCCACGCAGGAATAGCGGACGACCGTTGATATATAGTTGACGCTGGCGGGCCGAAATCTCACGCAATCCGAAGGTGGTCTGATAGACATCCTCGCCAGCCTCGATGGTGAGCTGATACAGATGAGGATGAAATTCATCCCACAGCTGGGCATCGCTGCCTAAGTTTACCTTAAATATTTTCTTGTTTCCCAAGGCTTCTTTGCTCATAGTGGTGTGATAATGCTGCCCCGTCATGCTGCTCACCTCCACATTGACATCATACTCCCATTTAGGCAACACGCGGACGCCATCGGTGTGGTTCTCTAACTCTACCTCGATCTGTGCCGAACGCTCAGCCACATGCGGGATAATACGCACGTGTTTGATGTTTAGTTTCTTCCACTGTGCCTGCAACTCAATCCTACCGACGATACCGTTCCAGTTGCCTTGCGTCTGGTCGGTCACGGAATGGGAGTCTTGACCTACACACACATTCTCGATGCCATTATACACCTTGACAGCAATTTCGTTTCTGCCACCGAAGGTGATAAACTTGGTTACATCATAGCGATGAGGCACTGACAGCGACATTTGATGTCCCACCTCCTTTCCGTTTACATACACCGTGGTCTCAATATGAGGACGCTCGAGAAACAGGGTGACGCGCTGATTGCTCCACGAATGGGGCACATACACCTGTTTACGGTACCAAGCATTGCCCACATAGTGACGACTGGGAGTCAGAAAAAACGGGAACTTCATATCACCTTCGTGGCGATATTTCTCCATATAAGGATTGAAGTAATAGGAAGAGTCATAGAGAGAGCCTGTCCATTGGGTTTCTACCGACACACGATGCCCTTTTTCGTTGGACAGCATAGAGCCAGGCAACATCACATAATCGTCATATTGAGGTGTTTCACCCATTGCAAAATCCCATGCGCCTGCCAGCGAGATAACCTGTTGGGCATGAATGGTTAAAGTAGCAATAGCTGCCATCAACAGGAAACTGATTCGTTTCATAATTATTGATTAGTTTTAGTTTGACGCGCCAAAGTTACAAAGAAATAAACAAAAAACAAAAAAAATGGCCCGAAAAGACTTTAAATCCTTTTGGGCCAAAGATATCTTAGAGGTTTCTATTCGAGACCTTCATATTGATAGATGTCATGCCGCCAGTTGTCGGGGAAAGCCATGGACTGATGATTCACCAGATCATAGAGTACCATAATGGAGAAACAGCGGCATTTCACCTCGTGCGTATCAACATCGATAATGTCCTGTTCAAGATGCAGACTCTTATTGCCCACCTTCACTGCTCGTGTACGTGCGGCAATGTGATCGTCACCTTTTATCTGCGAGAAGAACTCCGACTCTATCTTCACCACGACAATAGCTACACGTTCCCAATCTACATTCTGACATACATTGGCGAAATACTCTGTCTTTGCCGTATCGTAGAACTGAAAGTAAATGGTGTTATTGACATGACCGAACTTATCTACATCATTGAATCGGATCTGGATGGGCAACACATGCCGATAGTCTTTGTTTACTTCTTGTGTCATTCCTGAATTTTCTAAAGTTACTATTTTCAATGTGCAAAATTACAAATAATTTGCAAGATAAGCCCATGATTTGCAAAATTATTTCAATTAGTCAAATGGGAAACAGAAAAAGTCAGCCCTACAGAGGACTGACTTTAACAGACTTCACACTTTCGCCTGGAGTTTGATCTGCTTCACGTGGAAGATAGATTGGGGCTCCACTCTGAAGAGGCTGTATGCGAAGTTCCAACGTGGTGCAACCTTTAGGCAAACGCCATAAGCCATACAGGAACGGACGACCATATTGGAAATGGTCTGCAATCAACTTGCCATCGGCATAAAGACGGGCACAATCGCCTTGATAGTCAACTGCCAACAACAGTTCTCCTGTCGGGCGCTCACCTTGCATGAAAGGCAGATTGATCCGATAGACGGCTGCCTGCTGCCAGTCGGCTTCTGTGGGAGCCTCTGCAACCTTTTGTGCACCAATAGTGATTGTTCGCAAGGGGCCTGCCTCATGTATTTTCTCACAAGTGGCTAGATAGAGCATATCGGTATGAGGGCGCACTTCGAGGAACAAACGTTCGGCCTCTTTCTTACTCAACAGATACATATTATTATAAATAGGTGTGTCCTTCCCCTGGGGCTTCACGTTCTTCAGCAGCTTACCACTCTGCAGGCAGATTGTTGTGGGAATGCCAGGTATCTGCATGAAGTAGATCTTGCCATTGCGCTTAGCCACCAGTTGCGCCGTAGCATACCGTATGCCGTCGATGTTGATGGGGAAGATAGCCATTGCACCAGCAGGAATGGTAAGCTTTGGCAAGCAAACGCCACATGCTTTCAGGCTTACGCGACGTTTTGCAGAGAGGTGCTGCAGACGTTCATAATTGTTCACAAAGATGAAACCACTGCCATTCTGACTTCTCACCGACCAGCGCAACTGTCTGTCGTCGCCTTTCTTCAGGTCTTGACTCACGGGAAACGAGGGTTCCATCGTTGCTAGCTGCTGACCATAGTCGTGCATAAACAAATGCAGTGGACGCAATGCGTAGAAGTGAGGGTTGGTCTGTCCAAACTCTCCTATAGGCGCTTGGAAGTCATAGTTCTTCACTGGCATATCATTATAGTTGGTAGCCGGCGTTCGCTGGTTCTCATTCAACGTCATAATACCTTCTGGGTTGGTTCCTCCATGATACATATAGTAGCCCAACAGGTTGGACCCAGAACCCAACTTCACCAATGCCATGGAATAGGCATCCTCGGAATAGACATAAGGACGACGATGATAGGCCGTAGCCATACCACCACCCAGCTCACAGGTGAAATAAGGATAGACACCACTGTCGGCTGCAGAAGATGAAACCTCAGCACCATCGGATGCTGCCGATGGTGACTCGCCCATCGCAGTAGCGGGCTTGACACCCTCCTTAAAGTTGAATGCCTTATAATAGTTGCCAACAGTCTCCTGAAGTGAACGCTCCCAGAAGCCGTCGGCATAGTCGCCATAGAGGGGTATCATCTCGCCAAAGGGCACAGGAGTAGCCAGTTCTGGCCAACCGGTACGCGTATAGAATGGCAGGTCGTAGCCAATCTGAAGGGCTATCTTTTTCAGTGCCATCAAATACTCACCACGTCCGCGATACTCATTATCAAATTGTGCGGCAACAACGGGGCCACCATCTTTCCATTGCAATCCTTGTACCTGAGTAAAAATCTGACGATAGAGACGCTCCACATAATTTAAAAAGACAGGATCCTGTTGGCGCACTTTGCAGCCCTTTGTGAAGATCCAGTCGGGAATGCCACCATTGCGAACCTCGCCATGACAGAACGGGCCGAGGCGAAGTACCACTGGTATCTCTTCCTTTTTGCATACCTCGAGAAAACGACGCAGGTTGCGTTGACCGTCCCAACGGAAAATACCCTCCTGCTCTTCTACATGGTTCCAAAACACATAGGTGGCTATCATAGTAACCCCACCCTCTTTCATCAACCGCACCTCTCGTGTCCACTCTTCGGCTGGCACACGTGAATAGTGTATCTCGCCCATCACCGGACAGATGCGATGCCCATCGATAATGAGACTATGACGATCCCAGGTCACTGGTTTCCCGAAATCAGAAGCATAACAGCCTGCAGCCATCAGCCACAAGCAAGCAGATAGAAGTAGTTTGTTCATGATGATGATTATTTTAGTATCAGTTCTACCGGACAATGGTCGCTGCCCATGATATCAACATGTATCTTTGCATCCTCAATCCTTGACATCAAGCGTTCTGAAGCTACGAAATAGTCAATACGCCAGCCAACATTCTTTTGACGGGCTTGGAAGCGATAAGACCACCATGAGTACACAACCTCGTCGGGATACTTCCAGCGGAAGGTATCTATGAAGCCTGAACCCAACAATTCGCTGAACTTGCCCCGTTCTTCGTCGGTAAACCCAGGATTCATGTGATTGGTCTTGGGATTCTTCAGGTCTATTTCCTGATGAGCTACATTTAGATCACCACAGAGAATGACAGGTTTCTGTTCGTCTAAGTGCTTCAGATAGCAACGGAACTGGTCTTCCCACGACATGCGATAGTCTAAACGTTTCAATCCATCTTGTGAGTTTGGCGTGTAGCAGCACACCAGATAAAACTCTGGCATCTCCAATGTGATAACGCGTCCCTCGTGATCATGCTCATCAACACCAATACCCATTGTCACACTCTGCGGCTGATGCTTAGTGTAAATAGCTGTACCAGAATAGCCCTTCTTATCGGCATAGTTCCAAAAGGACTGATAACCATCGAACTGCAGGTCCAACTGTCCTGCCTGCATCTTTGTCTCCTGCAGGCAGAAAAAGTCGGCATCCAACTCACGAAAGACATCACTGAACCCCTTGCCTGCGCAAGCCCTCAATCCGTTAACGTTCCAACTTACAAATTTCATGTTTAAAGAAAGCAATACCTAATATTATTATTAGAAAGCAATACCTATCGTAAACTGATGCATCTTGGGAGCACCACTCTTCTTGAAGAAATCCATGGGTGAATACTTACAATAGATGGCCGGCAGATAAGGGGCGTGAACCTGCATGAATGCATCGATGGTGACAGGACGCTGACCAATGGATTTTGTATTGATATCATACGTTTCCTCGCCAAGTTCAAATTGCCGATTGGCGTGCGCCCAGAAATTGAAGTTCACAAGGCCGCCCAAGGTGACATAGCACTTTTGTTCACTATCAAAATAGTGGGTATAAAGCAACGGTACCTGAACACTGGTGACATGCAATGCCACTTTCTTGTCGGCTGCATTGATAGGGAAGGCTGACAGCCCCATAATGCCGTCTGCATCTTTCATCCAGAAACCGTCGTTGGCCGACATGCGATAGTTGCGCCAGTCGATGCCCACACCGATACTCCAGGCATTCTTAGCACCATAGGGATACCAATTGGTTCTTACACCCAGAGCCACATCAAAAGAGGGCCACAGGTTAAATGATCCCATATCGGCATCGAGCATCGTGTTAAGACCTATCTGGATATAAGGGACGCTTTTCACATCGCCCGCATCCAACCTTTTGTTTTTCGAACGCTTCACCTGGATGCCGCACCACGACTTTTTGTCTTTCGCAACACTGTCGTTGAGAATGATTTTGGGTGCTTTGTCGCGAGTCACGACAGTTACTTTCTCAACATTGTCCACAACGATAGTATCAGCAGTCTCGGCAGCCATTGACCACGATGAGGCAGCAATAAGTAGAGCCGCAAGAATAGTTTTAGCTTTCATTATTTGATTGGTTTATTTGATTGGTTTATTACATATTGCTTGCAAAGGTAAGCATTATTTATGAAAACCACAATGAAAGAAACAAAAAAATGGCAGTTCCATCGATATGAAACTGCCATTATAGAAACCACTAAAGAATTAAAACTTTGCCATCTTTATGGCAACTACAGCACACTCATCACCCTTGTTGCCAAGTTTGCCGCCAGCACGATCCAACGCCTGTTGCAGGTCATTGGTGGTCAGCAGGCCATAGACAACCGGTATATTGCTTGTGGCATTCAAGCGAGCAATACCAGCGGTCACCCCCTGACAGATATAGTCAAAGTGGGGCGTCTCACCACGAATCACACTACCCAAGATGATGATGGCATCATAACCATCATTGAGCGTCATCTGGTGTGCACCATAAATCAGCTCAAAAGAACCGGGCACAGTCTTCACGTGGATATTTTCAGTCAGCGCGCCATGCTTCTCCAGTGTTTTCACACAACCTTCGAGAAGGGCCCCAGTAATCTCGGGATTCCACTCTGCCACCACAATGCCAAAAGTCATATTTGAGGCATCGGGAACGGCATTGAAGTCGTAGTCGCTCAAATTATGCAGGGCTGTAGCCATCGTTATTATTCAATTAATGTAAACTTACTCTTTTACACGCTCGATGTAAGCATCGATAGTGTTATACTTCACCCACTGATAGTAGTTGTCCTTGATGCGCTGATAAAGCTTCAGGGCATCGGCCTTCTTACCCTGGCTCTCCAAAATCTCACCAGCCTGAATCAGGAATCCGGGAGACAGTGTACTGTTATCAGCCATGTCGGCAGCCTTCACCAGTGTCTTCACAGCATCATCAAGTTTATTCTGACTTGCCTCGATGTTTCCCTCGGCAGCCTTTGCTGAAGGTGAAATCATCTGATCGTCTTCTGTATCAAACTCGTCGAAATACTCTGCAGCTTCATCCAACTGACCCAGACGGGCGCAGCAGATACCGGCATAGAGGTTGGCCAGGTTACCAGCCTTCGTTGAGCTGTACTCATCAGCAATAGTCTTGAAACCAGCATGACCCAGGCTATCGCCCTCAAGAGCCATCTTGAACAACTCAGGCATATCGCCCTGAACTGCCATTCCGTAATACTCCTGAGCCTTTGCCATTTCGGTGCTGGCCTTCACTTGCTGCTTGCTGCTGTAGTTACTCCAGAACAGGCAAGCCAATACAGCTACAACAGCCACACTAACACCGCAAATAATTGCTTTCTTGTACTTGAGGATGAAAGCCTCACTCTGATTCAGTGCCTCCTTGATTTCGGGAGCACCGTTGTTGTTGTTTTCTGCCATTTTATTTGTTATTTTATTTTATGTTCACACAACTTTTGCGGGCGCAAAGATAATGAAAATATTGCACATAGTGAAATTTATTCCTTGTTTTTTTCTTTTTTAAGTCTGAAAAGCAGTAACTTTGCACTGAAAAAGACAGAAAAAGCATGATCCTGGAGCGTTTATCCATTATTAATTATAAGAACATAGAGGGAGCAGACTTGAAGCTCTCGCCTAAATTCAATTGTTTCATTGGTCACAACGGTGCAGGCAAAACCAATGTACTCGATGCTATCTATTTTCTGTCGTTCTGTCACTCGGCACAGACGGTTCAAGACTCGCTGGCCATTCAGCATGACAAGGACTTTTTCCTGTTAGAGGGACGCTATTCAGACTTCAGCATATCCTGTGGTATGAAAAGAGGTACCAAAAAGGTGTTCAAGCGAGACAAAAAGACCTACCAACGGCTCTCCGAGCACATCGGCCTGATACCTATTGTATTAGTATCGCCAGCCGACGCGCTGCTGATTGAAGGTGGCAGCGAAGAACGACGCCGACTCATGGATCAGGTGATAGCCCAATTAGATCGAACATATATAGAATCACTGAATCGCTATAACAAGGCACTCATGCAGCGCAATGCGATGCTGAAGATTGAAGACCACGAGCCCGACCCTGCCCTACTCTCACTGTGGGAAGAACAGATGGCGCACGAAGGAGAGACCATCTACCGAAAGCGACGGACATTTGTAGAACAGTTGGTTCCGATGTTTCAGCAGTTCTACGCCATGATTTCTGATGGACGCGAACAGGTGTCGCTCAGCTATACATCCCACTGTCAACGAGGACCACTGCTCGAAGTGATTCAGCGCGACCGCATGAAAGACAGAGCTGTGGGCTATTCGCTTCACGGCATTCACCGCGACGACCTCGAGATCATGCTGGATGGACACCCCATGCGTCGTGAAGGTTCACAGGGGCAACTCAAGACGTTTGTCATTGCGCTGAAGTTGGCACAATTCAACTTTCTGAAACAGACCAATGCCCACACCACTCCAATCTTGCTCTTGGACGACATCTTCGACAAACTGGATGCGCAGCGTGTGGAACAAATCATCAAGCTGGTGTCTGGAGAACAGTTTGGACAGATTTTTATCACCGATACCAACCGCGACCACTTAGACCAAATCCTGGCACAAGGGCAATTCGACTATCAGTTGTTCACGGTTGAAAACGGTAGTATCACTACAAAATAACATTCTTCAACTATGTTTAAACGCGACGTACAAGAACTTAAAAAACTGGTATTACGCAACATACGACAGCAAGGATTGGAAACACCTCTACTACAAAAGCGACTGATAGAGGCATGGCCTATCGTGGCTGGCGAGGTCATAGCTCGCTATACCACCGATGTGCGTATCTACAATCAGACATTGCACGTGCGACTGAGCATCCCTGCCCTCCGTGCCGATCTCTCTATGCGCCGCCAAGAATACGTACGCCGTTTAAACGAATATGTCGGCAACCAGGTGATTGCCGACATACAGTTTCGTTGATTTCTATTTTATTGCAAGTTAACCTGCTATTTTCTCTGACACAGATAGACGATTGGTTTAAGGTCGGCGCTGCATGAATCATTGCCCAACACGACAACTTCTATCTCTTGATTCTCCATCTCGGGAGTCAACATAATATAATAGGTATAGTTACGGTCTCTGCGCTCCACGTTGCTCTCAAACGTGTTCGAAGGATAGCTGGGAGCGCGATCGCCTGCTGCTATGATGCGCTGTCCGATGCGGGCCACGGCATAAGCGCCCTCCACCCCATGCTGGCCTTCGAGCGCAACACAAAGTTTCGTTTCGCCCTCTACCTTGGGCACCTTCACACGCAATGTCCAAGCACGCACAGCATGAAACGACGGGGCAAAGAGGTTGTTGGCCTTAAAACCGGTAGCAGTCAGTTTCTTGCCACCGGCATAGACCTCCACTTCACTCAACTGCTGAGGTGCATTAAAGATCTTGAGATAGCGCATCTTACCATGTACGGGCAGCATGGTCAACGTGTCGGCCAGAAACATCTGCTCTTGCCATTGGCACAGGTCTGATGACACGACAGCCATTTGTCCTTCAAAGGGCTGCATGGGTCGCAATCCGAAATAGCTGGGGGTGTAGAGTCGGATGCTATCTACATAGATCTCATCACCTAAATCCACACGCAGGCAACCGCCTGCGATGCGTTGATCGCCCTGACAACTGCTGGGGAAGAAACCTGTCGATGGGTTTCCGTCGAAAAGATAGCCATCCCAAATGCCACGCTCTACGAATGTTGGCTGATGGAAGAAGGCATCACGGGCAGCCTGCACTTGTGGCACAGTCGTCTGTCCGGCACGTTGAAGAGAACGTATCTCCAGGGCATTATTATCCAACGCAAACATCAATGACTCGTACAGACGATCGGCGTCGGCAGGCACCTCTACGGGCTTCATCTCACCACATCTCTCCGCGTTAACATCTGAGCGATAATTCTTCTTCACAGGCAACAAATCAGAAGCCTTGGTGGTAGCCACTAATAAGAGAGCACGGAAGGGTTGAACAGTGACATTGACCGTACTGCCATAAGCATAAGAACCAAGCTTATGCTCGCTGGGGTGATATTCCATCAGTGTCACTCTACCACGTTTGGTCAGTCCCACCTCGTGATCAAGTTTTAGTTGTATGCTACGCGGTGTCCATTCCAGGTTACGCAACACAATGATGCGCAACTGATCGTTACCGCGAGCCACGGCAAAGTCGCCATAAGAAGGAGGAAGAACCAGTCCTGTATTCATCAACGGTGCATAGTGGCGATGAACATTGAACAGACGCGCCATGCGAGCCTGTTCTTCATCGCGTAGCAACCAAGGGTTTCCATATATCTGAGGTGCCAACACAAGGTTGCGGCCAAAAGCGCTGAGCACCAACTCGTCATCCCAACCATCAAGACACGACGACAGACAGACGCCGTGATCCTCTACCGTGCGTCGCAGTTCCGGGACCAACGTGCGGCTCATGGCTCCTGCACGATGATGCGGTGCCGTCTGCCAGTTGGTAGAGTTGACATCGGTATAGCTCTCGCGTCCCTCCCACAGCTGTGTGGTGGCATAGCTATCGGCCTCTGCAAGTCCGAGTCGATGGTTCAACAGTATAAGATCGGGGGAATAGCTGCGACAACGACCCAGCATATCGGCAAAGTCGCCTGCATGTGAGGGCTGCAGAGGACCACAGACAGCATCAAACTTAAACAGGGCCCAGCCGTATTTACGACACAAGTCTGCTAACATCTGCTTACGTGCTTCAGCTGTAGCGGATGTCTGTCCGAAACCGTCAGGACCGCCCCAGAGTCCCAGACGGGTACCCATGTTCTTGGCTTTTTCATTGATTGCATCAAAGCTATGAGGAAAATGAGTCTTAAAACGCTCACTGTCCATTGTTCCATACCATCGACTACCATCTACGGCACCGGCATCGAAGGCATAGATATCCAACTGCATGCCATAGGTATCCTTCAACCATTGGAAGTAGTCAAGGTTGACCAGCGTCTGGTGCTCATCGGCACCTTCATTAGTATTGTTGATCCATGAGAAATACTCAGCACGCGCAGGCATATAGTCATACAACCTTAGCGTTTGTCTCTCACCTGTGAAATAGACAGAAGCCTCTGCTGGCAGTCCTTTCCAACGAATGGAAAAGCGAACAGGAACTACAGTTGTAGTTGTCTTCTCAATGGTCAGCAACGAACGTGCATGGTCCCATTTAAAGGACACGGCAGGATTGCTGCCCACACAGAACGACGAGTCACGCTGGGGTGTTATTTGAATGTTCTCAATCCGCAACGTCTTTCGAGCATGGGTCGGGACGAATTGTGCCAAGCTGAAAAGCAAGCACAACATGAATGTTTTTTTCATTTTTAAACTATTACTTGTAATTAGTGAAACGTATTTCCATTTAAGAGAGAATTAAAAAACAGGGAGTTAAGATGGGCTATCACGTCCGTCTTAACTCCCTATTCATTTCCCTATTCTGCCTTTGGAAAGGCACGACCCTCCTTGAACACACGAAGTGTCTCGCGGATGGCGGGATCGTTCTGGTTGAGATATTTCAACCACGATTCTTCATCAAGCATATTATAGATGATGCGGCTCTCCACAAACTGTTCTAACAGTTTAAACGAGCGCTGAATCATCAGATTGCGACGTTTCAGTCCGTGCTTGTCAGCATAGGTCGCAAACTTATCTACGATGTTCTGTCGGCGCAGGAACTTGGCAAGCGACAACACATCATCGTACTCGCTCAACTTAGCGCGGTTCTCATCGGTATAGTCATATCCAAACTGCAGGATAAGTCCCGACATGGTTGCCTCCTTATAATATGAGGTATAGTTGGTTGTGTCCTCAGGCACGAAGATATCGGGTGTAATACCGCCGCCACCATAGACCACACGTCCATTCTTAGTATGATATTCAGGCCCATCGTGCTTGATACTGTCTTGCGAGAAGAATTCGCCGTGCTGATAGCGAATCATGAGATCTTCCTCGTAGTTCCTATCCATACCACTGGTATAAGGTTTCTGTATGCATCGTCCCGATGGTGAGTAGTAGCGAGCTATGGTGAGTCGCATCATCGAACCATCATTGAACTCAACTGGTTGCTGCACCAATCCTTTTCCAAACGAGCGCCGACCAATAATGGTACCACGATCGTTGTCTTGGATAGCACCTGCAAGAATCTCACTAGCCGAAGCCGACCCCTCGTCGATGAGAACGACCAACGGCATGCTCTGATAACTGCCGCGGCCATCGCTACGATAATCCTGACGGGGCGAGCGGCGACCCTGTGTATAGACGATGAGTCGGTTCTTGGGCAGGAACTCGTTGGCTATCTGAACAGCCGACTGCAGGTATCCACCAGTGTTACCGCGCAAGTCGATCACCAGCTGTTGAAAACCTTCCTGCGACAGTTCGGCCAGTGCCACGAGCATCTCGGGATAAGTATTCTCACCAAAGTTCTTGATCTTAATGTAGCCCGTCTCATCGCTGAGCATATAAGCAGCCGTAACGCTCTTCATGGGTATTTCACCACGGGTCACAGTGATTTGTCGCAGACGACTTTCACCATAGCGCATAATGCCCAGTTTCACTTTCGTGCCCTTAGGACCTTTCAAGCGGTGCATGGCTTCTTCGTTGGTCAGAATACTGCCTGTGAAAGCCTCATCATCGACCATGACGATCTTATCGCCTGCCAGCACGCCAGCCTGCTCCGATGGTCCATCCTTCACAACATTCTGGACACGAAGTGTATCGTTGCGAATGGTGAACTCGATGCCAACCCCCGAGAACGAGCCACGCAAATCATCGTTGGCCGTCATCACATCTTTAGCCGAAATATAGACCGAGTGAGGATCTAGTTCGCTAAGGATGATAGGCATGGCTTTCTCCACAAGGTCAGCCATATCGACCGTGTCCACATACTGATCATCAATGATGTAGAGCAGATTGCTCAGCTTATTGCTCCCCGAGTTGATAATGTTCAGTCGGTTGCCCGAAAAGTGGTTGGCATAGAATGTGCCGATGAAAATACCCACCACGGCACTCAGCGCCAGCCATAAGGGCGAAAAACGATTTTTGCTGTTCATTGTCTTGTTTATTCTATTCGCCAAGATATACTACCTCGATACCTGCACGTTCAAGCAGTTCGATGCCGTCGGTCAGACGGTATTTCTCACCATAAACCACACGTTTAATGCCAGCCTGGATGATGAGCTTGGCACACTCGATACAGGGCGATGCGGTGATGTAGATGGTGGCTCCATCGCTGTTGTTCGACGAGCGAGCCAGCTTAGTGATGGCATTGGCTTCGGCATGCAGCACATAGGGCTTCGAAACGTTGTTCTCATCCTCACACACATTTTCAAATCCTGTAGGTGTGCCGTTATAGCCATCACTGATGATCATCTTGTTTTTCACGACCAGTGCCCCCACCTGTCGGCGGGTACAATAGCTATTCTCTGCCCAGATGCGGGCCATGCGCAAATAGCGCGAGTCCAGTTTACTTTGTTTGTCGTTTGATTCCATTTCTCTTTAATAGTGCGTTAATGGTTGGTTCGCCTCCACGAAAGCGCTTGTATAGCGTCATCGGGTCTTCCGTGCCCCCCTTCGAGAGCACATTGTCGCGGAAGCTCTGCGCCGTTTTCTGATCAAAGATGCCATGGCGCTTGAACACGGCGAAGGCATCGGCATCCAGCACTTCGGCCCATTTATAGCTGTAGTATCCAGCAGCATAGCCGCCAGCCATGATGTGTGAGAACTGCACCGTCATGCACGTATCTGTGCGCTGGCGACCAATGATTGCTTTCTTCCAAGCTTTCTTCTCGAAGGGAATGATATCCTCGTCGAAGGCATCCTTCTTCGTGTAATAAGCCATATCCAGCAGTCCGAAGCTGACCTGTCGCAGACAAGCCGTAGCAGCCATAAAGTTGCGACTCTTCACAATGCGGCGAATCAATTCATCGGGCAGAGGTTCACCTGTCTGATAGTGACGGGCAAAGGTGCTGAGGAAGTCTTTTTCCACCGCATAGTTCTCCATAAACTGTGAAGGCAACTCGACAAAATCCCACCACACATTAGTACCACTGAGGCTCTCAAATCGGGTGTTGGCAAACATGCCGTGCAACGAGTGTCCAAACTCGTGCAAGAAGGTTTCCACCTCACCCAGTGTCAACAGTGCAGGTTTCTCGGCTGTAGGCTTGGTGAGATTCATCACAACAGACACATGGGGACGCACGTTGACACCCTTGCGGTCGATATACTGTCCTTGATATTCTGTCATCCAAGCGCCGCCCTGCTTACCCTTGCGGGGATGGAAGTCGGCATAGAACACGGCGAGATAAGAGCCATCTTTATCAAACACCTCATAGGCTTTCACATCGGGGTGATATACAGGGATATCCTTATTTTCCTTGAAAGTGATGCCATAGAGGCGGTTGGCCAGGCCAAAGACACCATCTATCACCTTGTCTAACTGGAAATACGGACGAAGCATCTCGGCATCGAGGTTATACTTCTTCAACTTCAACTTGTGCGAATAGAAGGCTGCATCCCAGGGTTCCATCGTCAGCTTCTGTCCTTTTAACTTTGCTGTCTGACGTTCGAAGAGTTTTTTCAGCTCATCACGTTCCTCCAAGGCGGTTGGCTTATAGGCATCCACCAGATCGTTCAACAGTTTATATACACTTTTTACATTCCCTGCCATACGATGCTTCAACACATAGTCAGCATACGTCTTATAGCCCAACAGCTGTGCAATCTCACGACGCAAGTTAACCAGTCGTTTACAGATATCCAGATTGTTTTGCTCATTGTCGTGAATACACTTCGTATTGTAAGCCATATACATCTGCTGACGCAGCTCGCGTTGTGTGCTATAGGTCATAAACGGCTGGTACGAAGGTCCATCCAACGTAAAGAGCCAACCCTCGCCCGTTGCCTGAGGGTTATCCTCTTTCCACGCCAATGCAGCTGCATCGATGGCCGACTGTGGCAGTCCTTCCAGCTGGGCGGGATCGGTGATAACAAGTTTGAAGGCTTTGTTTTCCTTCAACAGGTTCTGTGAGAACTGGAGCGACAACAGCGAGGCTTCCTCGGTCAATTGACGCAGACGTTCTTTACCAGCCTTGTCAAGCAGTGCACCACTACGCACGAAGCCATCATACGTAGAGTCCAGCAATCTTTTTTCCTCAGGTGTCAGTTTTCGGTGATGGCGATGCACATATTTTATACGTTCAAACAATCGCTCATTCAGTCGCACATCGTTGGCATGCTGTGTCAATATGGGCTGCATCTTCTGTGCCAGCGCATCCATCTCGTCGTTGGTCTCAGCGCTCAGCAGGTTGAAGAACACGGTCGATACCCTATCCAACAGGTCGTAATAGCCTTCGCGCTCTTCTTCGGCATTGATAATCGTATTGTCAAAGGTTGGCTTGGCAGGGTTGTTGATGGTCTTGTCTATCTGCTCGTTGTCACGTCGTATTCCCTCCATAAAGGCCTCTTCATAATCCTCCAGACGGATACGATCGAAAGGCACCGCATCGTGAGGCGTCTTATAGTCCTCAAAAAACGGATTCACCCTCTTCTCTATATTTTCGCTCATACTTTCTCTTTCTCTATATAATTACGGCATGCAAAGATACAAAATAAATCCGAGAAAAGCTATAATCCAGTCAACTATTTTATCATTATTTAATCATAATTTCGCATACATTAAAAAGTCCACTATCCTCACGGGCGGTAGATAATAAAGCGCAATGCCACAAACGTGCCATCGTGCCATCGTGCCATTTTGTTTTTTCAAAGTTGGGGAGTCTTCGTGGAAAAGGTGTTTAAATATTTATATATAATATTATATATTATAATATATAATATTATATATAAATATCAATAGGCTGATTTAACGCAAAAAATGATTTTCGAAATGGCACGATGGCACGATGGCACGAAACAAGGACACCCCTCAGGTTACTCACTTACCCACTTACTCACTTTGGACATTTGGGATTTTCCAATTTCGAAGGTTGAAATGTAGTTGGGAAGGTTGGATTGGATAGATGTTGGAATAGTATAATTTAAAGTATATAATTATACTATTATATAATATATATATTATATAATAGTATAAAATTCTTATTTCAGAAAATCTCAGAATGCAAATGTCCAAAGTGAGTAAGTTGTAAGTGAGTAAGTGAACAACAATTCAATTTCTCTGAAAATAATTACCAAAATATTTGCGCATCTCATATATTTTTAGTACCTTTGCTGGTGCATTCGAGAAATAGCAAATCATGAGTTTTCTAGGGGCAAATGAGCGCTTTTCTGAGGGCAAATGAATCATTAACTTTCTAACCATTAAAAACACACGAAAAATTATGGCAAAACTTAGAATCAAAAAGTATGTGAACCAGGTGAAGAACTCGAAGATGTTCGGTAAGTGGTACGGACGCGTGAACTACAACGAGACGCTCTCTACCGACGACCTGTGCCGCCACATCTCCAAGCACGGTACCATCTACACCTCCGATGTGGTGAAGGGTGTCATCGAGCGCTTCGTGCTCTGCTTCGAGGAACTGCTGCACGAGGGCTACAAGATCAAGCTCGACGGTCTGGGCACGTTCTCGCTGAAGATGAGTACCACGGGTGCTGGATCGGCGGAGGAATTCGGAGTGCAGAACATCAGGCACCTGCAGGTGAAGTTCAACGGCGACAAGAAGAAGTTCTCGGAGTACGCTAGTCCTACGTTCATGAAGAACGCTCGCTTCGAGATTGAGCCTGACGCGAGTGAAAAGGAAAAGGAGCAGGGGGAGAATGAGGACTAACCCCTCAAACCCCTCCCCGACCCTCCCGAGGGAGGTTTAGCCTGCTTCGCAGGGAAGGTATAGCTCGACGGCCGACAGGGAAAGTCAAATTTTTCAAAATTGAAAACAAAATTTTTCATTTATTTTTTTGTCCTCACAAGCCGAATGGATATAAAATACTGTTTAATTTTGAATCAAATTTTGAAGAATTTCCCGCCGTTAGGCGGCCCAACCAATGAAAACTTTATTTTACCTACGGATTTTACGAATTTTACGAATTTTTATTCCGTTAAAACCCAATCTGTAAAATCCGTATCGCTCGGCTTTGCCGCTTTTACAAAGGCGGAACGCCGACTAAAAGAATCCGTAGGCCTTTAAAAACAAACAATTAACCGATATGAAGAAACTGGAAACTTGGAAGTTTGTATTGCAAACTGTTATCGCCATACTTACGGCGATTGCCACTAGCCTCGGCGTGGCTAGTTGTATGAATTAACCCCTCCCTTCAAGGGGAGGGGCAGGGGTGGGGTCTGTATCTCCATTGGCAGTTAGAACAATACTGACCCCACCCCCGACCCCTCCCCTACATGGGAGGGGAGCGCCTACGGAGTCCTCGGATTTTCAACCGCATAGTATGAAAGATTCCTTTTTAGGGTATGTTCTATAAATTGCATATAGCATCCGCGAACTCCCCTCCCTTCAAGGGGAGGGGCTGGGGGTGGGGTCTGTAACTAAACAATAATCCGCAGATTTCTACGTTATTGCAAAGAAAAGCCCCTATGCACTATCCTACAGCTAAAGCAAACGCTACAGAACAAAAAGAGTATCGCAAGGCTCTTCGCAACAACATGACCACAGCAGAAGCTACGCTCTGGCGTGCCCTGAAGGGTCGTGGGGCTGGCGGCATGAAATTTCGTCGTCAGCAAGGTATAGGCCCTTATATTCTTGATTTCTACTGCCCTGGGCATCGGTTTGGAATAGAACTTGATGGTGCCAGCCATGATTACAAATACGAATACGATGAGCAGCGAACTGAATATCTTCGCGAGCAGGGTATCCGTGTGCTCCGCTTTAGCAATCAGCAGGTGCTTACATCCATGCAAGGTGTCTTGGCTGAGATTGTGCGCGCTGCCAATGAAGTTACAGACCCCACCCCCGACCCCTCCCCTTGAAGGGAGGGGAGTACCTACAGGGACCTTGGATTATCAACCACGCAGTACGAAAGATTCCTTTTTGGGGATATGTTCTATAAATTGCATATAGCATCCGCGAACTCACCTCCCATATATGGGAGGGGAGGGGCTGCGCAAGGTTCAAGCTAAGGAAGCTAGTTGTATGAACTAGAAATTAGGAGCCACTTCACTATGGGCTCCTATTTTTTTAGACGAACCTTTGGACACTACGATTATTTTATATATCTTTGCAGACATAAAAAGCAAACGAGATAAAACTATGAAGATGCTACTCACTGTGGCAATAATGCAGATTGCAATCATCAAGGCTGTTGCCACGCCCATAGACCAACTGTTGGAGCGCATAGACAAAGGGGCTTCACAGAAATTCAAAATAGAACTAAGACAGGAGAAGACGACCAAAAATGTGGATGCCGTACAAAAGGACTTCTTCGAACTGGACCAGCAGGGACAGCGCGTGGTAGTGAGAGGCAACACGTGGGTCAATATTGCCGTTGGCATCAACTGGTACCTGAAATACTACGCAGGCATACATCTGACGTGGAACCACATGAACGCCCAACTGCCCAAAGTGTTACCACGCGTAAAAAAACGTGAGCGTCACGACACGCCCCTAAAGTTGCGCTATGCCTACAACTACTGCACATTTTCTTATTCGATGGCCTTCTGGGACTGGGAGCGCTGGCAACAGGAGATTGACTGGCTGGCGCTGCACGGTGTTAATATGCCACTGGCTATTGTGGGTGAAGAATGCGTGTGGCGCGAGATGCTGCTAAAGTTGGGATACAGCGAGAAGCAGATAGGACAATTCATAGCGGGACCAGCCTTTTTGGCTTGGTGGGAAATGAACAACCTGGAGGGATGGGGCGGACCACTCCCACGCTCATGGTATGACCGTCAAGCACGGCTTCAGCGACAGATACTGAAACGTATGAAAGAGCTAGGCATGCACCCTGTATTGCCTGGCTATTGCGGCATGATGCCTTCAGACTATACCAACGACAAGAAAATACTATGGAATGGTTTTACGCGTCCATCCAATGTTCCAACCACAGATCCACGCTTCGACGAAATCAGCAAGTTATACTACGACGAGCTGACACGGCTCTATGGCAAAGCTGACTTTTACTCGATGGACCCCTTCCACGAGAGCAGCGACGATGCTTCGATAGACTATGCCGAGGCGGGACGCAAACTAATGGCTGCCATGAAACGGACTAACCCACAGGCCACATGGGTGGTGCAGGGATGGACGGAGAATCCTCGTCCCGAGATGCTCGATGCCCTTAAGCCTGGCGACCTGCTTATATTGGACCTATTCTCGGAATGTCGCCCCATGTATGGTGCTCCATCAATTTGGCGTCGCAAGGATGGTTACAAACAACACCAATGGTTGTTCTGCTTACTCCAGAACTTTGGCGCCAACGTAGGCTTACACGGTCGCATGGATCAACTATTAGACAACTTCTACAGCGTGGACCAGCCCACCATGAAGGGCATTGGTTTCACCATGGAGGGCACAGAGAACAACCCTGTGATGTTTGAACTGATGAGCGAGCTGCCCTGGCGCCCCCAAAAGTTCGAAAAAGAACAGTGGGTCAAAGGCTATGTGCATGCCAGATATGGCCTTCCAACAACCACCGATGAGAAAGGAAAGAATGCTGACAACACCTCTCAGTTCTCCGCTCGAGCTTGCTCGCTTTCCTCAGAAAGAACTCTCAGTTCTCAACTAGAACGCTCCTGGCTCCTTCTTGCCCGCACCATATACAACTGTCCGGCTGGCAACAACCAGCAGGGGCCTCACGAGAGCATTTTCTGCGGACGACCTTCACTGAACAATTTCCAGGCTTCATCGTGGTCGAAGATGAAGAACTACTACACGCCCGCCTCTACACTGGAGGCAGCACGACTTTTCCTGGAGGGCGTCACACCGATACTTACGAACAGCGATGATAGCAAGGCCATTTCACCGACTGGCTGCGAGCGAGCTGCTTTCGACCTTGTTGACATTACCCGTCAGGCGCTGGCCGATCAGGCTCGCGTACAGTATCAGCACACCATTGCCGACTATAAGGCCTTCGACATAGACGCATTCCGTCGCGACAGTCAGCGTTTTCTCGACATGCTCCTACTGCAAGACGAACTGTTAGGCACTTGTCGCGAATTTCGACTAGGCCACTGGCTGGAAGCTGCCAAACGCTGTGGCACCACCACAGACGAACAACAACTCTACGAATGGAACGCCCGTGTACAGATCACCACTTGGGGTAATCGCTACTGCGCCGACACAGGTGGATTGCGCGACTATGCACACAAGGAGTGGCAGGGACTACTAAAGGATTTCTATTATCCCCGTTGGAAAACTTATTTCGATGCTCTCCTGGCACAAATGGAAGCACAGCTACACCCGCAACCCGAGCTATTAGGAGGTGGACCGAACGCCAACAAGACTGCTGCCGAACTCTTTGCAATGGCTCTGCCACAAGAGGTAGTCATCGACTGGTATGCCATGGAAGAGCCTTGGACAAAGGCTCATAACATCTACTCGGCAGAACCTGAGGGTAATGCCCTACAGGTAGCTCAAAAAATCATGAACTTTCTCAATGGAAAATAAACAAAGACTGCTATCATTAGACGTCCTACGCGGTATGACCGTAGCTGGCATGATATTAGTAAACAATGGCTACGGTGAATCATTCACCATGTTGGGACACTCACGCTGGAACGGACTGACGCCCTGCGACCTCGTGTTTCCTTTCTTTCTCTTCATTGTGGGCATAGCATGTTATCTTTCGCTGGCCAAAGGCGGATTCACCCCCACTCCACAAACGCTACGACGCATTGCCAAGCGCACGATATTACTCTTCGTGATAGGCCTGGCCATCAACTGGTTTCATGATGCCCTGAAAGGTGACCCACTGGGCTTCGACCACCTGCGTCTGTGGGCGGTGATGCAACGCATAGCCCTATGTTATGGCGCTGTATCGCTCATTGCGCTATATATGAACCATCGCTACATCGTGCCACTCATCATTGCTTTGCTGAGTGGTTATACATTATTATTAATATGGGGCAATGGCTACAGCGAAGACCCCACACAGAACATCCTGGCACGTGCCGACAGAAGCCTGTTTGGCTATGCCCACCTATACCACAAGAGCCCTGTTGACCCAGAAGGTCTCTTGGGCACCATCTCAAGCATTGCCCACGTACTGATTGGCTTCTACTGCGGCAAAGCCATCTATATGGCTAAAAACGTAGAACACAAGGTGATGGGGCTCTTTGTCATTGGCACCGTATGTCTGGTGGCTGGCTACCTGCTGAGCTTTGGACTACCACTGAACAAACGCGTGTGGAGCCCTTCGTATGTACTTGTTACGTGTGCGCTTGCTGCCCTGCTGCAGGCCCTGTTGATGTGGCTGATTGACATTCGTCAAAAAAACAAATGGACCAAACCCTTCTGCGTCTTCGGCATGAATGCACTCGCACTCTACATAGTGAGCGAGGTGCTTTCCATCATTTTCGGACAATTTAGTGTTAACGATCTTGTTTACTGCACATTACATACTTTCATCATTCCTTTACGATGGGCTTCGCTGGCCTATGCGCTAAGTTTCGTCATGTTGAATTATGCTATTGGTTACGCACTCTACAGAAAGCAAATTTATATTAAATTATAAACAGTATCAGTTTTTTTTCGTAACTTTGCGGCCAAAAGAATATATTCGAATATAAAGATATGAACGTACTTGAACTGAGTGAACAAGAAATTCTACGCCGACAGTCGCTCGACGAACTGCGCAAGATGGGCATTAATCCCTACCCCGCCGCAGAGTATTCTGTAAATGCATGGAGCACAGATATCATTGAAAACTTCGAGGATCTGCCTGTTATTGGTAAAGACGAAGAGGGCAACGACATACGTGAGACCGCTACCCCCGAAAACAGTCGCATGGTGAGCATCGCTGGTCGTATCATGAGTAAGAGCATTATGGGAAAGGCCGCCTTTGCCAAGTTGCAAGACTCAAAAGGACGCATACAGGTGTATGTGCAGCGCGACTCTATCTGCCCCGATGAGAATAAAGACCTCTACAACATCGTATTCAAGAAGTTGCTGGACCTTGGCGACTTCATTGGTGTAAAGGGCTATGTGTTCAGAACGAAGACGGGCGAGATTAGCGTTCACGTCATGGAGATGACTGTTTTGAGCAAAAGTCTGAAGCCACTGCCCGTGGTGAAGACCGATGCCGACGGCAAAGTGTACGATGCTTTTGACGACCCCGAGCTTCGCTATCGCCAGCGCTATGTTGACCTGATAGTAAATGCGGGCGTGAAAGAAACATTCCTCAAGCGTGCCACCATCATTCGCACCATGCGTAGCATTCTGGACAACGCTGGCTACACCGAGGTGGACACCCCTATCCTGCAGAACATCGCTGGTGGTGCATCGGCCCGTCCGTTCATCACACACTTCAATGCCCTGAACCAGGACATGTATATGCGTATTGCCACAGAGCTCTATCTGAAGCGCCTCATTGTGGGTGGTTTCGAGGGTGTCTATGAGATGGGCAAGAACTTCCGCAACGAGGGTATGGACAAGACCCACAACCCGGAGTTCACCTGCATGGAGCTCTATGTGAGCTACAAAGACCTGCTGTGGGGTATGACCTTCACAGAGAAGATGCTGGAGGAGATTTGTACAGCCGTAAACGGCAAGCCCGAGGTTGAGATTGACGGTAAGGTGATTTCGTTCAAGGCTCCCTTCCGCCGTCTGCCTATCCTCGATGCTATCAAGGAGAAGACAGGCTTCGACTGTGACGGCAAGAGCGAGGATGAGATACGCCAATTCTGCCTCTCAAAGGGTATGGATGTTGACGAGACCATGGGTAAGGGTAAGCTGATTGACGAACTCTTTGGTGAGTTCTGCGAAGGCAGTTTCATTCAGCCCACCTTCATCACAGACTATCCCGTGGAGATGTCGCCCCTGACCAAGATGCACCGTTCTAAGCCCGGCCTTACCGAGCGTTTCGAGCTGATGGTCAACGGTAAAGAGTTGGCCAATGCTTACTCTGAGCTGAACGACCCCATTGATCAGGAGGAACGCTTCAAAGAGCAGATGCGACTGGCCGACAAGGGCGATGACGAAGCGATGATTATCGACCACGACTTCCTGCGTGCACTTCAGTATGGTATGCCGCCAACTTTTGGTATCGGTATCGGCATCGACCGTCTGGTGATGTTGCTTACTGGCAAGTTCGCTATCGGAGAGGTGATGCTGTTCCCACAGATGAAACCTGAGAAGAAAGCACCTCAGAGCAGCATCCAGGAGTGGGCCGCAATTGGCGTAGCCGAGGATTGGGTCTATGTACTGCGTAAGGCTGGTTTCTATTTGATTCAAGATATCAAGAACGAGAAGCCTCAGGGCTTGCAGCAGAAGATTGGCGATATCGTCAAGAAATACAAGCTCGATCTGCAGAAACCAAGTGTTGACGAGGTAGCTGCTTGGATCGAAAAGGCACAATCCTAATTGTAAATTAGCAATCAGTCTCATGTTCGACTGCGGAAAAATAGCAATTATCGGTGGAGGCAGCTGGGCAACAGCGATAGCCAAGATTGTGGTGAGTCATACACACCACATTGGTTGGTATATGCGTCGTGATGATCAAATAGAAGACTTTAAGCGACTGAACCACAATCCAAGATACCTAACCAGCGTACACTTCAACACCAACGAGATTGAATTCGACAGCGATCTGAACAAGATTGTAGAAAAGTACGACACATTGGTCTTTGTGGTACCATCACCCTACCTGAAGAATCACCTGAGAAAGCTGAAGACACGTCTCAAGGACAAGTTCATTGTAACAGCCATCAAAGGTATTGTGCCCGACGAGAATCTCATCTGTTCGGAATACTTCCATCAGGTGTTTGATGTGTCGCACGACAACCTGGCCTGCCTTGGAGGTCCCTCGCACGCCGAAGAGGTGGCACTGGAACGACTGAGTTACCTCACCGTTGGATGCGCAAACCTTGAGAAAGCGCAAGCTTTTGCCGATGTCCTGACCAGCCAGTTTATCAAGACCAAGACATCGACTGACGTCATCGGCATAGAGTATTCATCGGTACTGAAGAACGTCTATGCTATCGCTGCAGGCATCTGCAACGGATTGAAGTTTGGAGACAACTTTCAGTCTGTCCTTATGGCCAACTCCGTGCAGGAAATGGCACGTTTCCTTCAGGCCGTACACCCTATTGAGCGCAATGTGTGCGACTCAGTCTATTTGGGCGACCTGCTGGTGACAGGCTACTCAAACTTTTCACGTAACCGTGTTTTCGGTACAATGATTGGAAAAGGTTATTCGGTGAAAAGCGCACAAATGGAGATGGAAATGATTGCCGAGGGCTATTTCGGCACCAAGTGCATGAAGGAAATCAATCGCCACTGGCACGTCAACATGCCCATTCTCGATGCCGTCTATAACATCCTCTACGAGCGCATCACGCCGCAGGTTGAGATTAAATTGCTGACAGACTCATTTAGATAATAATAGGTAAACATACAACAACACTTTATATAGTAAGAAATGAAAAGTATTAGTCTTGACATCACAAAGGCTGCTTGCTTCCTCGAAGCAGGCGCAGTGAAGGCTTTCGAGCCTAAAGTGAAAGCCGCACAAGAGGCTTTAGAGAACGGCACTTGCCCAGGCAACGACTTCCTTGGTTGGCTACACCTGCCCTCTTCTATCACACCCGCATTCCTCGACGAGATTCAGGCTACAGCCAATGTGCTGCGCGAGAACTGCGAGGCTATCGTCGTAGCTGGTATCGGTGGTTCATATTTGGGCGCACGCGCCGTCATCGAGTCGCTGAGCAACTCGTTCACCTGGCTCATTCAGGACAAGAAGAACCCCACCATCCTCTTTGCAGGCAACAACATCGGTGAAGACTATCTGTTCGAATTGACAGAATATCTGAAAGGCAAAAAATTTGGTGTTATCAACATCTCGAAGAGTGGTACCACCACCGAGACAGCTCTGACTTTCCGTCTGCTGAAGAAGCAGTGCGAGGCTCAGCGTGGTAAGGAAGAGGCAAAGAAGGTGATCGTGGCTGTTACCGACGCTAAGCGCGGTGCTGCACGTACCTGTGCTGATAAGGAAGGCTACAAGAGCTTCATCATCCCCGACAACGTGGGTGGTCGTTTCTCTGTGCTGACTCCTGTAGGTCTGCTGCCTATTGCTTGTGCTGGTTTCGACGTGAAGGCTCTCGTTGCTGGTGCTCAGGATATGGAGAAGGCATGTGGCAAGGATGTTCCCTTCGAGCAGAACCTCGCTGCACAGTATGCTGCCGTACGAAACGGACTCTATCAGAACGGCAAGAAGATTGAGATCATGGTGAACTATCAGCCTAAGCTGCACTTCTTCTCTGAATGGTGGAAGCAGCTCTATGGCGAGTCTGAGGGTAAGGACGGCAAGGGCATCTTCCCTGCAAGCGTTGACTTCACCACCGATCTGCACTCTATGGGTCAGTGGATTCAGGAAGGCGAGCGCACCATCTTCGAGACAGTTATCTCTGTAGAGGAACCCGAGAAGAAGTTGCTTTTCCCCGAGGATGAAGAGAACCTGGATGGTCTGAACTTCCTGGCCGGCAAGCGTGTTGACGAGGTCAACAAGATGGCTGAGCTGGGTACACGTCTGGCTCACGTGGATGGCGGTGTGCCCAACATGCGCATCAGCGTTCCACAGCTCAATGAGTATTACATCGGTCAGCTCATCTACTTCTTCGAGATTGCTTGCGGCATCAGCGGCAACATCCTTGAAGTAAACCCATTCAACCAGCCCGGTGTAGAGGCTTACAAGAAGAACATGTTTGCCCTGCTCGAGAAGCCTGGCTATGAAGCTGAGACAAAGGCTATCAAGGCTCGCCTTGAAAGTGAGAAATAAAAAAGATGACAGAACAAGTTATTCAAGGATACTTAGAGAAGCACGGCTTCGGGCTCTTCAGCCCGAAAGCCGTGCTTTTTGATATGGACGGGGTGCTCTACGACTCGATGCCTAATCATGCAGTTGCATGGCAAGAATCAATGAAGACCTTCGGCATACACATGACAGCCGACGATGCCTACACCACAGAAGGGGCACGAGGCATCGACACCATACGCATGATGGTGAAACAACAGCAGGGACGCGACATCTCGCTGGAGGAGGCTCAACGCATGTACGATGAGAAGACTCGTCTTTTTCACCTGATGCCAGAAGCCAAGATGATGCCAGGCATACAGGATCTGATGCAGAAGATACATGCTGACGGGTTGTCAATCGGCGTGGTGACGGGTAGCGGCCAACGCCCACTCATCGAACGACTGTTGCGCGACTTCAAGGAATATCTGGACGAGAGTCGCATTGTCACAGCCTATGATGTGAAACGTGGGAAACCGTATCCAGACCCATATCTGATGGGACTTGAGAAAGCCGGCAAGCTGAATCCATGGGAAGCTATTGTCATAGAAAATGCGCCCTTAGGTGTGAAAGCAGGAGTAGCGGCCCGCATATTCACCATTGCAGTAAATACGGGGCCGCTAAAAGATGATGTCCTAAAGGACGCAGGAGCTACTCTGGTATTCCCAACGATAGCGTCGTTGGCAGAACACTGGGCATTTAAATAATACTATAGTCATTGCCCTCAATCTTCAGAATCATCGTCGAATTCATCTAACATATCATTATCAACCTTGATGGCAATACCTTGCTGAGCATTGATAGTTAGTTCAAGAGGAAGATACTCATCGTCCAAAGCATCGGGGCGAGCTATGGCTACCGAGAACTCCAACTCGCCATCATCCACCTCGTTGAAACGCATACTTGACAGCAAGCCATTGCGCTTATAGTCGGCATTCAGATAGGATACAAAGTTATTCTTCGAGAACTTCTTACTGAAAAATACAGACTGGTCGCTTCTAAGCACGGTCAACGTCACATAGTTATCTTTATACTTTTGCCCAATCTCGTCGGAGAGCATCGGCAGACTATCGCTTGCTGTACGGTCTATCTTGACATAATAGACAGCATTCTTCCAACGAACAGTATCCGTCAGATGTTCGTCGTTCATAGCGATAGGAGCCTGTGGACGTTTAGGCACGTACTTTGTCGTTATGATATCTTCCTGTTTTTTTTTCTCCTTACAGGCGCCAAGCATCATGATGCCAGCAGCCAACATAAATGGTAGCAAATATCTCATAGTGGGGGCAAAGATACGAAAAGTTGCGAAAAGTGCAAAAGGAATAAAGAAGAAATCAATAAAAAAACGCAAAGAGCATCGTGAGCTCATTGCGTTTCTCTCTTATCCTAATAGACAATCTTAATCCTTTTTAGGGCGTCTGTCGCCGTTGAAACGAGGATTCTGGCGCATCATTTTCTTCATATCTTCGGTGTAGGCTTTGAACTGCTTCTCTGTGAGAATGGTCTTCAGTTCTGCCTCGTAAGCCTCCTGATTCTTGCGCATCGCCTGACGCAGCGAGTCTCTGTTTGCCTGCGAGAAGTGTTGGCCCTTATGCTGACCGCCATTATGCTGGAAACCGCGATTTCCGCCACGCATACCATGTTCACCACGCATATTCTTAGCAAACTTTGTGTTCAGCTCTTTCAAACGAGCCGTCTGCTCTTCGTTAAGTCCATAGGTCTCAGCCATCTTCTTAGTGCGCTGGTTGATCATCTCCGTAGGATTAATCTGCTTGCGGTTAGGTTTCACACGAGTTGAATCCTGGGCTGCGACACTCATACTGATGGTCATCAAGGCGACCAATGCCAAAACTATCTTTTTCATCGTTTTTATTCCTTTTCCTTTTAGTTTGTTAATACTACGTTTAATTAGTTGCAACTGTCTTTATGACGTTGCTACGCATGAAAAGTTTAACGACTAAAGACGTATTAATGAATTTTAGCAATCTCGAGTACGGTCAGTATGCCATGTTCCACCCGGAAACGGACATCCTTGCCAGCAAATGGCATCCCATAGATGCGCGATTCGTCGTGGTGATAACGGGGACGAGGGTCTTGCGAAAGCACCTGACGAAGCCCCTTCAGTTCGACATCAGAGAACTGTGTCGCCAAGGCATCGGGCAGTTGCACGGTGAGAGGATGCCACTCTACCTGATCGACGAAACCGCTACGAGCATCAGGACGGCTGTCGGCATAAACCACATAGGGCTTGATGTCGTAAATAGGTGTACCATCCATCAAGTCGGCACCAGCCACATGGATGACGGGTCCGTTCGGAGAGCTTATTTCCACCTTATTTATATATACGCACGAGAGCCCCAAGCGGTTAGGACGAAAGGGTGACCGCGAGGCAAACACCCCTACTCGTTCGTTGCCGCCCAACCGAGGTGGCCGAACGGTTAGGTTGGCATTCTCCACACGATTACCACTGAACTCCCATATCAGCCACAGGTAGTCGAACTGATCTAAGCCACGGATAGCATCGGGGTTCTGAAATTCTGGTACGAAAACAATGGTGCCCTGCAAGTCGTTCATCAAACCACTCTGACGAGGAATGCCAAACTTTGAGGTCATGGGCGAATGGAAATAGGCTATCGGTTCAATGTTCATCTTTACGGAATCATTTAGAATGAGGCACGCAACAAGATGCGGATGCCTTGTTTGCTGACGTTGGGATTGTCTAAATACGACAAGCGTCTGACATATTGTATCTGTAATATCTTGAATATATTGTGTATGCCGACAGACAGTTCCCAATAAGGTTTGTGAGAATCCATCACATGATATGCACCATCAGGGAAAACCATCAGAATGTCATTCTGGGAATTTTCATCAAGACAAGGATTATTTTTATCGGTCAAGCAGCCCCACAAACACTTCACGCTCAACCACTCTCGCCACTTCAATTGACGTAACAAGGGAATACGGTTGAAGAGTTTTCCATTCATATTCCAGTCAATCATGAGCGAAGCATATCGGTCGTTCAGAAACTCCATGTTATTGATGAGGTTAAACGTCTGGCGCTGCAACACATAGCTCAGGTTGGCAGAAGGCATGATGAGTAGCGGATAGGGCACTCTGTTCCACTGAGCGCCCATCTTGAGATAGGTGTCCACGCGTCCCCACGACATGGGCAACCATATACGATCAGAGAACGAGGCCTCGGTGAAATTATAATTATAATGACCGCCAAGTACGCCATCGAAGCCCATTGTATGTTTCAATTCAAAGACGGCGACCTCCTTGTTCAACACATGTCGTCGCTGTTTCGTGTTGACATAGGTTTCACCGGGCGACAAGCGAAAGCCGACAGTAGCCTCCGTATAACGCAACGATGACTGTAGCTGTTGGTCGCGGAGTCTTTTCAGTTCCATACCACCAATAGGCTTCACCTTCTCGGATTTAGCCTCCACAAAATACTTCAAGCCCCACTCTTTCTCGTATTCGAACTTCAGAGACTGGGTGTTATATAGAAACATTTTGTCAATGTCAGTCACCTTAAACGACGTGAACACATTGTCCTTGTCGGTACTCAGAAACTTATCACTGGGCATTGCAACGTCACGAGACGACTGGAATGTGACAGCCTGTTTAGGAAACTCGCGAGGCAGATAATCCGGACGATTGAAGGTATAGGTCACCTCGCCACTATAGTAATTCTGTTTAGACGCCATGCCTCGTGCATAATAACCCTTCAAAAAGAGGTGCGGATGAAGATTGGCGGTGGTCTGCGCACTGGCTCGAAGGCGCCACTTATCGTAAAAGTTCTGCGACACAATCGTATTGATAGGACCGATATCCACCTTGCTGGGATGCTCTTTTGTACCCGTTTCCACATAGTTCTCAAAAAGAGCCCTTAGACCAAAGATGATATACTTAAAGCCGTTCATCTGTTCCATGCCTTTCACAAACTGGCTCATAGAGGCTTCACTTCGAGTCAACTCCACCTGTCGATATTGTGTCCAGAAGTCCTCTCCGCGATGGTCGGCATGAGGAACTCTTGTTATTTTCTTATTTCCACTCAACAGATGGTCGGGCAACTCATCGAACGAGAAGTCAGTACGGCGAGTGTTTCTCACCACCATCATCTTTTGAACGAAGTCTAACACCATCAGTTCGACAAACATATCGTCAATGCCCAACACCCATTCACCATTGTCCAACTGCACAAACTCTTGAAGACATTGCATATTCTCCACCCAGTTGATTTCACTTGAACTTGGAATTGTCAGTTCGCAACGACGCACCTGATACGAGGAATCGGCCAAGACATATAGTTGTCCGCGGAAACCTATATCTTGCTGGTTGTTGGGAGTAAAGTCAAGGTGGTAGCAGAGATCATTACCCACGTAAACCGTATCCGTAATATAATAGCGATAGAAGGCTATCGCATCGCGACCGATGGGACTCGTGAAGGATTGTCGAAGAACGCGAATTTGGTCGTCGAAGATGTCAATATCTGCAAACACATCTTTCATCACAGCAGTCAGGATATCGCCAGTCTGAAACAAATCGTTGACGCCCTTTGACGACTGTCCTAGAACAACCTGTCGTTCAACCTCAGGCTTTCGTCGGTAGTATTCCTTCGTCACTGTTTCTTCGAGAGAGAGCGGAAGCACCAGTTTATTGTTGTAGGGCGACACCTCTACTTGGTTCATCAACCACTCATGCTTCTTGAACATAGGATGATCAATCGTCGAAGGGGAAAGGTCGTTGAGTCCCAACATAATCTTCTGGTAATTACAGAACTGATAGTAGTCGTGACTCTTCAGGTGATGACGACGTCGTTGAGCTATCACTCGCCTCATCAGTTCAACCGCAGGATTGTTCTTTCTGCTGTATCTGGCGCGCTTAGACTTCACCGTAACCTCCTGGATATGCTGCGACTCAGCAGAAAGACGTATCACCAGATGATTGGGTGTGGAAGATGTCACATTGACCACATGCGTCACATAACCCACCGAACTGACACTCAAGGGCCGACCTATGTGTCTGGAAATGGTAAATCGTCCCTCTCCATCGCACGACACTGCCACACGATTGCCACTATACGAGACGCTGGCATAAGGCACTGGTCCACCGTCATGAGCATCGATAACCTCACCGGTTATCTGCGCCAATGCCGTCTTCATCATCAGCAGGAGAAGAGAAAACAGTAATAAACGACGTCTCAAAATATAGTAGTTTTTAACAATTAAACTGTGCAAAGTTACGAAATAATTTCGTAATATCAAATAAAATATATACTTTTGCACGCAACAATGAAAAGACTACCCATCATTCCTACCATGATAGCCACAGGCTTTGGGGCCGGCTTTTGGCCTTGGGGGCCAGGCACTGCCGGTGCTGTGTTGGCTACGTCAATATGGTTGGTGCTATCACAATTTCTGATGCCAACCACGACAATGCTCACCACTGGCGTTCTCATTGTCGTGTTTACGTGGCTGGGCACATGGGCAACAGCCAAGTTAACACCACATTGGGGCGACGATCCCAGCAGAGTGGTTATCGACGAGATGATTGGTGTATGGGTTCCGCTATTGCTGGCATACAACTGGTGGACTGCTCTTACTGCACTTTTCTTATTTCGTTTCTTTGATATCGTGAAGCCATTGGGCATCCGTTCTCTTGACAGACGCAAAGGTGCCTTCTGGGTGATGGCCGACGACCTTCTGGCTGGCATCTATTCAGCCATCGTATTGGCTGTCATTATTTACATCTCAAGCACATGGGCAAGATAAAACACGAATTGTGGACATTCTGCAAAGCACAGCTTTCTGCCCAGGCAGCAACGCTTATCGACTTTCTCACATCTATCTTTCTGGCAGAAGTCATTGGCATCTGGTATTTGTATGCCACCTTCGTTGGTGCCGTAACAGGAGGTGCTTTCAACTGCATCATAAACTATCGCTGGGTGTTCGACAATGAAGGACTGAAGAAAAAGAAGGTTGCCTACAGATATGCCTTTGTTTGGGCTGGCAGCATTTCCCTGAATACCATTGGTACATACGTGCTGACAGAACTATCCAGCTATTACTTCGTCATCACAAAGGCAATCGTATCTGTCGTGGTAGCCGTGTTCTGGAACTACCAGTTGCAACGGCTATTCGTCTATAAATCATCACTAAAAGAATAAAAACATTATCAACAATATGAACTACAGAGATTTTCTACAGAAGGTGATCTACATCATGATCAACCCCATCATCAAAGCAATGATTCGCATTGGGTTGACACCTAATATCGTGACCGCATTAGGATTCGTCGGCAATCTGGTTGCCACCTACTTATTTATCAAGGCTGCCATCTTATTTCCCGACTACGAATGTGCTGCCTATCCACTCATCGCATGGGGCGGTGGCATCATTCTCTTTGCAGGTTTGTTCGACATGATGGACGGACGTCTGGCACGAATGGGCAACATGTCCTCCACATTCGGTGCCCTGTGGGACTCCACACTTGACCGCTATAGCGAACTGGTGACACTATTTGGCATCTGCCTGCTGTTCATCAAGGCTGGCGATGAATGGTTTTGGATGGGCGTCATCACCTTTGCCGCAATGGTCGGTTCGGTGATGGTGAGCTACGTTCGTGCACGTGCCGAAGGCCTCGACATCGAGTGTAAGGTGGGCTTGATGCAACGTCCAGAACGTGTGGTAGTCACAGCTATTGTGGCTATCGTGAGTGGTTGCACCTTAAACCTATGGTGGCTTGCGGGTGGCATGATTCTCATTGCCGTGCTTGCCAACATCACAGCATTCTGGCGCATCGGTCATTGTTACAGGGAACTGAAGAAGAAGGATGAAGATAAATAAGCTATTTTCATTAGAAGGCCTATCGCGACGCGAGATAGTGCTTGTCCTGGCGTGCTGCCTTGTCTTCTTGTTGCTACAGGGTATCGTCGTTGGACTAATCCCCGCACAAATCGTGATGGTGGGATTGTTCCTACTACTCTACTTTGCTCACGACTACACCAGGAAGATGGCAGTTGCGCTCTTGCCTTTTATTGCGTTCGAAATCAGCTACGATTGGATGCGCCTATACCCCAACTATCTGGTGAACGAGGTTGACACACAGGCCATATACGAAACCGAGCGTCAGCTGTTTGGCATCGGCGACGGTGCAAAAAGCATCATTCCCGGCGAGTTCTTCATGAGCCATCACAATGCCATAGCAGACCTCATGGCAGGCTTCTTTTACCTGTGCTGGGTTCCTGTCCCCATTGCGTTTGGTTTATATCTATTCATCAAAGGCAAGCGTCGCGACTATCTGCGCTTTGCACTGGCCTTCCTATTTGTCAACTGGTTAGGCTTTATTGGCTATTATATTCACCCCACCGCCCCACCATGGTACGTCTTGCAATACGGTTTCGAGCCCGATTTCAGTACCCCTGGCAATGTGGCAGGCTTGATACGCTTTGACGAGATGATTGGCATTCCCGTCTTTCAGAGTATCTATGTCAACAATTCCAATATCTTTGCAGCGGTACCTTCACTTCATGCAGCCTACATGCTCATAGCCACCATCTACAGTGTAATCAGTCACAGGTCGTGGTTCTGCACCACCATCTTTGCCTTAATCACCGTAGGCATCTGGTGGACAGCCGTCTATTCGTGCCACCACTACATCATTGATGTTCTTCTGGGCATCGCCACAGCATGTGTGGGCATAGCACTGTTCGAAAAACTGTTGATGAGATGGAGCTTCTTCTCTCGGTTCTTCAATGCTTATTCGAGATACATTGGTGAAAACTCCGTACGGGGATAATACAAAAGTGCCACTTTGCGAAGGCTAAAGTGGCATTTTTCTTATGCAATAGTGGCACTTTCATCATGCAATAGTGGCACTATTGATCCGATTCCAGGGGCTAGAAATGCTAATTCTAGGGGCTAGAAAGAGTGTCTCCAGGGGCTAGAAACAACAATTCTAGGGGCTAGAAAGGGAATTTCTATGGGCTAGAATAAAATTCAATGCTTTACTTTTGGATTTTAAAAGGGGGCGAATGGTGCTGTTATAGTGGCACCATAAGCTGGTCAAACAGCAAGAATAAAGTCGCTGTTGCACCAGAAGAAAAAAAAGAAAAGCTTATGCCTACGTCCTATGCTGCAGCCATCACACTATTGAATAGGTATTTCAAACCAGAAGGTGGAGCCTTCGTTCAATACCGATTCCACGCCTACCTGTCCACCCAGACTGTAGGCCAAGGTGCGACAAAGACTCAAGCCGAGGCCGGCACCCGGTATAAACTCATCGACTTTGAAGAAGCGCTCGAAGATGCGCTCATGATTCTCGGGTGCGATACCCTTACCAGTATCGCGCACCCAGACACGGATACGACCATCTACGGGAGCGTCATATCCCACCACAATGCTGCCGGCATCGGTAAACTTAACTGCATTGTTCAAGAGGTGTTTCAGGATTTCGCAGACACGGTTCAGGTCGGATGTAACCATCTGCTCATCACGGGCAAACTGGGTAGTCATCGTGACACCAGGCTTACAGTCGTGCTGACAACTGTCCACATGCTCCGACAACATCATTCCCAACTCAAAATTGGTCATCACCAGTTCTTCCTCGCCAGCTTCAATCTTAGATATACTTACCACATCGTCAATAATGCGCAACAGCTTAGATGTATTTTCGTTGACCAATCCTAACAAGCTCTTGCGTTCCTCTTCATCAGTAACATCGGGCAAAATACCAGTAAAGCCGACAATGGCATTTAACGGCGTACGAATCTCATGACTGATATTTGCGACAAAGGCCGTTTTTAGACGGTCGCTTTCTTCTGCGCGGTTACGAGCACGGATGAGCTCGCTCTCAATATTCTTTTGTTCGTCAATGCGCATCGTGGCACCTGCAATCATAATAGGCTTCCCATCCACATCACGCTCGGCTATCGTCGCATAACTATCTGCCCAATAGGTCTGTTTAGAATGAGGAACTCTCACCTGATATTGAGCTCTACCCAACTCCACGCGTCCACTTACAAGGTCTTCAAAGTTCTTTTTCACCCATTGTCGTCCCGGTTCCAAAATCACAGAATAGACTTCTTCAAGAGGCGTATTGGTAGCCGGAGTATAATTGTCAGTACCTTCACGGAAATCGTTATCGAAGGTCATCAGACGTTGTCTCACATCCAAATGCCATGTGGACAAATGCATCGCCTTCAATATCAACTCATATTCTACATTATGTTTCTTAACCTTATCCAGCTGTTTCAATTCAAATTCAAGATTCAAAGTGATACGATGCTGATAAAAAAGCAGCCATATCGACAATAATATAGCGCCTATGAGTCCCACCCACAGGAAGACACTCGACAAGGTCGATTGGTGACTTACATAAAGAAGCAATTCCTCCATTGTCTGCAAAATTACGAATTAATTTCTAATAAAGAAATAAAAATGCAAAAATATTTTGTTTTTTACCTGAGTTACATTAACTTTGCAGATTGAAACTTTTTTAATTCAATGAACCAAGAATTTGAACTAATCGCCAAAACGTTCATGGGACTGGAACCTGTGCTGGCGAAAGAACTGACCCTGCTGGGGGCAAATAATGTACAGATAGGTAGACGCATGGTGTCGTTTACAGGTGACAAAGAAATGATGTATCGCGCGAATTTCTCGCTGCATACCGCTATCAAAATTTTGAAGCCAATACGTCATTTCAAAGCACAAAGCGCCGATGACGTTTACGAAGCCATTAAGAAAATCGATTGGAGTGAATATCTTGACAACGACCATACCTTTGCGGTCGATGCCGTTGTGTTCTCAGAAGAATTCCGCCACTCTAAGTTTGTAAGCTACAAAGTAAAAGATGCCATCGTCGATCAGTTTCGCGAGAAGACGGGCTCACGTCCAAACATCTCTGTAGCCAACCCCGACATCAGACTACATATCCATATTGCAGAATCTGACTGCACGCTGTGTTTAGACTCAAGCGGCGAGTCATTGCATCGTCGTGGCTATCGTCAAGAAAGCGTCGAGGCTCCCCTTAACGAAGTGTTGGCAGCTGGTATGATCCTGATGACTGGCTGGCAGGGCGACACAGATTTCATTGACCCCATGTGTGGCAGTGGCACCTTGCTGGTTGAAGCAGCACTCATCGCTCGCAACATGGCGCCCGGACTGTTCCGCAAGGAATATGCTTTCGAGAAATGGCCCGACTTCGATGCCGACCTCTTCGACCGGATCTATAATGACGATTCACAGGAACGCGAGTTCAAGCACCATATCTATGGTTACGATATTGACATGAAGGCTGTAAACACTGCACGCCTGAATGCAAAGGCTGCCGGTCTTACGTCCGACATCACCGTAGAGCAGCGTGACTTTAAGGATTTTGTTCAGCCTAAGGAAAAGAGCATCATGGTTTGCAACCCACCCTATGGCGAACGTATCTCTACGCCCGACCTGCTGGGCACTTACCGCATGATTGGCGAACGTCTGAAACATCAGTTCCTCAACAACGAAGCCTGGATTCTGTCATATCGCGAGGAGTGCTTCGAGCAGATTGGACTGAAGCCATCTATCAAAATACCTGTATTCAACGGCTCTTTGGAATGCGAGTTCCGCAAATATCAGATATTTGACGGCAAACTGAAAGAATTCCGCAAGGAAGGTGGTGTTGTAAAGTCAGAGGAAGAGAAGCGTCAGATGAGCGAGAAGCATCGTTTCAAGAAGAATCGCGAATTCAAACAACGTCTCGATGAGCAGGGAGAAAACGAAGAAAACGATATTCGTTCATTCACATTCCACCGCCATGAAATCAAGTCCAACAAGGATTTCAAAGACAGCAGAAGCCGCAAAGGTGGCAGAGATTTTAAAGGCGACAGAGACAGCAAAGGCAGCAAGGAGAATCGCAATCGCGGCGGACACGAGCGTTTCGACCGCAGCAAAGGTGGTAAGAAAACATTTAAGCGTAATCGCTATGATGAAGATTAAACCATTTATTACTGCTTTATTGCTCATCTTTACATGTATGCCCCTCATGGCTCAACAGAAACTTTTCACGCTGGAAGACCTTAACTTTGGCGGTAAGAACTACCACAACCTGCGACCAAAGAACATGTTCCTCACCTGGTGGGGCAATCAGCTGATGTACCAAGACGCAGAGGAAGGCGGAACTGTTGACAACAAGGGCAACAAGAAAGTGTTATTCAACCTCAAAGAGGTGGGTGCCGATTTCCACTCGGCCATGAATGCCAAGTATCCTTATGCAGACCAGCCGCTTGTATTGCTAAGCAACGGCAAACGTCGTATCTTGTATAACTTCAAGACCAAAGCAGTGGTATGGCAACAGGACATGAACCAGAACGAGGCTAACCAGCATTGGAACAAAACATCTAAGGCCGTAGCCTTCACCCGAAACCACCAGCTGTATGTCAGAGACGCCGATGGCATCGAGACACAACTTACGACTGATGGCTCACGAGATATTGTCTATGGCGAGGCTGTACATCGCAACGAGTTTGGCATTAACGAAGGTATATTCTGGAGTCCCGACGGCAAGAAGTTCGCTTTTTACCGCATGGACCAATCTATGGTCACCGACTACCCCCAGGTCAACATCGACCCACGCATTGCAGAAGTAGAGCCCGACAAATACCCCATGGCAGGTATGACCTCTCACGAGGTTAAGGTTGGCATCTATGATTTGAACCTTCAAAAGGTGACCTATCTGAAAACCAACGAGACTTACCTCACCAACATTGCCTGGAGTCCCGACTCCAAGGAAGTGTTTATGTTTGAGTTGAATCGCGATCAGAACGACTGCAAGCTGAAATGCTATGACGCATCAACAGGCAAGTATCTCTATATGCTGAACCACGAGACAAGCTCAAAGTATGTAGAACCGATGCACCCCATCCAGTTTCTGCCTTGGGACAAGAACCTCTTCATCATGCAGAGCCAGAAAGATGGTTTCAATCATTTATACCTTTGTTCTATTAAAGGCGAAATAATCAAACAGCTCACCCAGGGCTCATGGGTTGTACTCGACGTCCTTGGATTCAATGAGAAAAGCCAGTCGGTCATCATCGCTTCTAATGAAAAGCATCCATTGCAGCGCAACATCTACAGTGTTAGCGTGAAAACTGGTAAGCGCACACTACTCGACAATGGCGAGGGCGTGCATCATGGCAACCTGTCAACAACGGGGCAGAAGCTCGTTGACAAATACTCTACGCCATCAATTCCAAATGCTATCAACATCATCGAAGGATCCAAGAAGTCATATCAGTTGCTGTTGGCTGACGACCCCTGGAGCGAATATGTGACGCCACAGTTTGAATGTGGATCCATCAAGGCTGCTGACGGTGTCACAGACTTATACTATCGAATGGTAAAACCTGCCGACTTTGATGCTTCTAAAAAATATCCCACCATCGTTTATGTTTATGGCGGACCTCATGCACACAACGTAGAGGCCTCATGGCACTGGTATAGTCGCTCTTGGGAGACTTACATGGCACAAAAGGGCTATATCGTATTCATCCTTGACAATAGAGGCTCCGAGAATCGCGGCCTGGCCTTCGAGCAGGCCACCTTCCGACAACTGGGACAGATAGAGATGCTGGATCAAATGAAAGGTGTTGACTACCTGAAGTCCCTACCCTATGTTGACACGAACCGCCTTGGCGTACACGGTTGGAGTTTTGGCGGATTTATGACCATTTCTCTGATGACCAACTACCCCGACGTATTCAAAGTAGGTGTCGCTGGTGGCCCTGTCATCGACTGGAAATGGTATGAGGTCATGTATGGCGAGCGCTATATGGACACGCCAGAAAGCAATCCCGAGGGGTATGCCAAGACAAGCCTCATCAACAAAGCAAGCCAATTGAAAGGCAAGCTACAGATTATCATAGGCTACAACGACCCAACCTGCGTACCACAGCACACACTATCGTTTCTGAAAGCTTGTGCAGAGGCTGGCACACAACCCGACTTCTTCGCTTATCCAGGCGAAGAACATAACATGAGAGGACATGCCAGTGTTCATCTACACGAGCGTATCACTCAGTATTTTGAAGATTATTTGAAATAACCTATAACGTATATTCGACTGCTACTTCTTATAGCAGTCGAATATACTTTCTACCAATGGCTTTGACATCTTTGGTGTTATCATACTGACCAACCAAACCACCGGGAAGCCTCCAACCATCGCAATAGCGCCACAGTTGATGGGATTAATGGGATTACCAAGCAGCATGTTTACCACCGTAAGACCTACCCCCCATACGAAACATGCCCACACAGAAACAGTAGTCACGCCACGCCAGTACAATCCCAACATAAATGGTGCCAGAAAAGCACCTGCCAGAGCACCCCATGAGATGCCCATCAGTTGTGCGATGAATGTTGGGGGATTCAACGCTATCAACAGAGAGATAGCGATAAAAAACACAATCAATACTCTCATCACCACCACCTTGCGATGTTCTGTTCTTTCGGCAACAACATCATCAATGCTGCCATCCTCCACCTCGCCTGGCAGCGATTTCTTATCGCGGTATATCAGGTCAAGCGTCATCGTACTTGACGAAGTAAGAACCAATGAGGCCAGCGTTGACATGGAAGCTGAGAGGACCAGCAGAACCACAAGTGCAATTAGTGCTGGCGACAATTGAACCAACATAGCGGGAACAATAGAGTCAAAAGCTATTTTTCCATTGTCGGCAACCACCGGATCATAAAGTCGGCCAAAGCCTCCTAAGAAATAGCATCCACCTGCCACGATGAAAGCAAAGACTGTACTGATGACGGTTCCCCTTCGAATGGCGCTCTCGTCTGAAATGCTATAAAACTTTCCCACCATCTGAGGCAACCCCATAGTACCAAGACTTGTCAGGATCACCACACCCAACAGTCCCCATGGATCTGGACCGAACCATGTTGCAAACATCCCCTGTTGTCCATCATCACCTGGAAGCGCAGCCAACTTGGATACGGCCTCCACAAGACCACCCTGTGCTGCGAGGACGGCTGCAATAACTGCAATGATACCAAAGATCATGATAATGCCTTGAATAAAATCGTTCATCGCTGTAGCTTTATAGCCACCAAGTATCACATAGACAGCTGTGAGGATTGCCATGATAACTACACAATATTCATAAGGAATGCCAAAGCCCATCTCAAACAACGTAGAGATACCTTTATAGACACCCGCCGTATATGGAATCAAAAAGACAAAGGCAATGACAGAAGCCGTCACACGCAACCCTTGACTATCGAAACGAGTGCCAAAGAAATCTGGCATTGTTCTGCTTTCTATATGTTGTGTCATCAACTTTGTCCTACGGCCTAACAACAACCATGCGAGCAACGAACCTATCAAGGCATTACCCACTCCGATCCACGCAGATGAAAGACCATATTTCCAACCAAACTGACCAGCATAACCCACAAAGACCACTGCCGAGAAATAAGAGGTTCCGAAGGCGAAGGCTGTAAGCCATGGTCCCACGGAGCGACCACCCAACACAAATCCATCAACACTTTTGGCTTGCTTACGTGAGTAAAGTCCCACGCCAACCATCACAACTAAAAAAACTACCGTTAAAAGAATTTTTATTATCATTTCAATCTTCTATTTCAATTTATATCTTCTCGTTATATACATCCCTAACTTCTCAAAACGCCACTTGCACCTGAGCCTGCAGCCAGTTATAATCCTTTAAGGAAATATTGTCGCCACAAAGACAACGAGTATATTGCAACTGTACGCGACACTTCTTATAATACCAATACTGCAGCCCCACGGTGAGATTGGTCTGATCCCAGCCATCAACCTTTGTATTTCTGTCAAAGGTCTCTCCACTAGCCACCAAGTCAAGTGCTCCTCTCAGGGGAATACACGTCGTGACATAACCACCACGCGAGCCAACATCCCCGTCTTTACCGCCCAGCCATTCTGCACGGATGCTGGCAGGACGTGCTTCCTTATACTGACCAGGAGAGTAAGGCAGGGTCTTGTATTCCACACCAACGCTATAACGGTCACGCTTGTAGTTATCACCTACGGCCACATCGGGATTCCAGGCTGCGGTACCTACGGCATGACCCGTGCCCAGATAACCAGAACCAGCAATGCGCAGTCCGTCAACCGGACGGACCTCGAGCTTGGCGATAACGTCCTTCTGATTATTTCCATCTTTGCGGTTGATACCCTGGCCACTCATCAGTGCCAGCTCGTAGTGCAACTTGTTCTGCAACAGGTCACCATAGACCATCAATCCCTGGTCACGTCCGTAGTTCACGCCGTTGAGGGGGTCTGGACCTTCACCAGCCAGATAGAGAACGGCTTGCGAATAGACGTCAATCAGTTCCAACTGTGTCGGCGACAACGGATTCTCCATCGAATACGAATGTTTAAACTGTCCGAACCTGACGGTCATGGCCTTGCTGTTCGTGACACGGTAGTCGGTATAGAACTCCTGAACCACACTGTTGAAGTCGTGCATAAACAGAAACGACCATCGATCCGTTATTCGCGCTTTTGCCCAAAGCAACGTGCGCTTTAGATTGTAGGAGTTCATGTTGTGCTGCTTACCAGAACCCGCCTTATCCCGCGAATTCTGATACGACCAACCCGCCTGTGCATAACCATTAAAGGTTATGCGTGATGCCAGATCTTTCGTCCAATCCCCGCTATTTCCTGACTGTGCAATTGCTGTAGTATTCATCATAATGGCTACTGCAGTCAACAGTAATGTCTGTTTTGTACTCATAAAAAAAATCTAATTATGGTCTTTGCGTTAATAAATCGCAGCAAAAGTAAACAAAATTATTGTGACAGCCAAGAAAAAAAGCCACAATATTATATTCGAGGTGGTTATTTTATACACCGACTTCTCAGCAGATGAACCTGCTGACACAGAACGTTAATTTATGTAGTGAAAAGAAATTATTCTCTTGCGATGACCTATTATTTCGATTAAAAAGCTTAACTTTGCACTCGATTGTTCAATCAACCACACAGAGTATGAAGATTTTATTGTTAGGAAGTGGCGGCCGCGAGCACGCCTTGGCTTGGAAGATTGCTCAAAGTGAGCGTGTTGAGAAACTTTTTATTGCACCTGGCAATGCCGGGACAGTTCAAGTTGGCACCAATGTGAACATCAAGGCTGATGACTTTGAGGCCATCAAAACTTTTGTTGTCGAGAATCAGGTGAACATGGTCGTTGTCGGACCAGAGGATCCCTTGGTAAAAGGAATCTATGACAACCTGAAGAATGACGCCAGAACCAAGAACATCCCCGTGATTGGTCCATCAAAAGCCGGTGCAGTATTGGAAGGTTCCAAAGATTTCGCCAAGGCATTCATGATGCGCCACCATATCCCCACAGCAAAATATGCCACGTTCGATGGTGAGCACCTGCAGGAAGGTCTGAAGTTCCTTGAAACATTAGAAGCACCTTATGTATTGAAGGCCGATGGCCTTTGTGCTGGCAAGGGTGTACTTATCCTCCCCACCTTGGAAGAGGCTCAGAAAGAATTAAAGGAAATGCTTGGCGGTATGTTTGGCAACGCATCAAGCCGTGTGGTGATTGAGGAATTCCTCAGCGGCATCGAATGCTCTGTATTCGTACTCACCGACGGTGATCACTATAAGATTCTGCCCGAGGCCAAGGACTATAAGCGCATTGGCGAGGGTGACACCGGTCTGAACACCGGTGGTATGGGTAGCGTGTCTCCCGTTCCTTTTGCCACCAAAGAGTGGATGCAAAAAGTAGAAGACCGCATCATCCGTCCTACGGTAGAGGGATTGCGAGCAGAAGACATCGACTATAAAGGCTTTATATTCTTTGGACTTATCAATGTCAAAGGCGAGCCAATGGTCATTGAGTACAACTGTCGTATGGGCGACCCCGAGACCGAGAGTGTCATGCTTCGACTAAAGAGCGACATCGTTGACTTGTTTGAAGGTGTGGCTGAAGGCAATCTGGATCAGCGGCCGATTGAATTTGACGAACGTGCCGCTGTTTGTGTCATGTTGGTTTCAGGTGGTTATCCCGAGGCCTACCAGAAAGGCTACCCCATCACTGGCATTGAGAATGTAGAAGGCAGCATCGTCTTCCATGCAGGAACAGCACAGAAAGACGGACAGGTAGTCACCAACGGTGGTCGTGTCATTGCCGTTTCTTCCTATGGTGTCAACAAGGAAGAAGCACTCAAGAAGTCATTCACCGAAGCTCAGAAGATTAAGTTCACCGACCAATATTTCCGTCGTGACATCGGTGCCGACCTATAATTGAATGATATGGAGAAACGCCTACACAACCATATCAGCGAGAGCATATTAACCCTTTACAGCAGTGCAATCTATTGTTTCATCACATGGATTGCTGCCGGTTTGTTCACGCACAACTTATGGTTACAGATGGCATTGATGGCTGCCACATGCTACCTGATGGTGGAGATGAGCAAGCATCTTATTTTCCTACGATTGCGCAGCTGGATGGTCACATCGGCATTTATGATGTTGTCATCCTGTTGCGCATTCAATTACGATTCGACAAGTGCGGGCATCATTGGCATCAGTGCCGTGGCAACCCTCTTCCTGCTATTGTCCACCTACCAGAATCCTCAGGATGTAGGGCATAGCTACTATGCCTATGTGGTCTTAGGCATAACAAGTTTGTTTTTTATTAAGGCGCTCTATTTCATCCCCCTGATGTGGCTATTAACACTCCTGATGCTACAATCGTTGAGCTTTCACACTTGGCTGGCATCTATATTAGGCACCATCACCCCCTATTGGCTTATCGGTCCTTGGTACATCTACAAACAGGATTACGATATTCTTTCTACTCATTTCGAGCCTTTATTCAACTGGCACACACCGACAGCGGATGATGTCTTGACACCCATCCGCATCGTCATCTTCGTCATCATTGGCATACTGTTCATACTTGGCGCCATCAATTTCTGGAGTAAGAGTTACGAAGAGCGCATCCGCACACGTCAGTATTATGGTTTCCTGCAATGGATGGTATTGGCACTCAGCATCTTCGTTCTGTTGCAACCACAGTATTACGACACGCTCATCCGTGTGATCATCATCTGCGCCTGTCCTTTTGCAGCCCACTTCTTCACGCTGAACAGTTCAAAAATCACCAACTACCTATTTTTCATCACCTTAGCCATCATCATGATCTTGTCTGTCATCAGTACCAACGAGTCACTGACAGACATCGCCAACCATACACTTCTGGAGATATGGAATGGATAATCGATCTGCTCACCAGCTATGGCTATATGGGCATGCTGATAGCGGCATTCTTGGCAGGCAGTGTGTTTCCGTTTTCCAGTGAGGCTGTCATGCTGGGACTGACGGCAACACCGGGCATTGACTCCTGGCTACTGGTTGTCTATGGAACCATCGGCAATGTGCTGGGCTCATACTTTAACTATGGCATAGGGCGCATGGGCAAACTGGAATGGATTGAGAAGTATTTGAAGATCAAGAAAGAGAAAATGGATCAAGCCGAGCGCTTGATGGCAGGTCGCGGTGCATGGATGGGATTCTTTGCATTTCTGCCCATATTGGGCAGCGCCATCACCGTCACGCTGGGATTCCTGCGCTCCAACATTGTCATTTCGTTTATTAGCATTGCCATCGGAAAGTTTCTTCGCTATTGGCTATTGGTCTATGGTGCAGAACGTCTATTCTGTTAATAATTGTGCAACAGCTGCAAATTCTTATCTTTTCGCAATGCACTTTTCGCTAAAATTACTACCTTTGCATCAAACTTTTCGAATAGACGAAAGCAGACATGAATAATAACAATACTGACCCCACCCCCTGCCCCACCCCTACAAGGGAGGGGAGAACCGCAGAGGAAGCCGCCTCTCTCCCCTCCCTTGTAGGGGTGGGGCAGGGGGTGGGGTCAGTAACCTTAGTTATATAGAAGCTATAATTTGTATTTTAACGTTAAAAAATTACTCATTAACAATGAAACAATTTCGTCTCGTGGACAATATTGTCGGTTGGCTAACCTTCTTGATTGCTGCCGTTGTGTATTGTTCAACCATCGAGCCGACAGCCTCTTTTTGGGACTGTCCTGAGTTTATTACGACAGGCTACAAATTAGAAATCGGTCACCCACCCGGTGCACCATTTTTCATGTTGACAGCCAATCTTTTCTCGCAGCTTACCAGCGACCCCACCCACGTGGCATATATGGTAAACATGATGAGTGCACTGCTGTCGGCCACTTGTATATTGTTCCTTTTCTGGAGCATCACACACCTGGCTCGCCGTCTGGTCATCAACCAATGGAGCGAGCTGACACCGGCCAAGACCATTGCCATCGAAGCATCTGGTCTGGTAGGTGCACTTATCTACACCTTCAGTGACACGTTCTGGTTTTCGGCTGTCGAGGGCGAGGTCTATGCCTACTCGTCTGCCTTCACTGCTGTCGTGTTCTGGCTGATCCTAAAATGGGAAGACCACGCCGACGAACCACATGCCGATCGCTGGTTGGTGCTGATTATGTATATGGTGGGGCTCAGCATCGGTGTCCACCTGCTGAACCTGCTATGTCTGCCCGCTATTGTGCTGGTTTACTACTATAAGCGTTTCCCCAATGCCAACGCACTCGGGTCTTTTGTAGCCCTTGGCATATCTGTCATCATTCTGGCGGCCGTGCTCTATGGCGTAGTGCCTGGCATTATCACCGTAGGCGGATGGTTTGAGCTCTTCTTTGTCAACACGTTAGGTTGTCCGTTCAACACTGGTGAGTATATCTACCTGCTGCTTTTGGTAGGCATTGTCATTTGGGCTATCTACGAGACACAGAATGCCAAGGATACCCGCGGCAGCTGGATTCGTCAGAACTGTGCATTCCTGCTTTCTGTTGGCATGCTGGGCATTCCTTTCTATGGCTATGGCTGGTCAGCTGCCATCATTGGCATCATCGCACTCGTTGCCCTGTGGTTTGTACTTATCTACAGACCGAAGGCCAACGGTCAGAAGCCTCAGCCACTTGTTTCAGCACGTTTAAAGAACACGATGCTGCTGAGCATGCTCATGCTGATGATTGGCTATTCTACCTATGCCGTCATCGTGATTCGTTCATCGGCCAACCCACCAATGGACCAGAACTCACCCGAGGACATCTTCACCTTGGGCAACTACCTGAGCCGCGATCAGTATGGCTATCGCCCTCTGCTCTACGGTCAGGCCTACAACTCTGAATATGCCGTTGGCGAAGACGGACGCGTCAAGATGGATGAGGGTGCCCCCATGTATCAGCGCAAGGAGAAAGCCAATGCCGACGAGCCCGACCGCTATTTTGTGGTCAGCACAAAGGACAAGCCCGTCTATGCCCAGAACATGTTCTTCCCCCGCATGTACTCTAACAATCCTCGCCATATCGAGGCCTATGAGAGCTGGTTAGGAGGCGTAGAGGGCCGACAGATGCCATCCAACTATCGTTCTGGAGAGACGGTGAAGATTCCCACCATGCTCGAGAACCTGCGTTTCTTTATCTCATACCAGTGTAACTGGATGTACTGGCGCTACTTCATGTGGAACTTCGCAGGTCGCCAGAACGACATCCAGGGTCATGGTGGCGTGGAGAAAGGCAACTGGTTGAGCGGCATTCCGTTTATAGACAACGCCCGCCTGGGCGATCAGTCTAAACTGCCCGACGATCTGAAAAACAACAAAGGACATAACGTCTTCTACTGCCTGCCGCTCATTCTGGGTCTGATCGGTCTTTTCTGGCAGATTATGGCATGCGGACAGAAGGGCGTAAAACAATTCTGGGTGGTATTCTTCTTGTTCTTCATGACAGGTCTTGCCATCGTCATCTATTTGAACCAGACACCCGAACAGCCACGCGAACGTGACTATGCCTATGCAGGTTCGTTCTATGCCTACGCCATCTGGTGCGGTCTTGGCGTCATTGCCATCTACGACCTACTGCTCAAGAAGTTGAAGAAGGTCAATCCTGTCGCCGTAGCAGCCGGGGTAGCAGCCGTCACCGTACTCATCCCCATCCAGATGGCCTCACAGACTTGGGACGACCACGACCGCTCTGGCCGCTATACATGTCGCGACTTCGGACAGAACTATCTCATGTCGATGCAGGCTGAGGGCAACCCCATCATCTTTACGAATGGCGACAACGACACCTTCCCACTCTGGTACAATCAGGATGTTGAGGGCGTTCGCACCGATGCACGCGTATGCAACCTCTCTTATCTGCAGACCGATTGGTATATTGACCAGATGATTCGTCCTGCCTTCGACTCACCAGCACTGCCCATCACATGGAGCCGTCTGGAGTATTGTTCCGGCACTAACGAGTACATACACATCGAACCTAATTTCAAGCAGGAGGTCCTGAACTACTACAAACAGGATCCCGAGGCTGCCCGCCGCAACTTTGGCGACGAGCCTTTCGAACTGAAAAACGTGCTGAAATACTGGGTACGCTCAAAGAACCCCGAACTGCAGGTCATCCCAACAGATACGCTTTATATGACCATCGACAAGGAAGCGGTGAAACGTAGTGGCATGCTGATGCAAGGCGACTCCATCCCCGACCGCATGGTCATCTCGCTGAAGGGTCTCAGCTCGCTTGACAAGAGCAAACTGATGATGCTGGAACTGCTGGCCAACTGCAACTGGGAGCGCCCGCTCTACGTTGCCTACACCGTTGGTCAGGAGAACTACATGAACCTGGGCGACAACTTTGTGCAGGAGGGTCTGGCCAACCGCATCACTCCATTTACGACCAACGTAAATGGTCGTCCGCTGGAAGGCATGACCGACTTTGACACCGACAAGACCTTCGACAATGTGATGAACCGCTTCAAGTATGGCAATGTCAATGCCGAGAACATCTACCTCGACGAGACCGTCATGCGTATGTGCTACACCCACCGTCGTCTGTTGGCTAAGCTGGCAATGGAGTTGGCCTACAAGGGCGAAAGCGACAAGGCAGCCAAGGTGTTGGCCAAGTCCGAAGAGGAACTGCCTGCCCGCAATATTCCCCATGAGTATCAGGGTGGCTCACTCGATATGGCTCTGGCCTATTCACTGATTGGCAACAAGGCCAAGGCGAAAGATCTTCTGTCGCAGGTGTGGAACCGCAGCAAGCAATATGTGGAGTTCTACCTCTCGCTGGATAATAATCTGTTCATGATGTCGTCTGGTGATTGCCGCATACAGTTCTACATCATCCAGAGCCTTATCTCTATTGCCGAAGATGTTGACCATGCACTCGCAGCTAACTATACAGCGGAGTGGCAGCAAATGATGAATACATTTGTAAGCAAAGGCGGCAAGCTACGCTAAGCCGCATCCGGATTGATTAATGATTATCGAACAACCCGCCATCTACCTGAGATGGCTATATCCTAAAGCACTTTGGCGCATGGACCGTCACGAACGTTCAGTCTATCTGACGTTCGACGACGGTCCCATCCCAGAGTCCACTCCTTTCATCCTAAAAGTATTGCGCGAAGAAGGTATCAAGGCGACCTTCTTTATGGTGGGCGACAACGTCAGAAAACACCCTGAGCTGTTTCAGCAGATTCTGGACGAAGGCCATCAGGTGGGCAATCACACCCATAATCATATCAGTGGTTTTCGCCATTCGCTCCACGACTACAGCTATAACGTTGAGAAGGCCAATGCCTATATCCATAGTCATTTCATGCGCCCACCTCACGGGTGGATGCGCCTGGACCAATATGCTTGGCTCAGCAGGAAATATAAGGTGGTGATGTGGGACCTCGTGACGCGCGATTATTCAAAATGGATGACGGCAGAGGATATTCTCAACAACGTGAAACGCTATGCACGCAACGGGTCTATCATCACGTTTCACGACTCTCTGAAGTCTATCGAAAAACTGAAAACAGCCTTGCCCGCCAGCATCCAATGGCTGAAAGAGCAAGGCTATGAGTTTAAGATATTCAAATAACCCCTCCCCGACCCTCCCGAGGGAGGAAGAAAAGGATGGAGTATAAAAGTCTCCCCTCGGGGAGATTTAGAGGGGGTTTACTGTTATCTCTGCCGACCCGTAACAACGGTGATGTGCTTCGTCATACACCACGCAGAACTGTCCTGGTGCCACGCCGTGAATCGGGTCTTTTGAGTGTACGACAAAACTTCCCTCACTCGTTTTTTCCAACGATGCCTCATGAAATTCGGGGGTATGACGAATCTTAAAGGTGATTCGTTCGCCCGGCATCTCGCCATTGATGCTGTGGAATCCATGTATCGGAAAGTCTTTCTTATAGGCTGTCTCAGGGTCGTAGCCATGCGACACATACAGCAGGTTCTTTGCCACGTCTTTTTTCACGATGAACCAAGGACCACCGCCAAAGCCTAACCCTTTACGCTGACCGATGGTGTAGAACCAATGTCCGTTGTGCTTACCTATCAACTTACCGGTCTCCAGTTCCAGCACGTCACCCTGTTGTTCGCCCACGTACCTTTTTATATAGTCCGTATAGTTGATCTTTCCCAAGAAGCAGATGCCCTGTGAGTCGCGACGCTTGGCATTCACCAAGTGTTCACGCTCGGCAATCAGGCGCACCTCGTCTTTCACATAGTGCCCAATGGGGAAGATGGCTTTCTCCAGTTGCCAGTCGTATATCTGTGCCAGGAAGTCGGTCTGGTCCTTCACGGGGTCAGGACTGGTGGTCAGCCATTTCTTGCCACCGATGGTTTCCGTTTGAGCATAGTGCCCAGTGGCAATGAGGTCGTAGTCATGACCGCGCTTCTCGTGGAAGGCTCCAAACTTGATCAGTCGGTTACACATCACGTCGGGGTTGGGCGTCAGTCCGGCCTTCACCTTTTCCATGGTGTAAGCCGTCACCTGATTCCAATATTCCTGATGACAGTCCACCACTTCCAACTTGCATCCGTACTTACGTGCCACGGCGGTAGCCATCTCCAAATCTTCCTCGCTGGAGCAGTCCCACTCCTCCTGTTCCTCAGGTCCTATTTTGATATAGAAGCAGTCAGGCTGCAGTCCAAGTCGTGCAAACTCGTACACCACCACACTGCTATCCACGCCACCCGACAAGAGCACAGCGATGCGTTTATCCTTTAATTCATCTATATTCATGCTGCAAAGTTACGAATAAGTGAGTAAAGAACAAAATAAAAAACGCTTTTTCAGTTTGTTAGCTCCAGAAAGACAGCCCAAAACAACAGCTTAAAGCGGCGGTATATTGCGCAAAAAGCTGAGCTTTTGAAACATCATTTCTAAACTATAAAGACCATCCTAAACTCGACGATCCGCAGGGACGGGTACCTATTCTATTCTGTACCGAAAAGAGGTCGTGTCTGTTACTATTGACACGACCTCTTTGCTATTCCGTATATAAATCTTGCAAAGGAATTTGTGGGGTTAGATTGTTTGTTAGAGGTAAAGAGGGGGGGGGCGGTAAAAATTACTTGTCGTTGTAATGTTCCTCGGCTTGAACTACAAGCACCGTGACGCGGTCGTCGTAGATGTCGTATATGATGCGGTCGTGGGCTGTGATGTGGCGTGAATAGGTCACATCGTTTCCTCCGACAAGTGCTTCGGGGTGGCCCAAACCCGTGCGGGGATGCTGCATGATGTCCATCAGAATCTTCGTCGCCTTCTTGAAGAGCTGAGGGTTGGACTTCTTCCACTTGCGCAACGTCCGGTCAGCCTCCTTGGAGAACTCAATCGTGTAGGTCATAGGCTGTCGAAATATCGCTGCATCTCCTCCGGGGTGCTGCATTTGATAGTCTCACCCTTGGCATATTCACGGCGAGCCTTGTTGATGGAGCGGCGCATGGCGGGGGTGATGGTGTGGTCATCACTGATGGTGGCGGTACGCACTGAGGCTATGCCGCGTATCATTTTCAGTGCCCGCTTGATGTCGGCCACGAGCGCATTGTCTTCCAGCGTGATAATCATCTGGGGCGAATTGGGGATGGTTGTTGCCATAATCTATATTATTTCTTTGAATTGTCTGTTGTTGTCTGTCGGTTAACAGTCTGTGGGCTGACAAGTCTGCGGTTCTTGGACTAGCCAAGCGGCAAAGCCGAGCGAAGCGAGGGCCATGATGCTTGCATTGATGGCCGAGCGTGAGCAGACTCGCACGCTTTTGCGTACAAAGATACAAAAATATAATAAATTTCGTACTATTTATAGGTTAAAAATGAAGAAAAGCGGCAAATTGTCCGTGTTTTCGTGTTAATTTCTATGGGAATAGTCCCTAAACCTTGAACCGCAGAGACGTGATCCGCAGGGACAGTACTGTTCTATTCTGGACCGAAAAGAGGTCGTGTCTGTTACTATTGACACGACCTCTTTTATATTCCACATTTAAAACTTGCTAAGGAGGTTTCTTTACAACTAGCAACCTATTACTGGGTCATCTGCAGAAAGAGCACTGATGCTTGATCGCAAGTATGCAGATGCTATTGGTTGTATTCTTAGCAGCAATCTTTCTATTTGGTACTCACTACTGTCCCGTTAAAGTGGACTAATCGGTCTTTGAAATAATTGAATTACAGTCTTTTACGAGCAATTTTGAGAGTCAACGGTTTTGAATTTGTACCTTTGCTGCCAAATTTAACAGGCTACAATGAACCAAGGTCAATACGTTTTCTAAACTCTACAAATACCCTTTCTAGACTCTACAATTACCTTTTCTAAACTCTAGAAACAAACCAAAAGCAGAACTATTGCGTGACAATAGTGGCACTTTAGCCTGTGAAAAGTGCCACTATTCCATGAGCAAATCGGCACTATTCGCAGGGAAAAGTGCCGCTTTTCTATGAGAGAAGTACCGCTTTAGTATTCTTTCTCTTCATCCATATCATCCCACACGTTGTGGCGACGGGTGTCGGCACCGCCTGGGGGCTCGGGGTCTCCCTCACCCTTATCTACATCGGTGTCACCACTAACACGTGTAAGCGATCCGCAGATCATTTGCTGTATCATGATTCTCTGCACTTGAATGGCAGGAACGATATATGTTTTCTTTTTCATATTCTTATACTCGTTTTTCTCGTTCAACATATTTGAGCAAGCTCATTGTTTCTCTCACTTAACCACGACCTTGAGCTTCGCTCGAGCTCGTTCGCGTTCGGAAACATTTGAGCAAGCTCATTGTTTCTCTCACTTAACCACGACCTTCTTGCCATTCTTGACGAATACACCGTTCTTCACGCTCTGTACCTTCTGACCGTTCAGGTTGTAAACAACGCCCTCACTTTCAGAGAGGTCAGCATTGAGGTCACGAATACCCGATGTCACACCATCGATGGTGAAGTCCACGATGCGAGCGCCCATAGTCTTAGCCTCGATGTAAGCACGAGTACCCTTGATGAAGGTACCATCATCCTTAGCCGACTTATAGATCTTGTTCTGATAGATGTAGTAGTCACCAGTCTTAACAAACTTGCTTGCGTCATAAGAACCCACGAAGTCGAAGTTGGTTCCAGCCACCTTAGCCTCACCTGTCTTCACCTGCACACCATTGAAGGTAACAGAAGCAGGAGCAGTAGAAGTCTTCAGCAGCACAGGCGTGTTAGCAGTAATAGCAGGCGTAGCCATCTTTGTAAAGCTAACCGTAGCATTCTGAGCATCAGCACTTGCCTCAGCATATTCAGCCACCTCTACAGTACCGAACTTAGCCGTAAGCGTAGCATTGTCAATGTCGAACGGAACCACAAACGTATTCCAGTTGGTGTTAGAGAGTGTACGAGTCAGGGTAACATCTGCGTAGTCAGAAGCAGCTGGAGTATAGTCAACTCCCTCGTTGATAGAAACAACGTCTGCTACAGCCTTCTTCAGTTCAATGTTAGAAACAGCAATGGCATTATCGGCGCTTACCGAACCGTTCTTCAAGAAAACTTTGTAGTTTCCATCCTCAACTTCGAATACGAAGTTTACAGCAACAACTGAACCTCCTGAGCTCACAGCTACATTAGGTGTATGAACAGTCTTTTCTTTAACAATGTCACCATTTTCTTTCGCAATCTGAATAGTAACATCCTTGTCTACCTGTCCCCAGCCACCTACTTGTGCAGTCATACGATAAACAGTATTTTTGAGAGGTATTGTATAGCCTACCGTCTCGCCATATGTATAAATAGTAGTTTTCGCACTATTAGTACCATCAAAACGGAAGTATGCGCAAGAACGGGTACCATCACCCTGATTGAATACAGCAAGATTATCGTAGTTACCTTGACCAGAAGTCAGAACAAATGCTCGTGCATGATATGCTCCACCTATACCAGCAGAATGGTCAGTTTTCCAACCATCCATAGTACCATCGTTTTCAGATAGAGCAAAGTCACCATTATAAATAGCATTCACCTCGGCAACATTAGCAGTCCATGTAGTGCCAGTCAGAGCAGTGGTAGCAGCAACTACATTCTTTCCTGATACGGTCTCTGGATTAACAGCCTTGGCTGCAGCAAGTTTAGTGAGAGCATCAACGTTATTATAAGGTGCATATTCACCATCTTCAAATCCAAGAGTCTTAGCCTCGGCAGCAGCAATGGCATCAGAAAGGGCTGTCTTCTCTGAAGCGGTTGCCTTTGGCTCGTAGTAAGTCAGAGTCCAGTTGTCATAAACTGTCCATGTGCCACAGTTAGCACCTGGGCGTGAAGGATTCTTAATACCAATCTCCAAACTTCCTGTACCACTTCCTCCATCTGCTACATATACATATACCTCATTACTATAGTTACCTGTTGCAAGGGCTGTATAAGCAGAAGATTCGTTATTAGGATAGTGTTTGCCACCAAAAGAATAATCACTTGCATATGCATCATTTGCTCCATAATCCATCACTGACTTAAGCTGTGTCTTTGCATCGCCTGCATAAAGGTAAGTGATACCACGTGCACCGTCTGCTGCAGATACCTTGACATTGCTTGCTGCACGCTGGAAAGCATCGACGCTCAGTTTATAAAGACCTGGCTCCAGATTCTCCACAGTCTCTGAATAATAAGTCACTGGACCACTATCTGATTGATTACCAGGATAAACTTGGTATTTCTCAGCCTTAGAACCTGTAATAGTAATAGATGTCTCTACATAATTAGTTGCTAATTCAGAATCAAGTGCAGCCTTCGTTGTGATACCTGCCATGCCAGCAGCAGTAGCAGCGTTGATTGACTGTGTGTTTGCATTGGCCGTGTAATTGTCAACATGAGAAGCGGTGCTTTCAAGTGACCAGATATTTGACGTACCTAGCAGATTAACTCCTTCAACAGCATCAGCAACAGTAGCTCCACTATTAGCTGCAAGATATTTGCTGTTGTTGGTGTTCAGGAACTTGTAACCGCCGGCAACTTTCGTTACGTTGAAATTGCGGATTCTACTGTCAGTACAGTCACCATAACAGAATCCATCGTCGCCCAAATACAATTCACTGTCGAAGTATCTGAGTTGTGTGTTGTTGTTTCCGTCAGTGGCAACCTTGAATGCCAGTCCCCAGTTGTCGAGCACAGCCTGTGTGTTATAGGCACCAGCACGACTGATATAAGAGTTTGTATAAGTATTGTACATATAATATGTTCCATCATATATTGCTGGAGTTGTCAAGGTAATGTTCTGAGCCTCATTATATGTACTACCAACAGCATAACCAATAGCATTTGCAGGAATAGCAAGCGTGAAGGCGGTGCCTACTGCAAGACCTGATGGTACCTCGAAACTGAAACCATTAGACGTTGGGGTAACTGCTATTGCATCACCATCGAAAGTGACGCCACTGAAATCCTTGGTGAGAACTGCGCCTGGATTACTCGTCACCAGATCCTGATAGCTAACCGTAACAGTATTACCAGGCTGGATATATGTCTTGTCAGCAGTTGCCGAACCAACAGTATAGGTATAGGAAGCCGGAGCAACCACGAGGTTATTAGCTGCACCTACAGACTTAACATAGTAACGTGTAACAGAGAGTGAATTATTCTCGGCAACGAGTGTGACACCACCTGTAGTGGCAGTAGTTAGTGTATAACCATCGGTTGTACAGATAATTTTGCTAAGATCCGTAGCTGTAGCATTATAGTTGTCGCCGGCAACGGCAATATCAAAGTAATACCATGTGTCAGCAGCCATAGCGCCGCCAGCAGGAAGTTCCTCTGCGTAGTCTTGAACAACCTTGCCAATATAGGTCATTTTAATCCAATCGACACCAAACCAATTAGTGCTTCTTGCACCGTTGTTCTTTACACCAACACGCAATTCTCCATCATTGACGAAAATACCATCAGTTGTATATGTATGAAGATCACTATCACCGCAATCATCCGTAACGCCGGCAAAAACCGTAACACTAGAATTATTTGTAGCATAGACGCCACTATTGCCATTGGGGGTTCCTTGTGTATTCCACATAGATGCAGAAAGAGTATATCTGCCATCAGGCAGACCCGTCACAGTTTGGTAATAGTCGAAGTATCTAGCATGATTGTCACACCAGTGTTCTATAGCGGTATTTCCATGAACCCATGAGTTACCACCATCTTTGTTTATAGTCCAACCATTAAAAGAATCGTTAAAACACCCCCAGAAGTCCCAGTTACTGATAAACTCCGTAACATCAGAACCTGGCGCAATCTCCGTTCCTAAGAATGTTAATGTTACAGCATCAAAATTGGCCCAACGCGCATTAATATCAGAATGACCGGCACAAGAAATTGCCAATGTGCCATCAGTAACTTTGGCTATAACTCTAGTATAACGCCAACCTGCTACACCTGAACCAATAGCTGTTTCTGTACCATTAGCAAGAATATTACCATTTGTGTCACCATTGCGGCTAAAGTAGCTTTCAGCTCCATTGGCAATCAATTTCATCCAAAGATCGGAAGCATTTGACATTTGAGCTGCCGCTTGTACCTGATAATAACCATTTGGTAAACTTGTTACTGTCTGGCTGATAGTAGCATCCCAAGACGAGCCCCAATTTGTAAGTTCAATAAAATTGGTAGTACCATCGAAACCTTTTCCATTGTAATAGCGAGCCTGACCTGTAATTGTCCATCCATCAGCATTGTCCGTAAAAGTAGGATTGGTGATATACGAAGTCATATCATCACCCGGATTAGGATCTGCCCATGCCAAATTGCCACCCCCAACAAATAGGGCGCAAATAGCCATTAATAGTTTTAGTCTTCTCATAAATAGTTAGTATTGTTAGTTAGTAATAAGTTATTCTTAACGTTTTAGTAATTAGTACGTTAGATATCACATCTATCAGTTGCAAAAATAGGATATTTTTATGATATGACCAAATAAAATTGCCATAAAAAACAAAAATAGGACGAAAATTTTTCTTTCGCCCTATTTCATTTTATGTTCTTTATCAATGATTTTTATCACTTTCTGACAAAATCCAAGGATATAATTTGCCGTTTTTTGGACAAAATCCAAGGATTTAGTGCTTAAAGGTTCTTTTGGGGATAAAGCGCATCCCACCATGTGGAGTCGTCTTTCAGCCATTTGGCAAACCACGCCATCTGGGTGGCCAACCACTTCTCTTTCTTGGCATAGTCCAGGATGTGATGGTTCTCACCTTTCACCTGAACCAGAGCCACCTCGCGGCCCAACAGCTTGAGCGCGGTGAACATCTGCAGACTCTCTACCAGAGGGACATTGGTGTCGGCATCGCCATGAAGCAACAGCAACGGGGTGTGAATCTTGTCGGCATTGAACAGTGGCGACTGGTCAACATACAACTGTCGGTGGCTCCAGGGATAGCTGTTGGCCATCGACACCTCGCTGTAGTTGTAGCCCCAATAGCCCTGTCCCCAGTAGCTGGTGTGGTTGGCAATGCCGGCATGACTGACGGCAGCGGCAAAGATGTCAGTCTGCGTCTGCAGATATTGTGTCATGAAACCGCCATACGAAGCGCCCATACATCCCACTTTCTCGGCATTGATGAAGGGATGAGCAGCACAAATCTGCTTCACGCCCTCGATGATGTCTTCGGCAGGCCCATGACCAGCGGTGTTGACATGGCGCGAAGCCCACTCCTGACCGAATCCGGTGGCGCCGCTGGGTTCTACGATGTAGGCCACATAACCCAGCGAGTTCCAGTACTGAGGGGCATAAGGCGACTCGAAATAACGGCTGGTGGGCGAACAACCACCATAATAATAGACAATCATGGGATACTTCTTTGTGGCATCGAAGTCTTTGGGCAGATAGAGACGACCATAGACCGTGTCTCCCTTTGAGTTGGTGTAGTTCCAGTCCTCACAGGTGCCCAACTCTGCATCTCCCAGGGCCTCGCGACCGTCAAACAGCTGGCTGTCTTTTGCCTTCTTGAAGATGTTGGCGACAGAAGCTACATAGGCAGAGGCTGGTTCCATGGTCTTATAGGAGAGATAAGCCACGGTGGCGGCATGCGATGCCATGTCATAACGGTAGATGTTATCACCCGTCACGGGCATTCTCTTGATCTGACCGTTCTGGGGATTGAGCTGATAGAGATAGACATAGTCGCGACACTCAGCACGGAAATAGACCTTTTCATCTACCGACGACCAAACGACATGGCCTGTCACCGAGGGGTCGAAGTCCTTGGTCAGGGGCTTCACCTGCTTCGTGGCGATATCATAGAGGAAGAGTTCGTTCTCGGTCATACTGGGCGTCACGTCGGCAGCCAACTGACAACCGATGCGGTTGAAGGCTTCGGGGCTGCCACTGAACAGGATCTGCCTCCCGTCGGGCGAAAAGGTGCCGCCACCCAAGAATCCCTCACACTGCATCAGGGTGTCGGTCTGCAGCGTCTGTGCATCGATGACAAACACATCTTGCACCTCGGTAGGACGCTTGGCCAGACGGGAATATGAAGACACGACCAACAGTTTTTTACCGTCTTGCGAGATGTCCGACAGGTAGGTGGTCTGACGTCCAAAGGTGATGCGCTGACACAATCCGCTGGCTATGTCGTAGCGTTTCAGGTAGTATCGTGAGCGCCAGCCTGGCTGACGGTCGTCCATCTCCAGCACCTGATAGACGTCGGCATCCTCCTTGGGACCTTCTTCCTGACAGGTGAAAATCAGGAAATCCTCCGTGGGACTGATGGTATAGTCATCGCGTGGAATGTCATAAGCCCACTGCCTGCGCTGCCCGGTCAGAGGATTGACCTGATAGAGCACGCGCTTGTTGCCCTGATACTCTTCTTCGATGTAGGCACAGGTGCGCGGCATCCACCTGCCCATCGACGTGGGGCGCGACAGCAGACGCTGGCTCTTCACGTCGCGCAGCTCGTAGCTCCACTGGCTGTTGCCACCACGGGCCGTGGTCTGATAGGCCACCATCACATACTGACCGTCTGCCGATAGCGAGACGCTGCGCACGCGCTTGCCATCGGTCAGGTCGTGTACCATGTAGGGATGTTGCTTGCTGAGCACAGGTGTCAGCGCACGGGTCATGTCCATGGTCACGTGGATGCTGTCACTATCGGCTGGCTGAGCCAGAAAACGTACAGCCACCTCGTGGTGCTCGGGGGCCAGTTTCACCTCGCCCTTCACCTCTTGACCATCAACATAGACCTGATAGTTCTTGGGACCTTTCACGTGGATGGATCCCTTGGTATAGTCGCTGTTGTTCACGTAGAAGCTAAGCACACCCACACTCTTGCTGTCTGCCAACGAGGGCAACACATGACCCTCGAAGGTGGTGAGAGGCTGACTTCCCAAGGCCAGCTCGTTGAGAAGGGTTTTCTCGTCAAACTTATCACCTTTCACATTCACAGAGTCCATGCACTGCGGTGTCTTCACCGCAAAGGGACCTGCCAGGTTGAAGGCCTTCACGTCGGTCTTCACCTGTGCCGATGCTGCCATACTCAACAGCAGCATGGCAAACACAATCTTGCGATTCATCATTGCTTTTCTATTTTATTTTTTGTATTAGTCTGATGCTATTTTCCAAGTTCCCAGAAAGCCACAGCTGCTGCGGCAGCCACATTCAGGGAGTCCACGCCATGGGCCATCGGGATGCGCACCACATAATCGGTGCTGGCAATGGTGTCCTTGGGCAATCCGTCGCCCTCTGTTCCCATCACGATGGCCAACCGAGTCTCTGCTTTCAGCCTGGGATCGTCGAGGGCTATCGACTTGTCGGTCAGCGCCATCGCCACAGTCTTGAAGCCCATAGTCTTCAGCTCGTCATAGCTATCCAGCCAGGTCCAAGGCACCAGAAAGACCGACCCCATCGACACACGCACGGCACGTCGGTTCAAAGGGTCGCAGGCATTCCTTGTCAGCAGCACGGCATCAATGCCCAAAGCTGCTGCCGAACGGAAGATGGCCCCGATGTTTGTCGTGTCCACCACCCCATCAATGACTACCACCCGACGGGCGCCATCGAGCACACGCGCCATCGAGCATGCAGGCTGACGGCGCATGGCACACAACACACCACGTGTCAAGGTGTAGCCCGTCAACTGCGCCAGCAGTTCGCGCTCACCCGTATAGACAGGTATATCGCCACATCGTGCAATGATATCAGCCGCATCCCCCGTGATATGTCGGCGTTCGCAAAGCAGCGACACAGGCACATACCCCGCGTCCAGCGCCACCCTGATCACCTTCGGGCTCTCAGCAATAAACATCCCCTTTTCAGGATCCAGAACATTGCGCAACTGCGCTTCGGTCAACTTCCCGAACACCTCCAGTCCCGCATCATTCAACGAAGAAACTTCAATAATCATAACCTCTCACCTCTCAATTCTCATCTCTCATCTCTCATCTCTCATCTTGCGGCGCAGCCGCACATCACTGTGCCGCTCTATATTTTCCCTCTTCCTTATCGTTGAGCATCGAGAGATACGACTGATAGCGACTTTCTGCAATGTAGTGATTTTCCAAGGCTTCGAGCACGGCGCAACCAGGCTCGTGCGTATGCGTACAATTTGAGAATCGACAGTCTTTCGAAAAGCGGAAGATGTCCTTGAAATAACCCGTAATCTCTTCGGGCTCCATGTCGAAGGTACCAAATCCTTTGATACCCGGCGTATCAATTAAGTATCCAGAGGGGGCGATGGGAATCATCTCACTGAACGTCGTGGTGTGCATACCCGTATTGTGTGCATCGCTGATCTCCGAGGTGCGCAGGTTGGCATGGGGCGCCAGTCGGTTTATCAGTGTTGACTTGCCCACACCACTATTGCCGCTCAACAGTGTCACCTTGCCATTCAGCATCTGTCGCAGGTCTTCTACACCATCACCTCGACAGGCCGAAATCTGACGACACTCATAACCGACAGTCTCGTAGAGCGTTACCATCATCTGTTGATAACGCAACTCATCGGCATCCAGCAGGTCTGTCTTGTTAAACACCAATACCACAGGGACACTATAAGCCTCAGCCGATGCGAGAAAACGATCAATAAAAGTGGTTGAAGTTTCTGGTTTACTAATTGTTACAATCAGGAAAGCCTGGTCAACATTAGCCGCAAGAATATGACTCTGCTTCGATAAATTAATACTCTTGCGGATAATATAGTTGCGGCGGTCCGCTATCTCAACAATCCATCCTTCGCCATTCACCTCCACACGGTCGCCCACAGCAACGGGGTTGGTGGTGCGAATGCCCTTCAGACGGAAATTACCCTTTATCTTACAATCAAGCAGCTGGCCATCGTCCATGCGGACGGTGTACCAGCTGCCAGTATTCTTAATGACCAGTCCTTTCATTAAACCGTCATAATCTCCTTGTTCTTAGCCTCAATCAGCTCATCGAGCTTCTTGATATATTTGTCGTGCAACTTCTGCAACTCTGCCTCGGCATCCTTCTCGTTGTCTTCGCTCAGACCGTCCTTGATGGCCTTCTTCAGCTTATCCTTCACGTCGGCACGCACATTGCGCACCTCCACCTTTGCCTTCTCGGCTATCTTATTGCACTGCTTCACCAAGTCACGACGACGCTCTTCTGTGGGCTGAGGAAGTGCCAGTCGAATCACCTCGCCATTGTTCTCTGGGGTGATACCGACATCGCTGTCCATGATGGCCTTCTCAATATCACGAATCTGCTTGCGGTCCCAAGGTTTGATGGCGATGGTTCGTGCATCGGGACAGTTCACCGTGGCCACCTGATTCAGTGGTACTCTGCTTCCATATGACTCCACACGCACGCCATCAAGGATGGCCACGTTGGCACGTCCGGCACGAATGCGGCTCAATTCTTCCTCCAAGAACATCGCAGCCATCTCCATGCGCTCTTCACTTTTACTCAATGTCTCTTTAACGTCTATCATAATTATTTGATTTAATTTTCTGTTGACAAATTTAGTGGTTTTATTTTGATTGAGCAACAAAAAGGATTTTTTTTTGTAAAAAAACAAAGGAAATGTACTATTTTTCCAAAATAATATATATCTTTGCCACAAAATAGTCGAAAGTTATGAAGGTTTTAAGAAGTTTAATTGCAGCACTGCTGCTCACAGTCAGCGCCCAAATGATGGCCGACAATTTTGTCTATCTGACCGTTAGTCAGAATGGCTCTGCCAGCAATTTTGAGGTGAGCAAGATTAACAAGATCACATTCGATGCCTCCGACATGATTTTCACCATGACCGATGGCACTTCACAGCGTCTGCCACTTTCTGGGTTGTCGAAGATGTTTTTCTCGGATGGCGGGCTCAACAGCATTGCCACACAGGACATGGCTTCGAAGTGTGAACTGCGCGATGGCACCTTGCGTATTGAGATTGCCAACGGTGAGCGTTGCACACTTTACAATTTGAAAGGTGAGGAGATTTTTAAAGCCAACGAATCTGTCACGCTCAGCGTCAGCTCGCTGAAAAAGGGCGTCTATATCGTTAAGATTGGAAACGAGGCAAAAAAAATACTCAACAAGTAGAAAACCTTTAAATAACTAAAAACACCTTGCTACTAACACCTTTCATCATTAACGTCATCTGCCTTCTTTTGTTCTTTTCAATAGGAGGCTACCTCTTCTATTTGCATCGGAAAGGAGTGCAGAAAAGACAGGAAAACGCAAACATGTCAAGCAGTCTGTCCGAAATCTTATCACCTCTAAAAATGAAAATTTGGGTGTATCATGTGGACCGACAGACGTTTTCGTGGATTGACAATGACGGTCGTCCAGGCAAGATGATAAAGGCATTGGAGTTTGCGCGCGATTACCTGCACGACGACTTCACACGCATCAACGAGGCTTTCGGCCGACTCATCAACAATCAGGAAGAGAAGGTGACGCTGTTCATCAAGGATGAAGACACATCTGACGAGAAGAAAGAAACCCGCTATTTCAATTTGGAGCTGTCGTTATACCGATATCCCAACGGCAAGCCATACCTGATCTTTGGTGCGCGTCGCGACATCACCAAAAAGCACCAGCGCATCAACTATGAGAAGGAAGTGCTGCTGCGCTATCAGAACATCTTTGATTCGTCTTTTTCTGGGCTGGCAATCTTTGCGCCAGATGGCACCATGATTGATGCCAACGAGGAGTTTGCTAAAATCCTGCGCATGACACGCGAGGAGCTCAGGGCCAGCAACATCACTGTCATGGACAGCTTTGGCGAGGACATCATTGACATCGTCAAGCAACACGAGGTGCATGTCTGCTGCATTGCACACCCTCAGCCCAATCGTGATCCCGTATATATTGAAATACAACTCAAGCCTATCTTCGACGAAAACGGCAACTTGAAATACATATTCTGCACTGGAAGAGACATGGGCGAGTTCGTGCATGCGTTCAGAAAGCTGAAAGAAGGGACACAGCAACTTGATGTGGTCAACAAGGAGATTACGAACTACATCAGCAATATAGACTACATTCTGCAAATGGGTGGTCTGCGCATCATCAAGTATTCACCAACCACCCACGACTTAACGATCTTTGATGGCAATCACAAGGAGCTCTATACACTGACTCAGGTGCGCTGTATGGTATTTGTTGACGATGCCGACAAACGTGTTCTCACGCACGCCTTTAAGATGCTCGACAACAAAACACCTAAACCTATCACTACGAATGTCAAGACCATCATTCGCAACAAGGGTACAGAGGTGCTGTACCTACAGTTCGACCTGCTGCCTGTCTTCGACGAGAATGGTGCCGTCAAGTCTTACTTTGGCATCTGCCGAGACGTAAGCCAGACCAAATGGACCGAGCATCTGCTTGCCATTGAGACGGCACGTGCACAGGAGGTGGAGAGCATCAAGAATGCGTTCCTGCGCAACATGAGTCACGAGATTCGCACACCGCTGAACACAGTGGTTGGCTTTGCCGAACTCTTCAATGCGGCAGCATCACCCGAAGACGAAAGTGTGTTCATCGAAGAAATCAAGAACAGCTCGGCTCATTTGTTGCGGCTCATCAACGACATCCTGTTCCTCTCAAGACTGGATGCCAAGATGATTGAGATCAATCCGAAGCCGACGGATTTCAGCAAGTCATTTGAAGAACACTGCTACGAAGGATGGAACGGCCACATGAAAGAAGGTGTGAAATTCAATATTGAGCAGCCCTACAACCAGCTCTTCGTGGATATCGACGACACACAAGTGGGGTATGTCATCCGTAAGATCATTGAGAACGCAACCACCTATACCGACCATGGCTCTATCAGCGCCCGCTACGACTATATCGACGGCAAACTGTTTATCACTATCGAAGACACTGGACGTGGCATCAAAAAGGAGGACCTGCCACGCATCTTCGAACGATTTGTATTAGGCACGAACAAAGGCACGGGCCTCGAACTGGCCATCTGCAAGGAGTTACTCCAACAGATGGGGGGCACTATCAGTGTTTATTCGGAAGACGAAAAGGGAACATCTGTAGTGATCACCCTACCATGTAATGCAATAACCATTGAAAGAAAGGCTTCGCTATGATATTGTTGGATTCCATATTCTCTTCATTCATCACCATCAACATTCTGATGGTTTTTGTGATGATATTCATTCTGGCGATGACCTTCTTCATCGTGAACAGGCGATTTAGCATCGTCACAGCCCAAAATCAGCTACTGAAGGCATTAACACTTTATGTGAAGCACCATGAGTCTTTCGACAATGAAGAAGAAGAGCATCTCGACACCTCATTAGCAGAGCTTGGAGAAAACTACCAAAGGGCTTTCGAGAGTACCCTCGCGGCCATGTCGTTCTATACGCCTGACGGCAAACTAATAGAGGTAAACAATGCCATGCGCAAGCTGTGCCACTTTGATGAGAAGGGCGACACCTACTACCTCCATGTCAACATGTTCGACACCCCTCATCTCATCAAGGACTTTAAACGTGACAGAACAGAGGAGTTTCACGTATGCCAGCACATGTATCAGCCTGAGATTGGCATTGACCAGTTTATCGAGGCAAAGATTCGTCCTGTATTTGACAACGAGGGTAACAAAGCGTTCTATATGTTTGCCGCACGCGACATCACCGACGAACGCAGAACGTATCTTGAGCAACAGCATCGCGACAAGGAATTGCAGGAGGCCAATAGCACCATCATGGAATACGAGAGCGAGCTACGCTATTTGCTGGAAAGCAGCAAAATGTTTGTATGGCACACCATCGACAAAGAGGGTATCATACACTTCTCGCAATCGCTGCGCGACAAAGGCTATACAGAAACTTTCGAAGAGTATATCTCTACCATCAACATATCGCAGCGTGCACAAGCTGCCAAGGCTCTGAAAGAGCTATTGAATAGTGATGAACCACTCAACACGATACATCTCTTCGACCGTACATTCCTCGACGACCAGTCTGGCTGGTACTTGATCAGCGGCGTACCTTTCTACGACGAGAAGGGGGAAAGAACAGGCTACATGGGCATCGTGAAAGACGTGAGTGGACTCATGGAGGCTCAGGAGAAATTGAAAGAGGAGACCCTGCGTGCCGAGAATTCTGGCCGACTGAAGAGTGTCTTTCTGGCCAATATGACCCACGAGATACGCACACCGCTGAATGCCATCGTGGGATTCTCTGACTTGCTGCAGATGGTCGATGAGCCTGAAGACCGCAAAGAGTTCATTCGCATCATCCGCAATAACTGCGACATGCTGATGCGACTCATCGACGACATCCTCGAAGCGTCCGACATGAATCAGGGACCGCAATCCATCCATCCGGAAGACGTTGACTTTGCAGTGGCATTCAACGATATCTGCGAGACCCTGCGACAGCGTGTGCAGAATCCCAATGTGACATTTATCGCTGAAAACGCTTATCAGTCATTCAACACCTGCATCGACAAAGGACGTATCCAGCAGGTGGTCACCAACTTTGTGACCAACGCTGTGAAATACACTAAAGAGGGACATATCAAGGTGGGCTATCAATACACCACCTGTCCTAACAAGCCTGCCGACAGCGAGAGAGGACTTTACATCTACTGTGAAGACACGGGGGCAGGCATTCCGAAAGAAAAACAAGCAGATGTATTCAAGCGCTTCGTCAAGCTCAACGACTTCGTACAGGGCACAGGCCTGGGACTGAGCATCAGCAAGAGCATTGCCGAACGCTGCAATGGAGATATCGGTGTCACAAGTGAGGGCGAGGGCCACGGCTCTACGTTCTGGCTATGGATACCTTGTCAACTGAAAGGATGACCGTAGTAATAATGAAAGATATTTAAATCTAACTATGCAGAAAAGCAGATACTTACTCGCCAGCGAGCGAGACAAACTATGGGGACTGACCATCACCACTGTCGGTTATGAGGAGATTTCCCCCAACGAGCCATATCCTACTCGCGGACATGCAGATGGATATTATTTCGACTGTCAGAAAGGACGCACACTTCAGGAATATCAGTTGCAATATATCATCGAGGGCGAAGGTGTGTTCCGCAGCCAATCACAGAAGGAGACTATCCTCAAAGAGGGCGACATCTTCATCTTGTTTCCCGGCGAATGGCACACCTACTGTCCATCACGCGAAAAAGGATGGAAGTGTTATTGGATTGGATTCAAGGGCAACAACATGAACGAGCGGGTGAGAGCAGGCTTCATATCTCCCTCAAAGCCAATCTATCACGTGGGCTATTCGTCCGACATTGAGACGATCTACAAACAAGCCTACGAGACGGCAGTCGAAGAAGCTGCCTACTCCCAACAGCTCTTGGCTGGCATTGTGAACCACTTGATCGGTCTGATGTACTCATTGGAGCGAAACATTCAACTGAAGACACGCAACGAGGCTCATGTGGATATGATCAGTCGTGCCCGCATGCGCATCCGCGAATCGCTCGAGAGCCCACTCTCCATCCAGCAAATAGCCGAGGACATGGGCGTCAGCTACAGCAACTTCCGCAAACTATTCAAAGAGCACACTGGACTGTCGCCCGCCATCTACCAACAGGATCTGCGACTGCAGCGTGCCAAAGAGTTGCTCAGTTCCACCGACCTCAGCATCAAAGAGATTGCCTATCGCTTGAACTTCGAATCGCCTGATTACTTCTCTGCCAAGTTCAAAGCAAAAATCGGACGCAAGCCCAGCGAGCTCAGAAATAAATAGCCGGCCGCCGGCCGCAAAAAGAATGTCGATATATCGAGATATCGACATATCGAATGGCGGCCGCGTCGAAATATCGATATATCGATATCTCGATATTTCGACAAAATCTCCGGCCGCCTGCCGCCAGGCCGCAAAAAAAAAGAACTGCCAGCAATGCCGGCAGTTCTTTTTTTACTTCTTTAGAAGAACAGCGCCTTCTCTAACCAATAGCAACCAATGCCTGCCAAATAGCCAACAATCACAATCCATGTGATGCGCTTCAAATACCAGCCAAAGGTGATCTTCTCCAAACCCATCACTACTACACCAGCAGCAGAACCGATGATCAGCATCGAACCGCCCACACCGGCACAGTAGGCCAGCAACTGCCAGAAGATACCATCTACGGCCATTGCGTCGCCGGCAACCTCACTGACAGGGTACATGTGCATACAACCAGCGACAAGGGGCACGTTGTCAACCACCGACGACAGCACACCGATGATGCCATTAATCAGATAGTAGTTGCCCGAGAAGGCCTCTGTCAGACCGGTGCCCATGGCTGCCAGCACCTGCACCTCCTGGAGCACGGCAACAGCCATCAAGATACCCAGGAAGAACATAATTGTCGAGAGATCAATACGCGACAGCAAGTCGCTCACACGCTTAGCCATAGTGTCGTCTTCGGAGGTGTTATAGTGGAACACTTCTGTCACAGTCCAAAGCACACCCAATACTAAAAGAATGCCCATGAACGGTGGCAGATGAGTCAGGGTCTTGAAGACAGGTACAAACATCAATCCGCCCACACCCAGCCAGAAGATGATGGTGCGCTGGGTCTTAGAGAACTGGCTGACTTCTAACTTAGGCATATTCTGACTCTTATCAAAACGACCTTTCAGCGAATACGACAGGATCACGGCAGGAATGACCATGGATACCAGCGATGGCAGGAAGATCTCGGTCAGCACACCTTGGGTGGTGACAACTCCCTTAATCCACAACATGATGGTTGTCACGTCGCCAATAGGCGAGAATGCACCACCACTGTTGGCAGAGATGATGATCAAAGCGGCATAGATCAGTCGCTCTTCGCGGTTCTGCACCAGCTTGCGCAGCACCATCACCATCACGATACTCGTGGTCAGATTGTCGAGAATGGCAGACAGAAAGAAGGTCATAAAGGCCATACGCCACAACAACTTACGCTTAGAACTGGTCTTCAGCGTGTCGCGCACAAAATTAAAACCACCATTGGAATCTACAATTTCCACAATGGTCATGGCACCCATGAGAAAGAACAACGTACCTGCGGCATCGCCCAAGTGGTGCTCGATAACCTCACTGATATGGTGCACTACACTTTCTGCCGGCACCTCAGGATAGTAGGCACCAGGCGCCACCATGAGAAGTGTCCAACAACACACACACATCAGCAGCGCAATAGCTGCTTTGTTGACTTTTGTCACACTCTCCAAGGCAATGCAGAGATAGCCTACACAGAAGACTGCGACAATGAAAACGGTTAATGTTGACATTGGATTTTAACTATTACTTATTATAGATTATTGTTGCTGTCTGTTTACCCTTTATCTTTTCAGTTTGCAAAGATAAACATTTATTTTGAGAAAATCATTTTTCTTAGTGAGAAAATCAAAAAATGAGGCCAGCAAAAGTGTTATTCTTCGTAACTTTGCATGCGAACGCTTAAAACAACTAAAACAATTCAATGGAAAACGAAAAATATTTCTTCGCCGTGGACCTTGGGGCGACCAGCGGACGCACCATCATTGGCAAAATCGACAATGGCAAGATTGACCTTGAAGAGGTGACGCGCTTCCCTAATAACCTTATCGAGCAGGGCGGTCACTACTACTGGGATATTCATGCACTTTACTTCGAGATGATTCGTGGACTGAAAGAGGTGGCCACACGACATATCAATATCACATCTATAGGTATCGACACCTGGGGTGTTGACCTTGTGTGCATCGGTGAGGATGGAGCCATCCTGCGCAACCCGCGTGCCTATCGAGACCCCATCACCTTCGAGGCGATGGATCACTATCTGGAGCATGTCTTGCCACGACGCGAGGTTTACGATGTGACGGGCATCCAGTTCATGAACTTCAACTCTATCTTCCAACTTTATGCCATGCAGCGTGAGAACAACTCGGCCTTGAAGCATGCAGAGAAGATATTGTTTGTCCCCGATGCGCTGTCATGGATGCTGACTGGCGAGATGGTGTGCGAATACACCATCGCCTCAACCTCACAGTTGCTGAACCCTCGCACCAAGGAACTCGACGAGAAGTTGCTCCATTCCATTGGGCTGCAGCGTTCTAAGTTTGGGCGTATGGTACAGCCAGGCACCGTGATTGGCACGCTGACCGAAGAGGTGCAGCGCCTCACCGGACTGGGTGCCGTCCCCGTCATTGCGGTTGCGGGCCACGACACGGGCTCGGCAGTGGCTGCCGTACCAGCCAAGAACGAACAGTTTGCCTACCTCTCAAGCGGCACATGGAGCCTGATGGGCATCGAGACGAAAGATGCTATTATCAGCGATCTGAGCTATGAGCGCAACTTCACCAACGAGGGTGGCATTGAGGGAACCACACGTTTCTTGAAGAACATCTGCGGCATGTGGCTCTACGAGCGCTGCCGACTGGAGTGGCCCGAAGAGGTGCGCAGGCTCTCCCACCCCGAATTGCAAGGCTCTGCCATGCAGGTTGAGGCATTCCGCTCTATCATCAACCCCGACGATGCCGTTTTCGCAGCACCGTCAAGCATGATCGAGGCCATTCAGCAATACTGTCGCAAGACCGGTCAGCCTGTTCCCGAGACGCCTGCAGAGTTCTGCCGTTGCATCTTCGACTCGCTGGCACTGCGCTACCGCCAGGTGTTCACGTGGCTTCAGGAATTCACGGATACTGACCTCAACACGCTGCATATCATTGGGGGTGGCAGTCTGAACAAATATCTCAACCAGTTTACCGCCAACGCAACGGGCGCCACCGTGCTTGCCGGTCCACAGGAATGTACTGCCATTGGCAACATCATGTTGCAGGCAAAAGCATCAGCACTGGTGAAGGATATCTGGCAGATGCGCTCCATCATTGCCAACTCTACAGAGCTGGTGAAGTATGAGCCACAGGACAAAGCTGTCTGGGACAAGGCCTACGAGAAGTATCTCGGCATCACGGCACAGGCCTGACGACATGGTGATACTTCCTTTGCGGCGACAAGTGTCCGTCTGATACTGACAACAAGGAGAAAAGAAAGATATTATAAACTTAAAAACAACGAGAGACTATGAAAGCTGAACTAATTGAGAAAGCCTATGCTGTGGCCAAAGATCGCTATGCAGCTATTGGCGTTGACACCGACGCAGTACTCGACCAATTGCAGAAACAACAGATTTCTCTGCACTGCTGGCAGACCGACGATGTTGTTGGTTTCGAGCGTAACGACGCATTGAGCGGCGGTATTCAGACCACAGGTAACTATCCTGGACGCGCTCGCAACATTGACGAGGTGCGTCAGGACATTGAGTTTGTGAAGACGCTGTTGGCTGGTAACCACCGTCTGAACCTGCACGAAATCTATGGTGACTTCCAGGGTAAGTTCGTAGATCGCGACCAGGTAGAGGTCAAGCACTTCCAGAGTTGGATTGACTGGGCCAAGGAGAACAACATGAAGTTGGACTTCAACTCTACATCATTCTCACACCCCAAGAGTGGCGACCTGACACTGAGCAACCCCGACAAGTCTATCCGCGACTTCTGGATCGAGCACACCAAGCGTTGTCGTCGTATTGCCGACGCAATGGGTAAGGCTCAGAACGACCCTTGTATCATGAACATTTGGGTTCACGATGGCAGCAAGGACATGCCTGTGCAGCGCAAGAAGTATCGTGAGATCTTGGCTGCTTCTCTCGACGAGATTATGGAGGAGAAGCTGGATGGCGTAAAGAACTGTTTCGAGGCCAAGCTGTTTGGCATCGGTCTGGAGAGCTATACCGTGGGCTCGCACGACTTCTACACAGCTTACTGCGCCACCCGTAAACAGATGTACACACTCGATACCGGTCACTACGAGCCGACCGAGAACGTGAGCGACTTTGTCAGCACGCTGCTGATGTACGTGCCCGAGCTGATGCTCCACGTGAGCCGCCCAGTACGTTGGGACTCTGACCACGTGACCATTATGAACGACCAGACACTGGATCTGTTCAAGGAACTGGTGCGTTGCGATGCTCTGAACAGAGCACACGTGGGTCTCGACTACTTCGATGCGTCTATCAACCGCATCGGTGCCTACATTGTGGGTACACGTGCCACACAGAAGTGCATTCTGCAGGCACTGCTCGAACCCAAGGAGTTGCTGCGCAAGTACGAGGACAATGGTCAGTACTTCGAGCGTCTGGCACTGATGGAAGAGGCAAAGTCAATGCCTTTCGGTGCTGTGTTCGACTACTTCAACCTGAAGAACAACGTACCTGTTGGCGAGGAATACATCGCTGCCATCCAGCAGTACGAGAAGGATGTGACCAGCAAGCGTTAACATCACCCTATGCTCCACTCCTCGCAAGCCGCGAGGATGTGGGGTGCTTATATCGGCAAACAAAAGTGGCGCTATTCGCAGTGAATAGCGCCACTTTTGATATCCAAAACGAGACATCAAGGGATTCCTCTACTTAGAGGACTTTAACTGACGGGGGTATTTTTATCCAGTTTCTCGTAGATGGAGTTGTTGCTCTTATACTCTGGCACGATGGTCTTCATCTTTGCCACAGTAGCCATATCATCGTACTGTTTCGAGATGGCTATCAGCTCTTCTATCTCTTTGTTCACCTCCTGATAGTCGTACTCGCGCACCTCTGCAATACGTATCTTCTCATGGAACGAGGGCTTGGTGCCCTCCAACTCGTTGAGCACTTCCTCGTAGAGCTTCTCGCCTGGGCGCAGACCCGTGAACTTAATCTCTATGTTCTTGGCACCACTCAAGGCAATCATGCGCTTGGCCAGATCGGCAATCTTCACGGGTTTACCCATGTCGAAGACGAAAATCTCGCCGCCATGTCCCTTGGTTCCGGCTTCCAGCACCAGCTTACAAGCCTCGGGTATCAGCATGAAGAAGCGCACGATGCGCTCGTCGGTCACGGTGACAGGTCCTCCTTTCTTGATCTGTTCGCGGAACAAAGGAATCACAGAGCCGTTAGACCCCAGCACATTACCAAAACGAGTGGTCACGAACTGGGTCACCTTCTGGGCGTTGTTCAGCGACTGAACATAAATCTCACAGATGCGCTTAGAACAACCCATCACATTGGTAGGATTCACAGCCTTATCGGTAGAGACCATCACAAACTTCTTGACGCCATACTTCACACTCAGATCGGCAAGTACCTTCGTGCCATAAATATTGTTCTGCACGGCCTCACTGGGGTTGTTCTCCATCATCGGCACGTGCTTATAGGCCGCTGCATGGAACACATAGTCGGGCTTATACATCTCGTAGATCTGTTCCATTCGATCTGCTTTGCAGATGCTGGTGACGATGGTCTCTGCCTTGACTTTGGGGAAATCGCGTGCCATCATCAGCCGGATGTCATGCTCGGGGGTCTCTGCCTGGTCTATCAGAATCATCTTTTCAGGCTTATAGACGGCAATCTGGCGCACCATCTCTGAGCCAATGCTACCTGCCGAACCGGTGATGAGCACTGTTTTTCCTTCAAGCAGCGCCCCCACAGAGTCCATATCGACCTTGATTTCCTGACGAGGCAGCAGGTCTTCCACCTGCACCTCGCGCAACTGCATGCGCTGAATTTCGTCTTCAGTCACGTCATCATCCATTTCCCTTGTCGATTCTGCCAAGAATATCTTGCAACCGGCCTTGATCAGGCAGTCTTGTAGCGCCGTGTCATTGCGGAAATCCCTAACTCGTAGCGGAGACACCAGAATGCCTTCGATGCCTTCTCGGGCAACGATGTCTTCTATATCATCCGACACATGATACACATTCAGCCCCATCAGCTGGATCTGGTGTGCACGGTCGTCGTGAGAAATGAAGCCTCTCAAAATAAAACGCTTGGGGCGTTCGGAGTTGATATTCTTGGCCAAGCCGACGCCACCCTGCAAAGCGCCGTATATCAGCACCTTCATGGCACGCTTATCGTAGAGTGCAATGCTATAGAGATTCTTCACGAGAATACGGATGCCCCACATGATTACCGTGGCCAAGACAAACGTCAGCAAGATCTCTGTGCTATTGAACGCCGCTACATCGAAAATATGGAGGCTGTTCATCAGCAACGTATAGCAGAACACAAGCACCATAGACAAGAGGTTACCATAAGCCACACGCATCAGATCCACAAAGCTACTGAACCTCACGATGCCTGAATAGGTGCGGAATGCGCGAAAGCCCATACAGCCAATCATGGTGTAAATAAGCATCGTTGAGAACACCTGGATGCGGTTTTCTATGAGCATGTCTGTCTTGCGATACAGCCAGAAAGAAAAAACTCCGGAAAAGAAGAGAATCAGTGCATCTAACAAAAGCATGCACCAATATGGTAAAGATTTCCTGTTAAAATACCAATTAAGTATCTTATTGAATGACATCATCATGGTTTCCATTTCCCAATACTTAAATCAAACATCACTATTTTTCGATGCAAAAATAAACATTTTTTTTATTTTGATACTGATAATTCATGTTTTTTTTCATTTCAAGGCCACAAATACCGTAAAAAAGATAAGTTAAAGGCATTTGTTACCATTTTTTTTTGTGAATGACATCACTGAACGTACACCTAAACAAAATAATAAGGGCGAAGCTGAACTTCTCCACTTCGCCCTCATCATATGCTTTTCACCGGGAATGAACGCCCAATCACTTCGAAAGAATCTCGGCCAACTGTGCCAGTCGTGCTTCATCCTCGGCTTTCATGCGCGAGCGAATGCTCACCATAGGCTCCACAATCTCGCAGTCCTTCATGGCTTCAATCATCGTGCGCATGGTGCGACCTGCCGTAGGTGCCCAGCTTCCATTCTCAATAATGCCAAAGCGACGCTTTTGGTAGTTCTTGATTTGCAGGTGATACAGGAAGTCGTGCATGGGTGGAAACACGCCTGCATCATAGCTGGAGGCAGCCACTACCACCGTGGGATAACGAAAGGCGTCCTCGATGGCCTCAGCCATGTCTGATCGACACAGGTCGCTCACCACCACTTTCTTGGCGCCCTTCTCGCGCAGCAACTCTGCCAGGTGCTCGGCAGCCTTGGCCGTGCCGCCATGGATGCTGGCATAGGCAATAAAGATGCCCTCGCTCTCGGGTTCGTACTTGCTCCAGATGTCATACAGGCGCACAGCCTCTTTCAGGGCAGCCCCCTGCAGCTCTGGTCCGTGCAGCGGACAGATGGTCTGCACATCGATGTCTGCAGCCTTCTTCAGAACGCTCTGCACCTGAGAGCCATACTTTCCACATATATTAAAATAATAACGGCGTGCCTCACAAGCCCAGTCGTCGGTCTCGTTGACCAATGCGCCAAACTTACCAAAACCATCGGCTGAGAACAGCACCTTCTCTGTGCTCTCGTAGCTCATGATGACCTCGGGCCAGTGCACCATAGCTGCACCAATGAAATGCAAGGTGTGCTGTCCCAGCGCCAGGGTATCACCTTCTTTGACGATGACAACGCGACCTTCGAAGTTCACGCCCTCGAAGAAGTTGGGCAACATCTTGGCGGCCTGCGCGCTGCACACCAGTTTGACATGGTGATAGGTCTCCATCATCCAGGCTATCAGCGCTGCATGGTCTGGCTCCATGTGGTGCGCCACCAGATAGTCGGGCTGACGACCGTTCAGGGCCTTCGTCAGGTTAGCTTTCCACTCCTCGCCCTTACGACAATCAGCCGTGTCCAGCACGGCTATCTGCTCATCGTCGATGAGATACGAGTTATAACTCATGCCCTCGGGCACCGCATACTGACTCTCGAAGAGATCGATGTCGAGATCGTCCACACCGATATACTTGATGGTATCGCTTATCATGTCTTATCCTTAATAATAAATAGAAATACAATTTTCGACAAAGATACGAATTAAATTTGTATTGCCAACATCAAACCAAAAAATTTTGTAATTTTGCAAAGAAAAAGAACCGCTTATGACCACTACGACATCCTACTTGAACGAAGAAAACATAGCGCGCAGCACCAACAGCGTGGAGTATCACCCACTGCGTCCGTTCCTTCCCGAGAACGCCCAAGTACTGTTCCTGGGCAGTTTCCCTCCACAGCGCAAGCGGTGGTGTATGGATTTCTACTATCCCAACTTCATCAACGACCACTGGCGCATCGAGGGTCAGCTGTTCTTTGGCGACAAGAACCACTTTGTGGACACAGAGCATAAATGCTTCAAGATCGACGATATTATCGCCTTCTGTCGGGAGAAAGGGCTCGCCTTCTACGACACCTCCACCGCCATTCGCCGCCTGCAAGACAATGCCTCCGACAAATTCCTCGAGGTGGTAGAGCCCACCGATGTCCGCGCCCTCATTTCCAAGCTTCCCCACCTCCGTGCCATCGTCACCACTGGCGAGAAGGCCACCGCCACCATCTGTGCCACCCTTGGCATCCCAGAAGTACCCAAGGTCAACACCTCTGTGCTAGTCTCTGCCGCACCACCTCTCACTTCTCACTTCTCACCTCTCAGTTCTCAGTTTGCGCCAAAGGCGCACTCACCTCTCACCTCTCATCTCTCATCTTGCGGCTCTGCCGCACCACCTCACACCTCAGACATCAGACATCAGACATCAGCCCTCACCCTATGGCGCCTACCCTCTTCTTCACGCGCTTATCCCCTGGCCTTCGACAAAAAGGTGGAGGCCTACCGACTCATGTTTAAAGAAGTATTTGACGAAATATGATGAGACTACAAGAAGAAATACATAGTTGCCCGGAACTGATGGACTTGATCCAAGAAATAGGCTTTCTGCCTCTGTTGGACAGCGGCATCACAGGTTTTTCTGCTGAAGACTTGGTGGACGAAGACTGCCGCTATGTCGTCTATCCCGATGGCGGTTGGGACTGGCCTTTATGGAAATGGAAAGGCCCCATCGTACAGGAGGGCAACTGTGTCTATGGAAAGTTCTTTGCCACCAAGGCTGGCTTCATCAGCCGCGAGTGGTGGCCCGACTTCTGTAACTATCGTCGCAGCAGGTTTTCTGCACCCGAAGAAGGTAGCATCGAAGAAGCCATCCTATTCACCCTGCAGGAGCAAGGCAGCATGATTACACGTAAACTGCGTGCCGCCTGCGGTTTTACGGGTCCAAAGATGCGGAGCAAGTTCGACGGCTACGTCACACGTTTGCAGATGGCTTGTCGTGTCGTCACCGAAGACTTCGTCTATCCACTGGACAAGCACAACCATGAATACGGATGGGGCTGGGCACTTCTCACGACCCCCGAACAACTCTTAGGACATGACGTTTCTCTATGTCCTCACACACCGGAGGAATCCTTTCAGCGTCTCAAGCATCATTTCTGCGCCCTCCTGCCCGAGGCTTCCGACAAGCAAATCGCGAAGTTAATCGGATAGCATCATGCGCCATGATTTGACAGCAAGTTATCCTCATGTCTCGTAGGTTGCGATGCCATCACAGCTACTCATACTGATTCTTCCGCCGATATTGTTCTGTCAAGGTGAGAAGTTCTTTAAACGTCTCCACCCTCTCTGGCTTCATCTTCCCAGCATTCATCGCTTTACGATTCGCCTTCAGCCAGTTCAGCATGTCATGTTCCTCAATCCGATGCTTCGAAGGATTTCGTTTATTGACATCAATAAACGAAATCACTTCCTGATATCTTGCCTCCCAACGTTCGTCTTGTGTCATACCATCATCCATTTTTTAGATAAACAAATAATAATCCGAACAAAGTCCTTTCATCTTTGGGCGATTTTTATTGCTTTACGCTTCGCCCTCATCCCAATATCTGCTTGGCATGCTCCTGGGTTTTGATCTGCTTGCCGGCAAAGATCTGCTCGATGATGCCTTCCTCGTTGATCACAAACGTCGTGCGGATGGTCCCCATTGTCTTTTTGCCATACATATTCTTCTCACCCCAGGCTCCCATTGCCTCCAAGAGCGCATGGTCAATGTCAGCGATGAGCGGAAAAGGCAGTTGATGCTTCTCCTTAAACTTCACATGCGATGCTGCCGAATCCTTGCTCACGCCAACCACCTCGTACCCTCTGCCCTGCAATTCGTTATAATGGTCACGCAAGCTACAAGCCTCAGCCGTACACCCGCTGGTATTATCCTTAGGATAAAAGTACAACACCAGTTTACGGCCACGATAGTCACTCAGACGGATTTCCCGTCCCTGTTCGTCCTTGCCCAGAATCTCGGGCGCTTGATCTCCAATGTTCATATCTTATATTATTTAATACACTTTCCCATATCGTTTCCATTTATTGGTTTCGGTTGCAAATATACGAATTAATTTCTGTCCACCAAGAGATTAAAGAAAACTTATAAAAAAAAGAGCCGCACCACCTCTCACCTCTCACTTCTCAGTTCTCAGTTCTCAGTTTGCGCCAAAGGCGCACTCACCTCTCATCTCTCATCTCTCATCTCTCATCTTGCGCCAAAGGCGCACTCATCTCTCATCTTGCGCCAAAGGCGCACCAATGATAGCTGACAAATCCCAGTTGGGGGTGGCGGAGGGGTGACGGTCGTAATAGGAGAGGATGTCTTGATGGATGGCTAAGAGCTGATCTACGCCCAGGACATCGCTGGGCAGAAGTTTCCCGTTTTAGGCTCGCGAAAAAATGCCATGGGCCAGGTGATAACGGGTCTCCATGGCACGACGACTGTTAGCGAAGACACGGTCGGCCTTCTTCAATACGATGGCTGTCAGCTTGAGCGCTGACGGCAGGGTCACTAAAACGTTTTCTTTCTTCATATAAAACTTACTATTAATGAATAACTGATGTATAAAATATTACAACTTAAAAACATTTGTTAAATGCGTCCTCACACGGACACTTTTTCTTTCGTCTCGCAGGAAATAACGAACTTTGCATCGTCAACATAAACAAGACATTGAATAGTTAACGTAATAATTTGATAGATAGTATATGACAGAACAGAAAAATTCAGTTCCTTTGCACCTGATTCGCGAGGAGCTGTGCCTGGCTGGCATCTCCAGCGAACAGGAACAGCGCCTGCATCAGTTGGAGGCCCGAAGACGCATCACGCCACAAACCAGGCTCCGTCCCATGGAGTTCCTGTTCCGTCTGGGCGGCAGCCCCTGCTTTGCGCGAGGCGAGCTCACCGGCCTGTCGGGCAAGGCCAAGAGCGGCAAGACCTTCGTCAGCAGTATCCTCATGGCCCTGTGCTTTCGCAGTCAGTTGCTCTCCGTCGAACGGATTGAGCAGAAACGGCTGCACGTGCTGTGGTATGACACCGAGCAGAGCGAGGAATCGACGCAAGACATCCTGCGCAACCGTATCATCCCCCTCACAGGCATCGCCGAGGAACAGTTCCCCAACGAGCTGATGGATGTGTTCAACGTCCGTGGCGAGGCCATGGCCGACCGTATCGGCATCCTCGAGCTCTTTGTGCTGCGCTACCAGCCCGACCTGGTGGTGCTCGACGGTATCCGCGACCTCGTGGCAGATATCAACGATGGCGTGGTGGCGCAAGACACCATCGAGCGACTGATGCGTCTGGCCTCCGACAACCATTGCGCCATCGTGTGCGTGCTCCACCAGAACAAGTCGCAGGAAGACCGTAACCTCCGTGGCTGGATAGGCACCGAACTCAAGAACAAGGCCTTTGAGGTGTATGAGTGTTCCAAGTCCAGTGAGCGCATCTTCACCTGGGCGCAGACCGACACCCGTAAGTACGACATCCCCACAGCACTCCAGTTCGCTGTCAACGAGGAGGGACTACCCTACCTGTGTACCCACGAGGAGCTCGTAGAGGCGCAGTTCCGATCTCAGCAGAAGATGGCGGCGAAGATGCAGCAGGGCACCAACAAATTGCCCGACATGAACCCAAAGTACGTACGCAAGGAGGGGCGCAAGTATGTCTTCGATGTCAAGCAGCTCTTTGCTGACATCATGACGCCCGGTCAGCCCTATCAGCAGGACACGCTGAAGACGCAGATCTACGATGCCACCAATGCCATCAAGCCCAAGCTGCACGACGAGATCCTGCAGAAGGCCGTCGCCGAAAAGGTCCTCCTCTGTGTCACCAATCCCTTCGGTAAGAAGGAGTATCTTCTCCCCTTGCCCGATCCAGTGCAGCAAAACCTACCCTTTTAGCGATATCTCTTCCCTCAGACATCAGCCTTCATACATCAGCCATCAATCTCTGCCGTAGGTGAAGTCCTACCCCCATACGTAATTCTCTCTACGAGAGAGAATGTAGTATGTGGGGCCTCAGGCCCTTCACCGCAGGCTATAAAACGAATCGAGCCATCTGCTCACTTTTTTTGTATAATTTCCCGCGATAGCGGCTAAACTAGAAAATATGAAATACGACGATTTAAATCTTAAGAGAATCCGCGAGGTACCTATCTTCGATGTCTGCTCCAAGCTCGGCATCTCGCTCTATGGCATGGGCAAAATCACCAAGCGTGCCAAGTGCTGGTACCACGACGACAAGCATCCCTCGATACACGTCAACAAGAAAAAGAACATCTACAAGTGCTTCGTCTGTGGCAAAGGTGGCGACGTGATTAAGCTCGTGCAAGACTACGAGAACAAAACCTTCCCCGAAGCCTGCGACTGGCTCGTCAACGAGTTCCACATCGTCCTGATTGATTCGGAACCGCTTTCAGCGGAAAGGTATAGCTCGACGGCCTTCAGCCCTCAGACATCAGCCAAAACCTCTCACTTCTCACCTCTCATCTCTCATCTCTCATCTTGCACCAAAGGCGCACTCACCCCTCTTCCCCCCGACCTCGTTCAGAGGTCCTTGTCCCTGGATTCGCAATTCTGTAAATCCGCCATCTCCGCCGGCTATCTCACCGATAGCCAGCTGCGCCACGCGGCAGCCCGCTACCGCCTTGGTTGTTCCAAGGACGGCGGCGTCATCTTCTGGCAGATCGACGACCAGCAGCGCGTGCGTACCGGCAAGATCATGTATTACCAGCCCGACTGTCACCGTGACAAGGAGCGCCACCCCACCTGGGTCCATGCCCTCATGAAGGATACTCTCCCTCCAAATTTCGAAATGCAACCATGTTTATTTGGTTTACATCTTATAAATTCCCATCCCGACCCTCTGATGGGTCGAGGATACCTTAGTGAAAGAGCGACAGGAGGAGCGGTTAAGCCACCCAATATAGGGGGTGGTTTGGCGGGGGTGGATGCTTCTTTTAGTTCTTTTCTTCGCGCCGAAGAAAAGGACAGTTCACAAGAAAAGTTCGGCCTCCATCTGCTGACTCTGGAGCAGCCTACGGCTGGAAATTCTTCAAAATCTAATTCAAAATTGAACAATTCTGAGACCAATTCTGTTAAATTTCCCAGCGAAGCTGGCCCTCAGACATCAGCCTTCAGCCCTCAGACATCAGCGGGAAGGTATAGCTCGACGGCACAATTTGACTTTCCCCTTCGGGCCGTCGAGCAAAACCTTCCCAGCGAAGCTGGCCCGAAAATAGCCATTGTGGAGTCAGAGAAAACGGCAATTATTCTTTCAGAAAAATTCCCCGACTTTATCTGGCTCTCATGCGGCGGCCTCCAAATGTTCAAACCAGAACTGCTGGAACCCCTGCTTCAGCACAGAATCATTATCTTCCCCGACACCGACCCACAAGGCGAAGCCTTCCGCCAGTGGACCCAGGTAGCCCTCGACGCCCAGCGCCTCTACAAGTTCCGCTATCCCCTCCGCGTCTCTCCCCTCCTGGAGCAGCACGCCACACCGGAACAGAAGGAAGCCAAGATAGACCTCGTGGACTTCCTCTTTAAATAACGTTTGGGGCCTCCAAACGCACCGTTTGAAGCCCCCAAACCCATCGTTTAACGCCCCCAAACTCCAAGACCCCATGAATGCCATGTCCAAACTACAGCTGGCGCAATATGCCGGCGTCAGCGTAAAGACCCTCATGAGCTGGTGCGAGCCCTATAAGGACGAGCTCGCCGCCATGGGCATGAAGCCCAACAACAAGGTACTGCCACCCCACATCGTCAAGTTCATCATCGCCAAATTCGACATCGACATCGAGTAGAAAGCAGAAGAAAGCGGAAGAAACGCGACGAGCCATCCCCAAGCGGAAAGCACCCCTCCCAAATGTTGTACCTTTGCAGTGTCAGAGACAAAACCTCTCCATACGAGATAAGGCCTGCTTCGCAGGGAAGGTATACATTTCCCGCGACAGCGGCAAAAACCGCTCGGCTCTGCCGCTTGGCTCTGCCAAGAATTATCCGCTCGGCTCTGCCGCTTGGCTCCGCCAAGAATTCTCATTTTTCATTTTTCATTTTTCAATTTTTCAATTTTTCAATTTTTCAATTTTTAATTATCATGCCCGTACTTTACAAAACTTACGTCAACCAGGTGAAAAACTCAAAGATGTTCGGCAAAGTCTATGCCCGCATCGTGTCACTGAAAACCATGACCTACCAGGAGCTGTGCAAGCACATGGCAGAACACAACTCCGTGTACGGCTCAGACGTCTGTCTGGGCGTCGCCAACAAACTACAGTCCTGCATCCTCGAGCAGCTGCTCGAAGGCAAGAAGGTACAGTTCGGTGACCTCGGCACGTTCTATCTCTCTGCCCGCACCAACGGTGCCGACACCCTTGACGACTTCAACATCAGCAGCAATGTGAAAGGCATCTACCTGCGCTTCCAGCCCAGCCGTGTGGACCTGAACGACCTCTCGTCGAAGACCCTCAAGAAGCGAGCCTCATTCCTCAACGTGAAGGAGCTGGCAGGTCTGAAAGACGCGGAAGACAGCAACGACAATGAGTAACCAACCCCTAAAACCTTAAATCATGACTTCAAAAATCAAACCCATCATCCAGTTTATCATCACCATTCTCACAGCCATCCTTAGCAGCTTCTGCGTGCAGAGCTGCATATGTTAACCACAAAAGGAAAACCATACCATGAGAAACATCACCATGATCATCATCCACTGCAGCGCCACGCGAAGTGACCGTCCCTTCCCGGTCACCTCGCTCATCGCCTGCCACCGCCAGCGCTTCGGTTACACCGGCTACCACTACTATATCACCCGCAACGGCCAGACCCACCAGACCCGCCATGAGAACCTGGTGGGAGCCCATGCCAAGGGCTACAACACCCACAGCATCGGCATCTGCTACGAAGGAGGCCTCTTGCCCAACGGCCATCCCGCCGACACCCGTACCGAAGCCCAGAAGGCAGCCCTCTGGCATCTCCTCCAGAGTCTGCTGGCCGACTACCCCCAGGCCCGCATCCTCGGTCACTGTGAGCTCCCCGGAGTCACCAAGACCTGTCCCAACTTCCTCGCCAGCCGCGAGTATGCCGACCTGCAGCCCGCTGCCTAAACAAATCATCGCCCGGACCGCAATGGTCCGGGCGATGATTTGTTTTACCCCATGTGTCAGGATCCGTCCCCAGACATACCCTTTTGTGCATTTTCACCTTTATTCCCCCGCTCCACCCCTAAATCGGTATCATCCTTTCAGTCTGATGTCGTTCTTATCATTCATGGGGCTCTCTGCCCCATACCCCGAGTGTATTTATGGCATAGATTATTAAAAACATCAAGGTTCACCCGATGGGCAAAGGCTCGAGACCATACCTTTAGAATCACTTGAGAAGGGATGGCTATAATGCAGGGTGCGTAAGCCATTAAACACGCCATGGCGAATCCCGAAGGGACGAAAGCTTGAGAGCCATACTAGAATTTTTGCGTAGGCCGGTCTCTGGCCGTAGCAAATTGAGCCCTTGCCAACGATTGGTGAGGGCTGGGAGTGGTTCGAAGCCCTCCTTAGGCATGCAAGGAGGGTTGGGTGGTTGTGGCCCTTGCAGGGGCACCCTGCATTCTTTTAGTCGTTGTACTTTGTAAAAGCGGCAAAGCCAAGCGATAGCCGCCCCTCGTTAGGGGCTCTAACGTGACGAGGAACCTGCCCCACTGTCACTTTTCGTCATCGTTTTGATTACAAGTTATCAGTCTTTACAGGTCCCAAACACTCTCCAAACAAAGCCAGCACATCGTTAACCTTGTCCATTCGTAATGTCTGCTTACCTTGTTCCAGGTCCCTGACAAACCTGAGCCCCACACCGGCCCTCTCAGCCATTTCCACCTGCGAGAGCCCGTATCTCTTACGTTTTTCCTTTAAATGTTCCGATAAAGCCATACTCAATTATACCTTTTCGGGTACAAAAATACATAATACCGCATAAAATTATATCATATCGGGTATATTTTTAAGTATTCTTGCCAAAATTATACCCGTTAAGGTATAATTCAATATCCACAGCAAAGCAGACCAGGGAACGGAGCTCAAATTCCTCGGTTTTTCCGAATTAGCCGTAGTTTTTCCAGTTTTTCGGAGCCGGAAATCACACTTTTTATACTAATGCAAAAAATAGAGGAAATTCCCCCAAAATTTCCCCTAATTCCTCATATTTAACAATAGTTATCTATAAAAAGTCACTTCACCAAATCCTTAGCACCTACCTCTTTGAGAGGACCATGATAAGCCCACCTCGGTTTGATCTTATTCAAGAATTCCCGCTCATGCGCCTTCCAATAGTCAACGATTTCCGCCTTTTCAGCTTCAGCAAACCACTGTATATTGTCAGTTCTGACACCTATCTCCTTCTCTTCCAGATAACCTTTCAATTCCTCTTCGCTCCTGTTCGCGAAATAGCGTTTTCTCGCCTCCTCAAAAGCCCATAACGAGAATTCCTTTCCTTCTACAATTCTTTTCCTTATCCTCTCATTCAACAGCTCCTTTGGGAAAAGCCTATTGCTGCGGTTCGTATAGTTAAAGACCAGTTCGTTTACTCTGGCATCATGTCTGAACAGGTTTTTCTGAGTCAGGTCGTTAAAGTTCTCACCTTTCTCCATCTTAAACACATATGCAGACTGTCTTCCTGGTCTTGCCAGTGGCTGCATTCCCACCACATCCACTCTTTGCTTTTTATCGAATGAAGGCAGCATCGGTATTTCATTATAGAGGTAAAAGGCTCCATAAGGATGCTTGTCTATATCCGTTATGGGCGAGTACGTGTCTGAAGCATAGTCGTAGGTGGTGGCTGCAAAAAATGCAGCAGTCCACACGTCTAATGTCAGGTCCATATACTCCGTTTTGATGCCATAATGCTGTGCCATCCCGTCATATCCAATCCTAAAGAAAAGCGGATGCCAGTTCCCTACAGGATCCTGAGCTTGGATACCACGTTCCACGATGCCCGTGATGGGGTAATCCCTCATCAGCAACTCCATCTCACACCGTTTTACGCGTTCAACAAATATCTCCGCCTCGCCCATTCCTTTTCTATAGAGCGATGGGTAGCACTCCTCGTGATAGCTGCTCTCACCTCGGTAGTAACTATGTTGAATCGGAGACAGCGGCAGCAGAATGCTTGTCCCGTCTTCCATCAGCAGCGGTTCAAAGAATCCCTTTTGCAGATGTGTCGGGAATGCACCTTTAAACACGGAGAGTTCTGTTCTCAATTCCACATTGTGCTCTCCTGCCAGATAATAGTCTATCAAGTCCAGCAGTGTCGGCAGTTTTGCTATCTCTTCCTTTGTCATCATTGGTTTCCCTGTTGCACTTGAGTATTACGAATAGTCCGAATATAGCCCTCGCAATCTTTGATGTCTTGATAAGCGTTCACACGCTGGTAAAAAGCCAATGCTTTCTCTATCGATGCAATATCAACATATATCAGCCCGTATGTGCGATAATAGAAAGCCTGGTCCGATTCGAGTAGCAGTTTGTCAACATCCACCATCCCTATGTAGGCCTTGGCTTGCTGATGAAACCTCTCCATATCCTTTTCAGTAAACCGACTCCTATATTTGGGCATATTGTACATCGCCAGATAGCTCATCGCCATATACATCCGCGTCCCCATCAGTTCCTGCTCTTGATGGTTGATCATATAGTATTGTTCCGCCTTTTGAAGCAACGACAGTCCTGTTGCCCCTTGTCCCAAATAGGAGAACATCCGAGACATCTCACGGTAGCACATGGCTATGCGGTCTTCATCACCCTCCTGCTCTGCTTCGCCAAGGGCTTCACAAAGAGTATTGATTCTATATTCCGGTCCGGTCATGCTTGTCTCTATACCACCCAACGTGTATAGGAGCCTTTGCCTAACATCGGAAGTACAGTCCAAGTCCAGAGCTTCCCTTAGCACCACACATGCGTCAGCCAGCCGGCCCTGTCTCGCCATCAACACAGCTTTAAGGTCCCTGTGTATTCCCTCCATATTGATAGGTATCATCCGACCGACGGCATATCGCTCAAACAACAAGATGGGTTGCCAAGCCCTTTCAAATTCATTTCTGTTCAAGAAGATGGACGTTCTAACATTCAGGTAGTTCAACACCACCGACAGACTATAATCGTTCAGTGTGAGGAGGTATCTGTCCAGCCCATACTGCACAAATACCTCCTCACACAGCTGATATGCCCGCTCAATCTCCGCAGGAGTATCGAGCATAGCCATCACCCTCGTCTTATAGTCAATCTCGTCAATAAACATCCACGTTTTGGCAAACATATTGCATAACAATAATCTAAATCGTCCATTCTACCTCCTATACAGTTCCGTCAGTTCCAGAAGTTTTCTAAACTTCTCAACCTCTCCGTCTTCATCGTTCCAGCATTTAGCTGCTTTCTATTATGCTTCAACCACGTATAATAGTCACCTTTCTCCTCAGCGTTATACTTAGACGGATTCCGCTTATTCGTTTCTATGAAGCTCTTCACCTCATTATATTTGGCCAACCATCTCTCCTCTTGCGTCATATCTTGTCACAATTATAGTGAAAATAAAACAATCATTTTTCATCATATGCCATTCCATATGGCGATAAACTACGGCTTAAGTCCTGATTTAAACACATACACCACATGCTTCACCCCCTCTGGATCATTCTTGCAGCACTCTCCATAAGTTTTCCCCGAACCACAAGGACACTTCGACTCTTCTGTCAAATCAGGGAACTCGTCGGGACTTTTGTGAATATGTTTGGTCGTATAATACCATGGCTTATATGGATCATCCCATGCTCTCATGATTTTCTCCAATATGCCATAATCATAATGGTCGGTTTGATCACCTTCTTTTCCCCTCAGAAAAGCTACAGCGTATTTATGTTCTGGATTAAATACAATATCTACACCTTCCAACTCTGCTTTCTTCACAATGTCTATACACAACTCTCCGTTATACACATGACCAGGGAAATGACCACAGTGATGGCGTATAGATCTTTTCTTACCACAGATACAACATGTTCTCTCCTTGACAATGATGACTGTACTGAAGAATACTCTATATGGATAGAGACTTTGCAACTGTTTCACCATCGTTTCTATATACGACACTGCATTCTTGGTTCCAGGGAAATTCCGCAAAAGGTGTGTTATTCCTATCTCTATTTGTTCCAACAAGCACCAAGCCTCATAATATTGCTTATTACGAAGCATCTCGTATGCCTTTCTGTAATCACGGTGCAAACTAATAATTTCCAGCGTTGCCCATGCCACATTGGCATTCTCCTCGTCGTGCTGTTGCTGATAGCCCTTCCTTAACGCATCTACTTCCTTGATCGTTGCATCATAGTCAAAGCCATCTTCCAACAGGTGAGATAGTATCTCCTGCGCCTTATTATTCATTCCACATTTTCTGTATTTCTGCTGCAACTTTCTTATAGTCCGCTGCAGGGCCTTCATATTGGAACTCCTTCTTCTTACCCAAAGTATCCTCTACAGTGATTGTAAAACTAACCGTTGCCGGTTGTTGATATTCTGGGACATCTACTTCTTTGACAACGGGACCGGGTTCCGTAAGCCGGTCATAAATGTAATTCCCCACAAGATTAAGAAATAATGGCAAAGCAACTGATACTACCAAGAAACTGCCCAGTCGTAATGTCCTAGAGTTCAATTCTATCTCTTCATAGTCTTCGTCAGCTATGCATATCTCCATTTTATCACCCAAATGCGACTTAAGGAGAGCATACAAATCCATTGTTCCTACCATGAACGCCTTAGGTTGATCCTGTATCATCGAAGGTACAATCAGTACATCTGCAGCCATCACATTCTGTCTCAAATCCTCTGGCAGTCCAACTATTTCCATCCACTCATCACGACTGCGAGTTGCATCATTTATCTTCAAGTTTTCCATACTTTGACACTATAGTTTTAACCATAATTCTATTATTCTTTACGCAGCATCCCTTTTCAGCAGTCTCTTCACCTCATCAATAGTCATCACCGGCGAAGCTTTTTCCATACGTCTCACCGACCATTCTCTCAAATACCAATTCAGATGTATGAACTTATGCTCATCACTTTGTATCAGCTGTGCGAATAGCTCTTGCACCTTAGTCCATCCCTCGTCCGTTGCACAAGCAATAACGCCCACGGCATTCAGTATTCCTGTACATTCCGAACGATGTAGACTGCCTATTGCTTTCGAATATACGGACATTAATAATGGTAAGGCCGATATATCATACTGCCTAATGTCCGACCTCATATCTATGACTTGAAGATGATTCTCTACATATTTGAGTCCCTTCACGCTTCCTTTCAACAGCAACAGTCTGACAGCTCTGCTTTTCAAGCCTTCATCTAATTCATCAAAGTCATTCTCCAAGCCTTTCTTTACATATTCATCCATTGTTGCATCCGGTGATAAGTGTTCATAGATAAAAAGTCGCTTCTCAGCTCCGCACCTTTCCATAATGTCTTCATTCAGCACCATGCTGCGTGTTTCGCTGTTATCTAGCAATGCCTGCGCAATACTCAACGATGGGTCTGAACACGGCAGAGAGAGCATCCTATTGATAACTCTTTCATATTCCGAAGAGACACCTCTCTTAACAAGATAAAGACACCATATCTTCCAGTTAGTCTCATTATGTCTTTCAGATTGATTCATGCATGTTCTTAAAGCTGCCAGCAACTTCTGTCGGTTGTCTGTAAACCTTTCACTGATATAGTCAAATAGATAATAGTTCCTACCCGAATAGCCTTCCCCTCTAAGATATATATGACAATATGAATAAGGCAGCAACTTCAGAAGCTGTTCATCGTCCACTATAACATCATGGTGCAACAACACCTTTATGGCTGGGTATTCAATATATAATTCTTCATTATTTGAATCATTTGCCAACTCAGCAAGCCAGTTTGCGGTGGCTTCTTTGAATAGCTTATCCTGTTCGTCGGTCAATTTTATTCTTCCATGTTCGCTGTAGAGTTGTTCATTCGTATATAATACTACAAGTTTCTGGTAAACTTTATAGTCTTCCACGTATTCCCTAACCTTCTGCAAATCAAAGCTATCATCAGCCCGGTTATAATGCTCATAGAACACACTGCTCACATAATGACTAATCCGTTCTTCCTCCTCATCCGTGAACTTCACTTTCACATGTCGCAACTTGCTTATATCTTCCTTTGTCTTTGGGGCTTTTTCATCTACAATACTAAGCACCTTCTTCTTGAACCGCTCATAGTCCATCATCTCGTTATACTCCTGCTGCTCCATGATTTCCCATTTGGTCGGTGCATTCTTGTCACGCCAAAATTGAGGATATCGGTTCTTCCTGATAATGTCTATCTCCTTCAGCATTTCCCCCGTTGCGTATTGCGATAGACACGACAACAAACGGTCACCATTTGGATTCTTGTAATCCAGCGCATCTGCCACTTGATCCAGTCTTTCTTCATTCAACAGCAACGCTGCACAATGAGCCTTACCTTCCAGTTTCCGAAGTTCTTCATAGCCATTGGTAGTAATCGTGTTATCAATGAAATATCCTCTGAGTGTGTCCATCGATTTTTCGAAATAATGCTGTGTCGATTCTATGTGGTCAAAGAATTCTATAAACACATCTTTCTCCTTTTTTCTGAAACGTCTGTCTTCAGCCATGTCAGTCAGCATATCAAATACGAAGTCGGATGCTTCTGGGTACTCACCAACAAATCCTTCCACTTTCACAAGCAGTTTGCCGATAATTTCGTCAAACTTATCCTCGTCAGTTGTTCCTAACAGATGATTTACAAATTCATACTTCAACTGCTCCAGAGCTTTCTTTACGCTTTCCCAGGTAGTAAAAGCCTGATATGCTTCATATAGATTATCCCTACTTATTATTCTTGTATAACCATTCTTTCTAATGTCATGTATATACTTACCCTTTTCTATGATTACATCTGCATATTTCTCCGTACAATCTGTATCTGTAAAGTATTCAACCAAATGGTTTACAATATTTGGATGCTTAGAGTCTTTAAGAATATGATATATAGCATCGGCGTTTTCCTCAGTTTTCAACCAAGGACTCCTGAACACCTCAAAGAATACATATATATGTTCATCATCTTCCTTAAACTTCTCAAGCATTTGTAATAGTAGTGTTCTCAAATCAGAAGCTTGCGTTGTTGTCAAATTCTCTATTCGCAAATAGCGCATCAGGAAGAGTATATTCACAGTATGGCTATTTATTTCTTCACATCCCCGCAACTCATCCATCAAGTAGTCTATACTCTCTGCCGAGCAGCCAAAGTTCATCAGGACTTCATATTTCGATGACATGTAGTCTGCCAGTCGCAGAATTTTAGACTTATGCCATTCTATGATGTCTTTGAAAATTGCAGTTCGCTGCTGGATATCAAACAAATTTCTGTCAACATACAGCACCATCTCTTTATTGTCGCTTACTATCCATGCCAGGATCTGCTTCGCCAATTCAGAATCTTTCGGAAGTTGAGCAAGCAACAATGCCACAGTATTATTCCATCCTGTCCTTATTATCTTTGTGCCATGATAACAGCACAATTTACGTATCTCATCCAGCGAGCCTAGCGCAAACAAATACCGTGATACGAAATACTCTTTGAAAGAGTTATGCGTAAAGCCAGAACCACCGGGACGGGTTCCTGTTTCATCACATGCGATAAATCATGCTTTTACTGATTCCTGTCAATCTCTCCAATTGACGCAATGATGCTCTTTTACCCTTCAATTCTATTAACAGAGACTTCTTTATATCTGCAGGCAATTGTTGAAATGCGCTGCTATTCGTTGCGCCAGTCTTTTCTTTGATCAGCATCATAACCTGATCATCCGAAGGACGTCCTTTCGAAGCATCTTCTATGTCAAGGCAAACAATATCATCAGACAAAGGCTCATTCACTAGTTCATTCAACTCCTCAAAGGGTATTCGGTTCAAAACAGTGCGAGTATCACATAAAGGGAACAACGTACTATTCTTATCAATGTACTCATCCCAACTACTGAACTCATAATCCTTCACCTCTGCCACCATACCTGCCTTCACAGGGTTTTGGTGTATATACCTGAGAAGCGTTACAAAATAAGCAATATCATTCACAGGTTCACTCTTAAAACGCTCGCGGAACAGATGACCGTCTCTTGAATACTTATGGTTATAATAGTACACATAAGAGGAAGCTATTCTTTTTATGGCCATACCTATCTTATCCTCTCGTTCACGAATGAGCAGGTGGATATGATTCGTCATCAGACAGTAAGCATAAAGGATATAGTTTCTTCCAGAGGGGGTACCATCAGGCTCATACGACAGAGCCATCATGTCCAAAGTCTTGAGAAACTGGTAATAGTCCTCTTGATCCTCAAAAATATTCTGGTGATTTATACCACGCATCATCACGTGATATATACCAGTGCCTGATGTTTGTCTCGCCTGTCTTGACATTACTTTACCAAAATTTTAGCCAACTCCTATTGTTACGGAACATGTACCTGTCCCCCCGTTCCCTAACCCATTTTCCAGGCTTCCCAAGCCGATGTTTTTTCTTTTTTCGATGCTTGTAATAACGGTAGTTATTGCGATAAGTGGCATGGAGTGGGCATAAGAGCTCGCTCTTAAAGCCAAGTCCATACCACTTATCACTAGAGCTAGGCAGGAGCTACAAACATCGAAAAGGGTTCTTTCCTGTTTTTTCTAACCTTTCCGTTCTCTCTATGTGAATTATTTCGTACCTTTGCGCGTCAAAAGAAAAAACTCATGCCCAGACAGCCACGTAAACCATCAAGCACCGGTATCTTCCACATCATGATGCGAGGTATTAATCATCAGAACATCTTCGAGGAACCAGAGGACTACTATCAGTTCATCAATATCCTCGACAGAATGCGTACTCAGTATGATGATGATGGTAATCCATGTAGCACCAATTGCATCTATTATGCTTACTGCTTGATGTCAAACCACTTCCACTTGCTCATTCGTGAGCGTGATGAAAAGGTTGGCAATACCATCAAGAGGATTGCAGGTGCATATGTCTATTATTACAACCATAAATATCTTCGCGACGGTCACCTATTCAAAGAGCGTTTCAAGTCAGAGCCTGTAAACGATATTTCTTATTTCACCACCCTATTGCGCTACATCCATCAGAATCCTGTCAAAGCAGGTGTTGTTACACAGGTAAAGGACTACGAATATAGCAGCTGGGGCGAATATGATGGTTCTGTTGAACCCGTCTTTCAGATTTGCAACACTAGAACTGTCTTAAAGCGTATTCCCTTCAAAGATCTCAACGAATGGGTTAACGACCTACTACCTGATGATGCCAACTTCCTTGACAATGATTTAGAGCAGCCTCGTCTCAGGCTCTCCGATGATCAGGCATGGCAACAGATTATCAGAATTACAGGCGTTTCAAGTAGCAGCGAATTCCAGAAGCTCGACAGAGAAACCCAGCGGCAGTCTTTCATTCAACTCAAAGAACTTGGAGCATCAGTCCGTCAGCTTCAAAGACTAACTGGCATAGACCGAGGAATCATTCAAAGAGCAAGGTAAGCTATCTGCCCCAGTGGGCATGTATCCGCTACCCGTGTCAGGAACCTGTCCCCTGACATCTTTAATACCCTTTTACGAATTCGCCCCAGCCCTCTATGGCTGCATTGGCAAGATCTGTAACACGACGGGCGATGGAATATCTCATTTGACCACAACATTTACATGTCTCTGGTTCTTTATCTCCAAGTGTTATTATCTCCAATGCTGACATATAAGCCACATTCGCCTGTTCTGCGTAAGGTTCAGGTAAGCCTGTCGCTATTCCAGATAATTCCTCATTCCGTACTCCCTGTGCAAATAGTTGCACACTCTTATCAAAATTCGAAAAATGCTCTTCATATCCGTATGGACGGTCCAAATACGAATCAATATAGTCAGCCATCCGGTCTGACACCACAAGGTTTTGATACATTTTGTTCTTTTCCACCTCGCCTGTAACCTCGCCTGTTTTACTATCTATCAGTCTGGTTATGAAATTGTGGTTTTGCCGTATCTCCTCTGTAAGTGTATTCGATAATGTAATGTACCGTAAGGTATCAAAAGTCAGAAAGTTGCAAACCTGATGAATTTGTGCTTGAAACATCGTCGCACAGTCTTCATCATCATATCCAAGCACCTTTATCGTAATAGTGTCTCCTTCAATACTAAAATTCTTTCGAGATTTCTTTTGGAATGATATGCACTTATCAAGTTTTCCCTTGCCAAATACCTTTCTGATATATTTTTCTGGTAGCAGAGCCTCTTTAACGCACTTTTTCAACTGTCTATGTAGTGTATCATGATCATAGGTTCCTTCTGGATCAAAATCTATGCTTGCCACACAACCTTTTTGTTTGTAGGTAAGTTTAATGTTTAGATGAGTATTTTCTCCTATGCATGCGATACCCACAATAATTGTGTTCCCTATTCTAAGAGGTGAATACTGCCAAGCTAACTTGCCAAAGGTAGCAGCCATCCTTGCCCATAAGCATCTAAGGAAATCATTTGTTTCCTTATTGCTTTTAAGTCCAACTCCAAATAAGAAATCACCACCATTCATAAGGCTACCATCTTCCATCACTCCCCTTCCTCCACACTCTCCTTAAACGTATTCTGTATAATACTCAGGAAAGTCTCGTTCCTTCTATCTGCATCGCCAATCAAAGCATCGTAATCCACCAGATAAACACCAACATCTATCGTCTTCATCGGGTTCAATGATATTTTAACGTTCTTCTGCGCGAAGAGTACTTTTCCTGTAGAGTACAGAGGATCGTATCCATTCAATTCCAACTCCACCTTTTCACTTATTTCTATGATGCCATAGAACCACATACGCTGGATTTTTTCTCCAAAATGGCTATAAAGTTCCCTTGCCCTATCAAACAATTGCCGCTCAACACCTAATGTCTTGTCAATATCTATACCCTCACGCTTAAGTTCAATGATAACCACATCAAATTTCTCTGATTTGTCGGGGTCTGAAGAAAACACAATAGCAATGTCAGGTCTACCTGTATTCTCGTAGTCTGTTTCAGGATCAATGATCTTAAATAGTTTCGTCATCTCTTTCTCACTGAGCACATTACTATAGGTCATAAACCTATCATCTATCAACCATAGATTCTGTTTGTACAAGTCATTATAGGCATTCTTTCCATCAAACACACGATACCTGGGGCAAATCAAATTATGCACTTCCTCCTCTCTGTTTCCTGCATCGAGCGACTTTAACTTGTCTATTACTCGCTGTCTGAACAAGATATATTGTGTCAATGATGATGATGTAATGTTCTTGGCTTTCTCATATTGCTCCTGATTTAATATAGGTGCATTGAGTACCTCTCGCTGAGCTTTGAAAAACAAATCCTCGGCCTTACCCAATACTTCGCTCTGCTGCATATAGCCAATACTATTACCATCAATATAACTCGACAAGTGAGGATAGCGCCCTTCCAGTTGTTCCCTCTTTTTCGATTGTGCCGTTGCAATATCTGGGTACATTCCATTCAGAATCTTGGAAATATACTTAATGAAAATATTACGAAACAGCTGCTTGTTTGAATCCGTCAGAGTAATGGTCTCTCGATTGGCTTCGGCCAATCCATTGAAGTTATTCGAGAAAAGAAGGAACACCATATTATAACCACTATGGAAAAATTCCTTGGTTATAAAGTTTTGAGCATATGTTCTCCCCTCCACATTAATTGCCGTAACAACATTGCTTGGCTTCTTGTCATCCGTCTTTTCTACGAAGTAATACAGAGTCATGCCAGTGAACATCACTCCAACGTCCGTATCTTCAATAGGGATTGTCTTGAAATCAGGGATATCGTCTGTCGAAATAACCGCCTTTTTCTCTTTACCGTCAATCTTTGAAGCAAGATGAATAACTATATTGGCCTTCTGCTTTTTTAGTAGGAACAATCTGAGATAGAAATGCGAGAGAATCTTATTCTTCAGAAACTTCACATCTATTATGCTGTTATTAAACAGTTTCTTTTTGGCATAATCAGAAAGAAAAAGCTTTGTTCCGCCAATCCATTCATCTTCATTGACTGTATCTACATCACTTTTACCATCAAAATCGTCAGAGAAAGAAAACTTTCTGTGTTTACTCTTATCATACCAGCTTTCTATTTCTACATCATTGAAGTAAAATCTATATGATAAGCGTCCCAATCCTTTGTGGGCAGTGTCCTCCGTATCAAATAGGTTGCTAAACTTTTTAAACCTGCCATCTGTAAAGCCTACACCATTATCGCTAATGGTCACCTGTAGCGTATCTGCAATCTTTTTTGATTGAGCCGATATTTCTACATTTATTTCGGTTGCCATTGCATCCAGCGCATTGGCAATAGCCTCCATGTAAACCATCTCGTAAGATGATTTACCATAGAACATCCTTACAGCATTTGACAAGTTTACATTCATTTGAGTATAATATTATCCACGTTTTTTATCTAACAGGTAAACTATACGATGAGAAGACCTTAATGAGTTATTTAGTCTAGAAGCAGTCTTTAACCTTTATTATCTTCCTGTTCTTCGAAGTCTTCAAGATACACTATGATAAAACACTATCTGCATAGTATTGGTTATGGCAGCTGCAACACCTCCGACAATCACATTCATCCTTCAGAAAAAATCAATAGGCTCTTCTTCCCTATCACGGAGATAGCACTCCATTACGCAAAAATCCCATTCTCTATACGCAGCACTCATCATATACCTTTTACCCAATCATAAATCCCTTTTTCCGTAATTCCGTGAGTCCTGTTACGATTTCATCTATCGCAACGCTTCCTCCCCACATCCTATATACGTAATTAGACATTACTTCTCGTAATACCCCTTTTCGCTATACTGCGACCAACGGAGGTACATTTCCTGATAATGATCCTTGATAAAATCGGATATCTTGGCAATCTCGCGGTCATTAAGGATACCACGGTTCTGCAGAACCGTATCACCATTGTTCTTTACGAAGAATTTTGCAGAGCCGCCCTCTGTCAGTTTACTATCGCTTGCATGCACATGCATACACTCCACAACACAGAAAGACGTAAAATACAAATAATAGCCGGCAACCTTAAAATCGTAATACTTCGGCATCAATCAGTCCTCCATATACTTAAGGTTCTGTTTCAAATAACGGCTCGCAATGGAAAGCTCAATATCGTCCATAGTGGTTTCCAGCACCTCACCATTCATATCAAAAACCACAGCCTTATCAGGGCAATTCAAGTTAAGTACATGTATACCATCATCCTTTCGGGTAAAAGCGTAACCGTTGATGATGACATCGGCCTTATCGGCAATGTTTTTTATATCAGGCATAAGCTATACGGACGTTTTTAATAGGTTTAAGGAATGCGGCAGAGTCGATATACAGCCCCTCAAGGATAGGTTTTAAGTCAATGTACTCCTCCTCGGGCTCTGCATTGTGACTGTACTTAGCCAATACAACCAGATAGCCATTGTCCCACTTGATGACATCAACATATCGTTCCAGACTATAGGGCGCCCGGAAACGGATGTTATAGCCACCAAAACTAAAGGCGGTAAAGCCATCTGTACTACTTAGCAGAGCTTCGTGGCTTGGGGATGTTGTCTTTTTATACTCTGTCATCACTCATATTTTTTGCAAAAATACGTATTTTCCCGCTATTCAGTTTGGGAATTAATCCTTTTTAACTTTATCTGTCTAGAATATTTCGTACCTTTGCCCTCCAAAAAGCAAAAACGACATGCCTAGACAAGCTAGAGTTTCATCAGGAACCGCTGGGTAAAGTTTAAAGATTAACGGTTAAAGGTTAAAGATATGTTTTCGTTCGAAAATTTAAGAGTTTATCAGTTGTCAAGACAGTTGGTAAAGGATATTTATCTACTGCAGAATCAGTTCCCCAAAGAGGAATGCTACGCACTTGGCGATCAGGTGCGTCGGGCTGCCACTTCTATTACTGCAAACATAGCAGAGGGCAGTGGCAGGCAATCACCTAAGGAGAAGGTACATTTTATCGAAATTGCCTTCGGATCACTGACTGAGGTATTCTGTGAATTGCAAACAGCAAGTGACCTTGGCTATATTCAAACAGAACAACTTGAAGCATTACGCCCTCAATTTACTGAGGTAGCTAAGATGCTATCAGGCTTGCGCAAGTCTTTAACCGTTAACCCATAACCGTTACAATCACTACCCTATTGCGCTACATCCATCAGAACCGACGAACGAAGCAAATGCAGAGCGATGCTCGCATCAGCTATGCCTTGCAAGGAGGAGGAAGACGAAAGTCAATCCTGTCAAAGCAGGTGTTGTTACACAGGTAAAGGACTACGAATATAGCAGCTGGGGCGAATATGATGGTTCTGTTGAACCCGTCTTTCAGATTTGCAACACTAGAACTGTCTTAAAGCGTATTCCCTTCAAAGATCTCAACGAATGGGTTAACGACCTACTACCTGATGATGCCAACTTCCTTGACAATGATTTAGAGCAGCCTCGTCTCAGGCTCTCCGATGATCAGGCATGGCAACAGATTATCAGAATTACAGGCGTTTCAAGTAGCAGCGAATTCCAGAAGCTCGACAGAGAAACCCAGCGGCAGTCTTTCATTCAACTCAAAGAACTTGGAGCATCAGTCCGTCAGCTTCAAAGACTAACTGGCATAGACCGAGGAATCATTCAAAGAGCAAGGTAAGCTATCTGCCCCTGTGGGCATGTATCCGCTACCCGTGTTAGGAACCCGTGTCAGGAACCTGTCCCCTGACATGCTGGATGCATCTCCTGCAACCGCTGCTCCATCTGAGCGAACATCTGCTTTCGCGTCTCTCTCAGTCCATTCTTCTCCATTGTTACGTCCTATATTAAGGCATAAAGAGGTACAAGCAAAATGCCCATACCCCTTTAACAATCTCCTTTATCCAACCATAAATCCTTGATACCTTAGCTCCATCAACCCGTTCTCAATATCTTCCATCGGGATAGCACCTCCACACATCCTATAGACATAAAGAGGTGTTATGCAGCCAAGATCCATAGAACCAGACCGTACCTCGTTCTCTATAAATTCACGCAAACGGGATAAAACATCTTCCTTCATACCTTTTCTTTTCTCACATCGAGGGGTACGTCTCCGACCCATCCTCCCCGTACTTTTTATCCTTCCCTTCGTATATCACCGAAGGTTCCAAGACCTCCACCGTATGCCACACGCCTTTGGGCACTTGGCAGCCGTAGACGCCATCCTGAGGGCAAAGATGTATGCGCTCAGTCTCCTTCAGCGTCACCTTGCCATCGTCAGAAACGACCTCTTCATACAGCACCTCGTCCAACTTTCCCTTAATGAGAATCACATTTTCATTACTCATTGGGTGCCTGTGTATCGCCACTTCCGTCCCTGGCAGCATCGCGTTCAGCATACGCTGCGAGCCATCCTCTGCCGATGTCCTCAGGTCTAAGTTCGTCCTCAGGCGAGGATTCACCTTCGTCTCTTCAAACAGTTTCTCCAATAATTCTTGGTTTATCGTCATAGTTCTCAGATTCTTGATAGATTTTATGTCGATTTTTTTAAGATTTCTCGCGCAGCGACCCCTTACTTCAATGAGGCGAGATAAGCCTCGTGCAAGTGGTAGTACTTACGCATAAAGAGGATATACATAATCGCTAAAACGAGCGCAGCCCCCACCAGATAAATCCAGTGCGCCAACACCGTATTCGGGCACAGATAGATAAAGCCCAGACTCACCACCAGCTGCATAGCCATATACAGCAGACTCACCACCACATGGCTCATCTTCAACTCATTCGCCATCAGCTGATAAGCATGCTTACGATGGGCCTGCCCTAAGTTCTCGTGCAACATAATGCGATGGAATATCGTCATACTACCATCAATACCATATACCAGGAAGAACACGATCCATGTCACATCCTGCGTAGCCAGCATCAACTTACCCAATGCAAACAGAATGATAAACGCGATACCTATCGAACCTACATCCCCCGCAAAGCACTTCGCCTTACCCTTCGGTCTGAAGTTAAACAGACTAAACACCAGCACCCCAATAATCGCCACTATAAGATAACTCGGTTCAATAAACCCTTGAACACTTGCGCTCGAGCTCTGCTCGCTTGCTACCAACGGGACGCAAGAACCTGAATTTAACAGCATTAGCGGAACCAGCATTGCCAGCGCATACCCTGCCGTTATTCCATTGATACCATCCATAAAGTTGATGATATTGGTGGCCCCCACACAGAAGAACAGCGCCACCAGCGCAATCACCACCTGCCAGAACCAAGCACCTTGAACCGTGCCCCCTGAACCGAGATTGATGCTCCAAAACATCAGCAGAATCGATACTATCTGCACCACCATGCGCAGACTATCTGGCAACGAGTGGATATCATCCACAAAGCTAATCCCGGCCACCATCAACAATCCAACCATAAATGGCAAATAATCCTGCACCGTTAACCATTCACCATTAACCATTTGCAATATCATCCAAACAAAGATAGATATTGCAAATATCACTCCTCCTCCACGTAGCACTATCGTGCTATGGCTCGACCTTTCATTCGGCTTATCAATAATGTTACACTTATCCGCTATGCGGAAGTAAATCAACTCTGCTGCCAACAGCAGCACTGCTATAATAATATATTTCATCTAAATAATTAATTATTTCCTATTGAGTTAATTGCTATACTCCAAGCAAACTACGCCCCTCCTATCAACTTTCCGAACTCCTTTGCCGTTTTTTCAATCTCCTGTCCAAGATACTGTCTTATATCCTTAGCACCGCTCCCATAGTTATGAAACTCATATTCCCAATGCCTGATAGTATCAGTATCAAAACAAGGGTAAGATGCTGGCGAACATATAGCAGCATACTGAAATGCATGATACAACTCATGAGCCATGTGTTCAACAATAGCATTCTCTTTATCCATCCCAATACAATATGGCAGGTACACGGCATTATTATGTTCACTATATCGCCCGTATTCCTCATCATTATCACGGAAGAAATCAAGTTTACAATTCAATCCCATCACCACCTTAAATTTCTCAAAAAGGTCGTTCAGTGAATCTGCAGAGACTTCCATCTTTTCCATGTCATCTTCATTATTCAACGGATCTAGACTTTCCCTTTCCGTAGCAACGGCCCTTTTGAATTCAATTGCGATTTCCTTACAATCCTCAATCATTTGGTTATATACGATTGTTGTACACTTCATAGCCTTCCATTTTAATACAGCCCCTCATTATTCTTCTGCAACAGAAATATACGGATTGACGTTTTTCATCCTCCACACATCTCCATCTCTAATAAAAAACACACCTGGTACATCTGCTACATCTGAAAAAGGCAATCTTTCAGTGTCCGTTACAGAACGTTTATATTTCAAATCAACAGAGCACAAAAAAGCGCTTTTTGATGTTTTCTTACATATAAGAAAAGAGGGTATATCCGTTTCATCTTTCTTAAAATGGAAATTGCGGACATACTTAATTTCTCTCTTGGTCATCGGAGGTCTTGTATTAAACACTTCGAGCCATGCTTTAGCCAAATCAGAACATTTCTCATTTTTCAGAAGTTCATTAGCATTTTGCCGCACATATTTGGCAACGGCATATTTTGTAGAAGAACTGTCAATCTCATCTAACATAAGAGACAACTCAGTAGCCACTTTTCTGGAATTAATACCGCATAGGTATAACCGTGCAGCCCATCTAGAAGGAACACCGTATGATGCCATCAGGCTCATTTCCTCATAACATTCTTTAATCCTATCTTCATCTACCTCGCTGAATCTGCTTACCAACGCATTCAACAGCCAAGACACAGTGTTTCCATAATATGATTCAGCCAAACTAATCTCGTTATAGTTCATTGGTTCACCAGAGAACCAATCTATACGAATACTACCTAGCACATCCATATCTGGAACATTTATCCTTTCTGAAGGAATATCCTGAGCAATCTGGTCAAATTGATGGAAGAAATACAACTTATCATCAAACTTATGCGACGAATTAATGTACTCATCTGCGATTCTCATCAGTTCATCTGCTTTCTCGTCTAAATAAATAGCCGCTTTCAGAGGTATTCCAGAAGAAGCAAATGCACGGGGCATCACTTCTCCATTTATAAATCTTCTTAAAGCATGTACTCTAGCTTTAATGATTTCTAAATGTTGCGACCTTAAAGCCTCGTCTTCTTCCTGAATAACTGCCAATGAATTTTTAAAGTGTTCGTCTACCCACTGCACATCATCACTGTCACTATCCCTATATGCCTGGTCAAGCGTCAATAGTGAATCATCTATCAACTCAAAAAAAGCATTCCACGACAAATCGCCATCTTCTTGCGGCAACCGGTCTAATTGATTTTCTGCAATAAGCTCAAGAAGTTGGTTAAAGTCAATATCCATTTCCCATTGAATCGCGCATAGTTTACTAAGATATACATATACGCCACTGATTGCTTTATCTGTAGCTATTTTATCCATATATCTTGCCGCTTGCCGCCTACTTTTCTTTTCATCCCGAGTACAATCGCAAACAAAAAGGATTTTACCTTCAGTATCAATGTAAGAACGACCTGCTCTACCTGCCATATTCCAGAAATCATTCGTACTCAAATATGTTCCCCTTCCTAATACCGTATTAGTGACTATCAGTGTAGAAACTCCGAGGTTTACGCCCTGTGCCAATGTATTTGTGGCGTATATAAAACGTGCTTTGCCTTTTCTTAAAAGTCGTTCCATATACCTACGCACATCTACCTTCATTTTGGCGCTGTGACACAGAATACCCTTTTTTGCTAAATCTATATACTCACGGTCTTCCTCCAATTCTTGACATACCAAATTGAATCGTTTCCAATCCAAATCGTCATCCCCCCAATCAATATCAGGATAATCCTTTATCAACCGGAACATAGTTCTGGCATTTGGTAAAACCCAATCCGGTCTTGTAATATAGATTAGCACCGCCCCAAGTTCTGATAATTTAATGGCAGCTTCCGCTATAGATTGTTTCTTATCTCCGTTTGTTTTCACAAAACTGCTATTAAAACAAGGTACTTCTCCTTGCCATTCAATATCTATTCTGTTGCCCCGATAACACATCAGTCCTATACGCTGGGAGGATGGTCTCCACGTATCATGAACTACATTATCCTGTTTACTCGAAAGCCACTGTGATATATCGTTAGCGTTGGGAAGTACTGCTGACAAGAGCAGAAATTTACCTCTATTCTGTTTAACGATTCTACGCAATTCTTCAGTAAACATCTCGTTGGCTATTTCTCTTGGCTTTGGACGAAGGAGGTGGCCTTCATCCATCACCACCAACTTGATGCTGTTCATTTCTTCATCATTAATACGAAGTATTGCTTTGGCTTTCTCTGGCGTAGCTATCATCACCCTAGCGGTTTCCATCTCATTCCTGTCCAAGGCCGTAATTTGCGCACCACCATACAGGTGGGTCACTTTAAAACCCATTGGATCGAATGCATTAGTCAGCGTTTCCTCTACCTCAGAAGCCAACGAACGATAAGGTGCTATATATAACACCTTTGATGATGTATCTCGAAGCAGAGACTGCAATATCACTATCTCTGCTATTCGAGTTTTACCACTACTGGTTGGCATACTTACAACTGAACTCTCTTCCATAAGAACTTTTTGCAATGCATTCCTTTGGCTAACAAACAATTCTGTTATTGGAGCTTTTTTGAAAGTCTGCGAGTGTATATACAGTTCCAACTTTTCCTTTGCACTTGCATCCCAGTCCTTTTCAGGCATACCTAGCCATTCCCAAACTGCTCGCCATCCGTTATTATCCACTGTAAACATAGGATGATTGTGAAGGTTTTTCCAGAGTGAACTATCATTAAATCCGTCAAACACTATAGTCAATAGTCTAAAAAGCCACCAGATTTCAGCATCAACGTCTAATAAAGCCAGTTCTGTAGCATCCCTTAATATTTCTATTGATTCATCTAAGTACCTTTGATTCCCATAATAAAAGTAGTTCAAAACCAGAGAGAACGCTCGCGCTAGCAAAATATCATAAGGTGTTATTTCTTCTTTATGCTCTTCTTCCAACAGCACATTTTTAATCTCATTTTCCAACAAATTAAAGCGTCTGTTCAAAAAAGCATAGATGATTCGGTTGATGAAACCGTCGTACCTTCCTTTTGATATTACAACAAAGGCTTTCGAATATTGGCTCGCACAATAATATGCCAAACCACAAATCATCAGATTGAATCCTCGTTCTGGAATCTCTGTCTGACTGTTTGCGAAATTATATTCTAGCAATTGGGCACCCTTATTGAAATAGGTAGATGCGGATTCGTGTCGTTGGTTGTTATAATAAGTACAGGCTATTTCCAGGCAAATATATGCCACATTCTCTGACCTGAAAGTTAGTCTTTGGTCAAATTGTGGGAAGTTGGCTTCATCCTCATGTACACCATAGAGTATATATCTTGCATTAGCTTGCGCCTGCAAGGTCTTATAGGTTGAATAGCGCTCCAAACGTGACGCGATCTTCTCTATTTGTTGTAATGAAGGCATAAGTTTATAATGACTTGATTATTGCATCAGCTCTTTTAAAGGCCTCGTCTACAATCTCAACTGGATTATCAACGCCAAGTGAAATCATAACCAAACGTGAGTTCGTTGATTTTAGATGTTTCTCCACCTGCTTTGTTGTATCTTCGCCAGCTCTTGCATCCGATTTAGTGCTAATCAGAAACCCGACATTTGTAACGGGCACACTACCATCTTCCACTTTCTGGTGGAGTTCTGAAATACTATCAGCCAAATCATACTCTCCCCTGTCATCCAAGACATTGGCCACAAATTCCATTGACACAGGAAGTCTTTTTAACCCCTGTAAGTTATTGACTATTTCATTAACAACGGCTTTGCTGGGTGTGCTTCTAAACTTGCATTCACCATAAATCACCTCTGAGAAAAGATTGTCACGTTTGAAAAGGAGGACATCGTCACCTTTCATTGCCTGGTCTGTATTCGTATTGTATTGTAACTTATGAACAATGGGGTCAAAGCCCCTGCTTTCTTTCAGATACTCCATCAAAACAATCTCCCCAAGATTGCCTTTCTTCGTATTTTCAGCTTTTGGGAGTAACTTCATATTATCTATGAATGTTTCTAATCCGTGTTTATCAAGAATAGCTTTCTTCCGTGTATTTATGATTTTCCTTCTACTATGGCTATGCACATGGTAGTCAACAATCCATTTAGCAAGCTCATCGATGGCAGCATTACGCATACCAGTATTTTCCTCCAACATACGATGTTTCTTATTCCCTGTTGTGGGAAGGTCTGTAGCATTTAGCCAAACGCCGTATATCTGAGGTGCGACAGGATGTTGCCCTATCAACATTTCTTGCTCTGTCTGTGCCATTTCGCTTAAAATGAAATCATACCCACTGATTCTTACGTTTATTTTGCTCCGTAAGTTCCATCAACTCTTTACCTTTCACCCTATCATAGAACAAGAAATAGTCTCTCCCATTTTTTGCTAAATCGTTCATCATTGCCCTAATCTCTTTCTCTGTACGTTCTCTTGTATATTCAGGATATTGGGCCTTTAGCCTACAAAAGTTATCGTTGACGATATGAGCAAAACCATCAGGATCTCTATCAGGATTGGTAAATAAATCAAATATGTGGTCGGCAACCATCAAATGAAAAGGGCTGGATTTTTCATCACCTTTATTCACTTCATCCCTAATAACACCTGTAGCCTTGAAAACATCAAGAGGATTTTTATAGCTATTATAGAATGCGGTAAACCCACGCTCCACTTCGTCAACAGTCACATCCCTATTAGTCAATAGTATCGCCTTAAATGGAGCCCTTTGTGTTGGGTCTATACTGCCCAATATCGGAAAAGAATAGCACATTGACAATGTAACTACCAGTAGACCACTTATTTTATCGTTCAACTTACGGCATTCATCCATAAAATCTTTCCAGCCTAAATTGTCACCTGAAGCAAGACGAATTCCATTCTCACCAGCGCCATGTGCCTCTATGTGAAGCGTAACGAGTTCATCACCACCAAGACTATCAGCAATCTCATCAATCGCTCTCTTGAAATTAGTTATATCGTTCACCACATGCAAAGAGGCTGTGAGCGACTCATCTTTAAGTGTCAATGGTTTCAGTTCGCCTTCATATAAATTTGTGCCTGTTTTTGATTCACCATCTGATAATGATTCAATTACAGCAATTCTGAATTTGGTAACATCAGTATCAGGACTCATAAACTCAGCTTTAGTTGACATAATAGAGCCCTGGCGGTCAATATTCCGCCTAGACTTCTTATGCTTCTTTTTCCTTCTCGGTGAAGCTCCTCGAATTCCAATCTTTTTGTGATGAGCCATTTTTCCAGCATTAAATCATTACATCTTCGACGTAAACAAATGGTCAAAAAACGGATTATTCCTTTCCTTCGCATTCTTCAATAGCGTATGGAAATCCATTGCCTCAATATGAAGGTTCAAATCTGGGTTAATCTTATAGTATGACCCAAACGGCGTTTTTCGCCACTGATGGTTCTTATTATAACGGATAAGCTCATCGGGCATTTCATCCATCACTACATAGCCATACTTGGGTGTATCTTCAGTTACATGAACCTTCTGACCTTTCCAATTCTTTTTCTCTTTTTCTTTTCCATATAAAAAGTCTTCAAAGTATTTTTCCACCAACTCCGAAAACTCCCATCTGTTATCGGTCTTCTTCTTTTGATGCGCAGTATCGCCAGGTCTTTTGAACTCGAAGATAACCATTGAGCCAACCTCACCCATCTCTTTGTCTCCGTATGATATAGCATTGTTTACCAACAGATGGTCATCGTTTATCATCACGATGTCAGGTTCCTTCGAACTCCTTATCTGACTCATAGAAGTGATAGATTTATCTGATGCAATATACCTGAAAGTCGAGAATCTGTCATCAAGGAGCCAAAGATTATGGTACTGATAGTTAACGCTCTCGTTGGTGAGCCCCATTGGGAATATCAAGTTATGAATCATGCTCTCCAACTCATATTTCCCATCCTCTTTCATTTCCAGCATCTTTTCAAACAAAGATATGATGGCTTTACGACGAGTGACGTAGGCAACCAAATTGTCTGCATCATACGCTGTTCGCTTCTTGATAGTGTCAATAATTCCACTTATCTCCTCTTCGTTCACTTCGCGTAGCTGGATAAACTTATCTATCTTTTCAGATATCTTCTTGTTCTCGTTATATGCCACACCATGTAGGTATGCGTCTTTCTTTTCATCAGTTAGATTCGGTGGCATTGCCTCAAGGACATCATCCCTCAGCAGAAAACTCCTGTATTCAGGCGATGTTGTTGTTATATAGTTCTTTACCTCCTCTATGTTTCTCTTCTTGGTTTCAACCGCATAAGTCTCGTACATGGTTGAAATCTCTTTGGCCACGCCTCTCAGAATATCCTCAATCGTAACCACTTTCTCCATACCCTCTAAATATGGCATATCATCTGCCTTTTCGGGTATCTTAAACATTGTTCTTGCATTGTTGACACTATTATCCAAGTATTCGGATACCACATAGATGTCTATAAATTTCGACTCTCCATTTTCTGTTATCGGATAGTTATACAGTGAATCAACATCAGCCAAGTTTCTTTTAGCACCGACTACTCGAGAATTAGCACAAAGTAAAACATAGTTATACTTTCGGCTAGTAATCTTATCAGACTTCACCACATATAAGTGAAACTTCTTCCCCTCTACCTCAATGTCTTTCTCCTTCTCTTTTGATTCCAAAGAAAAATAGTTGTTCACACTCAGCGAACTGTTTTTACCATCTTGTGTTTTCTCTGTAATGTTGATGATTGGCAGATTATCACACAAGTAATAAATGAAGCAATGCTCCATGATTCCGCGCGCTATATCCTCAGCATTACGGGCCGTACTTGATATAAGCTCCTTGTTATTACAGTTCCTTAATACAACTTTTGTTTGTGGTGCCGATGGTTCTATCTCTTCCTTTGTCTCTTCTGTTATTTCGTTATCTTTGTCGAACTTGAATGAGCGTTTCCACCATTTTCCGTCTTCTTCATAGATGCTAGTTATCTCCATCCTTTCAAAGAGTGCCAATATGGTAAAACGGCCAACGCCTTTACATCCATACTTTTTCCTGTTCAAATCACCGTAAGGACTATTGAACGAAATAAAGTTTTCTTCTGTAAAGCCCTGTCCGTTATCTATGATTGTTATGTCCTGAATAGGTGGAACGTCTCGACCATACAAATCCGAAACATATTCTCCTGCAGCACGCTCAATGAAAACCTCTATTCTCTTCTCTTCGCGTGTTACTTTGTCCAAGCTGATAATAGAATTGACAACAGACTCATAAAGCGGAAGAAACACTTCTGCCTTGCTCAAATCTATTGAATTTACAAAGTCTTTAACTTTCAGTTCCATAACAGATAGTCTTTTACATTAATTCCATAATCCCAGCGTAGCGCGCTATGCCAGCCACCCCAGCATCACTTATAATACGCCGAGGTATCTACTTCAAACTCTTCCATTTTGCCAATCTTGAGAATTGATATGGAATGGCATCTTAAACTTACATTCCTCTTGATTGTCCAAACATATCTCTACGTCGCAAACGCATTTGAAACACAGGGACGGTCCCTATTTCATCACATGCGATAAATCATGCTTTTACTGATTCCTGTCAATCTCTCCAACTGACGCAATGATGCTCTTTTACCCTTCAATTCTATTAACAGAGACTTCTTTAAATCTGCAGGTAATTGTTGAAAAGCGCTGCTATTCGCCACTTCCGGTTAATAGTTCAAGATTCCCGGTTCACGGTTATTTCTCCATGCGCCAGCCAACCCTGAACCACGAACCCTGAAGCATGAACAATGAACCATTAATCATGAACCATCAGTTTGTCTTTTCCTGATTTTGGTTGACAGTTTATTGCTTTTTTCCTGATGTAGTTGACAGTCGATTTCCTGAATTAGTTGACAATTTACTAGAAACGTTGACACCTTTACTGAAAAGGTTGTCTTTTTCCTGAAACTGTTGACAACTATGAAAAACACTGCGGTGGTTTGCCAAGCGGCTGGAGGCGCAAAGCCTCCAAAGAGTGCCCTCCAGCATTCCGCCTGCAAAGTTATGGATTAATCTGCAGATTCTGTTCATTCTTGCGATATATTTTATTCTTCCACATCTTTTTCTGTTCACCAGTCTGTTCGTGAACAGCATTTGGAGTCTGCATGCCGATGCTGTAGTGAGGACGCCTGCTGTTATAGAAATCAACAAAGCGCTTTATCTGCTCAAGAGCCTCTTCATACGTTGCGAATCGCCTTTCCTGACGATAGACGCTCTCGTACTTGATTGTTTCGTTCACACGCTCTGCAATGCCGTTATCAGTAGGTTTGTAGTCCTCTGTCATGGATATTAATATGTTATGTTTTAGCAATTCTTCCACATACGAATCGCAGCAGTACTGTACACCTCGGTCAGAGTGGTGAATGAGTCCGGAGAGGTCGCCACCGCCAGCCTGTTCTATAGCCATGCGGAGAGCCTTGAGCGTAAATGCAGATGAGAGAGATTCTGCCAGATACCAGCCAACAATCTTCTTTGAATAGGCATCCGTTACGAGATGCAGATAGCAGCATCCGCTCTTGAGTTCAATGTAAGTAATATCGCTCACCCAGAGCTGGTTGGGTGCTGTAGGAATGAATCCTTTAATAAGATTCTTCCATTTGTGGTATCGATGGTTGGAGTTCGTTGTAGAGCGGCTTTTGCGAGGCTTCTGCATCAGTTTGTGGCGACGAAGTAAATTCATAAATTTATCGCGCCCAGGCATCCAACCCGTATTAAACATTACACCAAGCATCAACCAGAGTTTTACTCCTCCAATCCCTGGATCAATCTCACGTATCTCACGTACAGCATCAAGAATATGAATCTCACGGGCCAACCGTTCCGTTTCATCCGTCTTCTTCTTGTAATAGGCCTGCCTGCTTCGGCCAAGCAGATCACAGGCAGCAGTTACCGTCAGGCCATGCTGCCTATGAAGTTCTTCTACTGCTTGGCCCCAGATTTTTTTCTGATATCAATTCCGTTCTTTTCGGCTACGTCAATCAGAGTGTTCAGGGCCAGATTCTGCAACTCCAGCTCGCGGACACGGGCTTCAAGTGCCAGTACCTCAGGAGATTTCTCCTCTTTCTTCTTACGTGCCATATCTTCAAGCGCTTTGGTATCCGCCTGCAAAGATACAACTTTTTTTGAATGTCGATATCTCTTAACCCAAGTTCTTATCGTATGTGGGTTAACATTGTAGTACTCGGCCAGCTCTTCTGCGCTGTTGTCGCCACTTAAAAATACTGAGACAATCTCGTCTCTTTTCTCCTTTGGAGTCCTTTGATACGTTCTTTTCATAAGTTTAACACATTTATTAAGTTCCTAAATGTGTCAACCTATATCAGTATAAGACAGTTGCCATGAACTCCATATCATCCAAATTCATGACAGTTTTTGTTTCACCTCTTTTTCTTCCTTTTTTCCTGAAATGGACACTGGCATTGGATTAATCAGCGGTTGTGGGTTGCAAATTATCTGACCCATCTGGACTTGAGCTTTGACGCTTTGATAATTCTCATAGTTCCACATCAGATAAGAATCCCACAACCCCAAATCTATATCTTTCAATAACGTATCAATTCTTTCTTTAATAGGCTCACCATTCTTGTCAAAATACATCTGATCTCTCACTTGTTCTCTCAGGACTTGAATTGCTTTAAACTCGCCAAGCGTGAAAATCGCCCCAAGCTCAATCGGTTCAGTCATTATCTTTGTGTCTGTATTTACCTTACTCTTCGCCAAGATCTCTGTCACATACTTCTTTCCAGCATTTCTCATGGCAAACAATGTGAAATTTGAAGAGAAATAAGAATCCGGATCAATATAGAACAAAGTATCACAATAGCCCTTAGATATTTGAATCAAAATACCATCAATATCATCTTCATTGACCATAGTGTCAACAAAATGTATCTTTCTTATATTGAATGATTCATTTGATGGAACGCCAAACGGAATGCCCAATTTGTGCAAAGCAACTATAACTGTCCTTTTCTCCGCAATCGACATCGCTCTATTAAATTCTCCTTCAGCCTCTCTATACGACTTTTTGGCATAAGATTTCAATATATTCAGTGCTTTGACAGCGATATCACGAACAATTTCTTTCTCCTTAGACTCTTTGTCCTTTCGATATTTATTTCCAAAAAACGCTCCAACCCATCCACCTATTCCTGCCGTTAAGATGGGTATTAAAATATAAGCTACAAGATTTAACCAAGTCCATTCCATCTCCGTTTTCTCCTTTTATCTCGAACAACATGATATTCACGCATCATATCCATCAGCGATAACACTCCTATCGAATATCTGCCTTCTTATCAAAGCGTTAATCATGAACCGCCAGTTCTTCCAATCCTTCTTGACACCTGTTTATATTTCTCTATATATGGCAATCGGATCAATTATATACTCATTCCCCAGTCTGCCATTAAAAGTATCTTCAAGATTGCTGATAATACTTGTAAAATTTAAACTGGCTTTTTTTATAGATTCTTCAGGGGCATCTGAATCAATCATCGCTTTATCTCCGCCACATTGAGTCAATAGTCCTACAATAGAAAACTCGACCTCTGTCCTTCGTGAATATTTGGCTATCAGACTTTCTTCATTTTCTTTTAGAAACTCCCTATTTAGTATAGATGCAAAAACGTTATTGCTAAATCGGTAAGGAATATGTACCGCAAACATATCCTTATAACCGAAATCATACAGTTTTACCAAATTCTCTGCGAACTTCTCATTAACAATGAGCCCTTGTTCCTGAAGATATCTCTTAAAGACACTATCTATTGCATTCTTTTTCTGTGATACTTTAGCCTTTTGGTTTCTATCATTAATTTGTTTTGTCACCTCATCTATCTTAGTCAGAACCTCTCCCATTGGCCCATAGCACTGGATATAGCCTAAGGCAGTACCTATTTCATTAAATCTTCCAAAGGTTTCCTTCAAGGCCTTATAATCGTTGAAATATGCCTTGCCGCTTACCTTTACGAATTGTTTACCTGTCATATCACCCAAATCAACACAGTCTTCAATAGTGCTCAGTAGACCGCGCTCCGTTAGTTCCTTTTCAAATAAACTATATGCATAGTCGTGGAAATATCTCTTCTCCGAGGAGCCCCTTTCGTATTGAAAAAGTTCTCGCATAATACTACCGCTGAAGGTATGCATTTTTTGTTGATCATCCTCAGTAGCTGTTACTTTACTATCCTTCAAGATATATTCCGTCAGCCCCTCAAACAACTGTGACGATATAGAATACATCTTATCATTATCAAGATAGATGAACGACTTTATCTTATTTTCCATGTTCAAACTCCTTTCTTATTTCATTTCGCCTTTCCATAAATTTATCAATGCTTCTCTTACGTATATCGTGCATTGTTCTGGTTCCAAGATAAACGCCGTAGAAGCAAAAGGCAATTACGCCTACAACAAACAGAATATCTATTGTACTCATACCTCTATAGTATTTATTTTGTTTATTACTCTAAAACTAAGAAAAAACGATGCTATTGCCAGCGAGATTGAAGCTATAAGCATGGCTGTCGGATTAAACTCAGTCTGCCCTCCATGGGGAACATATAAAAAGCCCAAGATAATACACAGCACCACAATAGCACCAATGGACCAAGCTGATAGTTTTTCCTTTTCATCCTCGCTTATCGTGGTTTTACGTCCTTTTAATCTCAGACTGTTCAATTCATTCATATTTGAGAGGTTAAGAGTTAACCCAAAGAATACGAAATCAACAGCATTGACCAAAACCGCCCAATCCTTATGAGTCATCAGGATAAATACGATTATCCTAACAATTATTGGGAGTGCGGCAACTCCTACTGTATAATATAGCCACCTACTCTTCTTCATGTTCGCTTTTTATTTACTTCTATTAAAAACATCTTTAGTCTCCGTCCACTTCCCTGCTATTCTTAGCTGGTTCTTCTCATTCATCAGGTTTCGTTTTTCTATACGCAGATTCCGCATAGCTCCCCACGTCTACGCCATCTACCAACAAGTCATCCCTAAGATTCTTCAACATAGCATACCTCTCAATCAACGGTTTTAGTTTTTCCTCACCATTGGTCAATCCATTATAGAACAACCATACCAATTCATATCGAGACAACACTGCTCTAAGCATTGCAGTATATTCATATTCATCTTCAAACTTTGTAATCAGGGATGTATTCTTCACAAATTTCAAAATGCGGTATAATAGTCTGAAATAATGGTCAAATTGCGTTGGTTCGTCAGAATGCGAATATCCTTCCAGCCCAAGTGCCTCTATAGCACCTCTCATCCCCCAAAAGGGTTGTCTATCTCTATCATCATTAGGATTATTCACACAAATAACAGCTCCTTCAAATAACGTTTGAAAAGCTTCCCTTCCTGACAAATCAACATTTTCCCCATTTATCTGAGCCGATATAGACAAAGAATTCACCACCTCCTGAAACTGGCTTAGCATATTAAAGAACGTATTCTCAAACCGCTGAATCTTCAGTGTTTCGTTCTGTTTCTCAAACTCAGCAGTCTGATCCTCCATTTCTTTTCGTGTTAACTCCAATTCACGCCTCTGGTAGAGTAAGTCCCTCCTCTGAAGTTTCAAATCATGCCGCTGCAAGATGATAGTATATATCAATCCAGCAAAGGCCAGTCCTGAAAAAAGCGCATTCACAGCTCCGAACTGGTCACCAAATGTACCTCTCTGTTCCTTATCAAATGGAAGAAATATCAGGCAGAAATTAGCGAGGAACAACACTAGCACCATAGCTAGCATAATACCAAGCAAATTGCATCTAAGCCACACAAGCTTTCTTTTATAGAAGGACTTTCCTATCCTACACATATTGATAAACTTTAATCCTTACCCAAAATTAATTTTCAAACTATCGAATAGTATCCATATTGTAAATAGAAAACAGATATACTTCACTATTATCTGCAATACCAATATAATATTCACATAGTTTCTTCCACTCCTAACTGGCGACATCCATTTTTGCGTCTCGTCATAATAAACTTTAATGGTCGCTGATACATTCTCATCCGTTCCTTTATAGAACTGTTGCTTACGAAACTCCTCCCAGTCCACAATATTAATCAATTGGGCCATTATTTCTGTAGCGTCCTTATGTTCCCTCTTATATGCATTCGCATACGTTTCTTGGAGATTATTCACGTGACGCGGAACTGTCACCCTGTCACCCACCTTCATCATCCACAGGGGTCAGTGCATTTTTTATCTTTATGCGTTCCTCCTTATAGGTACTTCTGCGAGGACAGTCTTGTCGCACTTCAGCAGGTATCCCGTCACACAATGTGATAAACTCCGCAGTATCCATATCTGCTTACCAGAAAGGATATATCGATTTATCTTTCCAGAACTCTATATCATCCTTGCGGACCATAGAGAGTTTTCCATTATCTTCCAAAATGAGCACATACGAAGAGCCGACATCCTCCACATGACCATAACGATCATTCAAGCCACTCTCCCGTATAGTGAAAAGATCCTCATTACGAGACAACACATCACCATTCGGCAACGTAAAGCTATTACCCGCGGAGGAATCCTGCTGTCTCTTTGTGCCAAACTTCGCAGACAGCCCTTGTATCGCATTCAAAACGATACTCAGATCCTCGTTCATCTCCCTTTTTTCCGGAATTTTAGCACCACTCTTAACAGAAAGCAGCTGTACCAAAGAGTTACCATCAGAAGTTCTGTTATTATAAGTCTCCTTTATCGCGTTTGTCAGCTCCTCCACTTTCTCATTGATAAGATCTATTCTCAGAGACTCGTCATACGTCGTTGTGCGGAGCATTGACGTATCAAATGGCCTGTCCGTCTTAGAATCAATGATAAGCACACATTTCTTATCAAAAGCCTGCCTCAAGCCAAGTTCATAGAACACATTCGGATTTCGTGAGCTAAGATCACAGATAGCCATATCACAATCCAGGATCATATTAAGTATATCCAAGACTATCAGGCTCGTCTTCGCATTCTCATCAACACGCTTTGCTTTAAACCCAGCCTTCTCACAAGCAGGCTTTATCAGATAATCATATACCCGTTTGAAATGTCCCTGCGCATAACCAGCAGGTTCCGTAAAAGGCATCATGACTAAACACTCCTTCATATTACCAGATTGTTTCTCACTCATAATTTATCACTCCAAACATTTCAAAACTAAATTCACCATGTTCTCAGCAAACACGTCTCTGAGGTCTGTACCATTAGAGAGTTCGGGGCCTCTTCTATGGAAATGAGTGGTCACCTCAACCACCTCATATCCATTATCACGAGCCAATCGATATGCATCATCATATGTCTTACCATATGAACGACATGCAGCAACAATAACCTCACAATCAGCATCTATGCATGCCATTATCCATTCACTCTGATTAGAACCAGGATCCCCTTGGCTCTCAATGCCTACGATATGTTCTTTCTTCTCATTGTCTTTAACAGTACCTATCACATACGAATCATAGTCATCATTATGCCATGATTTAATTATCGAGGTAAAAGGCATCTTCATTGCCAACCTCTTTATACTTTGGGACTTCCCTCTATTTGAAGTCCCCCTAACCAGAATCATTGTTTTCATAGGCTTATTGATTTATTTAATACGTGACGAGGAACTGTCCCCATCCCCATGTCACACTGAATAGTCACACGCCAAACAAAAAAACGTGTATTCTGTGCTTGCTGTCTAGAATATTTCGTACCTTTGCCCTCCAAAAAGCAAAAACGACATGCCTAGACAAGCTAGAGTTTCATCAGGAACCGCTGGGTAAAGTTTAAAGATTAACGGTTAAAGGTTAAAGATATGTTTTCGTTCGAAAATTTAAGAGTTTATCAGTTGTCAAGACAGTTGGTAAAGGATATTTATCTACTGCAGAATCAGTTCCCCAAAGAGGAATGCTACGCACTTGGCGATCAGGTGCGTCGGGCTGCCACTTCTATTACTGCAAACATAGCAGAGGGCAGTGGCAGGCAATCACCTAAGGAGAAGGTACATTTTATCGAAATTGCCTTCGGATCACTGACTGAGGTATTCTGTGAATTGCAAACAGCAAGTGACCTTGGCTATATTCAAACAGAACAACTTGAAGCATTACGCCCTCAATTTACTGAGGTAGCTAAGATGCTATCAGGCTTGCGCAAGTCTTTAACCGTTAACCCATAACCGTTACAATCACTACCCTACTCCGCTACATCCATCAGAACCGACGAACGAAGCAAATGCAGAGCGATGCTCGCATCAGCAATGCCTTGCAAGGAGGAGGAAGACGAAAGTCAATCCTGTCAAAGCAGGTGTTGTTACACAGGTAAAGGACTACGAATATAGCAGCTGGGGCGAATATGATGGTTCTGTTGAACCCGTCTTTCAGATTTGCAACACTAGAACTGTCTTAAAGCGTATTCCCTTCAAAGATCTCAACGAATGGGTTAACGACCTACTACCTGATGATGCCAACTTCCTTGACAATGATTTAGAGCAGCCTCGTCTCAGGCTCTCCGATGATCAGGCATGGCAACAGATTATCAGAATTACAGGCGTTTCAAGTAGCAGCGAATTCCAGAAGCTCGACAGAGAAACCCAGCGGCAGTCTTTCATTCAACTCAAAGAACTTGGAGCATCAGTCCGTCAGCTTCAAAGACTAACTGGCATAGACCGAGGAATCATTCAAAGAGCAAGGTAAGCTATCTGCCCCAGTGGGCATGTATCCGCTACCCGTGTCAGGAACCCGTGTCAGGAACCTGTCCCCTGACATCTTAGGTATACACTCATTTCAAAATCTCAATTTAATAATTCACAAAACTGCACCATTATTCACAACTATCGGATTATTACGGTAATTATTAACGACTGTCATGTCAAATGCAGCGCAATTTCTCAATCCTCGAATGACTGCTGTTCGCCAGTCGTTATCACCATACTGTCTGCCTGTAATAGTCTGCATCTCAGCAAGAGTCCTTCTAAGTCCTGCATTTGTCCGCACATGGCTTCTTAACAATTCATGGGTAAGAAACTCATTCACAGCCTTCTGGAGTCTCTTATCCAATCGAATCTCACTTATCTGCCTGGTAAGACGAACTTCCAATGCCACATTGCCCAATGCTGTACCATCTATGCTGAAAGAAACACAAACTCTACCATGAACAATAGTGCAATCTGCTTTCAGGAATACCACCCTAGATCTTACTTTAGGATAATATGGATGCATAAAGTCTTTATATGGTTTATCACTCTTCAACCAATTGCAATGTCCACAAAGCGGCACAAGATTCAATCTGCATGTAGCTAATTGACCATATGTACTCTTGTCCATATAGTGATCTAGCTGATTTGGCTTATTGATACTGCAATATGGACATGTTTCGGCAAAATCTGGATCAAGCAGTTCATTTCTTAAATAAACAAGTGTTTTGTCTAATCCTGTATTAGGATCTTTGCCAGAAGTCTTACTATATTGTCCTCTGATAACGTCCTTTTTCCCATCTGTAGCAGCCAACTGAGCTGTTGTCACTTCGCCACCTCCATTGTCATAATCATTATAGAGTTGCTCCAACAATGGTTTGTCTACTACGGCATCCAGATTATTACAATGTGCTATTAACACATCAATATCTTGTTTTGATCTGGCTAAACTCGGTTTATTCAGTACCCACATCGCTTAATTGTCCTCTTCTTCTGAATGCTCATCATAATACCTAGATATAATATACGACAGCATCTGATTGCTAACCTTACCTCTCATATGATTGTTAAAACTCTCCAACATCTCGTCTACGCTACCCCATTCCTCATTTAGTGACCATGTGTCATATAGCTTATTGTATGCCTCATAATAATTTGAAACATCAGTTGTTAAGTCAAAGACCTCGCTTGTTATCTCACCTATATTAGCACCGTAGGTCTCTATTCTTGGATGAGTTATTGTGGTATGGCCATTGTCATTCCTAACCACATATACATTCTCTGCAAATGATTCCTGCACGATAACTGGCGAATGAGTGGCCACCATCAGAATCGAGTTATATTGAGCTATCACATAACGTAATGAAGACATCATAAACGAAAGCATTGGAGGATGGATATGGTTTTCTGGTTCATCAAAGAGTATCATGCTGTCCCTCTCAATGTAGGCAATTACATGCGATAATGCATGAAGATAATATTTGAAGCCCGTTGAGAGATTAAGAAATTCTGCCATTGCTTCATCCTCAGACTTATACATCAAAGCATACATCTTCTGCTCTATGTCCGGGAAGAGAATCGCTGCTTTCTCTCTGATTTGGTCCCAGAGTTTTTTCCTTTCTCTGTCATTATAGATGATTCCTAAAGCCTTCATACATTCAGTCGCCAACAAACTTACAGACTTCAAAGATGTTTCCTCCAAACGTACTTGTTTGAACAACTCGTTATAGGTATCATCATTCGGATTATTTAGTATACGCTCAAATTCCGATTTTACATCCCTTATACCGCAGAACACCAGTCTCCCCTTTCCTGTTTCCATACCTTTTACTAATAATCGATAGTCTTCACCACCGATACCTGGCAACACAAAATTGTCAAATGGACTATACGAGATCAAGAAGAGCTTGCTGATTCCAATATCTATGGGTTCAATTGTGCCAATATCCTCTTTCAACCGGAATCTTTGGTCAGGGTAAGCATACATAATCTTTGCCAAGTGATATATCAGTGTACTTTTGCCAGAGCCGTTCTTGCCAATAAACGTCATCACACCGTTTGGTATCATCGTTGTCTTAACATCAGGCAGGCAAGAGAACTGAAGGGGAATCCTTTTACGCACATTTGCAAAGGAGGCTGTTATCATCTCCTTCCGCAAATCATAGTGAGTCTCGCCAGCCAACATGATCTTCTTTCCTCTCTTTAGGGAATATGACTCCATGGAAGAATCACGTAATAATCCATTTATTAATGCTTCCTGTCCTTCTACCATCGAGTAATAATCATCATCCTGGGTTGAGAGGATGAGGTGCATCTGTTTAACGAAATCTTTCTTCTCTGTAGCTTTTAGAAGATTGTTTAGGCCATCAAATACATCTATCGACTGTGTTAGCGACACAAAGTCCTCGGGCAATTCCTCAAACTCGACCTGCTTGCCTAATGCCTTTCTTAACAAGTACTCGTCATACTTTTCTTGTCCTGACTTCATGATTTTGATGTAGCCAAGATACACAGTTCGGCTGCCTGTTATCAACGGAGTAGCATGAAGATGGTACATGACGTAGAAATCATAGTCATTCCAGTCATTCTCCTCAATTAGGAAATGGGCATTCCCATATTCCACGCCTGAGGCATCCTGAAAACACTTGCTTATAAGTCTGAAAACAAAACTCATAGTTAATTGTATATCCGAATTTTAATTATATCGGTTGGGGATACTATCATAAATCATCTGTACATGCGGCTTTCCTCAATTTCTCAATGGATGTGTACCTTTGCCTTTGCACAAAAGGTCCGAATTGCTTATGCTCAACTATATGGGGGAGCACGTCTGCATCTTCCAATTCAAAAAAAGTGTGAGGTTCTTTATCCACATCTGTAAGTACATAGTAATTAGGCAATATATTCTGAACCTCCTCCAGTGACTCAACATCATGAATGCTTTTTATTTTGAATACATACTTGATGCGCTTTTGATGGTAGAATGCAATATAACTTGCCTCACGGAATTTTCTGTTTGGCTGACATGAATAAAAATGATACTTACATGCCACATCCTCAGCAAAATGTTCACCAACTATTATAACTCTATTATTCTTGGTATATCCATCATTCTTGCTAAAGACCACATTATCTATAAGAATTTCGAATTGATTGGCAAGAAACGACATTACCTCGTTATTAAAATCAGACTTGTAATTCTTAAGCCGAGTTACAACCTCCTGCCAGTTTGTCCAATACACATCAGGATAAACAGCTATGTCTGCAGTTTTTTTTATCAACTGTGATATAAAGCGAACTGGCTTTCTCTGTCTGAGCTAAAATAATATGATTTTGCAATTGCAAAAGATTATGTTTAGTCTTTTTCCAAATATCAATTTTGCTCTCAATAAATAGATGGTAATTTGCTTTCAGCTCTCCGTCGGATCTCGATTTAGTTTGTCCTTTAACCTGTGCATTAACTTCGGCTTCAAAGTTAATATCCAAGTCGTCAAACACGGCATGCATCAGTTCAGAACCGCCTATACGAAGTATCTGCAACAAGGCTGCAGTCACTCGATCTTCGTCTTTATGATATTCACCAAAGATTGACAGATATGCAATAGAACGATTATTTGTCATAAAACCTTTCACTTTTATCCATTGAACCATAACCCCTTCAACGTGAACCATTAGTTGACCTTAAATTCACCATTAACCCTTTACCTCAAGTATTTCTCTCTCGCCTGCCTTGCCATGATTATAATACAAGCACGTTTATCGTGTCAATTTATGCCGATGCTTATGTCACAGTATCTGTCCATTGGCATTCATTATTATTCTACTCCAAAGCCTCTATTCCCGTCAACTCCACGCTCTCGTTCTTCTTCCCATTAGAATATGTCACTAGATTCCGAATAACATGAAGTCTGCAATCTTTTCTGGAAAAAGCCCTATTCATCTCAGCAATTTCATCATAAGAAAGATCTTCTGATACATCACCATGCTTTACCTTACCATCCTCGTCAGTATATTCAAACTTACCACTTTCAATAAATGCTCCTTGGAATATTCCTATGATGCAATCTTCTTTAGTCGTAATATCCGATTTACATATATTATCATAGGCGCGAGCCACATGAGGCACGTCAAGACTCATCATAACATCTCCTGACTTCATTTTCACAATACTATGCTGTTTTTCAACAATTGTCAGAAAATCCTTTAAATGCGAAAGAAGTTTTAAAGGTTGAGTATCAATTAAATCATCAACATTCAGGGTAACCTTCGATGTATCATCTATTATCTTCATTACCTCTTGGATACTATTCGCAGTCGTTTCGTCTTTCAGAAAATTACCTTGCTCTTTAAACTCCATTGCATAACCAAATGAGCCATGAGTCACTCCTGTTATATAAAATTTTCCCTTAGGCATCTTGGCTGTTTGCTTTTTATGTTTCAATTTCAGATCTGCGTTGACATCATTCACCTTCTTGCGTGTTTTTGCCTGAATCATACCAACTAAAGAATGCATTGTTTTCTCCATAAAAGCTGAAGATATACCTAATGAACCAAAAACAGCCTCTCCTGAAAACCACATATCTATCTTAGCTTCAGGAGCGTTCTCTTGCTTTGACATCTCCTCAATTCTGCCTTTGATGTCCTCAATCCTGTTTTCCAAAGATATTCGCATCAAATAGCTCTCTTGATATTGACCTAAAAGTTCTTCAGTAGCATCCAATTCCTTATACAACCAAGCCAATTCCGAATTAAAGACCATAATTATATGCTATTTAAATAGTTCAAAGCCTGCATATCCATAACGTCGTTATTGTATAGAGGCAACTCTATCATACCCTTCCAAGTGCCTGCGCGGTTATGCCCAAACAGTTGATTCCAATACTTAACATTCTCAATCGTTGCAAATGGAGATACATTGACTAAACACAGATAATGATCAACTTTATATTTTATCTTTGATAATCTTGGATCTACAAATGCAGGAAAATTATTGGCTATAGCTATCTGCTGGTTGGGGTCAGTCAATGCACATATTGTCACCACATCAATATCATGCGGGTCTCTCCTCTGCGAAATCTCAACATTCTCTACGAAACTGCCATCAATCCATTGATATCCTAACTGAATGCCATATTTAAGGCATTCTATTCTAAACTCAACAAACCCTTTTAAAATATCTTTTCTCGCAGGCGTTTTGGCAAAATATTGACAAAACTCCATGATATCGCTTTTGTAGGGCGACAGACTTCCACGTATAGTAGGATCACCTCCCTGAAAAGGCGGAAGTACATTATTATGATCAAACGGTGGTATCATTTCAGATATACTTATAATTATGAATTCTTAGTTGACTTTGCTTCTTCCCAATTGAGGCACAAAGACGTAAGAGCGGAACTGCCATATTGCTTTCAAAAGCCTCATTCTCAAATTCTCTTAATCTTGATTGTTTTAGAGTTTTTTACGTTTTTCGGTATTTTCGGGATAAAAGAAGATTCGTGGGGTTCGCCTTAATAGTCATCCCTTCGCAAAACTCTTAATAGTCTCCCTAAGTCCATCCTTAGCTCTCACCGGCATTTCTTTCAAGCCTAATGCAGCCTTGATCTTGGCGTTGGACACTACATAGTTCTCGGTGAGTTTCTGCATGCGCTGGGTGTTCAGGGGCAGGTGGAGCACGTCACCTATCTTTGCTATGCCATTCATCAGTCCGCGGGGGATGCGCCAGATATGCGCTTTCTTGCCCAGGGCACTGCATATCACCTCTATCAGCTCGTTGGTAGATAGCGCTTCATCATCACCCATGTGATAGATGCCGCTGGGAACATCCTTGGTCAGGAGGCCCTTGATCACCTCCTGCAGGTTTCCGATGCTTGTAAACGAACGTCTGTTCTCAAATGCGCCCAGTGGCCAGGGAATTCCTTTGCTCACTACACCATACAGCAGGTTCAGATTGCCCTTGTTGCCAGGACCGTGAATCATACACGGACGCATGATATACACCTTCTTTCCATCCACCACAGCATCCTCATCCGTAAAGTTATGGAACGGACGCTTCAGTGCCTCTGGTGCAAACTTCTCTATAATATAGTTCTCTGCCGCAATCTTCGATTCCCCGTAAGGTCCTACAGGCGTGGGGATGCAATCCTCCGTCAGGAAATCCCCTTCCACCCTATCTGCCGCACTCTTCACCGTTGAGAACTGTATGAACTTCTTTGCTGTAGGATGCGCCAGATACCAATCAAAAATCCTCTGTGTCAGTCCCGTATTCACTTTAAAATACACATCTGCAGCACTTTTGTTCTTCACATCGTGCGCCTTACCTGCAAGATGGATGATGGCATCAATATCTGGGATCTTTTCGTTTTCGTTTGAAAGGTCTTCCCACGAAAAAGTTTTCTCCACACCGTCCTTGGAAGGACTGATGATGTCCAATCCATATATTATATGCTCGCCTTTCAGAGCCTCCACCAAATTCGAGCCCACAAACCCGTGAACTCCAGTAATCAGTATTTTCATACCATTTATATCATTTAAATCGATTATCTTACTTCAGCAACCGCTCATTTGTTCATTGCTACTTTTATTCCATCCCCAACGAAGTGGAAATAGAATTTGATGCTGTCCAATGGAAATACCTGGGCATGTCGAGCAAAGTCTTTTGTCTTATGCCATAGAGATACGAGTTTTCCATCCGCATTATGTCTGTTATGCCCGAAGTTACCCGTCTCCATCACAAAATCTATAATCCTGTCTGCCTTTTTATCAAACTGCGAATCATGAAACATGAATCTTGAATCCAAATCTGGCATACCAAGATATCTGCTTGCCAGATTGTAGAATGCCATCCATTCACTCATCAGGCCCGTCTCCTGTATCCGCGACTCCAGCAATCCGTAATTCAGTGATTCCCTATACGTCCAAAGCAACCGGCACCAGTCGCAAATCTGCCTCAGGCCAACACCCTCAATGTAAAAATGGTGCAGGATATGGGTAAATACAAATATGACATCTTCATTTGGTGCCGGTATAAAAATTTGTGTACCATTATTGTCCCATGATCTAACATTACCACCAAAGAAAACATTCCCCTGCATTTTGTCTATCATCCTATCCACACGCTTTGACAATCTGCTGTGCAGTGTTCCATGCAGTTCCACCACCCAGCCTTTGATGGTCATTCCCAAGTGCTTAAAGTGTGTAAACTCCTGTTCTATGTCGGCAGCCAATGGTAACAGTACTTCTTTTGCCTTATCATAATTGGAATCACTCAGCAGTAAATCTATATCACCAGAAGAGCGCCAAAGTGGTTTTTCATAGCATTGTGCTATTCCTTGTCCTTTTACAAGTATTGCATAAATATCTTCTTTTCGTAGCTTTTCAATGAGTTCAGCCACAAAGACATTCATTTTCTTGTTCCGCTGCTCAATCATCTGCACCTCACCAATCCACTGCAGCAATAGCACCTTGGGCACATTCAGCTCTACGTTCTTAGCTCTTAGTTCTTCGAGGCCACTAAGCACAATCCCTTGTTCCGACTGCTCCTGCGCCAGCTGGTATACCTCCTGCCAATCCGTGGTTCCGTCAATCCGTATATCCGGATTTTCGTCACCCCACAGACCTGCCTTCAGGAGTTCGAAGAACATTTTTTGATTTTTATCCAACTGTTTCAACGTCCTTTATATCCTGAGTTCAAAACCGTTATCCCTTACGTGAAGCCTTGGCCTTTTTTCTTTCCTCCCAATACATCTTAGGCACAGCCCTCAAATAGCCACCGACGCGCTTCAGTTGCTTCTTGGGCTCTTTCAGTATTCTCTCCAGCCATATCAAACGTATTCCGCCCACCTCTTTCTTGTTGTTGTGCAAATCGCCGGTATAGAAGTTAAATGCCGCGCCTATGCCAAAAAGCACGCCCTGCTCCACATATGGGAAGATATTGGCAATGAACTTTTCCTGCTTGGGGGCACCCAGGCTCACCCACACGATGTCTGGCTTCAGTTTGTTAATCTGCAGGGCGATAGCCGGGTAGTCAAACTCCTCCACCGGCATAAACGGCACATCCACATGCTGCAAATTCACGTCTATGCCCTTCTGCTTCACAAACGCCTTGATCTGCTCCACCTTGGCTTTGGTGTTGCCCACCAGCACATGCCTGTAGGGTCGCTCAATGTAATACTCGAACACCTCCGGCCCGTTGTAGGCATGGTAGTGCGTACCGTATATTTTGTTCACCATCTTCGCTATGGAGCTGCCATCACAGGTATTAATGGTGGCATTCTTCACTATCTCGCGATACTTCAAGTCTTTCTGTGCTATGGTTATCACATTGGCATCCACCACACAAACGTAGGCCTTTTTCTTCTCTTTGATATGTTGCTCCACGGTATCTCTAAACACCTGTGAATCAAACTCGATATGTATATTAAATACGTCCATATATTAAAGAATCAATTATCTAAAACACGATTATAAATCTCCACCATTCTCTGAGCTTTAAAATCCCACTCAAACTCCTTCACTCGTTCTTTACAATTATTCGACATACGTGATAATAGATTCCTTTCATTATACAGTTTACGTATAGCACAAGCAAAATCTTGAACTGATTGTTCAGGATTACTTAATGGTATCTTCACTCCTATGGTTTCATCTACCACAGTGCCAAATCCACAAGTATCAAAACAAACTATTGGAAGTTGATTCTGCATAGCTTCCATTACCACAGTACTTGTTGCATCCATAATACTCGTAAACAGGAAGATATCCGAGCCTTGCATTAAAGTGTTCATTTCATCATGATTTACCCTCCCAAGAAATTCTATTTTGTCTTCCACACCCAGTTCTATTGCAAGAGCCTTATAAGGTGCCTGTTCTCCTTCCCCTGCAATCTTTAACTTTATATTCAAGTCTTTTATTTCTGCAATCACCTTGATGGCTAGCCCCAATTGCTTTCTGAAATCGTATTTACCTACCCATAATATGTCTAAAACATCTGAACTAACCTTATGTGTGAGTGTCTTGTCAACTAGATAGCACCCTGTCTCATTAAGTAGATATATATCCTTATGGTAATAATTCATTATTTTACATTGGCATCCGCTTGTTGCTGCGATAACAGCATTTGCACGTCTCATGGCTTTACGCACGTTGGGTTGATATCGGTATTGTAAGGTATTAATCGTGTTTTTCAAACGATTAAATAAAGCTGTTTTTGTACTTACGCCCTTTAAGTATGCTATTGGCATAGTCTCCATCCCCCCAACAGGTCCCCAAACATACTTATATCCATCAATTTTCCATAATAATCCAGGTTCACGGAAACCTATCATATTAAGATGATGAATGATATCTATATGAACTCCCTTGACAATCTCAACAGCTTTTTTTAAGGCTCTTTTTTGCCATTTTCTGTAATAATAATAAAATCTCCAATCACCTTGATTCCAACACTTCTTACGTATATTATCTGATACTGGCAGATAGTAAAAGTGAAGATTGTCTTTAAACGGATGGGACTCTAATGCAATATCTATCTCTTTCTTCCATTCTCCCTCTGTTATAACATAGAGGTTACAATAACGGGCTAGGTTGGAAACCCAATTCCATCCCATACCTGGTTCACTACCCCATGCAGGACTGACGGCATAAGCGTTTATCAGAATATTAAGCATCTATTGAGTCTTTTAAATATTTTAAAGATAATTCTCTTTCTGTTTGAAGAAGTTTTTGAGCATTAGCTACATCATAGGTGTTCCATGATATTTGCTCAAATGGATCATCTTCGTACACAATTCTGTCTTCAAGTTCAAGTTTTTCAAGAAGACTTGTTATTCTGGAGTTGTTATTCCGACCTCTGAGTAAAACGGAATAAAAAGACACTCCCATATTTACGCTAAAAGCAGTTCCATGGAATGAGCCTGTCAGTACTAGACCTGCTTTTGCTATCAATCTAACGAAATCTTCCGGTCCGCAATCCTCGAGATTTATAACGCCCTCATCTTTATTATTTAGAATAGCTTTTGTTTGAATCCTATATATACTAACATGGTGTCGTTTTGCATAATGATATGCCATCTTAAGTAATTTCGCAGACCTATATGTTTCATATATGAGCACATATCCACTTTCTGTATTTTGTCCTCTATACAAATCTGTCCACTCATCCTTGGTTAATAAAAGCGTAGGATCTAATACAACCGTAGAATTGCGTCCTGTTAGTTCTTTAATGATGGTACATCCAGCATCTTCACGCACTGATAGGTTATCAATATTATTAATCCACTCTATGTAGGTATTCCTCAACGTTTCTGGAATTCTTGCAACTCCGAAACTCGATGCATAAGAAACTTTTTTAGCTTCCTTTGGAGCAAAGGTTAAAAAATATGGGGAAAGGGTTGCGCCTGTTCCTGGATTCCAAACCTGGTCACTACCTACCATATAAACATCATAGCTCATTTTTTCCGCATAAAGATCTTCTATACTATGATACGTTTTTGATAGTTTTGTATTTTTCAGATGGAAATTCTCAAATTTCTTGTCTAAAACCTTTTGCTTCCTGACGAAAACAGGCCCTATCACAGAAAATATTTTACCAATTATCTGATACTTTATATATTCAATAGCATCTGTCTTCCATTTTCTTTTCCAAGAGGTTTTAGCCTTTTTAGTATATTTAAAATGCGGATGCTTATAATATAGATAATCTATAATCTCTGCATCATAGCCCATTTGCTGTAACTTCTTTTGAGTAGCGTATGCTTGAAGTTCCGCTCCAAAATTATTACATTTCAATATAGTAATTATTCCTATTCTTTTCATTTATTTGTCGTCAACAAAAGTCGTGATTTTAATATTGTGTTCCCCCCCACCAATCATTAAACAGATATCCATACTTTGTTATTATTTTACGTCTTTGTATTTTCTCATCTATGATACTAATTAAACGAAACAATCCCCACAAAAAACGCCATGGGGCATTATTCATCACAACACGAAGCCAAACACTTCTTGGGACTAATTTTCTACATAGATTTCCCCATTTTACGAATGGATGATACCGAATAAATTTTTTATTTGAAAAAAGACAAGGATTACCAGTTATTGCTTTCCCAAGTGTACTACTATACATTTCCAAATCTGTGCAATTCTTTAAGAATTCACGTGATTTCATATTATTTGTTAATATAACATTCACTCCCTTCTCATACTCCCTATAATCCTTGTTACCTCCCCAAAAATCTCCTATTGTAATATCTGCGACTCTTGTCAATCTTGCAAATTTACAATCAAAACATGACCTGCGCTCTAGTATACTGCTAGAAAAACAACGATAAAAAACATCCACATCCCTTTTGGTAAATCTAAAAGGTTTGCCATTTATCTCAATTGTAGTACATTGAGATTTGATATAATTTTGTCCTTCAACTTTGTTTCTAAATGACAACAACTTTGGTGAATTAAAACTTTTCAAATGAATATCTAAGGCCTCCGGGCTCATCACACCTGCACATATCAGTTCTATGGTCAGCAAATGCTCATCATCTCGTTTTTTTCCCAAGAAACCATATAAACCAGCAATCTGACAAGGAGTACCAGAGAATAATACATATTTTCTATCTTTTAAATCTTCACGAACTTTCTTATAAACCCCTTTCGTATTACTTTGAATATATTTTGAATTCATCAAAAGAGGAAGTTCTGAAATAGTAGTAATTCTCTCATGATATACTCTATTTTCTTTTAAACATGCCCCGTATATGGCTACATTATTTTCATGCTGCTTAATATACGACACAGCCATTCCAGCAAAAGCACCTCCACTTGCGGCATTAATTCTTAACATCTCATCTATTGCCCAACCTCCAGCAACTCTTATATCCTCAACACAATTTAAGCGTATTGGTGTAACTATAGGACATGCCTTCTCGCACGCTTTACATTTGACACATCTTTCACTATCAACTTCTGGATATAATAACTCATGGTCTGATTTTATAGAAATCGCCTTATGATTGCAAGAATCAACACAAGCAAGACAGCCTGTGCAAGTATTATATAAAGCTAATTTTGGCATACTTCTGAATATATACGTCCCAACTGTTTATTTATATTAGCAATATCGAATTCCTTTACTAAGTGAATATCTGCATTTTTTACTATATTAGTCCTAATAACTTCATTACTCATCAATAATTTAAGTTTTTGGGACAACATCTCAACATCACCCACTGGCGATATCATACAATCCACAGAATCAACTAAAACATCTTCAACTCCTCCAACAGGGGTTGTAACAACAGGGACACCATATGCAATAGCATCAAGTACACCCATTGGAAACCCCTCGCCCCAACTCGGCAAACAATATATACTTGCATTATTAAACACTCTATCCTTTTCTACACCACTTATCCATCCTAAGAATTCTATCTGCTGTTCTGGAATTTTTAATTCTACCCGCATTCTTTTTGCAACTTCAATCTCACCATTTCCAGCATATTTTAATTTCCAGTTAGGGAAATCATTACATATTTTTGCAAAAGCTTGCAATAGCCAATGGTATCCTTTGCGTTCCGTTATCGTTCCAGCAAAAAGAATATATTGTTCTTCCCTGTCAGAATGATTTCGAATAATGGAAGGGCACGGATTATAAATCACTTCTATTGAGCACGTCAGATTCGGCATTTCTTTCCGTATTAAATTCTTCCATCGTGGAGAAAGCACTAATAGTCTATCTGCAATATCAAACAAGCGATATGTAGGCGTACGCCAAGGCTCCTCTATCAAAACCTTTTCTGCTGGAGGGTGAAAATGTACAAGAACATTCTTACCACAATGTTTCGCGAGTTTTGCAAATGGTAACTTTCGTCTGGCAGATCCACCTGCAGCAGCATGAAAATGAACTGCATCACAAAATGGAAGTAAGCATAGGAACTCTATCCAAGCAGAAAACAGATATAATATTTTTCGCCATTTAGGCCCATCCCTATGCGTCTGAATCCACACGCAATGATATTTCTTCCATTGCTCACCTGTTTCGTGGGCCTTTATTACTGATGTTATACCACCTCGAGTCTTACGACTGGTGGCTACTATTAAAACTCGTGGCATGGTAGTCCTATCTTTTGGATTTGGAATCAATAAAAATCATTTAAATATAGAAGTTCTCAGCTAATAACGTCGTAAACTATATAATTTAGATAACAGGTTACACAGTACAATTATTCTGCAAAAACACGTTTAGCTCCAAACATCCAGTGATTAATGAATGGGCTCATTCGTATGATACTTGAAACAAGTAGGCTACATGCGACAATTACTGCACCTATTATTACAGAAACCAGGAATTCTAAAAAAGGAGAATCCAAGCAAGAAAAATCAGGAAGGGCATTACTTAATCTGCTGAATATAAAAAAATAATGAATTAAATATATATCAAGTGTTCGTCTTCCTACATATTGCATTATACGCCCCAATTTGCCATTTCTCCCAAATTGCACTTCATTCTTTCTAAAAAAAGCAAATACAAGCAGTAAGCCAGATATTGATGTTAATATATTGAATAACGTACTACTATAAACTCGGAAAAAATCTGAGTATATATTAAAACTAAAATATAGCACTATTGCCACGAATATTGCAGGTGTATTATCTAACATCTTTTCGAAAGAAGAGAAATGTTTACGAACGATAATACCTATAATAAAAAAAAAGTAATATCCCCACTCAGGAATACAGAGGAAGCCACAAACCTCTTCACTTACAGGCCACTTCGGTATTGTTATTGGGGTAGTCAAAACATATAAAACAAATGCAGAAAAAAATAGTAATACATCTCTTAAATATGATTTTGCACGAACCATATCAAGCAACACATTGCTAAAAATATAGATACAAAAAAATATAAACAAGACAAAAGTAAACCAATATCCCGACTTTTGGTAATCAAACACACAATTATAAGCACTTATATTGCGTATACTTATTGAAGCTAACATAAAAATTGTTGGCGTAACAATCTGTACAGGAATCTTCTTCTTTAAAAATGCTATGGTTGTATTTAGATTCCATACTGTACTAGTCTTATAGAGCAGGAAACCACTTAGGAAGAAGAACAAAGGCATCCGAAATTGGGCAAGAATTGTGCTCAAGGATACTGTATCAGAACCAGCTAAACCAAGTCCGAACCCACTCACATGCGTCACAACAACTAGAAGCATGGTGAAACCACGCATTGCATCAAGGTATTCAATTCTTTGTTTTTTCATAATTTCAATGTATTATGCCACTTCGTGTCTTACAACTAGTGGCAACTATAAAAACTCGTGATAAGGTAGATACTAATCTATTAACTTTATCACTTCTTTCATACAAAAATATTCTTTTTGGAAAACTTGACGGAAGATTCTGCCTAACATACGAGTTATATATGCAATAACAAATATATAGACAAACATTATCGGAATGTTAAGAGGAAATAGAAAATTCATTTTATTTGTAAACAAGAATGGTTGTACCAAAATTGCTTCTAGACAAAGTCCTGATATAAATCGTATATACAAACCTTTTTTTGTTGTCATCAATGACTTGATGCTGTCAAAACAACATATTTTGTATAGATAAAAAGATACTCCCATAAGTGTAAGTAAACTTAAAATTTGAATGTTATTAATAAACTGAATACGAAAAACTGTTCCACATATAAACATACCATAGAATACACACAATGATGCGAAAAACAAAAACACATCTGTCTTCGGACGTAATTTTACTGGTATGGTATTATTGCCAATATATGCGCCCAAAAGCATAAACAAGAAGAAATGCCCCCACCTAAAATAAGTATACCAATACATAAAGAATGTTGACTTGTCCTCAAGGAAGTACCAAATAAGGACAATTGCGCATGCTATAATGAACGGGTATGCAGGCCTGAATTCCGCATGTTTTTTTACAAAATACTGAACTATATAGTAGAGCATGATACATGTAACAAACCAGCATCCGCCACCGAGCACAATTTCAACAATATCAAAAGTCTTAAACCCAATCATTGCAGTAAGAATTGCCCAAGCAAATATACTTGGATATATCCTGGAAATCCTGCGCTTATACCAATTTGCGAAATTTCCGCCTCTGCCCAAAAACAAAGTAAAGCCAGAAGCAAAAAGAACAGACTATCACCAATAGCTCCCCCTGAGACTAAAAAACTATAGTCTCCATACAGTAATTCCATGTGACTGTTTGCCACAATGATTACTGCTATAAATTTCAGAAGCTCAATGGAGAGATTTCTTTCTTTTACCATAGGATAAATCTATTCAATTACCAAAGATAATACACGCTCTATCACCGGAGCCATGTCATAGTACTTGTATTCTGCCAAACGTCCACCAAAGATGACACTTTTTTCTTGCTGTGCCAACTGGCGATACTTATCTGCCAACTGGTTGTTTGCTTCGTCATTGACAGGATAATATGGTTCCATACCCTCCTTATATTCTGTGCTAAACTCTTTAGAGATAACGGTCTTGGGACATTCATACACTTCCTGCCCAAACATTTCAAAATGTTTATGTTCTATAATGCGAGTGTATGGCTCGTCATGAGAGGTATAGTTGACAACAGCATTGCCTTGGTAGTTGGGACAGTCCTTCATTTCTGTCTCAAAGCGAACGGTACGCCAATTCAGCTTGCCATATTGATAACCGAAGTATTGGTCCAGGGGACCGCAATACACAAACTTATCTGCATATTTCTGCCAATCTCTATATTCTGAATTAAAGAAATCTGTATCCGTCAAGCATTCTACTCCTTCCAAAAGTCCTTCTACCAGTTTGTTATATCCTCCAATAGGTATTCCTTGGTATTTATCATTGAAATAGTTATTGTCGAAAATCATACGAACAGGGAGGCGCTTGATGATAAAGGCTGGCAGTTCTGTACACTTCCTACCCCACTGTTTCTCTGTATATTCCTTGATAAGTTTCTCAAAAATATCCTTGCCAACCAGTGTCAGGGCCTGCTCCTCCAAGTTTTGTGGCTCACGGCCATTAAGCATCTTGACAGCCTCAGCCTTTTGCTCCTCTATCTTCGCCTTAGCCTCTTCTGGGGTCAACACGCCCCACATCTGATAGAAAGTGTTCATATTGAATGGCAAGTTATAGAGCTTACCCTTATAATTAGCCACAGGGCAGTTGGTATATCTGTTGAACGGCACGATACTGTTCACAAAATTCCACACCTCCTTGTTGTTCGTATGGAAGATATGGGCCCCATACTTATGGACATTTATGGTTCGACCTGGCTCACCACAAGTCACTTCTTCACAATAGACATTGCCGCCCAGGTGCGGGCGCTTGTCTATTACAAGGCATTTCTTGCCTTGCCTTGTAGCTAGGTGCGCAAAAGTGGCACCAAAGAGGCCTGAGCCTACTATAAGAAAATCGTAATGGTTCATAATTCTAATCAAGGTGTTTAGGATAAAAATGTCTCCAGAAAGAAGTTATCTTCTCCTTCTTTAAAATTTGGAAATATCTTTTGGTATATTTACACCTGCTGTATCCATACTTTCTTAGTGTCTCAAGAGTGACATTTTCAATGAATGGGATGTAAGCATCCGGAATCATTGTAAAGTAATCAGCGACCTCAGTATTCAGCTGCATCAATCGTTTCTGGAAATGTACATACAGGCATTCTGTCTTTTTTACCATTCCGTCTTTCTCGCTATATCTAAAAACTTTTCCATTCTCAAAAGAATATATGATGTTTTTTTCATCTTTTGCGACTCCATGATCAGGATAGAACTCTGCACGATAATAATTTACATCGTCAAATGGTTTACCTTGATAAAACCTGTTTGATCTATTTTTGTCCCAATAACGACTCGTCCCCCAATATTCCTCAAAGTAGAAATTACGACCGTGTGTATAAACAAATTTATACGTAGGATTATCTACCAGCTTATAGGAAGCATTAACCTCAGGATTATTACGATACAATGTAAGATGACCGTTTCCTAATAATTTATCGTATTTCTCTAATAATTCATCCGTGAAGAAATGTCTAATATCCCCATATACTAAATCCTGCTCACTGAATCCCCAGAAATCATATTCCTTTAGGAACTCTGCAAAGATTTCACCAAAAGCCGGACGAAAATCGGGGTATTTATAGGCACGCGGGACAGAAATCTTGAAATCAAAATTATCTTGCGCCATTTGAATTAATTCATTAAAACTCCTCTTGACTACCTTTAAGTTAGGAAAAGACACTTTAACTTCCAAATCTGTAAAAAGGAAGAAGTCGATTGTCGGGTTTTTTTCGATTGATTTGAACCAGAAATAGATGTTGTTAGGGAACTTACCATGATAGGTAGTAACGATTGCTATCTTTTTCATTTATCTATTTTTTAATTTTATTATTAACCTTGAGTATAAGTAAACCATGATGGGCATATCCCATAGACATAATTGATGAAAAATTCGAGAATATATAGGAAAATAGGATGGTTTAAACAATGAAAGTTCTTTCCATATGGGATTCTTCAAATACTCTCTTAATGTATTAAGTTTGTTCGTCCGATTAGACTGCACCAATCTTATTATCTGCATTCTGTGTTCTGATGACACAAATCGTCGGATCCTCAACCTCGCCTCTGCATCATCTCCAACGATAGAATCCAAGCATCGCATAAGATTATTTGTTTTATCAAACAACTCTGGTCTGAAAGTATGCGTCAAAGAACCATTGTTAAGATAATAATTATAAAAAGCATATGGTTCACACACTATAATCCTTGCATGCTTGAGCAATGGAATTTTAAACAGAGTATCTTCAGAGGCGTAATCTCGTTCAGACTTGAATCTTAGAGAATTACTTTCAATCAGATTTCTCTTGGTACATAATAGACAGACAGATACCGGATATTGCCTTTCTCTACTAATATGTGGCGCCGATCCGATTACATCCAACATATATCTTTTCACTTCTATGCCTTTAAAGACCTGTCGAGATACAGGTTCATCGGTCTTACGCCATTTCCCCGGCATGTATTCTGTGTTAAAATTACCAGTTACGATGTCCGCATCATATTGTTTCGCCACATTATAAAAACGTTCACAAACGTCTAACTCATACGTGTCATCACTGTCAAGGAACATAACATATTCACCACCAGCATTGTCAAGACCTGTGTTACGGGCATAGCCCAAACCGCCATTCTTTTTGTGGACGACCTTAATACGATCATCTTTCTTTGCCCACGCATCACACATCTCTGGCACTCGGTCGGGACTTTCGTCATCAACAAGAATTATCTCAATGTCCCGTAAGGTTTGGTTTACGAGACTGTTCACGCAACGATCAAGATATTGCTCGACTCCCCAACATGGGACAATTATTGAAACTTTTGGTCGCATATTCTCTGCTTTCTTTATTTGGCACTTTGTTTTTTGCTATTATTGCTTATTAGTTTTGTCATGACAATATGTATCACATAAGCTAAACACAAAGAAAAGACAAATCCACTCATTTTTTGTAAAAAAGCCGGCATATTAAAGGCATAATTGGATACTGTCACTAAGAAACGAAGAATAAACTCATGTATCAAATAAAATTCCAAGCTAATCTTTCCTACAAAAGAAAGGACTATATTGATAGGATGTTGTGATATTATTGGCGCTAAAGCCAATAATATGAATGGGAAGGTTGCATAGAGTAAAGTTGTTTCTAAAACAGGTATTTGAATCATTCCCAAATGCATTACCTGTCTTAAACAATAATAGAGCAATGCTCCACCTCCAATCAATACCACAATGAAACCATTAACACGATAATCTGATTTCACCCAATAATATGCCAACGCACCATATAAAAATATACCTACAAAACTCAAAAAATAAGCATACTCTCCAAATGTTTTTTCCGGGTAAAAAGACAACAACAACGGTACAATAGCAATTGAAATCGCTGCCCACCTCCATTGAGAGTATATCTTATAAACAAAGGGAAAGAGCAGGTATAGGACCGTTATCGCGGGAATATACCAGAGATAATACAAACCACCTTTCATCCAATAGCCTATCGTTGTATATGACTGTACCGCCTCCCATACTGTATGAGGATAGCGGTAATAGTCCGATGGCATTAATCCGACGCTGGTTAATATGGCCACGAATAAATATACACAAGTCATTATAAGCCAATATGTCGGAAAAATCCGAAATATCCTTCGTTTATAAAAGGCCATTATATTCCCATTTTTCTCCATAGAATAACTAAGACCTATTGCTGATAGGAATATAAAGACTGCCACTCCCATGTATCCTCGTGATGTTATAGTTGTTATACAATCTGGAGCCCAGTCGTCACCACAATGAAAGAAAAACACAGAAATCATCACAACACCCATAAGAGCATCACGATAGGTAGAAAATGACTTAAATGATATTTTATACATCGATTTAGACTCTACTATTTATTTTCTGCCAAAGAATATCTGACCACAATATGGTATCTGTTTAATTAAATGCGAGAGATAAATACTGGCATAGGATAAGTATGCATCAATATATTCTAAACGTTTTTTCATGTTTACTGAATTGCTTGCTGAAATAATTTGCCCCAATTATCTAGATTATGAAATAAGAATAGTTTATAGGTAACAGATTCTATTGGATTGTCCATATTCTTCATTATATTCCAAGCAGTAGAGAGCCAAATTACACCTACATACCCCCAAAACTTTGTTCTTAATTTATTACAATAAAAATAATACAACAACAAGGAGCTAATTATTAACTGAAATGGCTGAAAATATAAGAATGGCCGGATAAACATAAATTGCACATTACAAACTAAGAAATATCCACATGAATAGATATAAGAGAAGAACCACCATAAGTCAAAATAAGGCACTTTGTCTTTATATTCCCGTTTTAATTCAGGTCCAAACCAAATGGAAGCCATTGCTATCAGGAAATAGGATAATTGCATCGGGCCAAAACTTCTTTCTGACATCTCACCTTCCACAATAGTTTGCTGAATAACATTTCCTACATAATCATAAGTACCAAGATTTTCAACTAAAAAGGAAAATAATCCCAAAATATTCTGAAACTGAGGAGTTATACCCAAAACAAAGCATACAATAAAGATGCTTGTAGTCAAAATTTTCTTGTCGGATATTGAGATTTTATCTGGTCTTATATAAGCAAACACATACATGACGTACATCATTTGGGCCGAATGATGAATCTGTGAAGCAGCAAAAATGCAAAGAATATATGGAATCAACTTCTTATTTAGTATAAACTGAATTGAATACACAAATATACTTGCAGCCATCATCTGTCGGACTGCATTACACCAGTCTAGGAAGTGGCTCGCTCCAAATAAAACAATCGGGAGGAAAAGGAGGATATATCGGTATTTACTAGTCAGTTTCGTAACAAAATAGATTTGAACAAAACCTGTTATAGCCATACCGATGGTGTAGTGTAGATGTAATCCGTGAACGCTCAAGACTAGTAAATCCCATAAATGTTCAACACTATTTTCACGTATTCTACCCTTATCGAAGTCTATCATGTAGCCAACGCTGTCATCACCCACATTCCATCGGATGCCACATATCAATGCGAAGAATAGCCAAAACTTCCAAAGATTGTGATCCGGTATATCAACGACTCCTGTCCTCTGCGAATATGCATAGGATTTCTCGGCATAGCCGCACATCACATATGCAAAAAACACATATATTAATATCTCAAATATAAACATAATACTAATTATTTAATTCCCGCAGCATCAAGAAATGCCTCGAAACTGTTGTATTTTGCTTTATGCGAACTTACAAAATTCTGATATGCCGGTCCTAATTGCTTGCAGATAGGAATTTCTGGATATTTTCCCACATCATCTCCACTAACAAATAAAGGGAATTCCTCCCAGAAGTCTGTAGGCACAGGTCTACGGCAGAATCTCTCCTGAATGCTTCGTGCATAATCAAGAGCTTCTTCCTCACATACCATCAATCGCTTCTGGTAATACTCTTCAAGTGACATAACAACCTTTGCCGGGCTGCCTACCGCAATTGAATTCGCCGGGATATCTTTTGTCACAGTACTGTTGGCGCCTATAAAACAATTATCACCTATAGTCACACCTTTCAGAACCATCACATGGCGGCCAAAGGCGACATTATTGCCGATGCGGATTCGTCCACTGCTATTGACGAAATCCCGATTAGTGCGCAAGAAGACATGAGTCACCCAATCGTGAGAATGAAGCTCTACAAAACTGTTAAAGAAGCAATCCTTACCTATGGTTATCAGTGAAGGGCGAGTATCATCAATTTCTATATGAAGAGGATCCTGTATATATGTTCCTTCACCAATTGCAATTCCTTTACTCCGCAAGTAATCTATGTAGCTTGCAGAAGATCTTCTAACATAATAATATCGTAACTTTGCTATAATTCTTTTTATAATCATAGATTCATTACCTTTTTCATTCTTAAATATGCGTTTTGCATTGAATATTCATTATATAAAACATTCTTGTCTTTAGGTCGTTCGATGTCTGTATGTCTTATTCTTTCAATTGCATTAACCCAATCGTCCACACTCGTTACGATATCAAATTTGCGCATACGATCTGTTGTATGATATGGATTCCTGGTTATAATTAATGGTTTCCGTAAGCCCTCAGCATCTGCGATTGTAGAGAGTCCGACACAATAATCCAATCTATCCTGTCGCAATGGGCATACAAGCGCTCTGGCCTGAGCCATAGCTTCAAGCATCATAGGAAAAACATTGCTGGAGTTTTCTGTTAGAACCACCTCAATATTTGGTATATCTTTACATTTGGTCTCTAGGTTGGTGTAATCACTGCCAGCATGAGACTTTGCGGTCATAATCTTCAGGGGGGCACCTGTTTTTCGGAATGCCTCTATCAAGATGTCAAAATCACGATTCTCTTTACCTGTAGATACGAAATATCCATTGTCGGAAGTTTTAACCTTATCATAAAAAACTCTATCTGCGCCCCAGCCAGGGACTGAACATTTATCAGCCCCAAGAAACCCCCGCTCTATAGTTTCGTTCATGCTCCTATCCGATAAGAAAAACACGTGTTTCAATATTGGCAGAAGTATTTTATATAGGCGAATTTTCCACCCCTCATCTAATTTCGGAGCGTGATGTAGGTACGCGAAAACCGGTACGTGAATAATATGCAACCATACTAAAAGAAGTAGCAGAACATGATTCCTGATATTCAAATTTGGCAGATAGATAATATCCGGATGGTATTTTAACACGAGAGATAAGTCGTAAGTGGTTCGTCTCTCCTCTTTACACCAAATTACATCGTGTCCGTCTTTCTCCATCTCAACTGCACCATAAAACCAGTGAGAAGGAATTAAGCCTTTTAAATATTGTTCATGAACCTCTGGCGATTCGTTGATATAGAGAATTTTCATCTAATAAATTCAATTATTCTTTTAATTACTCTACCAATGGGATTTGTGCGATAGAAATAGCCACGTTTCATCTTGCGTATATCTGCCTTAGACATCCACGTTGCGGAATAATGGTGAATGGTGTAAGTATTGTCTGTACATTCAATTTTGTTATATTGAAATCCTTCTTGCGGGCAAAAATAATCCCAAGGATAGATGGTAATACCATCCACTTCTGTTGGCTGATTAATATGTGCGGGCATACCATGTTTCCGGAGAATATCTGTGACAATTGGCACGATTGGTATCTGTTCCATGTGCCCATCGGGAAAGATGTAATGGGTATTTTCATAGAAAGACATCACTTCTTTGAGGATTAGATTGTGAGGTTCTACAGCAAAACCCAAACCTACCGCAACCTGATCATTTGCGTTTGGCGTCGAAGTATGTTTCTCCACTCCCATCCATGGACCTTCTGCCATGAGGTCATCCATATTGCGAATCACCTCGACATCGGTGTCGAAATACACACCTCCGTTCTCGTAAAGTATCTTCAGACGTGCATAGTCACTAACATAGGCGAATTTCTTAACCTTATATGCCTCTTGAATGAAAGGAATGCAATTAACATCAAAGTTAGTCTCGTTCCATTCTTTAATTTCATAGTCTGGAAGGAATTTTCTCCATGTTTCAATATATGCTTGATATTCTGGCGGAATCGGATTCCCACCAAACCAACAGTAGTGTATGATTCTGGGTATCATATCAATGTATGTATTATCTTGTTAATGATTTTCTGTCCTATTAATTTGTGATACTCCTTTGCATCAGTCGCAACTATCCACTGATCTTTGAATTGGACAGCATTAAATTGATGACCTCCGTTAATATAAAACCTATCATCGGTTGGTATAATATTCTCTTTAACCAACAGTTCTTTATATCCTGTCGGTGAAATTTCGGTTATTTCGCTTACATGCACATTATCTCCATAACGGACGACACAATCTTGAGAGAATCGAAGCAACTTACCATTTAATTCTAACAAGCAACCCGCATTGCGCCCTAATTTTTGCGAATGCTGAATAGGAGAAGAAGGGTGAGGGCGGTATTCACCCATTATACTGTTGGAGATGTAAAGTTCCAATGTATTAATACCATCTTCATACTGTACTTGGGTAAAGAGATAATATATTCCACCCTTCTTATAGATGCAGTTGTCTGCATAGTGCATAACAAAACTCTTGTCAAAAGGTTCTTTCATCAAAACCTTAACAAGTTCAAATCTTGTAAGGTCAGCATCTGTAGCTTCATATAGCCGGATTTCGTGACCTGCTCCAGTCTCCGGAATCATATATATGCGACCATCTTCTTCAAATACCCATGGAAATGACAAATGATATGGTTCTTTGAGTACTGTTACCGGCTTCGACCAATGCTTTAGGTCTTTTGTACAAACCATATTCAACACTCCTGGGTCTTGCCATAGCTTATGCTCATAAAACAGGTACAGAGTCTCTCCCTTAACGAACAGAAAGGGATCTGCCTCTATTAATGTAGGATTAGGGACACAATAAGGCGAAAGACAGTCTATCTTATAAATCGGACGTCCTTTTTTAAGGTTGAAGATGTCATCTGAATCTCTAAAAGACAGAAGCTGAATCTTGAAACATTCAAACTGAAACATATTAGCCAATACTTTCTTTTGGTGCATGCATGATTCCCAAACGAATCAGATTCTTTTTAACAGCAAGTTGCTTGAACGCGAACCAAACGAACTTAATCCAAAAGTAAGGACTATCGCCTTTATAATAGTTTGTAAAACTATTTGCCCTGAGCAAGTCTCGTACAAGTGTAAAGAAAGGAACCTCACCATAAGCACATTGCAGCACATAGAACATTTCAGGGCAATAGCAAACAGGTTTAAATGTACTATTTTGTATTTCAGATATATAATCACCACCTGTCGCCCAAAGGTACCATATGTAAGGAATATTATAGCCGGAATCTATAACACATATTGCATTACCGTCATTCCGGAAATTCATTTCAAGAAAATAATCCCTTCCATCAACTCCTCGTAAAAATTCAACACTAAAATGGCCAGAATATCCCGTTGCTTTAATGAAAGCCTTAGCTTTTTCTAACGTGTCAGCGAATGTCTCGTCATTTGCTATATAATTAAAGAAATAAGTGTTCTGAATACCGTTCGGCCTATCTATATGCGAATGACCCGGAATAACGATTGTTTCACCTCCATTTAAAGAAACACCTATAAACTGGAATTCTAATTCTTTCTTGATAAACTTTTCTATCTGTATTAAAGGACATAAATTAGGAGTAGATAAAAAATTTTCAAGTTCGTCTCTATTCTGACATATAGTTGTATCAGATTTATCGCCCTCAATGCTCGAGATAGCCTTGGTAATACAAGGGAATTCAATGTTATCAGGTAAAGCCTCACCAACTTTATGAACAAAATGCTGTGGTACATTCATCCCCAAAGATGTGGCCAAACTGCTCATTTTTTCCTTATTCATCCACTCGTGCAAAGTACCCGATGCATTAAAAAAAGCATAAGTGTCCTTCAAGCGATCGTAATTTCTATCAATGATAGCACTTACTGCATCACCTGCTGCATAAAGCACGACTTTGTCTTTATAAGAAGAAGACGTCTCAAGAAGATGGGCCAACATTTTCTGCTCATCTTCAAAGATAACCGTCTTTTTTATATACTTGCTCCTGACAGAACCTGCAGATCCTGTTTTGGTTATTATATAAGCATCAGGACATATTCCTTTAATGCCTAATCCACGTATAATGCCTAACGTGTTGTGGTGAATGCCACCGATAACAATTGTCTTGTACATTTTAGTATCGTATAAATTTATGTGCTAGGTTATATAGCCCCAGTTGAAGAAACACAAATCCTATTCTCCATCTTAGGCCTAAACGGGCATAGGCTAATGAAGAAAATTGTTTGCTTGCTCTTTTTACTTCTTCTTCACTCAGAACATTATAAATGAAACCATCTAAAAAAGATTCAAAACGTTCTTTTTGTATTAAATGTTTAAATTCTCTATCTGGTAGAATCTTCTCGATACTGTTTAAAAAAGCCTGCTGTTCCTCATATTGCTTGCGGGAATACCTGCGTGTGATTGAGTCCGGATTAGAGTAATAGTGATAAAAAGCTTCGGGAAGGTACGCTGTTTTTATATTATGGCAATACAAACTTATAATCACAAATCTATCCTCACAATAATTAATTCCGAAAGGGAATTTAATGTTATATTCCATAAACCTATTCCTGCGAACGAGTTTATTACAACAACTGCCATGGAGACCACCAAAAAGGTTGTGTAACAAAAGGTCATGATCAAGAGATTTAGGCTCTTGTTTTATATAAACTTGCCTATCTCCACTATTCGTATAATAATCACAAATAACTATGTCTGCATCCTCTGCCTTGGCATTCGCATACAGTTCCTCTAACATCGTTGGTTCTACCCAATCGTCAGGGTCTGCATGGATGACATACTCGCCCTGTGAAGCATCAAGCCCCGTTTGACGGGCTGCACTAACCCCCCCGTTCTGTTTGTGAATAACCCGGATGCGAGAGTCTTGCGACGCATATTGATCACATATTGTCCCAGAGGTGTCTGGCGAACCATCATCCACAAGGATGAGTTCCCAATCCGTAAAGGTTTGGGCAATAATGCTATCTACACATCTACATATGTATTTCTCTACATTGTAAACCGGACTTATTATACTTATCTTTGGATTACTCATTGCCAATATCATAAAGATGAATGATTTGCACGCATAAGACCATATGCACTAAAGAAAAGGAAAAGCGATACGCATTGTGCACCCAGATTCATCCAGCAGCTAAGCTCCAGCATCCCACTGTAATACATAAATGTGTGTCCATTCACTACTAACAATGCTGCCATGAACTTGGTGATGTCTGTAATCGTTCGTTTATTTGACAACATTAGGTTATTTCTTTTTAAATATTTTACGGAGGACCATTTCGCGAGTCTCTTTATTAAGTGCAAATACCCATAGGACACCGATGACCGACAATACAGAAACGCTGCAAACAACTAGGAATCTTATCCAACCCTCTGCCATTAATGATTGGACAAAATAAGGCGGCAGGCACGCAAACAACACCAGAAGGACATTCTTAACAAAGATATTTAAGAAAAAACGCCTTGCCGGAAAATTAGCGTATCTGCGAAGGATATAGAGATCCATCGTCATGTTAAGAAGACAAGGGATGGATGCGACCCAATACACTGCAGTAGGAGACCAACCCATGTATAGGACTAACCAAACCAATGGGAGATTAAGCAACGAGGTAGGAGAGACAAATAGAGTAAGTTCTTTAACTCTTCCTATTGCAGAACAACCTTTAATCAACATTATGTAAGAATACTGAATAAAACATACAATGACAGTGATTTTTATGAACTCCGGTGTATATTCCGGAACTTGTCCTAACCACAATTGAAGAACAAACTCCATTTCGAAGAAAACAGGTACGGCAAAAATAGCAAGCATGAAAAGTGTCATTTGTGAGATGTTAAAAATCAGTCTTTCAAAACGCACCATATCATTCAGAGCATAATATTTAGCTAACTGTGGTTCCGCAGCAGTTATAAAACCTGCAGTAAAGTTTGCTATGGTAGAAGTCACAGTATTGGCTAAACCTCGTGACGCATTAACTGCTGTATTAAAAAACATATTCAGCAATACAGTAGTCCCTTGGTTGTTTAATATGACTGTAATGTTTCCCAAACTATCCCAACCGGAGAACTTCAACATTTCCTTCATCAAAGGTTTGTTAACGTGCAGAGAAAAAACACACTCGTCAAAGTGACAAATACAATACCAACGGTAAATTGCAACAGAAATAGCATTGATGACCATGATAAGTGCAGCATAAACTATCAGCTTATCATACGGAAGATAAATCAATAAGAATAAAACCGCAATTTTAGCAACAATATCAAAAATACTCATGAAAGCATAGAGATTGAACTGCTCATGAGCCGTGACTGCAGCCGTATATGGAGTTTGAGTGATGGCGATAAATACACTAAAGACAGAAAAATGGAACACCCAATTGGCAGCGAAAAGTCTGTTTGGATCAATATTTAAAGTATTATTAATAAGATACAACCCTATTGATTCCAACAATAGCACTACCACTCCTCCTATAATAAGATGCATTACAAAGGACGTGGAAAATGTATCTTGAATAAGGTGGTTGTCATTCTTACCAATTGATATCGCCATATATCTTCGTGTAGCACTTTGAAGGATATTATTCAGGATAGTAAACATAGATACAAATCCCCCGATTACAGTATAAACGCCATAATCATCAACTCCCAGTTTATCAAGGACTATACGCGTGCTGATAAAACTGAGTGCCATCATCACTATCATCCGGAGATAGAGATAGACTGTATTTTTAAGTATTCGCTTATTATTTGCTTCCACAACTATACAATTAGCAATCGTAACAATAATCGTATTTTTTAATCCCCATACAATGTATGAGTGACTTTATACGTTGTTTCATAAATACATTACGCCCTTTGTATTCCTTACTAAATCCGTAGGTCTGACCATTCCACGGAGTCATGGCATGATAGTGCCAGTAATACTTCTTATATGGGAAATTATTATCCTTGAACCACGGCTTGACAGAATCTATGTAATGTATTATGACAGGATTGTCCTTACTCTCCAACCATTGTTCCATATATTTCTTTGGTATCGCCTGTCCATGATGAAGCCAATAGTGACTAAACATGTTATATTTCAAATGCAATGGATAGATATGCCCCATGCATACTCTATTTATCACATCCTGCTCTCCCCATTGGATAATCTCTCTGTTCTTCGGATTGTTAAAATAATCAAAACAAGCTTTGCGAACATTGTGAGCCCTCCATGCAGCGAGATTGAAGTACATTAGACCAGCACAGCCATAAAATGAGTCCACTGGCATACCAAGGCGAGCTTTATGCTTTGAAGAGCCTTCTTCGTCCGGGCTTGCTGCCACATACCAGTTGGTCATGTCCTGTTGGTCAATTTCCTTGAGGCTGCCAAGGCATATCATATCGGCATCAACGTAGAGCATGCGGTCAACGTTCGGATACAAATCGGAAGCATAGAGTTTGAGGGAAGGGAATATCCCCCACTTACCGCACACAGAAAGGTCTATTTCAAGTTCATCAGGATTAATTAACTTGATATCGAGGGTTTGGTGATAACTTTCAACAAACAGTTGGAGCTTGCGGCGGTTATCATCTGATATATCAGTGGCCATGACATGCACCACGAATTGCATGTCCTTATTGTTCTCTAATATGGAACATAAGGTTGTTGCTACATGCGGCACATAGGCATCATTTGTTGCAAAAAGTAAGTGCATATCTTTCGTATTTTTTATATATATGTTACATTCTTCTCCCCAATAATCCATGCACAGTTCAACCTTCGCAATATGAAAGCAAAGAGTATTGAAACACCATAGCATATAATAATGGATAATATGAATTGAGTATAACAAGTACCTAAATTTTTGAATATGTAAAAGTATAATAAATATATAAGCATCGGATGTATCAAATAGACAGAATAACTGTCTCTTATGAAACATCCTACAATTTTCGAATGAAGAATATATTCATTTGATATAAGGTTTGATATTGTTAACATGAGGAGGCTCCCCAACATGGCACATCCTAGGCCTAAAACATTATGTATTACTATGTAGCCCCAAGTCTTCATGACAAGATAGAAGAAAATAAGATGTAATAGAAAAAATACAAATATATTCTTTGCTTTATATAGTTTTAAGATTTGTTTCTCGTTCAGTTGAGCCACGGCGCCTACATGATAATAAATCAAATAATGAGCAATATTATGCATCGAAAGGTAGCTGGGCAAATAATCTGAAATAACATATAACACAATGAATACCAACAGACATAGATATGACCTTTTTCTTATAAAGGTTCTTAGTGAATTATACAGAATAGAAATCACAAATAAACATGGCAGAAACCATAAATATGTATCATTATATAAAAGTAAAGTATGACAATAATTCTCCAAAATACTTCCCTGAAAACGCCCCACATAATACAAAACTGCTGTAAGAGGTATTGAAAAACAGAAAAATGGCACCATTAACCTTTTTACCTTCTTATTAATGAAAGTTGTTTCATTTGATAAAGAATAATCTATATTTTTATTCATTTGCTTCCCATACACATAACCTGAAATTATGAAAAATAATGGCATGTGAAAAGAGTAAATATATGCAGCCAACTGAGCTAAATAAATATTGTGCCCCCCCCAGTCAAGCCAGTCATCCAATTTGTATCTATAAAAAACATGACCTATTACGACTAAAAAGCATGTAAGTACTTTTGCAACATCAAGATAATTAAATTTTCTTACATTCATATCAGGTGTTTTTGAAAAAAAATAATTTTTGGTATTATTACCTACACGTCTTCACCTATTATCACATGGATAAAAGTCTATCACTAGTGTCTCTTTATAATGTTAAATACTATTCTCAATGGCTTATAGAAGCCTATTTTCTCTAAATACTCGCGTCTGCGCCAAATAAAATGCTCTATACAGAAATCGTGTGTCTTACGCCAATGTCTTTTACAAGAATACACAAGCGCCGTTTTCCATTTTTGGAAAGATGAAACGCCCGTACCTATTGTTTGAATAAGTTCTATATCATGTTTGTCCTTTATGTCGTGATTCTTCGCATATCGTTTTTCTTTAAATTTCTTGAGATTCTCAAGCGACATGAATTTTACTTCGTTGAACACAAAATAGTGCTCCGGACTTAAGATATAATCCGTTACAGGCTTATCATAGAATGCTTTTTGGCTATCATCATGTTCTTCAACATCTTTCACGTTAAGGAATACCGACAAATCCGTTTCTGGGAGACAATAGAAATCCAAATCCTGAGCTTCACGTGCGCCAAAAATTGCCAGCACCATGCTAGAGTCAAGAATAAAGTTGTCCATCGGGAGTAAATTACTCTTTACGATCTCTTTAAAACGCTCCACAAGTTTATATGATGACTTAAAAGCTGTAGGCTTTGCCCGCTCAAGAAATTCGCGTGAAAGAGGATTGAGAAGGGCATTGAGTGCAAGGCGAGTTTCACGCATATTATCAGTGCTGTGACATGACGAGAGACCAATACCGAACATATCGCGAATCTGGGCTTTAAGATTAGTAATGTACTCACAAGATTCGCCACGAGTAATAATCAGTTGTACCTTTCCATTCGATGACCACACCTCATCAACCTTCATTAGGACATTTTGAAACTCATTGTCAATGTTACCCAACCAGTCCATATGTCCGTATATCTGAATCAAAAGATTGCGTATTGCTTCGTAGGAAAATTTATACTCTACATCATACATGACATCAGTGTGGACATAAATCATCTCCTGAGCCTTCTTAAGCTTCTCTGGATTACTATGCGCCTGTGGCCATAAGAAAAAGACAAAGAGGTCATTATGCCATTTTGCCGACTCTAGTGCCATATAATCAGATATCAACGTAGGTAGGAGTTCGTGCTTTAGGTATTGATAGCCTTTAAACTGGTATTCTCTATCAGGAAATCTCAAAACTTTGACCTGCTTTCCAAAATATGCAGCACAGGTCACCCGATGTGCCCCATCCATCGGGACATAATCCTTGTCAACTGGCACAAGCGTCCTATCTATATCAAAACGGTCGTTTTGGAATTCATCTATCAAAGTATCCAGTACAGAGATGAAATCATCAAATGAGTTCTTTTCATCACTACCTGGTTCTGATAACTTATGACCTGTCATAGCAGAGGTTCTCTCCTTGTAAATATTCTTTGCCCATGTAAGATCCTGAACCCCTCTAACCTTTTGGTCAATATAGATGAGGATGCCATAGAAATCGAAACGCGCTGTACACAACAACTTGCGCGCATCAATGGTTTCTTCAATGCAGTTATCATCAAGAGAATACTTGAGATAAGAACCTTTACTAAGTTTGTCTAATTGCTGTTGAGTCATTTTTAAAATTAAATTTGCTGCTCCTATTCTCGGAACAATTCCTATCTTCACTAGTTGTAATCTTGTTCTTCCAAGTAATACTCTTATTCAAAAAAAAACGACAATTTCAGTTTAAATTAAGATTCACATCAAACGGACTTTCAAAAACCTTCAGCAACGGATGTTTTGTATCTTTCTCGCTGAGCAGGGCTTTATCAGTAGGTATCTTCCAGTCGATGCCGAGAGAGGTATCAAGAATACTGATGCCGCCATCTGCCTCTGGATGGTAGAACTCATCACACTTATATTGGAACACTGCCGTCTCGCTGAGTACAGCAAAACCATGAGCAAAACCCTTGGGGATGAAAAATTGGAGGCCAACTTTTCCGGTTAGCGGTGATGGGTTAGCAGTTAGCGCAAATTCTTGTGCAATGCGTTTTCCTTCTTCGTCGTGAGCACAGAGAAGGCATTCGACATACTGTCCATAAGTAGGGCTACCCTTGCGGATATCGACTGCAACATCGAGCACTGCACCCTTTACACAACGCACCAGTTTGCTCTGCGTGAAAGGAGGGCGCTGAAAGTGCAAACCACGCATCACACCATAAGAGGACATTGACTCGTTGTCCTGCACAAAATTTATCGTGTGACCGAGAATAGGAGCCACCTTCTCATCGAACTCACGCTGAGAAAAACTCTCGAAGAAATAGCCACGATTATCGCCAAATACCTTTGGCTCTATTATCAGAACTCCTTCTATATTTGTCTTTATTACATTCATTTATCTAATTGAAAATTCTTTTAGTCGTCCTGTAGCCTTTCTTAAGACTTGCTTTGCTCATATAAGCGTGCAGAGCCCGAGCGGTAAAAGCATCACAAGTGCTGAGCGGAAAATCAAAAATTGAAAATTTTATTGCTGACGCATAAGATTAGTTATGCACTTACGTAAAGAATCCGTCCAGTAAGGAACCTTAACGCCAAATGTTTCCTTGATGCTCGTCTTGTCAAGAACGGAATAGGCAGGACGCTTCACTGGTGAAGGGAATTCGTCGGAGTGACAGGGCTGCACGTCGCAAAGGCCGTGAGTTTCTGGTTTCTGGTTTCTGGTTACAAGTTCTGATGCTATTTGCTGAATCATCTTTGTGAAGTCATACCACGAGCAAACGCCTTCGTTACTGAAATGGTAGACGCCTGACTTGGCGTAGGTTAGCGGTGAGAGGTTAGCGGTTAGCGAATTTTTATAATCTTCGAGTATTACCATTATTGCCTGAGCAAGGTCGTATGCATAAGTAGGCGTGCCTACTTGGTCAAAGACTACTTTTAATTGGAGCTTTATGGCGGTGAGATTCAGCATGGTCTTCACAAAGTTCTTACCGAACTCTGAATACAACCAGGCTGTACGAATGATGACATGATTGCATCCTACCCTTTGGATATTCTGTTCACCATGCAATTTAGTAAGTCCATAAACACCTGTTGGAGTTCCCTTCTGATCCTCCTTGCATGGAGTATTGTATGGATCACCACCAAATACATAGTCAGTAGAGATATGTATTAACAAGCCACATGCTTCTTTCACCGCCTTTGCAAGGTTCTCTGGTGCTGTAGCGTTTAATTTCTCTACTAATGCGTATTTCTCAGGATCCTCTGCCCCATCAACATTGGTCCATGCAGCACAGTTAACGATAGCTTGAACATTATTATCCGTAACCATCTTGCGTATTGCCTCAAGATCTGTTATATCCAAGTATAAAGTTTCTACACCTTCAACCTGATTAACATCGGTGAAGATATAATTGTCAGTTGAATTCTTCGAGATGATTCGCATCTCATTGCCCAACTGACCGTTGGCTCCTGTAACAAGTATATTCATCAAATATTTGGATTACCCGTGCGTTTAACTTCCTCAATAACCTGTAACAGATACTGCCCGTACTGATTCTTTAACATTGGCTTAGCCAATTCTCGCATTTTCGCTTCATCAATCCAGCCCTTACGGTATGCTATACCCTCCAGGCAAGCAACCTTCAGCCCTTGGCGCTTCTCCAAGACCTCGATATATGTAGAAGCCTCACTTAAAGAGTCGTGAGTGCCGGTATCCAGCCATGCGAAACCTCGTCCCAATGTCTGCACCTTCAGTTCCTTGTCATTCAAGAACCACTGATTGACAGTGGTTATCTCATACTCGCCACGAGCAGAGGGCTTTATCTTGCTGGCTACATCAACGACCTTATTTGGATAGAAATATAAACCGACTACTGCATAGTTGCTCTTAGGATGATCAGGCTTCTCCTCAATAGAGAGGCAGTTGCCATCCTTATCAAACTCAGCTACGCCATAACGCTCTGGGTCATTCACCCAGTATCCAAAAACAGTAGCCTTCTTCTCTTCTTCTGCGGTACGAACAGCTTCCTTCAGCATCGCTGTAAATCCTGCACCTTGGAAGATATTATCTCCCAAAACGAGACAAGCAGAATCGCTACCAATGAAATCCTTACCAATAGTAAATGCTTGCGCAAGGCCATCAGGAGATGGTTGCTCAGCATACTCGAAATGTACACCATAGTCGGAACCATCACCCAGCAAACGTTTGAAACCAGGGAGGTCGAAGGGTGTAGAGATGATAAGAATTTCCCTGATACCAGCCAACATCAACACTGATATTGGATAATATATCATCGGCTTATCATAAATAGGGAGCAATTGCTTGCTCACACCTTTGGTTATGGGGTAAAGGCGAGTTCCGCTGCCTCCGGCAAGAACGATTCCTTTCATATTGGGAAAACTATAAGGATTGTCTCTAAACTCTCAACTATCGACTCTCAACTTTTTATTTAACAATGCCCTTTTCGAGGTACTCGGCAAGATTTGTACGGACCTTGGCGGCAGCACCTTCAGCAGCAACCTTGGCAATGTCGTGCTCAACCATAATCTTCACCAACTCCTCGAAGCTCGTCTTATTAGGATTCCACTTCAATTTAGCTTTTGCCTTTGTGGGATCACCCCAGAGGTTGACAACATCGGTAGGACGATAGAAATCTTCGCTAACAGCGACAACGACCTTACCAATCAAGTTTTCAGGACCTTTGACAACAATGCCCTTTTCATTGATACCTTCGCCCTCGAACTTCAATTCAATACCTGCATGTTTGAAAGCCAAGTCAGTGAACTCACGGACGGAGTGCTGTACACCGGTGGCGATCACAAAGTCCTCTGGCTTATCCTGCTGAAGGATTAACCACATGCATTCCACATAATCCTTAGCATAACCCCAGTCACGCAGAGAGTCCATGTTACCAAGGTACAGACAATCTTGTACTCCCTGAGAGATACGTGCTGCAGCGAGAGTGATTTTACGAGTTACGAAGGTCTCTCCACGACGCTCTGATTCATGGTTGAACAGAATACCAGAACAGCAATACATGTTGTATGCCTCACGGTACTCTTTGACAATCCAGAAGCCATATTGCTTGGCAACAGCATACGGGCTATAGGGATGGAAAGGCGTATTCTCATTCTGAGGAACTTCCTCAACCTTACCATAAAGCTCCGATGTCGAAGCCTGATAGATACGACATTTGTCAGTTAATCCTAACTGACGAACTGCCTCCAAGATACGAAGTACACCTACGGCATCTACATCTGCCGTAAACTCTGGAGAGTCAAAGCTCACCTGAACATGGCTCTGTGCAGCCAAGTTATATATCTCGTCTGGTCGTACCTTACCAATCACGCCCAACACACTCATTGAGTCGCCCAAGTCTGCATAGTGTAGATGGAAATGAGGAGTACCCTCCAAATGTGCTATACGCTCACGGAAGTCCACAGAACTACGTCTGATAGTTCCGTGTACATCATAACCTTTTTCCAACAAAAACTCGGCCAAATAGCTACCATCTTGGCCAGTAATACCAGTAATTAATGCTGTTTTCATACTAAACTGTGTTTAATTGTTCTGACTGGCAGTATCGAACTGCATCGCAACGCGACCACCTGAGCAGTCAGATTCCGTTAGCATTTACAGAAGGTTGTCCTTCTCGATATCCTTGAAGTACTTATACGTGCCGTGCTTCAGCTCATCGGTGGCAGCCTCGTCAGCGACGATGATGGCATGGGGATGGAGCTGCAGGCAGCTGATGGTCCACATGTGGTTGACAGGCTCTTCTACGCCATGCTGGAGGGCACGGGCTTTATTGTGTCCATTCACCATGATCATCACCTCCTTGGCATCCATCACAGTGCCTACACCTACTGTCAGGGCTGTCTTGGGCACCTTGTTGACATCGTTATCGAAGAAACGACAGTTGGCGATGATGGTATCGGTGGTCAAGGTCTTCTGACGGGTGCGGCTGGCCAGACTGGAGCCTGGCTCGTTGAAGGCGATATGACCGTCAGGACCGATGCCGCCCATAAACAGGTCGATGCCGCCGGCAGCCTTGATGGCCTTCTCGTAGTTCTCGCACTCTGCCTTCAGGTCCTTGGCATTGCCATTGAGGATATGGACGTTCTCTTTCTTGATGTCGATGTGGCTGAAGAAGTTGTTCCACATGAATGAGTGGTAGCTCTCGGGATGCTCTTCGGGCAGGTTGACATACTCGTCCATGTTAAACGTGATCACGTTCTGGAAGGACACCTTGCCGGCCTTGTTCAGAGCGATCAGTTCTCTGTACATGCCCAGGGGTGAACTGCCAGTAGGACAGCCCAGCTTAAACGGCTTCTCTGCCGTTGGCTTTGCTTCGTTAATGCACTTGGCTACATAGTTTGCAGCCCACTTCGACATCTTTTCGTAGTCGGGTTCAATAATTAGTCTCATTGTTTTGCTTTTTTATGTTATTCGTGATTAGTATTTCCGCAGGACCTGCCACTAAAAAGCCAAAACAGGGGGTTTCCTGCGGGATTATTCTTTAATTACTCTATGTGCGGTTGTTATTCCGATGTGAATTAACAAAAACCAGAAACGCAACTTTCTGAGCCGTTCGTGTTTTCTGTTTGTGTTTATTGAACAAAAACCGAGAAGACCCCTTTCTGAGACAGAAATCTCTGTCGAGATTTTCATGTTGCCAGTGGTAATCCTTCTTGTGAACAAGTTCACATCAGGCTTCCCACTGACGCCATGACCCCTTCGGGGTTTCTGTCTCACAAAGGAAAAACCACGGACCTTCGGTCCTGAAAACCAATCGGAGCCCTCCGAAGGGAAACTCCACCCTGGTCCTCCAAAAGGAATCCCAGCCAGGTTCTCCCGGTGATGGGAGTAATTTTGTCCTTTCCGATCTGACTCCTAAAGCCTTACTCACAGTTAATATTTACCAAGCCGTAGGCGGTTTTCTCGGTTTTTCGATTCTGTTGTTACAGCCGACAGGCGGTTTGGGGGTAATGCGGCGGCGAAGGCAAGCTTGCTTGGCTTCGATGAAGCATTGGCAACAAACCGATGGGCCGAAGGACCAGCAACAACAGAAGCGGGTCTTCACGGTTTTGGTTAAAAACCCACCCCGGCCCTCCCAAGGGAGGAGGTATATAATAAGGTGGGATTACTTCTCACCAATACGGGTGTAGATGAAGCCCAGCCCCTCAAGTTCCTGACGGTCGAAGATGTTACGACCATCAACAACGACATTGCCTGTCATCACCTTCTTAATCACATTCCATGAGGGCAGGCGGAACTGACGCCACTCTGTCATCAGTGCAAAGACATCGGCACCATCTGCAGCATCATACATGTTGGTGCAGTAGGTCACCGTGTCGCCAATGCGACGCTTGCACTCGTCCATGGCGATAGGATCGAAGACGCGCACGCTGGCACCGTCTTTCAACAGCTTATCGATCACAACCAAGGCGGGCGCCTCGCGCATATCGTCGGTCTCGGGCTTGAAGGCCAGACCAAGAACTGCGACGGTCTTACCCTTGACGCTACCCACCGCCTTGACAATCTTATCATAAACGATAGACTTCTGCTTCTCGTTGACACGCTCAACAGCCTCGATTACCTCCATGTGGTAGTCGTTCTCAAGACCTGTGTGCACCAGAGCCTTCACATCTTTGGGGAAGCACGAGCCACCATAGCCGCAACCGGCATACAGGAACTTAGAACCGATACGGCTATCGGTGCCGATACCCTTACGGACACTATCAACATTAGCGCCCACACGCTCACAGAGATTTGCAATGTCATTCATAAACGAGATGCGAGTAGCCAGCATAGCGTTGGCGGCATATTTGGTCATCTCGGCAGAAGGGATATCCATGAAGATCACGCGGAAGTTATTGATCAAGAATGGCTTATAGAGGTGCGTCATCACTTCTTTAGCCTTCTCACTCTCGGTGCCCACAACCACACGGTCGGGACTCATAAAGTCCTTGATAGCTGCACCTTCCTTCAAGAACTCTGGATTTGAGGCCACATCAAAAGGCACACTGACACCACGCTTATCGAGCTCCTCCTGGATGGCCGCTTTCACCTTCTTAGCGGTGCCTACAGGAACGGTCGATTTGGTCACCAGAATCGTGTATTTATGGATGTTCTGACCAAACTGGCGGGCCACAGCCAACACGTATTTCAGATCGGCAGAACCATCCTCGTCTGGCGGAGTTCCCACCGCACTGAACACCACTTCGACATCGTCGAGAACTTCAGTCAGGTCGGTCGTGAACTGCAGTCGTCCATATTCCACATTGCGCTTTACCAACTCCTCGAGACCCGGCTCATAGATAGGCATGATGCCATCTTTCAGCTTCTGAATCTTCTGAGCATCCACATCAACACACGTTACATGTGCTCCCATCTCAGCGAAGCACGTACCACTCACCAAACCGACATAGCCAGTTCCGACAATTGCAATATTCATAGACAAAAAAGTGTTATTATTCAATTAGACATAATAAATCCCTTCCAACGTACAGCATAAAAGTGGTTGATATTCAGTACGTTAGTAAAGATTTAATGAAAGATTAGGCCTTAAAAGCAACCCAGCTTCCGTTATTTGGCCCTACATTATTTATGCAAAGTTAAGGAGAAATATCGAATGAACCAAATAAATGGCTGAAAAACAATCAAAATATCATAAAATTCTTTTGTTTCCTTTGCAAATTGAATATTTATTTCTAACTTTGCATAACATGGAATCACCTAACGCCCCCAATAGCCAATGGTTTGTGGTCGGCACGCTGACCAAGAACAGAGAGATTGCCATCAGAGACCATCTGATAGCCAGTCATCTGGAATGTTTCGTGCCGTTGACATACACGACAAAAGTAGTCAAACAACAAAAGCAGCGCATGCTGGTGCCCGCCATCAGCGGGCTTATCTTCGTCAAAGGCACCTTAGACGAGCTTAAGGACTATTTTCTCAAAAGCAAATATCAACTTTTTCTGCGCAAATCGACCTTCTCACGTAAGAAAGACTACCTCACCGTGAACGACTGTGAGATGGAGAGTTTCATCCGCCTGATGGAACGTGCCCAGGAGAAGGTCAACTTCTACAATCCTGCCGACATCAAGTTGCAGAAAGGTGATAAGATCATTGTCAGAGGTGGCATATTCGATGGCATCGAGGGTTATGTGATGCGCATTGCCGGCAAGCGCAACAAGCAGTTGGTGGTATCCATTCCCGAGGTGACCATTGCCGCGGTGACGCTGAGCCCAGAGATGCTGGAGCTCAAAGAGCGAAACGAGAGTGTTTGCTGCAACATGCGTTCAAAGGATGTGGAAGGCGACACCAAGCGACTGACCGAACTGTCAAAACGTCTGCTTTTTTACATGCCTGAAACATACCGTATCAAGGACGAGCGCAACCTTATAGAAAAGGAGATTCGCGACATCTATCTTCGTCTAAAGCCGATGCAAGGTGTGATCTCGCTGTTAGAGGGTCGCATTGCCATGGCGCTCTACCTGGCTTCACAGGGGCTGAAAGAGGATGAGGATTACGCTACCAAAAGGCTTCTCGCTGCTATCAAGAAGATTAAAGAAACGAGCATCTTGCGGTTATTCTTGATGCTCTATCATGCTTACTTCACTCACGACAGTGAGGCTGGAGACAAGTTAAGATTGGTCATTGGTTCTTGGGATGGGAAATACAGTGAGGCGCAGCGACGATTCATCGAAGAGTTTGACAAATTGTTTCCAAGTACATATTGAACAAAAACCAGAAAGACCCCTTTCTGAGACAGAAGTTTGTGTTTATTGAACAAAAACCGAGAAGACCCCTTTGTGAGGCAGAAATCTCTGTCGAGATTTTCATGTTGCCAGTGGTAACCCTTCTTGTGAACAAGTTCACATCAGGCTTTCCACTGACACCATGCCCCCTTTGGGGCTTCTGTCTCACAAAGGAAAAACCACGGACCTTCGGTCCTGAAAACCGAACCCCACCCCGGCCCTCCCAAGGGGAGGGAGATATTCTCAATAGGATTCCTGCTTCTAGTTTCTTCATTGTATTATTCGGTTAATTGTTTGTTTTTAAAGGCCTACGGTAAAAATAAAGTTTTCATTGGTTGGAACCGCCTACGGCGGGAAATTCTTCAAAATTGAAAACAAAATTTTTCATTTTTATTTTTTTCTTGTCTGACACAAGCCGAATGGATAAAAGATCCTGTTTAATTTTGAATCAAATTTTTCAACCTGTGCGGTTGTTTCCTTAGCTTGAACCTTGCGCAGCCACTCCCCTCCCATGTAGGGGAGGAGTTGGGGGTGGGGCCAGTGTTGTTCTAACTGCCAATGGAGATACAGACCCCACCCCGGCCCCTCCCCTACATGGGAGGGGAGTTCAGCGGATGATATATGCAATTTATAGAATATACCCTAAAAAGGAATCTTTCGTACTATGCGGTTGAAAATCCAAGGACTCCGTAGGCGCTCCCCTCCCATGTAGGGGAGGGGTCGGGGGTGGGGTCAGTGTTGTTCTAACTGCAAAGAAGTTACAGACCCCACCCCTGCCCCTCCCCTTCTTGCGTCCCTTCGGTAGCAAGCGAGCAGAGCTCGAGCGGAAGGGAGGGGAGATATTCTTGATAGGATTCCTTTCCTGTTGATTTCAATGCCAAAGAATGCCTCATGGCCGTAGGCGGTTTTCTTTGTTTTTCGATTCTGTTGTTGCAGCCGTCAGGCGGTTTGGGGGTAATGCGGCGGCGAAGGCAAGCTTGCTTGACTTCGATGAAGCATTGGCAACAAACGGATGGGACGAAGGACCATCAACAACAGAAGCGGGTTTTTGCGGTTTTGGTTTTAAACCCCACCCCGGCCCTCCCGAGGGAGGGGGACTAATAAGTCAGTCGAGTGATCTGATGCCACACGGTGTCAACCACCATCACAAAGGACGTACTGTCGGCAGGCGTAGCAACAGGCTCATCGTCAGACGGTTCGCCTCCACCATTTGTTGTTCCATCAGCAAAGAAGCTACCCCTCATCTCTACGAACTCCTGGCGATGAACGGGCACCGTGAATTCCGTCTGACGACCATTCACACGGGTCGTCCCATTCTTCTTCAGCCCAAAAGCCGTAATCTTCAGTTCACCCTCTTCGTCCTTCATCATCGTGTAGATATCAAAGACATACGGCGGCTGAGCTTGATGGTCAACGGTAAACTCCATATACTGCTGCGAGTTCTTGCAACCATAGCCCGTGAGCGCATTCAGCGTACCGCTGCCACCCGTATATTGGAAAAGCATCGTATTCACCGTGGCAGGTATCTCATCCTCGATGATGAAGCGCACACACGACGTCACGCGCGTCATCTCAAGCGTATATTGCTTAGGCTGACTGGTCACCACCACATCACCATAGTAACAGAAGGTGTCTGAGAAGCCATCCTTATTGGCGAAATAGATCTCATTGGCATGTGCCAACGTAGGATTAGCCTTGGCACTATGCGCCAGTGCCAGCACCTGATATTCGCCTGGCTCAAGGCTGACCGACAGGTTACCATAATTCTCACTCGACGGATGTTGCGTGAAAGCATTCATTTTCTCACCATTTTGATAGACCACAAAGTTGATGGTTCCAAAATAGCTATTATCCAGTTGTCCTGCCCGCGTATCCTTGAAAGCGATATGGAGGATCAGATTGCCGTTAGGGTCTTGCCCTTCAGCAGGATTGTCGAAGACTGGTTTCTCGCAGGCGAGGAGGAGGAGAAGTGCGGCGATGCCGCAAGATGAGAGATGAGAGATGAAAGATGAGGGGTGCGCCTTTAGCGCAAACTGAGAGATGAGAGATGAGAACTGAGAAGTTAGAGACATGGTAGTTTATTGGTTTTGATTTATTGTGGAGCTGGAGGGAGTCGCGCTCGGCTATGCCGCTTTGCCTTAGCAAAGAACCCTCACGAGGGTGAGGCTTGCTTCAGCGCAACGTAGTGGAGCTGGAGGGAGTCGAACCCTCGTCCGCACAAGGAAACCATACGCTTTCTACACGCTTATCTTGGCCTTCATTTTCGAGCTATGACAAGACCCAAGCCACCAATCATAGCCTTATCTCCTAAGTTTTCATCTGCCAGTCGGAGCGTCCGACAGACTATTTCCGATTTAACCTGCGCCGCTAAGTCTTTGGATTCGGAACCAGATCCTCGGAGCGACGTCTCGTTCCTCTACCTTGTAAAGGAATAAAGCCAGTAATCTACTATACTTCGATTAGGCAGCGAGAGCATACTCATTGTTGCCAATTAAATTTCCTACAGAAGAGATTATGGAGCCTCCCGTAGCCCAGCTCCGCGTGCTTACGTACCATCTCATCTTGCCGTCAAATCCAGTCAACCCCAAGTAGAAATGCGTAATTTCTCTGCAAAATTACATATTTTTCCTTAATCTGCAATATTTTACCAAAAAAAAGCACTAACTTTGCACGAAATTTACAAAAACCACGTTAAGATAAATATGAAAAAGACCATATTACTATTAACATTCGCCTTGTTGACGCTGGCCCTGGGGGCACAGACCGGCAGCAAGAGCATGACCGATGAAGAGGTGCTTGCCTTTGTGATCAAAGAGCGCCAAGCAGGTACCGAGCAAACCAAGATTGTGACCAAGCTGATTCAAAACGGCGTAGATATCGCCCAGATCCGTCGTGTCAAGGAGAAATACCAAGGCAAGGGTGGTTCGGCAGGCAACGTCGTGGGCAGCATCAACGTGGATCGCTCACGCATGAACAACGGCACAGGCAAGGCTGGCAGCAAGAAGACCGACAGCAACTTAAACCTGCCCGAAGGCATGACGTCCGACCAAATGACGATGGTTGGCACCTCCGGCATCGATATGGTCTCGCCCATGAGCATGTTTGACAGTAGCATGTATGGCAACATACTCGACGACTTCGAGCCCGACTCACTTGCCATGTTGCGCGTCATACTCCAAGCGCAGAACGAGAAGAAAGTGTTTGGTCGCGACATCTTCAACAATGAAGAGATGACCTTCGAACCCAATATGAACATCGCCACCCCCAAAGACTATCGCTTAGGGCCTGGCGATGCTGTGTTTATAGAGATCTATGGTGCCTCACAGCGCACGATTGAAGGCACCGTGTCGCCCGATGGCGAGATCACCATCGAGGGCTATGGTCCCATACAGCTGAACGGACTGACCGTCAGCCAAGCCAATGCCAAGCTCCGTTCGACCATCGGTCAGCGCTATGCCAGCAGTCGCATCAACCTCACCGTAGGTCAGACGCGCACCATCATGGTCAACGTGATGGGTGAGGTCAACTTTCCCGGCACCTACACGCTGAGTGCCTTTGCCTCTGTCTTCCACGCCCTCTATATGGCTGGTGGTGTCAACGACATCGGTACGCTGCGCGACATCAAGGTGTATCGCAACAACCGCCTTGTTTCCACCATCGATATCTACGACTACATCCTGAACGGACAACTGAAAGGCAATGTGCTGTTGGCCGACAACGATGTCATCACCGTGGGCGCCTACGACTGTCTGGTGGATATCAAAGGAAAGGTGAAGCGCCCCATGTACTACGAGATGAAGAAGAGCGAGAGTCTGAACACCCTCATCAACTATGCCGGCGGCTTCACTGGCGACGCCTATACGAAATACGTCAAAGTATATCGTAAGGCAGGCAAGGAGCTTTCCATCTACAACGTAGAAGAGTTTGACCGCAACGCCTTCCTCATGTCGGATGCCGACTCCGTCATCGTGGACGAGGTGCTGCCCCGCTTCTCCAACATGGTAGAGCTACGCGGTGCCGTGTTCCGCCCCGGACAGTATCAGGTGGGTGGCAACATCAACAGCGTGAAGACCCTCCTCGAGGCAGCAGAAGGTCTGCGCGAAGAAGCCTTCACCGCCCATGCCATCCTGCACCGCATGAAGGATGACCGTTCGCTGGAGGTCATCCAGGTGGATGTTGACGGCATCATGAACAACACCGTCTCAGACATCACCCTGCAACCCAACGACGTGCTGTTCATCCCCACCAAGCAAGACCTGGTGCAGAATCGCGTGGTGACCATCTCGGGCGAGGTCTATCGCCAAGGCACCTATAAATATGCCGACAACATGACCCTTGAAGACCTGGTGCTCCAAGCTGGCGGTCTGAAAGAGACGGCCTCGATGGTCAAGGTTGACGTGTCGCGACAGATCATCGACACCAAGGCGACGACCTCAGACAGCACCATTGCCAAGACATTCACCTTTGCCTTGAAAGACGGCTTCGTGGTAGATGGCGAGCCAGGCTTCATCCTACAGCCCCACGACCGCGTGTTCGTAAGACGCAGCCCAGTAGCCACCGGATTACAGAACGTAACCGTAGAGGGAGAGGTTGCCTTTGCCGGCATCTACACCCTCCCCTTACGCCAGACACGCCTGAGCGACATCATCAAGGCAGCTGGCGGCCCCAACGAGCGTGCCTATATCAAAGGGGCCCGACTGGAAAGACGCATGACCCCAGAAGAGCGTCTGCGCATGGAAGCCGCCATCACCGCCCTCTCCAAGCAGAGCCAGGTGTTCAGCGACACCGTGTCAGCCCGCAAAGCCTTGGATACAGCCTCATCCTACTATGTAGGCCTAGAGTTGGAGAAAGCCCTCAAGAATCCCGGTGGCGAGCACGACCTGCTGTTGCGCAATGGCGACAAGATCATCGTGCCACAGTACACCGAGACCGTGAAGATCAACGGTGAGGTGATGTACCCCAACACCGTGGGCTATGTGAAAGGCAAGAAAGCCAAGTATTACATCAAGCAAGCCGGAGGCTATGGTCAGCGCGCCAAGAAACGCCACACCATCATCATCTACATGAACGGCAAGGTGGCCAAAGCCAAGAGCGGTGCCGTCGTGCAGCCCGGTTCCGAGATTGTGGTGCCCAGCAAGCCCAAGAAAGACCCAGCAGCCCTGAGTCAGTGGTTCAGCATCGGTACATCGATGGCCTCTATCGGCACCATGGTTGCCACCATTGCTAATTTGTTGAAATAACCATCAAGCATCAAAACACTATGGCTGAGAATAAAGAATTAGAAGTCATCAACATACGTCAGATACTGAAGGTACTATGGAAAGGCAGAAAGACCTACTATAAGACGCTGCCTGCCGTCTTCCTCATATCATGCATCTATATCGTCTTTGTGCCACGCTACTACACCTGCAGTGTGAAGCTTGCACCAGAAACAGAAGCCCCCAACACAAGCGGCATGCTAGGTTCGTTAGCCTCATCATTTGGCTTTGACATAGGCACATTGGCCAACCAAGATGCCATTTCTCCCACCCTATATCCCGACCTGATGGAGTCCAACGATTTTGTAGTTAGTTTGTTTCCCGTACAAGTCACTACCGAAGACGGTGAGCTGACCACCAGCTATTATGACTACATCTCGAACCACCAAAAGGCATCGCCCTGGAGTATGCCCTTGATATGGACGAAGAACCTCATCAACAGCATGTTTGAAGACAAGGAAGAAGGGGGAGAAGAAAAGATTAATCCTTTCAGGCTGACACGCCAGCAAGAAAAGATTGCGAAGGCCATGAGAAGTAATATCACCTGTAGTGTAGATAAAAAGACAGACGTTATCACCATCATGGTGAACGATCAAGACCCCCTTATCTGCGCCACCATAGCCGACTCCGTTCGTACTCGTCTGCAAGACTTCATTACCGACTATCGTACCAACAAAGCCCGCATAGACCTGGAATACTACAAGCGGCTAACGGCAGAAGCCAAGACCGACTACGAAAAGGTGCGCAGACAATATGTGAGCATGTCAGATGCCAACAACGACATCATCCTCAAGAGTGTACAGTCGAAGATTGCAGACATGGAGAACGACATGCAGCTGAAGTACAACACCTATAACGTGCTGAACACCCAGTTGCAGGCTGCACGTGCCAAAGTGCAAGAGCGCACCCCAGCCTTCACCGTATTGCAAGGAGCCACCGTTCCCCTCAAGGCCACAGGTCCCAAGCGCATGATATTCGTCTTCGGGATGACCTTCCTTGCATGCTTGGTAATAACTTTTTCTATTGTAAGAAAGGATTTTCACTTAGAATTCTAAAACATAAGGTATCGAATGAATCCACTACAATTCGTAACGAAAAGGATGAGCATCTCCAAAACAAAAGAACTCATTTTAAAAAATCTGTTCTGGTCGCTTTTGGGAAAAACTATTAACCTTATTGGTGGACTTTTTGTAGGAATTCTTGTAGCAAGATACTTGGGACCAGAACAATATGGACTGATGAACTATGTCATCAGTTATGTTTTCCTTTTCCAGACTTTCGCCCTATTTGGTCTTGATGCCATAGAGATAAGAGAAGAATCCAAGCAACAAATACCATATCAACTCATCATAGGAACAGCCTTTTGGTTGAAACTATTCCTTGGCATTATATGTATTCTGTTATCCATTATTACATCCCTGTTGATGACCGATGAGATATACACTACAGCACTTATCGCCATTTATTCTCTGACCATAGTTTTTAATTCGTTCAATGTTATTCGCAACTATTTTATGTCAATAGTACAGAACGAGTTCGTAGTAAAGGCAGAAATAACAAGAACAGTTATCAGCATCGGTATAAAGTGTCTGTTGCTCATATTTAGTACTCACCTTTCCTGGTTTGTAATCGCAGCGATGTTCGACTTTGTGCTTTTGGCAGTAGGATACTACATAGCTTATCGTACGAAAATTGGAAGGGTTAGCGACTGGTCATTCAACATGCAGTATGCCAAATTTCTTATGAAGGAGTCGTTCCCGCTGATGCTTACCAATGCTGCTGTCATTATTTATCAGCGTATTGATCAGGTTATGATAGGTCAGTTGATAGACTCTAAGGCGGTAGGTTACTACTCTGTAGCATCGCGTTTCGTGGAAGTGCTCATATTCATTCCAATCATGTTAGCTCAAACAATAACTCCTATTTTGGTGAGGTTCCGCAAAGAGAGTGAGTCAACTTATAGAATGAAGGCTCAGCAATTCATGAATATCTCACTATGGATGTCAATACTTATATCCGTATTCGTATCTGTAATGTCATATTGGTTGGTAACATTAACCTTCGGAGAAATCTATATGCCTGCTGTTGCTGTTTTACAGATAATGGCGTTCAAGGCAGCCAGCGTTGCCCTATCAAATACTGCGGGGACTATGCTTGTGGCAGAACAGTTGCAACGCTATGCTATTTTCCGTGATGCGTTCGGATGTATTGTATGTATTGGACTGAACTTCTATTTCCTTCCGAAATACGGTATTATAGCTGCTGCTTATATAGCTATAGCAAGTAATGTTGCAGCGGGATATATTGCCGACGCATTGATTCCTGCGTATCGTCATCTTTTTGTTTGTCAGACCAAAGCATTATATTTGGGGTGGAGAGATTTATTGTCAGTTAAAACGCTCTTCAACCCGCCTGCTGCTTAAAGAATATTGCTATGGTATATTTTCCTCTGATATATTTCACTTGTCTGTTTGGCTACATACTTTTCAAGGAGCGCAGTTGGAACATGGATTTGGCAGCAACGTCAATTCTAATGATTATTTCTTTTTGCGCTATCCTCATTGATGAACATGAGCTTTATGGAGAATATGGCGTAAATAACGACTATCTGACGGTACCGACAGTTTTGCTCTTCTGTGCCCAATGGACTATAGTATTATGGTCAATACACATCTTATGCAGATTGCCACTTCGACAAAACGCCCCTATAAAGATGCCAATGTTATACACCTTGTTCGTGTTGCTCATAGTGTCATCTTTCGCAATGATTGCCGTAAGTCTTGAGGATATCAGGGACGCAATGATTATGGATATCGCCGATGTCAGCGATGCTCATTACTACAAATTAGAAGAAGGTATTTCGGGCGACAAAAACTACCTGCTATTCATTCCTAACATCCTGGTTTCAGCGCCCTTCCCGACCCTTGCACTATTCCTGTGGTTCTACATGAAGGCGTTTATGGACTGCTCCATATTCCTTCGTGCAGGAATACTTATTGCTTCTGTTGTTCAGACTATTCTTGCGATTGCTATGGCAGGTCGTGCCGCATTTATTTTCTGGGCTTTTGATTTCTTCCTTGTATATAGCTATTTCTACCAGTATTTACAAAAGAATACACGCTGGTGGATAAACATTACTGCCGCAGTTATTGGAGGACTTGCTGGCGCACTATTCATAGCCATTACGATGGTACGTTTCGACACTGGCTCAAACAGTAATGCATTAGATTCTCTTTTTGCCTATGCCGGGCAACACATCAACAATTTCTGTGCTGTAGTTACCGAAGGAGGTGACACCCCGTTCCTCCCAGGACGAATATTCCCGTTGTTGACTAAGTTATTCACAGGTCAAACCTTTGACCTTTACGAGCACTATAACGAACTAACCCACTCCGTTGATGCCTTAGTAAACGTTTTCGACACTTTTGGAGGAGAGTTATACCTTGACATCGGATTGTTCGGCTATATTTTCTTCTTCATAGCTTTGTTTCTTGTTTTTTTGATTATAAAGAATCGTTGGAAAGAATTAGCGTTCCACCACATTTTCCTATTTGTTATTTTGGTAGCATTCTTCACACGTGGACTCTTTGCTTGGCCCTTTACTGGTCACTATACAACACTTGCATTGCTACTATCAGTATCCTTCTGTTATTTCTTTAAATACATATTCAAGATATGAGTAAGGTCTTTGCAGTAATCGTTACATATAACGGCATGCAGCATCATTGGATAGAAAAATGTCTGAAGAGCCTTGAGCAAAGTACTATGCCAGTTACAGCAATTGTTATTGACAACAACTCTACAGATAACACTTGCGAATATGTTCCGACGTTTTTTCCCAACGCCATATGGTTCCCCCAAGAGAAGAATCTCGGTTTTGGACAAGCTAACAATATAGGTATAAGGTATGCTCTTGACAACGATGCTGACTACATTCTGCTACTCAACCAGGATGCAACGTTACATCCGATGGCGTTGAAACACCTCATTGATGCCTGTGACGGCGAGTCGCTGCTTTCGCCTGTTCATCTTAATGGCGACGGAACAAGACTTGACGAAATGTTTTCGTTCTCAGTACATAAGGCTGGCGGAACAATCGTTGACGATATTCTTACAAACAAACCTCTTGCACAGAGCTATGCGGTCGGCGAGATTTGTGCTGCCTGCTGGCTACTCCCTGCCAACGTAGTGCGTAAGATAGGAGGATTCAATCCGCTGTTCTATCATTATGGCGAGGATAACAACTACTACCAGCGTCTTGTCTTTCACAACGTGAAGACGCTGTTGGTACCTGCTGCCACAATGTGTCATGACCGACAGTTATATGGCAACATAGAAGCATACAAGAATAAGCTCCTACATAGAGATATTCTTTTCATTACCGCAGATATCAATTTGTCGGTTACCAAGATTCTTTTTTTCTTGGCGCGCAAGCTTATTCGTCTCTATACAACAGAACGCAAACAATATCGTATAGGTGGCTTCACGAAAGAAATGCTATGGACCATAGGTCACATTGTAACGATACGTAAATCGCGAGATAAGGACAGAATGGCAGGAAACTCATCATGGATTTAATCAATTGAACGACTATGCGTATCGCTTATATTCTCAGTGCGACAATCCCCAATGGTGGTGCTACTAAAGCATTCGTATCACTTCTTCAAGGACTAACGAAGAAAGGGGTGGAACCTTTTATAGTATGCCCTGACAAAGATGGCATATATAATGAGTTTGTTGCTATGGGAATACCGACATTGGCTTTGACTTATCGACCAGCCACCTATCCCTACCTTCGAACTATAAAGGACAAATTGCTCTTCTTGCCTCGTACAATAGCACGTCTATTGGTAAACAGAAAAGCGGCAAGAAGTCTGACGCGATGGCTTAAAGGTCATCATGTTGAAATGATACACACCAATGTTGGAATCATCGATATCGGCTTCAAAGCTTCACGAAACTTAGGTATTCCTCATATATACCATATCCGCGAATATGCTGATAAAGACTTTGGAATGCATTATTTCCCACGCAAAAGAAGTTTCCAAAAACAATTGAGGAAGTCGCACTCCTACTCTATCTGTATTACTAAAGACATTCAAAACTATCATAGAGAGAAGGACCATGTATCATCAAGAGTTATATACGATGGAGTTCACCCTGCAACAACCACTTATCCAAAAGAAGAGAAGCAAGATTATTTGCTCTATGCTGGACGTATAGAACCAGCCAAGGGACTCGATTTACTTTTAAAAGCATACACCAAAGTAATTAAGGATTGTGGAAAAGATAGTCTTCCGCCGCTTTGGGTTGCAGGGCACATTCAACAACCTCTGTTCCATCATGAGTTAAAGCAATATATTGAAGATGAGAATATTGACGGCAAGGTGCGTTGGTTGGGAGAAGTTGAGAACATAAAAGAGTTTATGCGCCACGCTCAAGCTTTAGTCATACCATCACGCTCAGAAGGTTTTGGACTATGCATGCCTGAGGCTATGTTTGAGGGGTGCTTATGCATAGCTCATAATACAGGAGGGACCAAAGAACAACTTGACAACGGACGTAGGCTAAAAAGAAAGGAAATAGCATTTGGGTATAACTCCACAAACGAATTGGCAGAGATTTTGAAGAATCTTTTCAATGGAACAATAAAGAAAGAAGAAACGGACGTCATGATTGCTGATGCCTTTGAGGTAGTAAATACGCTTTACAGTACAGAAGCTGACGCAGAGAACGTCTTTAAGTTTTACAAAGAAATACAGAGCAGATGAATATATATTTACGACTAAGTTATAAATGGCGAGCTCTATGTTCGCACTTATATACAGTTCTTATACGTAGCAGTTTTGCCCATATTGGCAAAGGCACTCTCTTCATATATAAAGCCGACATGCTTCGTGGTTGTCCGTATATAAGTATTGGTAACAATACAGAGATAAGCCAGAACTGTCGTCTTACCGCATGGGATAGACACGAAGAGCAACAATTCTGTCCTAACATAAAAATTGGAAACAACTGTAAACTTGGACCCTATTCACACATCACTGCTATTGGTAACATTACCATAGGAGATAATCTGCTCACAGGTTCTAACGTACTTATTAGCGATAATGCTCACGGAAGTCTTCAGGACACCAATTTGCCCCCATTGGAACGCCCTTTGAAGACAAAAGGAGACATTCATATTGGAAATAATGTCTGGATAGGCAACAACGTGTGTATTCTTTCTGGCGTAACTATTGGCGATTGTGCCATTATTGCTGCTGGCAGCATTGTAAACAAAGATGTACCAGCTCACTCTATGGTGGCAGGCGTTCCTGCAAAAGTCGTAAAAGCACAATAAATCATAAAGTTATTAGTTTATATTAATATGAAAGCACGCGTTATAGCATATTACCTTCCCCAGTTCCATCCAATACCTGAAAACGACCAGGTTTGGGGTCCTGGTTTCACAGAATGGACAAATGTTGCCAAAGCCCGTCCCCTATTCAAAGGTCACTATCAGCCACGTATTCCTGCTGACTTAGGCTTCTACGACTTACGCTTACCTGAGATTCGTGAGCAACAAGCACAGATGGCTCGTGAAGCAGGTGTTGAGGGTTTCTGCTATTGGCATTATTGGATGGGGAATGGACGACAATTACTACAGCGTCCTTTCAACGAAGTCTTAGCGTCAGGTAAGCCCGACTTCCCATTCTGTCTGGCTTGGGCAAACCACGATTGGACAACAAAAACATGGCAACGTGGTAGCGGACGCATAGAAACTAATAGATACATTGCGAAGCAGGAATATCCTGGAGATGAAGACTATACTAATCACTTCAACTATGTTCTTCCAGCGTTCAAAGATCATCGTTATATTACTGTTGACGGAAAACCTATATTCCTCATCTTCGATCCATATCGTTTTACCGATGTCATGCACTTCATAGAACTATGGCGTGAATTAGCAGACAAGAACGGATTACAAGGAATATACTTTATTGCTATTGGCAACGCCACCTCTACTGTACGCCGTAGGGCAGACGGGACACTTGAAAAGGTAATGCCGAACATTAAAAGCAGCGCGGAGGTATATAACAACTTCCTTGCACTTGGTTTTGATGCTGTGAATCCTTTTGGAAAGCCAAGAGCAGAAATGTGGTACACAGGAAAATATCGCAGACTTACGCAGAAGGCGATACGACGTTTCCTGCCACAACTTCCAGCAGTACGTTTCGATTATCCAAAAGTTATGCGTTACTTCTTTGCTCCTGAGGATTCTTGGGAAAATGTTTTCCCAACAATAATGCCACAATGGGATCGTAGTCCAAGAGCAGGAAATTTCGATGGAGTATATGTTAATGCCACCCCAGAGCATTTTAAAGAACACATTGCTAACGCCCTGGATATTATCAGTCAAAAATCGCCAGAACACAAAATTCTTTTTCTTCGCTCATGGAACGAATGGGGCGAAGGCAACTATGTAGAACCCGATGAGCGATTCGGACACGGATATCTTGATGCTTTACGCAACAGTTTGATGCCTACAAAATAAAAGTAAGGTCTATGCAGAAAGTTGTTATTATCGGACATTTCGGATTTGATAGCAAGAAACTCAGTGGACAGACTATAAAGACTGAAATTGTTACTCAAGAACTCATAAAAAAGTATGGGGCTGACGAGATTGGGAAGGAAGACACACACGGAAAATGGCGCTTTCTTATCAAATCTCCGCTGATAGTTCTTCGTGCTCTTAGAAATGGAAGGAACGTCATCATGATGCCTGCATATAAAGGCATTTGGGTAATAACACCGTTTCTAGTCCTTTTCAACATATTCTTTCATCGCAGCCTTTTTTATGTAGTTGTAGGTGGATGGCTTCCTGATTTTCTAAAGAAACATCGCCTTTTCAGTAGTTTTTTTTATTCATTCAATCAAATTTATGTTGAGACCAACATGATGCTTACCAGCATGCAGGAGTTAGGGTTCAGTAACGTCAGCATAATGCCAAATTTCAAACACCTTGAAATACTTTCATATATGGATATTGACAGTATTCCCACTCCACCTTATAAACTATGCACCTTCTCGAGAATAATTAAAGAAAAAGGAATTGAAGACGCAATACGTGCCGTAAATAATTGCAATAAGATACTAGACAAGACAGCATATACTCTTGATATCTACGGGCAGAATGAGCAAAATGAATGGTTCACGAAGCTTATGAAAGAACAACCGCCACACATAAGTTACAGAGGTAACATTCCATTCAACAAAAGTGTAGAAGCATTACGTAATCACTTCGCACTACTCTTCCCAACATATTATCGTGGTGAAGGATTTGCTGGCACCCTAATCGACGCTATGGCTTCAGGACTTCCTGTCATAGCAACGAAATGGCATGCTAACGAAGAGTTTATCAAAGACGGAGATAATGGGTTCACATTTCCTGTTCATGATGTGGAGGCTTTGACGTCTATACTTCTTGACTGCTATAAAAATCCAGATAAAATATTATCTATGAGGAAACGACAGTTAGACAAGGCTCAAGAATATGCTCCCTCAAAGGCAATAATAGTTTTAACCGACAAACTCAATTAACATTCTATTAAAAAGGGAAAAGCACTACTTTTGCATTGGTAAAGTGGTACTATTACGGCGTAAAAGTAGCACTTTTAACTTCCAATACTGCCACTATTGCACCCGGTCTAGCCCCTAGAATGGTTGTTTCTATGGGCTAGATTGGGTCTGTTCAGGGGCTTGAAGTGGCTGTCCCAGCCCCTGGAAGTAAGCAACGCAGCCCCTATAACCGAAACAATAGTGTAGCAATAGTGGCAGTATTGGGGCCGTTCCAGACTCTAAAAGTGGACGTTTTAGACTTTAAACTGGCAGCAATATGGCTGCTGTTGGCAAACTATCGCGCGGGTTTCTCATCTTATTTTCGTAACTTTGCGACAAAAAGTCGCTTAGTTACTCTGTCTCGGAAGAAAAAACAAACAAGTTTGCTTTGTTCTTCTCTCGTTTTTTCGTAACTTTTCCTTTGGAGAAGTTACTTCGTCTCGGAAATAAAAAGAAAAACAAGTTTTCCTTTTGTATTTCTCTCGACTTTTCGTAACTTTGCAACCTAAAATAACTAAACAAAGAATAATGAGCCAAGATCTTGTATCTGTCATTATGCCAACCTACAACTCGGGGCGACACCTCAAGGACAGCATCGACAGCATACTGAATCAGACATACCGCAACATCGAACTGCTGATCACCGACGATCACTCGGACGATGACAACACGCTGCAAATTCTGCACAGCTATGTGCAGCAAGACCAGCGTGTGAATGTGTTGTTTCTGGACAGCAACCATGGTCCTGGCTATGCCCGCAACAAATCAATCGAGCGGGCCAAGGGGCGCTACATCGCTTTCTGCGACAGCGACGACCGCTGGATGGCTGATAAACTGGAGCAGCAGATTGCCTTCATGCAGAAGGAGCAGCTGGCGCTGAGCTACAGCTCGTTTGTGACCTGCGACGACAACAACTGCGAACGCGGGGTGGTGATTGCACCGCGCGAGTTGACCTTCGGACAGCTGAAGCGCGACAACAAGATTGGTTGTCTGACGGCTGTTTACGACGTAGAGGTGCTGGGCAAGAAATACTATATGCCTGCCATCCGCAAGCGCCAGGACTGGGGATTGTTTCTCTCTATCATACGTGACTGCAAAAGGGCTGCCGGCATACAGACACCGCTGGCCTACTACCGCATGCGCAAGGGGTCGGTGTCGCACAACAAGCTGGGGCTGATTAAGTACAACATACTGATTTATCAGAAGGTGTTGGGCTTCTCTAAGTGGAAGTCGGTGGCTTACTTCTACCTGCTGTTCATGCCTACCCACTCGCTGAAAGTGATGAGGAGTAAAATAGATAGTTTCCGGTACCTTCAGAAAAAGCACAAATAAACTCTTAATTATATATAATAATAGCTACGATTGCTCGTTACTATTATATATTAATAACGAGAAGACCTCAACAGATATATGACCAAACTTGAGAATGGATATGTACTAGACGGTATGAACGAGATTGAGCGCAACATCAAACGCATTGTTGACTTCCTGATTGCCACCGTCGCACTAGTTATCTTTTCGCCACTATTCGTGATATGCTATTTCTTGGTGAAACATGAGGATGGCGGTCCTGCCATTTTCAAGCAGGAGCGCATTGGCCGCTTTGGTCGTCCGTTCAACATCTATAAGTTTCGCAGTATGCGGGTGGATGCCGAGAAAAACGGTCCGGCACTCTATCAACACGAGAACGAGACGCGCATGACGAAGATTGGAACGTTCCTGCGTGCGCACCATCTGGATGAGTTGCCACAGCTGTGGAACGTGTTCAAGGGTGACATGGCTTTCATTGGGCCTCGTCCGGAGCGTAAGTTCTATATCGACCAGATCGTAGAGCACGACCCACGCTATTCTTATCTCTACCAGATTCGTCCGGGTGTGACGTCGTATGCAACCTTATATAATGGTTATACGGACACCATGGAGAAGATGTTGCGCCGACTGGAGTTGGATCTTTACTACTTGGAGCATCGCTCATGGTGGTTTGACTTTAAGATTCTGTTCAAGACCTTCATCAACATTGTCTTTGGCAAGAAGTTCTAAAGACATAATAACTGAGGGAAAGACATAATAACTTTTAAAGACAGAATAACTGAGGGAAAGACATAATAACAAACGAACAGACGTTTTTACGAACAGACGTTTTTTACGAACATACTAAAAAGAAAAGAAGTGCATAACGAGATAAGTCGCTATGCACTCCTTTTCTATAAACTCCCCTCCATACAGGGAGGGGCCGGGGGTGGGTCTGTTGGGGAGGTCGGGAGGGGGTTAATATTTCCGAAATGTGAGTCGGAGTGTGTTTGACTGCAGGACTAATCGGGTGGCAGAGAGTTGTAGTACTTGGAACTGCTGGGACAACGCACTGAAGCCAAAGGGTTCGATGTCTTTGACATCCTCAACCAAAGGATCCTCCTTGTAGCGATTGTTGAGATAAGGACTGTAAGTTTTCAGCACATTGCCTTCGTGCGAGAACTTAAAGATGTAGATGGGCGTTCCTTTTTGAGTAGCCTCGCGGACCTCAAGGATGCGCCCCTGAAAACTCCACGTCAGGGCTTTCTCTTTCACGTCTTCGTGACCACCAGTGGCCAACGTATCTACATCGGTCATCTGCCAGAAGCCGTCCAAAGGACCATTATCCGATGTTTCCCAATCGCATGCTGCCAGCGTTAGCAGCATACAGCCTAAGGCTATCAGCCATACATATCTCTTCATGGTCTGTTCTCCTTTCCTTTCTTATTCAACCATAGCGAGCGACCCACGGTCAGTTGTATGCCGAGGTTATCGCCCATCAGTTCACCACGATCCATGCCCAGCGCTCCCTTGACGTGCCACCCTGCCCACGGCGAGGTGGCAGGGAAGTGGTAGGCAGCCTCTGCCAGCATGCTGACATTGTTGCGCGGCTCGGGGTAGATGGCATAGTAGGTGCCGAAGCCCCGCTGTATGGAGGTCAGAAGACGGTAGTGAAGACCAGGCAACGGGTCGCCGCTGACGCCGAAGTGCCATGCCCAGAAGCGGTTGTCCTTCACCATGATGGTGTGGTCAGTATTATATATAGGTGAAAGATAGAGCGGGTTGCCCATCACCATGCCCCAGTGTTGCCAGCCAGTGAAGAGGTGATGGTTGTAATAGTCATCGAGACCGGTGATGTGCTCACCGTCGGTCTTGGTGATGTCGTGATACACGGGACCACCCTGATACTTCGTGTGCAGATACTCCACGACAAAATCGTTGACCCAGGGAAACGCCTTCAGTTTCAGTTCTGCCCCCACCAGACCATCGCGGAAGTCATAGCAGAAGTAGCGCGACTGCTTGCGTTGGAAAGCCTCATCACCACTGCCATAGCCATTATAGGCGATGTGCACCATCATCGAGTTGTCCTCGAAGAACTGGTCGGCATAGAGTCCCAAGCACCACTTCTTTTGGTCGATGTTAAGCTTGACCACCCAGCTGCCCACGTGGTTGCCCTCACTGTTCAGGTATTTGCCATCGGTCTTGTCGGTGCCCTGTGCTGTCAGCGCATTGAGGAAAGCCTTGAAGCCCTTCGCATTCTCTATCTTGGGTGCCGACACATGATCATAGACGGTGCCCCCAAACTGGCAGCCCATCTCCAGTCCCAGTTCGAAGGTGATGTTCTTGGGACCAAAGCGAAGGTAGCCGCCCTTGGCGTGAAAGAACGTGTGCTCCGTGCGGCGGTCGTGCCCCTGCGTAAAATCCTTCTGCCAACCGTCATCGGTCGTCATGCCATAGGAGCCATAGCCACGAAATGCCACCCACCCACGGGTGTAAGGGATGGGCCACCAGTCCAGATCGAAGCGAACCTGCGGGATGGGCCGTGCGTTGATGCCAAAAGTCTGGCTGCCCGAGCTCAGTTCCTGATTCTTGTGAACCATCGGCTGCTGTTTGCTGCCAACGGTCATGCGCACCTTCTTCCAATGCAGGTCGGCATAGGCTTGTTGCACCACCAGCGTACTGGTGAAGTTGGCCGCCACCGCCACGTCGGCACCATAGCCCCAGCGCCACTGACGAGTGCGGTTGCTATCTGCCTCATGAAAGATGCCAGCACGCAGATAGCCACTATTACGCTCTATAGAACTCAGTCCGTAGTGGTTGGCATTGAGCCACAACGGCGAGTGGTCGCCAGCCGATGCCGTGACCTGCGTCTCGGTGCGTAGCTCGGTCTGGGCCGTGGTAGTCATCACCACCCCCAAAAGCATACAAACGATCGTGATTCTCTTATTCATTGGTCAAAAGGTTTCCGGCGCAAAGTTACGAAAAAACGAGAGAAGAACAAAGCAAACTTGTTTGTTTTTTCTTCCGAGTGCTGAGTAAGTTCGACATCTTTGATGTCAAAGATAATAAATATTAGGGAAATTCCCCCAGCGTTTAGGGAAAAACCTTTGCAAGGACCACACTTTTCCACTACTTTTGCATCAGAGAACAAGAAAAAAATGTAGAACCATTTAAAGAATACGATTATGAAAAAGATGTTGTTGATCCTGGTTAGCATGCTGACGATAGCAGCATCGGCTAACGCCATGTCTTACGAGCGTGCACGCAACGAGGCTCTTTTCCTGACCGATAAAATGGCATACGAACTGAACCTCACCGACGCACAGTATGAGGCGGCCTACGAGATAAACCTGGACTACCTGATGGGCGTGACCAGTCGCTACGACGTGTTTGGCACCTCATGGGAGCGCCGTAACATCGATCTGGAGTTTATCCTTTACAGTTGGCAGTGGGATCTGTATCGTGCAGCAACCTATTTCTTCCGTCCATTATACTGGAATGCAGGCTACTGGCACTTCAGAGTCTATACATACTACCCTCATCGCGACTACTTCTACTTCGGTCGTCCACACTTCTACGCCTCTTATCGCGGTGGACACAGCTGGCGCCACAATGGCGGTCGGAGCTACTATGAGGGACGTCACGATTACTATCGCCCTCACCATTCTCGCGAGCAACACACTGGTATGCGTACCAGCTGGGATCGTGGTGACTATCGTCTGACGGCACACAACAGCAGTTCTACGCGTCATGCAGCTGCAACAGAGGGCAGCCGTCGCACGGAGACCACCAGTACAGCAACTCGCGAACTGCACGTCGGCAGTCGCGGCACGATCGGTACGAATAATGACACACGCAATCGTCAGGTAGAAGGTTCGCGCAGCCACAGCACAAGCGAAATCCGCATCCACAATGGCAGCGAGACTCGCAACCACAGCGCAGAAAGCATCATACGCAGCACGGGCAGTCGCAGCACCCAGAGTGTAGGCAACATTGCACGTGACAGAGGTAGCCGCAGCAGCCAAAGCGTAGGCAACATTGCACGCGACAGAGGTAGCCGCAGCAGCCAAAGCGTAGGCAACATCTCGCACAGCGCAGGTAGCACTCGCAGCATGGGCAGTAGTAGCGCACGCAGTGCAAGCAGCAGTACACGGAGCACGAGTGGAGGTTCACGCGGTTCGCGCAGATAAGCATTGAGAAACAAGACATTTGGGGCGCCATTCGATGAGGATGGTGCCCCAAAACGTCTTCCCAAGTGTGAGGAAATGATAAGTGCTCCTTCTTTTTAACAAAAACCGTGAAAACCCGCTTCTGTTGTTGATGGTCCTTCGGCCCATCCGTTTGTTGCCAATGCTTCATCGAAGCCAAGCAAGTTTGCCTTCGCCGCCGCATTACCACCAAACCGCCTAACGGCTGCAACAACAGAAGCGAAAAACCGAGAAAACCGCCTACGGCCATGAGGCATTCTTTGGGCATTGAAATCAATAGAACAGATATCAAATCGGAAAGGACAGGATGTCTCCCTCCCTTGGGAGGGGCGGGTGGGGTCTGTATCTCCATTGGCAGTTAGAACAACACTGACCCCACCCCCGACCCCTCCCCTACATGGGAGGGGAGCGCCTACGGAGTCCTTGGATTTTCAACCACGCAGTACGAAAGATTCCTTTTTGGGGTATGTTCTATAAATTACATATATCATCCGCTGAACTCCCCTCCCCTTCTTGCGTCCCTTCGGTAGCAAGCGAGCAGAGCTCGAGCGGAAGAGAGGGGAGTAGCTGCGCAAGGTTCAAGCTAAGGAAACAACCGCACAGGTTGAAAAATTTGACTTCCCCTGTCGGCCGTCGAGCTAAACCTTTCCGACGTAGGCGGCCTCAATCGCGGAAGTTTTAGCCTGCTGCGCAGGGAAATTTTTCAAAATCTGATTCAAAATTAAACAGGATCTTTTATCCATTCGGCTTGTGTCAGACAAGAAAAAAAATAAAAATGAAAAATTTTGTTTTCAATTTTGAAGAATTTCCCGCCGTAGGCGGTTCCAACCAATGAAAACTTTATTTTACCTACTGATTATACGGATTTTACAAATTTTTATTCCGTTAAAAACCCAATCTGTAAAATCCGTATAATCCGTAGGCCTTTAAAAACAAACAATTAACCGAATAATACAATGAAGAAACTAGAAACAGGAATCCAATCGAGAATATCTCCCTCCCTTGGGAGGGCCGGGGTGGGGTTCGATTTTGGTTCAATGAGTACAAGGTTACAATTCCAATCGTCTGACCTCAGCATTAGCCATCCTCGGAATCTCATTCATGGGTTTGTGGTGGTAAACAGCCTGAATGGCTTTATTCATGATGCCATGGCCAACAGCCAAGACAGTCTTACCAGCGTATTGTCGCCTAACCATGTCGAGAAACTCCTTCGCCCGCTCCATCATGTGATCGAGCGTCTCAATGTCGTCGGGCCACACCTCGTTTTTCAGTTCAGGAATAAAGCGCCCCGTGAAGCCACCCCAGTCACGTTCGCGCAAGAGCGGTGTGGTGAGCACCTCGAGATGATGAGGTTCGGCAACAATAGTGGCAGTCTGGACAGCACGATACAGGTCGCTTGCCATGAACACATCTATCAATTGCGAGGCCAGCTCGTCGCGCAACTGCTGCGCCTGAGCAATGCCCACCTCGTTCAGTTGCCCGGGCGTCTGTCCCTGCATGATCTGTCGTGCATTATCGATGGTCTCGCCATGGCGCACCAAAAGGAGAGCCGTCATACGCCAGTGACAATGCCTTGAATATAAGTCTTCAGGATATGGATTCCCGTCTTATTCTCTCCGCCCCAAGGCACGATCAAGTCTGCAAACTGCTTGGTGGGTTCGATAAACTGTTCGTGCATGGGTTTCAGCACCTTCTCATAGCGGTCGAGCACCATCTCGACGGTGCGTCCACGTTCCACCACGTCGCGTCGGATGTTGCGTATGAGGCGTACGTCGCTGTCGGTATCTACAAAGATCTTCAGGTCCATCATGTCGCGCAACCTCTTATAGTGCAGCGTCATGATGCCCTCGATGATGATGACCGGCTTGGGTTCCACATGGATGGTCTCCTTCAGTCGGTTACTCTCTATGTAGGAATAAGTGGGTTGCTCAATAGCCTCGCCATTCTTCAGCATTTTGATGTGCTCGGTGAGCAGTTTCCAGTCGAAGGCATCAGGATGGTCGAAGTTGATAGCCTTGCGCTCTTCGGGCGTCAGCGCAGTCGTATCGTTATAGTAAGAATCGAGTGGTACCACTGCCACACAACGAGCGGGGAGTGCATTGGCAATTTTCTTCACGACGGTCGTCTTGCCAGAACCTGTTCCGCCTGCTATTCCGATGATAGTCATAATGATGCGTTAAAGAGTTGATTCTACTTGACCTCCTTGATGACATAAACCACCGTTGGCAGGTGATCACTATAACCATCGAGCCACGAGCCACCGGCATGTGTGCGCAGAGGGTTGCCCTTATATTTGCCTTCTTTCTGAAAGAGATAGTCGCGCATGAAGATCTGGTGATTCCAGTAGGTCAGCGTTTGGTAGTCCTTCTTGCCCTTCACGTCGAGCAATGAGCGCGACAAGATGATCTGGTCGAAAAGATTCCAGCGTCCGTCGTACTGCAACGTGCCGCGACCGCTGGCGAGCGTGTCCCAGAAAGGATTCCAGAGTCCACCCTCCTCTACCTTGTTCATCTTACGTTTGGCGCCCAGTGCCTCGGCCATTGACTTGTCTTGCGGATCGTCGTTCATATCGCCCATCACGAAAAGTTTAACGTTAGGGTCTTCCTTCATCAACGAATCCTTGACCAAACGAATTTGGCGACCGCCCTCCTCGCGGTAGAAAGAACCGGCAAAGCGCGAAGGCAGGTGATTGACGATGAACACCACGTGCTCGCCAGCCATCTGTCCGCTGACGGTCAGGAAACCGCGTGTGGCACGATCAGCATCAGCCGGAAGAACATAGACGTAGGGCACCAACTTGACATGATCCACCTTGAAAAACTTGGGATTATAGAGCAAGGCACAATCGACACCACGCTTATCGGGACCTTCTACATGCACAAACTGGAAGTTGCGAGCCTTCAAAGGCTCCTGGTTACAAAGGTCGGTCAGCGCACGGGCATTCTCCACCTCAGAGACACCAATCACAGCACAGCCGATGCCAGGCAACTTATCGGTGCCCAATTCTGAGAGCACGCGTGCCATGTTCTTTAACTTATGAGAATACTTCAGGCCATTCCACCTGTTCTTGCCATCGGGCAGATACTCGTAGTCGTTCTTTCCTTCATCATGGCACGTATCGAAAAGGTTCTCAAGGTTATAGAAGCCAACACCGTAGAGATTAAACTTACGCTCTTGTGCTGTTGCACTGTTCACACCGACAAGGAGTAACAATGCCAAAAGGATTAATGTCTTTTTCATAATTTAGCCAGTAATGTTTCTGCAAAGATATATAAAAATTCTGGTACGGCAACAGAATCATTATTTTTTTTTAGAAAAGTTTTGCGCTTAAACCATTTTTATATATCTTTGCACCAAATAAGACTAATTAAATCTCTATAAAAAACATTTATTTATGAACAGAAAGCTGAAAACAATGGTGCTGATGCTTTGCATCGCTCCAGCTGTGATGGCTCAGTCAGAGTCAGACCCTCTGACCACCGACCTCCAGAATGAGCATGCGTTCACCTTCACCGAAAGTCAGCTGGACGAAGACGAAAACATTCCTAAGAACGTCATCATCTTCTCATCCAGCCGTAATGTGTATGCCAGCGAAGTGGGCTACCGCTTCAGCCCTGCCCGTTTCAAATTCCGTGGTTATAACTCGAAGTATAACGACGTCTATATCAATGGCAATCCAGTGAACGATATAGAGAGTGGCTCTTTCCGCTACTCATTTGTGGGTGGTTTGAACAACCAGACACGCTCGCAAGAGACCACCCTGCCCTTCGAGGACAACCAGTTCTCTATGTCGGGCATGGGTGGTTCGGCCAACTACAACTTCCGTCCAAGCAGCTTCGCTACAGGACAGCGCTTCTCGCTGGCCGGTGCCAACCGCAACTACAACGTGCGAGCCATGTACACCTACAACACAGGCATGATGGACAACGGATGGGCCTTCACCGGTAGTCTGACCTACCGCTGGGGTAACGGTACGGGCTTTGTAGATGGTACATTCTACAACTCGCTCTCTTACTTCCTGGGGGCAGAGAAGATGATCAACGACCAGCACTCACTATCGCTGGTGACATGGGGTAACCCCACCGAGCGCGGCACGCAGGCAGCCTCTGTGGATGAGATGTATTGGATTGCCAACGACTATCAGTACAACTCTATATGGGGCTATCAGAACGGCAAGAAGCGTAACTCACGCGTCATTAAGGACTTCCAGCCTGCAGCCATGCTGATATGGGACTGGAAGGTTGACGATGACACCAAGTTGACCACAACGCTGCTGGGCAAATATACGATGTTCAGCAATAGCCGTCTGGACTATAACAACACCACCAACCCACAGCCCGACTACTACTCGGTGCTGCCCAGCTATCACTTCAAGGTGTGGGACCAGGAGTCAACAGAGGATCGCGACGCTGCAGCGCTTGCCAACTGGCAGGCCAGCTACGACTATCTGTCGGCCAGCAAGGCTAACCGCCAGGTGCACTGGGACCAGATGTATTTTGCCAACCGCACCGTAGCACTGCAGGGCGGTGACGCTATGTACTATCTGAAGCGCTTCCATGACGACCAACTGACGATGAACTTGTCGTCTTATCTGGAGAAGGTGCTGAACCCCAGCACCGTGCTGCACGGTGGATTGCTGCTGTCGGCCAACAAGGGTATGCACTACCAGACCATGGACGACCTGCTGGGGGCTACGACTTTCCGCAACATCAACACTTACGTGATTAAAAGCTACGGTAGGGACAGTCAGCAGGCACAGTACGACCTGAACAACCCCAACAAGCTGATTGGCAAAGGCGACCGCTTTGGTTACGACTATAACCTGCTGGTAAACCGTGCTCAGGTATGGGCTGGCATCTCGAAAGATATGGAGAACGCTCACCTTTTCCTGAACGGACGTATTGCCGGAACCAACATGCAGCGCGATGGTAAGATGCGCAACGGTCTGGCTCCCACCAACTCATATGGCAAGAGCAGCACCAAGAGCTTCTTCGACGCTGGCTTTAAGGCTGGTGCACATCTGGACTTGGGCAAGGGTCACGCCATGCTGATGGGCTTGAGCTACGACTCAAAAGCGCCTGATGCCAAGACCGCCTTCCAGGCTGCTCAGGTGAGCAACGAGTATGTGGCCGACTTGAAAGACGAGAAAATCCTGACTGCAGAGCTGGGCTACCAGCTGAAGACTTCATGGTTGGGACTGAACATCAATGCCTACTATAGCGATCTGAGCGACGTGACCGAACAGAGCATGTACTACTCAGACAGTGACCACTCGTTCTCATACGTATCACTGACGGGCATTGCCAAGTGCTACTACGGACTGGAACTGGGTGCCAACATCAAGGTGACCGACTGGTTGAACATCAAGGCACTGGGAACGATCAGCGAGGCCATGTATATGAACAATGCCAACGTGAACTACATGTTGTCTGAGGATGGTCTGACACGCAGTGACATCGTACTTAATAAAGGTATGCGCGAGGGTAACACACCACTCACCGCAGCCAGCCTGGATCTGAGCTATCATGCCAACGGCTGGTATGTGGACCTGATTGGCAACTATTACGACCGCATCTACTTGTACTACTCTCCCGTGACACGCTATGCCAGCAACCAGTCTAACAGCATCAACATGCTGACTGGTGAGACCGAATATAACGACATTCCCGCACAGGACAAGGGTAAGGGTGGCATCATGGTTGATGCCTCTATCGGCCGTCAGTTCTACCTGAAGAACGGACACCGACTGGGTGTGAACCTGATGGTGACCAACCTGCTGAACAACCGAAAGATTGTCACTGGCGGACGCGAGCAGAGCCGAGTGAAGTATGAAGACGGCGAGCCCGTGAACCCCAAGAAGGACCCCTTCAAGAACAGTCCTTACAAGTTCTATGCTAACGGCATCAACGGCATGCTGATGCTTAACTATTACTTCTAAACAAAACGGACGCATTATGAAAACAATCAAATATCTTGCAATGACACTTGTGTCCCTGTTGGCAGTAGGCTGTCAGGGAGACTGGGATGAGCCGACGTTAGCCTATGGTGACTTGAATGGCAACAATAACATCACGGATGAGAACATCATCACCATTGCACAGCTGAAAGACAAATATCCCAACGTGTTTGCTTCTACAGACAAGGCCGTAAAGATTGAGGAAGACATCAAGATCAAAGGCCGCGTCAGCGGTAACGATATTGGCAGCAATATCTACAAGCAGTTCTTCCTTCAGGACGAGACTGGCAGCATCATCATTTCCGTAAACCAGAGTGGTATGCACGCATTCCTTCCCGAAGGACAGGAGATCATTGTTGACCTGAAAAACCTCTGGATTGGCGGCTATCGCAAAGAGCCACAGATCGGGTCGAAGTATGGCAGCGGTGTGGGACGCATGAACAAAGAGGTGTTCCAGCAGCACTTCAAGTATGTGGGCACTCCCGACGTGACAAAGATTGACACCCTGAAGTTTGCATCGGTAGCTGACTTCATGAAACTCGACAAAAACAAGAACTGCGGTCAGCTGGTACAGATTGACGGCATAGAGTTCAAGGACGTGGAAGGTCTGGGCACCTTTGCACCCGACTCGACGAAGGACCACACCGTGGAGATTAAAGGTGGATGTGTGTCGCGCGAACTGAAGGGCTACACCGCCAACCAAATCGTGGTACGCACCAGCACCTATGCTAAGTTTGCTGCCTGGAAATTGCCAAAGACCAAAGGCACCATCGTAGGTATGGCAACGCGATTCGTCAGCGGCTCTACAGACATCTGGCAGATTATGATCCGAAAGGAGAGTGACATCAACTTCCCCGAGGAATAATACTAAAAACAAGAACCTTTTAAAAAAGCAACAATATGAAAAGGCTATTTAGAAATCTGACATTCTTCGCACTGGCTGCAGTGGCACTGACAGCCTGCGATAACGATGTCGAAGCGCCCTACGGCATCCCAGGAACAGATGCGAATCCACTGGGTACACACATCAAGGGTGGCACCGGCAGCGGAACCTTGGAAAATCCCTATAACGTCATTGGCATGCTGAACGTGGCCAGCAATCTGGAGGCTGGCGACAATACCGATGACTACTGCTACATCAAAGGTAAGGTGGTTTCGATCACTGACCAATTCTCGGCACAATATGGCACTGGCACATTCTATATCTCTGTTGACGGTACGAAAACCAACCAGTTCTATGTTTACCGCGCTTACTATCTGGGCAACAAGAAATGGACTGCCACAGACCAACCGCTGGAAGTGGGTGACGAGGTGACCATCTGCGCCATCGTGACTAACTATAACGGAACGATAGAGACAGCTCAGAACCTGGGCTTCATCTACGAGCTGAACGGCGAGAATCGCGGTGGAGCACCTAAGCCACTGGCTTCTGCAGTAGGCGATGGTAGTCTTGAGAATCCATTCAACGTTTCAGGTGCACTGAAGTTTACCAAGAAACTGGGCAAAGACGTGAACTCAACCGAGAATGTTTACATCAAGGGCATCGTGTCCAAGATTGACGTGAGCAAGAATGTGGAGCAGAACTACAATAGCGGTTTTGGTAATGCCACCTTCTATATCTCGGACGATGGCGAAGATGCCAACACCTTTGAGGTTTACCGCGCCAACTACTTCAACAACACCAAATGGGCAGAGGGTGCTGGTCCTATACTGAAAGTGGGCGACGAAGTAATTGTCTATGGTAAGGTGGTGAACTATAGAGGCAACACGCCCGAGACTGTTTCTGGTCAAGCTTACCTCTACTCGCTAAACGGTGAGACAAGTGCCGGAAAGTAAAAAAAGGCTTAAAAGTTTGCGAGAATGGAAAAAAGTTCGTACCTTTGCAGCCCGAAATTATTCATAAACAACAATTTATAAAGAAATGAAACAAGGTATTCATCCAGAAAACTATCGCCCCGTCGTGTTCAAGGACATGTCCAACGGCGATATGTTCCTTACGAAATCTACTGCAAAGAGCAATGAGACAGTGGAGTTCGAAGGCGAAACTTACCCAGTGGTAAAAGTCGAAATTTCAAGTAGCTCTCACCCTTTCTATACTGGTAAGAGCAAGCTCGTTGACACGGCTGGTCGTGTTGATAAGTTCATGAGCCGCTACGGTAAGGCTGCGAAGAAATAAGATAACTTACACTTGTAGGAATAAAAGGTGCATTCTGGGTAGTTGCATATGCCCATGACTGCACCTTTTTCTTATGAAAAGAACAACAACCACAAGCAACACACACAAAAACAAGATGGTTTATCAACAGCACTTATTGGGTAAGACCACCCTATTCACTCTGACTCTCTGCGCATCATTGCTGAGCGCCTGTGACAACGATAACGAGACAAACAGCTATAAGAGCGCAAACAGCAATGACATTAGCACCTATCGAGAAGTTTCGAGAAACGAGTTTCCTAAAATCAAGAACGACAACAACAGCATTGTCATTGTGCACTACACCAGCAATGGAGAGATCAACTACTCGGTGGAATGGGACATCGAGAAGCAGTCGCAGCGCTGGTCTTGCTATCAGATATATGCAGGCAATCGTGGTTCGAACACATCGAGATATTATGGCAATCCACAATATCCATTCGACCCAGAACTCAGTTCAGAGACGCCCTATTTCGATGGCGAAGACCCGTTCAAGGGAAGCGGCTTTGACCATGGACACATCTGTCCATCGGCAGACCGTCTGAACTCAGCCGAAGCAAACTTCCAGACTTTCTTCCTGACCAACATGCAGCCACAATACAATGCGTTTAACGCCGGCGTATGGGCACACATGGAAGACTTCATGCGCGACAAGATAACGAAGAGTAGCTCGGACACCTTATTTTTATGTAAAGGTGGCACCATCGACAATGAGAGTCAGATATTGATGCACCGCAGCAATGGGCTCATTGTGCCAAAATACTTTTTCATGGCAGCCTTGCTGAAACGATCCAAGGACTGGAGCAATGTTGGTGCGCTGGGATTCTTCATTGAGCAACGAAAAACGGACAACTATGCAAGAACGTCGGATGGCACGAAATACGACCTCAGCCCGTATGTTGTCAACATCAACGAACTGGAGAGACTGACAGGACTGGACTTCTTCTGCAATCTGCCAGACGATATAGAGGAAGTCGTTGAAGGCAAGCCCGTTGACTTTCTTAAAAAAGTTTGGGGTCCCATGGTATCATCCAACCTGACAATCCAGAAGAAAACGAATGATGACTATTGATTAAAATTACGTAAATTGTTTGGCAAAACAGAACTTTTTGCGTAACTTTGCGACAAAATGTTGCGAGGTAACTTTGTCTCAGACTAAAAAGGAACAGTCATTCTTTTGTTTTTAAGCTCGACTTAACGAACCTTGCAAAAAAGAGTTCTGAATAACATAGATTTTTTACATAACACAACAATGAGAACTATTTACGATTTCTCTGTCAAGGACAGGAAAGGAAAAGATGTATCACTGAAAGAGTATGCCAACGAAGTATTACTTATCGTGAATACAGCAACGAAGTGCGGATTTACCCCACAGTATGAAGAACTTGAGAAACTCTACGAGAAATACCACAGTCAGGGATTCAATGTATTGGACTTTCCATGCAACCAGTTTGGCCAGCAAGCACCCGGTACCGACGAATCTATTCACGAATTTTGCAAAGCAAACTTTGGCACAGAATTTCCACGTTTCAAGAAAGTAAAGGTGAATGGTGACGATGCAGAGCCCCTGTTCAACTTCCTGAAAGAGCAGAAAGGCTTTGCCGGCTGGAATATGGAACACCCCATTGCCCACATCCTGGACGACATGTTGACAAAGACAGACGCAAACTACAAGGAGAAACCCGATATTAAATGGAACTTCACAAAGTTCTTAATCAACAAGAAAGGACAGGTGGTAGCCCGTTTTGAGCCCACAGAGAAGATGGATGTCATTGAAAAGCAAATCGTAGAGCTGCTGAAATAAGTCCTAAGCTCACCGTTTTACATAACAAAACAGTTCACAGTCATGAAGACAAAATGCTTAATTATTGGTAGTGGACCGGCAGGTTATACGGCCGCTATTTACGCATCAAGAGCCAACCTGTCGCCTATTGAATACTGCGGACTACAGCCCGGCGGACAGTTAACTCAAACAACTGAAGTAGAAAACTTCCCTGGCTATCCACAAGGTGTTGACGGCAACCAGATGATGATGGACTTGCGTCAACAGGCAGAACGTTTCGGAACAGACATCCGAGATGGCGAGATCGTAAAAGTTGATTTTTCGAAAGCACCATACAAAGCATGGGACGATGCTGGCGAGGAGATAGAAGCCGACACCGTGATTGTGGCTACAGGTGCTTCAGCAAAGTATCTGGGACTGCCCGACGAAACGAAATACAACGGCATGGGTGTTAGTGCCTGCGCAACATGCGATGGTTTCTTCTACCGCAAGAAGACGGTTGCAGTGGTAGGCGGTGGAGACACTGCCTGCGAAGATGCCCTCTACTTGAGTGGCCTTTGCAAGAAAGTCTATCTGATTGTACGCAAGAACTATCTGCGCGCATCAAAGGTCATGCAACAGCGCGTGATGGACCGCGAGAACATCGAAATATTGTTTGAGCACAATACCATAGGACTATTTGGAGATGGAGCCGTAGAAGGAGCCCATCTGGTGAAACGCATGGGAGAAGCTGACGAAGAGAAGATTGACATCCAGATTGATGGATTCTTCTTGGCCATCGGCCACAAGCCCAACACAGCCATCTTTAAGGACTGGCTGGACACTGACGAGGTTGGCTACCTCAAGAAGATTGATGGAACACCGAAGACCAAGGTTCCCGGTGTCTTCGTGGCAGGCGACTGTGCTGATCCTACCTATCGTCAGGCCATCAGTGCCGCAGGAACAGGTTGTCAGGCTGCAATTGAGGCAGAGCGCTATCTACTGGCGCAGAATTAAGATGAACCGAAATCGAAACATCGTTATATCGAGATATCGACAAAACGACAAAAAAGAATAAAAACGCAAAAAAGCCTCGCTTCACAGCGAGGCTTTTTCAATTAACTAAATTAATCAACCATAAACCTTAACCATTAAAAATCTCTTTAGATGTTGCAAAGATAAACAATACATTTAATGATGAGGTTCATTTTTTGTTATTTAAGGTTTAAAAAATGAGAATTATTATTATTTAAACTACAAATCACGGATTTTAAACCTCTTCAGACGCCAAAATATCCCTTAAAACACTTAACAAGTTAAAAAATCGCTTAAAAAAAGGAAAACTGATTGTACACAAAAACACTTATGGTAGAAATGTGACGCCACCTGGTAACCCACCTGGAGAGAGCGGACAAGAAAAGTGTTTCAACGCCTACGCTATGGATACCCATAGGGATGAATGTCATCCAAGTTAAATTAAAAAAAAACGTAATGGGATTGCACATATATAAATATGTATAAATGCAGCGATAGCGCAAAGAGAAGAAGACTCTACGGCTTTAGCGGTTGTGAAGCAGGAATAAAAAAAAAGAGACACGCTTCACAGCGTAGCTCTTTCGATTAACTAAATTAATCAACCATAAACCTTAACCATTAAAAATCTCTTTAGATGTTGCAAAGATAAGAAATGCTTTTGAAAAAGACGTCTAACTTTTGTTATTTAAGGTTTAATAATCGTGAATTAACGTTATTTCTACCAAAAATCACATATTTTAAACCTTTTCCTACACTTTTTGGGCGTTTTTGTTGCTACTTTCGATAAAAATACCTACCTTCGCATTTGGAAATCTAAACCTTAAAGGAATGAATATCGCGTATCAAATAGCACTCGGCATAGCTATCATTGCCATTTTAATCATCCATGGGCGAATGACCTACAAACAAACTGTAGGCCGCAGGAATCGCAAACAAATGGAAGATGTGTTCACAAATATCAGTCATGAACTGCTGACACCACTCACTGTGATCTCTGCTTCGGTAGAGCATCTACGCGAGCAAGAACCCGACCACGCATCAGACTACGCACTCATGCAGCTGAACATAGAACGCATGGTGCGCCTGCTCCAACAAATACTAGAAACCAGCAAATCGCATTCTGGCGAACTTAAACTTCTTGTATCACAAGGAGACGTCATGCAGTATATCAGGCAGACAGCACTCTGCATAGAGCCACTGATGCACAAACATGGCCAAACCTTCAGCATAGAGACAAAGCCCAACTCCATGATGGGATGGATAGACACAGACAAGCTGGATAAAATCATCTACAACCTGCTGTCTAATGCCGCCAAATACACCAAGGCAGACGGCAACATCTCCTTGCGAGTCATGACGAATAAGCTATATGACCATATTATAATACAAGTAAAAGATGATGGCATTGGAATCTCTGCACATAAGATGAAAAACCTGTATCAGCGTTTTCACGATGGCGAATACCGTCGCATGCAGGTAAAGGGCAACGGACTTGGACTTGCGCTGACCCACGATCTTGTGATGCTACACGGAGGAACTATCGACTGCGAGAGCGAGGAAAATAAAGGCACCACATTTACCGTCACCATACCTATTACCAAAGAAGCATTCCTACCAGAACAAGTGGATGAGAACAACGCCTTCGATCTCAGCAAGATCGAATCAAACATCATTGACATGAAGGCACTCTATCCCGAAGACGACAAGCAGCTTTTGTCCACCGCCATACCAACAATCAATGAAAATGCTTATAGGATTTTGTTGGTAGAAGACAACGAAGAACTGCTGATGCTGATGAGCACGCTGCTGAGCAAGCGTTACAATATCTATACGGCACCAAACGGAAAAGAAGCACTCAAGATCATACAAAGCAAACGATTAGACCTCATTGTCTCTGATGTGATGATGCCCGAAATGGATGGCAACGAACTAACACGCGAGATAAAGTCGAAGCCAGAATGGAACCATCTGCCCATTATCTTACTGACAGCCAAAACCAGTGAAGAAGACCGGAAGGCATCTTTGACTATCGGTGCAGACGACTACATCGCCAAACCTTTCCGACTGGGCGACCTGGAGTTGCGCATAGACAACCTGATATCTAACCGCAAGCGTATTTTGGAAGCTGCCGGCAAAGAGACAACCACTGAGGAACAAGTGCTGACGGCCGATGAAGAGTTTATGCAACGCGCACATAAATGCGTACTGGACCATCTTGACGATAGCGATTTTGACCGAGAAGCCTTTGCCAAAGCAATGGGCGCCTCGAGCTCAACGCTCTACAACAAGCTGCGCGTACTGACGGGAATGAACATCACATCCTACATCCGCGACATACGTATGAAGGAAGCTAAACGGCTGGCTGAAACCCAATCCAACCTGCGTGTCAGCGACCTCGCCTATCGAGTAGGATTCAAAGACCCGAAATACTTTGCTACCTGTTTTAAAAAAGAGTTTGGCATACAGCCAAGTGAATTTATTGAGTCTTTGAACAACGACACATCCACAGACCTATAAACGTCAGCAACCCATTGAGCATCAGCAGTTCATAGCCAAAGTGATAGTTCCATAGCTGTACTGTTGTGGCTGCGATGAAATAGCAGATGACCGGCGATGCCAGACAAACCACGGGCACCAAACGCTGGCGAACATACTTTTGCGTAAACAGTCCAAAAGCAAAGAGTCCCAATAAAGGACCATAGGTATAGGAAACGATGGTATAGATGGCATCTATCAGCGATTTACTATTGAGGGCATGAAACATCAGTATGAATGCCACAAAAAGCAAGCAAATGACCAGATGGACGCCCTTTCGCAGTTTTTCATCATCGACTTTTTGTCGAATATCAACACAATAACTGGTGGTCAGCGACGTCAGTGCCGAGTCGGCACTTGAAAACGAAGCCGCCACAATGCCAAGAACAAAAAGCAGGGGGAGCAACTGAGAAGACAACGGCATCAGCTCGCCCTTGACAAACATTGGCAACAGCTGATCTCCTTGAACAGGGATATCGACCCCTTGTTGTTCAAAAAGCTGCACCAACAGGACGCCTAACGACAGAAACAGCAAATTGGCAGGTACAAAAGCAACACCATAGCTGCACATATCTTTCTGTGCTTCACGCAACGTACGACACGTCAGGTTCTTCTGCATCATATCCTGATCGAGTCCAGTCATCACGATCACAATAAAAGCACCACTCAGAAACTCCTTCCAGAAATAGAAAGGAGAGCGCCAGTCACTGAACTCGAAGATGCGGCTATGAGCATCACAAGCAACAGCCCTTACGGCATCAGCCAACGAATAATGGAGAGCCTGAGCCACCATATATATAATAAGGAGTAGCGCCGAGAAGAGGCATACCGTCTGAAACGTATCGGTGAAGACCAGCGTGCGCACCCCACCCTTTCGCGTATAAAACCATATCAGCAATACCATTGAAAGAACGTTGACCACAAATGGCACACCGACTGCCTCAAACACAAACTGCTGCAGAATGAGGCAAACCACATAAAACTTCACGGCGGCGCCCACCATCTTCGATACAAGGAAGAACCAAGCACCCGTCTTATACGACGACATGCCCAAGCGCTGTCCCAGATAAGTATAGATAGAGGTGAGGTTCAACTTATAATACACAGGCAACAATAAAAAAGCGATGACCAGATAGCCCACAATAAAGCCCAAGCAGACCTGCAGATAGGTCATCTGCGAAGAAAGTACCATACCAGGCACACTGACAAACGTAACCCCCGATATAGAAGCGCCCACCATGCCAAAGGCAACCATATACCATGGTGAGCGGCGCCCGGCACGGAAGAAAGCCCGATTGTCAGCACGCCGTGCTACAAGGCGACTGATGCCCAACAGCACGAAGAAATAAGCCAAAATAGTTATAATAATCCACATACAGCTTGCAAAGTTACACATTTTTCCGAAGTCAGCTCGCTTAGTGTAACAAAATTCTCACCCCTTCATTCTTCATTCTTAATTAATTATATTATCTTTGCATCGCAAATACTAAACCAATAATAGAAACGTATGAGCAGACAAAAGAAGTTTATTCTCCCCGAGAGTGAGATTCCCACACAGTGGTATAATATTCAGGCAGACATGCCCAACAAGCCTTTGCCTCCTATTCATCCCCAAACCCACCAGCCTCTTGGTGTTGACGACCTTGCACATATCTTCCCACGCGAATGCTGCGTGCAGGAATTAGACACCGAACACGCATGGATAGACATCCCGGAAGAAGTATTAGAAAAATACAAGTACTACCGTTCGACACCATTGGTACGTGCCTACGCCCTTGAAGAGGCACTCGGCACACCCGCCCACATCTATTTCAAGAACGAATCAACCAACCCATTGGGTTCGCATAAGATTAACTCTGCCATCCCTCAGTGCTACTATGCCAAGCAGGAAGGCACGACCAACGTCACCACAGAGACGGGTGCAGGTCAGTGGGGTGCTGCTCTATCGTATGCCGCCAAGATATATGGTCTCGAAGCTGCTGTCTATCAGGTCAAGATTACCATGCAGCAGAAGCCCTACCGCTCGAGCATCATGCGCACCTTTGGTGCTGCCGTTACTGGTTCGCCCTCTATGTCAACGCGTGCAGGCAAAGACATTATCACCAAAGATCCCACCCATCCCGGTTCGCTTGGAACAGCTATCAGCGAAGCCGTTGAGTTGGCCACCACCACCCCCAACTGTAAATATACGTTAGGTTCTGTGCTGAACCACGTAGCCCTCCATCAGAGCATCATTGGCCTGGAGGCAGAAAAGCAGATGGAGATGGCAGGCGAATATCCCGATATGGTGATTGCTTGTTTCGGTGGAGGAAGTAACTTTGGCGGTATAGCTTTCCCCTTTATGCGTCACAACCTGAAGGATGGCAAGCACACCAAGTTTATTGCTGCCGAACCCGAGAGTTGTCCTAAGCTGACACGCGGCAAGTTCCAGTACGACTTTGGCGATGAAGCAGGCTACACCCCCTTGCTCCCCATGTTCACACTGGGTCATCAGTTCAAGCCTTCCAACATCCATGCTGGCGGACTCCGCTACCATGGTGCAGGCATGATTGTCAGCCAGCTGATCAAAGACGGCCTGATGTATGGCGTTGACATCCCCCAGCTCGAGTCATTCGAGTCTGGCATGCTCTTCGCCCGCACCGAGGGTATCATCCCAGCGCCCGAGAGTTGCCACGCCATTGCCGCCACGATTCGCGAAGCCAAGAAATGTATTGAGACTGGCGAGGAGAAAGTTATCCTCTTCAACCTCTCTGGTCATGGTCTTATCGACATGCCTTCTTACGAGTCGTTCATCAATGGCGATTTGCAGAACTACAGCGTCAGCGATGAGATTATCGAGAAGAACGTGTCTGAACTTGAGCAGATTATCTAACGAAAGAATTATTCGATGGTCAGTCCGAAGACGATGTAAGTCTTCTGCGAACAAGGATTGGCCACCACTTGTGCAAAGACTGGCAGGGCAAAATGTTCTGTCAGTCTTATTTCTTTTACAGCCTTTAGGTTGACATTCGTCACGGCAAATCCCGTTGTATTGTAATAGTCTGATTTCCAAGGAACAAAGGCCAGCTGAGCCTCCCACTTGCAGGAAGCCAACCGAAAGGGCGCAGTCAGTTCGACATACGAAGAATAAGCCCGTTTGCCATCTGCCACCTGATAGTCTTGTCCGGCAAAGTTAGTTTGCCACGAAGCATTCAGCACTCCGAAGTCATAGCCCACAAAAGCCTCGAAGACATGGCTGGTGCTATGTGCATCATAATAGAGATAGCGTTTGTTGGGCGAGTCGCTCCAATAATCGACCAATCCGAATCTGAAGTTCCCCATGGTATATTGTGCCGTTATATCCAGTTCTTTAGGGTCGTTCTTATCCGAGATACCGACATTAGCGCCCCCCACCAAGCTGAATTCTCTCCACTCAATGCCCAGTGCGGGCTGAAAACTGGTGGCACCCATTTCCTGTCCACGCCACATATACTGACTCAGAATGTCGGCCTTGGCAATGGTGTTTATCTCGTCTTGTGCATGAACATACATGCTTAGGGCACACACGAGTGCCACCGACCAACTACGCAAAGAAGTTTCAATCATTTATATATACATTATTCATTATCGCATACAAAGGTACGAAAAAATACACATTTAACCAACAAACGGGAAAAAAAAAGAGGAAACAGCACTCCACTGCAGAGTACCATTTCCTCCATAAGTCAATCTTTATATGCTGTTTTTATCCAATCTCTATCTGGCGGCTCACCTTGACTTTCTCCTCCTCGTGCTTAGGCAATTCTACGGTCAGCACGCCGTTTTCCACATGAGCTCGAATCTGTTCACGCTCCACATCATCGGGCAACAGCAGTGTCTGCTCGAACTTAGAATACGAGAATTCGCGTCGCAGATAGCGAGTGCTCTTGTCCTCCTCCTTCTGTTCCTGTTTCTTCTCCATCTTGATAATCAGATTGCCCTCATCATTAATATGCACGTTGAAGTCCTCTCTCTTCATGCCTGGAGCAGCCAGTTCTACAGTGTAAGCCTTATCGCTCTCCTTTACATTGATAGCCGGAGCCGTACAATTGGCGCGTGGCATAAAATCTGTGTCAAAGAAATCGTTGAATACACTGGGCAGCCAAGCTGCGTTACGTCTCATCATTGGTGTCATAATCTTGTCCTCCTAATTATGTTTTAATTTTGGTTTAACTTCTTGTTTGAGCTCCCGATGTGTTATCGATGCTCACTTAACTAAATGCAAGATAAATGCCAACGCAGAAATATCAGACAATCTGTCATATATAAGAGACAAATTGTCAGCCAACAATTCTTTTCATCTCATTTTGAGAAGTAAAACCAAGGTTACGGTAAAGCGGCACTAACGCATCACGATAGAGTCGCTTTACCAATGATGTCGTTCAGCACCTTCACAGCCTCGCCCACAGTAGGCACATCGGTCACGACCATAGAGCGTTTGCCATTTTGTTCGCGAAGATTGCAACGACGCACATTTCGACCTATATAATCAAGTATATGACTGAAAGCCGCACTCTGATAGAACGGGCTTCGCACGTTGCTGACGAAGTAGAGAAACATTCGCCCTTGCTTCAGCATGATCTTCTCGCATCCCAGACGCTTACCGCTACGGCGCAAGCCTACCACCTGCAACAGCTCTTCAGCCTGTGGCGGTAACGGGCCGAAACGATCGACAAGACGCAGACGATAGGCCTCCACCTCCTGGTCATTGCGCGTGTTGTCCAGTTCGCGATAGAGCAACATGCGCTCAGAATCGCTGGGCACATACTGGTCGGGGAAGTACATCTCCAAGTCCGACTCGAGGTTGCAATCGGCCACAAAGTCTGCCTGAGCATCGAGTGCCGAGAACTGCGAAGAGCCATCCGATGTCTCTTTCGCGCCAATGCTCTGGGTCTTTTCGCCTCGACTACTGTCACCTCGTTCTGCAGTTCGTCCTTCGTTCTCGTTCACCTCGGGCTCTTCATTTCTCAGTTCCGCCATGGCCTCATTCAGAATTTTCTGATAGGTCTCATAGCCTAAGTCAGAGATAAAGCCACTCTGTTCGGCGCCCAGCAGATTTCCCGCACCACGAATGTCGAGGTCTTGCATGGCGATATTGATGCCACTGCCCAGGTCCGAGAAGTTTTCAAGAGCCTCCAAGCGTCGGCGACTATCGGTTGGGAGTGCTGCCAATGGCGGTGCCAACAGATAGCAAAAGCCCTTGCGGTTGCCTCGTCCCACACGTCCACGCATCTGGTGGAGGTCTGAGAGTCCGAAATACTGTGCACTATTAATAATAATGGTGTTAGCATTGGGGATATCAATACCATTCTCAACGATAGTCGTTGAGAGCAACACATCGTAGTCGTAGTTAGAGAAATCAAGGATAATCTTCTCCAGTTCGTCGGGCTTCATCTGTCCGTGCCCGATGGCTATACGACAGTCGGGAACGTACTTATGAATCATCTCGGCAATGTGCGTCAGGTCGCTGATGCGGTTGTTCACGATATAAACCTGTCCGTTGCGACTCATCTCAAAGTTGATAGCATCCGTGATAATCTCTGCCGAGAAGGTGTGTATTTCGGTCTGAATAGGGTAGCGGTTGGGCGGTGGTGTCTGTATGACGCTCAGGTCGCGTGCTCCCACCAGCGAGAACTGCAGGGTGCGCGGTATGGGGGTGGCACTCATCGTGAGCGTATCCACGTTGGTTTTCATCTGGCGCAACTTCTCTTTTGTAGAGACACCAAACTTCTGTTCCTCGTCTATAATCAACAGTCCGAGGTCTTTGAACTTCACACTCTTGCTGATCAGCTTCTGCGTACCGATCAAGATGTCCACCTTGCCATCGGCCAGGTCTTTCAGTAGCGCAGCCGTATGTTTTGCCGAACGAGCACGTGTCAGATAGTCCACACGCACTGGCATATCCTTCAGACGGCCAAGGAACGTGCGATAGTGCTGATAGGCCAGCACCGTGGTGGGCACCATCACCGCCACCTGCTTGCCATCGACGGCAGCCTTAAAGGCAGCACGCACAGCCACCTCGGTCTTGCCAAAGCCCACATCGCCACACACCAGTCGGTCCATTGGTTTCGGCAACTCCATATCTGCCTTCACCTCTTGTGTTGCTTTCAACTGGTCGGGTGTATCTTCGTAGAGGAACGAGGCCTCCAACTCGTGTTGCAAGTAGGTGTCGTGGCTGAAGGCAAAGCCCTTCTGGCGTTTACGAGCGGCGTAGAGTTTGATGAGATCACGGGCAATATCCTTGATGTGTTTCTTGGTGCGCTCTTTCAGTCGCTCCCACTGTCCGGTGCCCAGTGTTGACATGCGTGGCTGCTGTCCGTCGTCCTGCGACTTGTATTTCGACACTTTGTACAGCGAATGGATGCTCACATAGATAGCATCACCACGCTGATACACAATCTTAATCATCTCTTGGAAACCGCCATCCTGCAGAGGCATCCTGACCAGTCCGCCAAACTTACCGATGCCGTGGTCCACATGCACCACGTAGTCACCCACCTCGAACTGCTGAATCTCCTTCAGTGTCAGTGCCACCTTACCACCACGCGCCTTGTCACTCTTCAGGTTGTACTTATGGAAGCGGTCGAATATCTGATGATCGGTGAACAAACACAGGCGTGCATCCACATCAATGAATCCTTCGTGAAGGGTCTTGTCCACGGGCACAAAAGTGATACCCTGCTTCATTTCGGCAAAGATATCCTTCAGTCGCTCCTGTTGTTTCTCGCTGTCTGCCAAGATATAGAGTTTGAAACCCTGCAACAGGAAATCCTCTAATGTCTGCGACAACAATTCGAAGTTCTTATGGAACAGAGGTTGTGGCTTGATGTTGAAAGAGACGCATGCGCCCTCGCTGGCATGGGCTCGAGCCAGCAACAGCTTGCGAAACGGTTCGGCATCACGCGCAAACTGGCTGCCAGTGATTATCTGGCTGTCGCGTTGCATCTCCTTTTCTATCTGCCGCTGTTCTAATTCTGTAGCTCCCTCCAAACGTTCCTGCAGGGCCTGTGCTGAGAATCCCTCTTGGTAGGCCCGTTCAATCGTCTCGCGCACAAACTGGAAATCTTTCATAGCCAGCAGCGTGCTCTTTGGTAGGAACTTCAGAATTGACTCTTTTTCCTCGACTGCCGTCAGCTCAGGCACCACATCCACAAGCTCACAGCGCTCTTTCGACAACTGATCTTCTACCTGAAACGTGCGGATGGAGTCTATCTCATCGCCAAAGAAGTCGAGACGGAAGGGAAACTCATGACTGTACGAATAGACATCGAGAATAGACCCGCGCAAGGCGAACTGCCCTGGTTCATAGACGTAATCGACTTCGCGAAAGCCGAAGTCACGAAGCGTCACGCAGACATCATCCACGCCAATGGTCTGTCCTTGTTGCAGCGTCAGGCGGCGGGCATCCAACTGTTTACGCGTCACCACCATCTCGGCCAATGCCTCTGGATAGGTGACCACATACAAACTGGAGGGGACCGTGGAGGCTTGCGAGACTTGTGAAGCAGGTGAAGTCTGTCGATTCTCCATTCTTGGTTCTTCGCACTCCGTCAATCTTGTCAACACCTCCGTACGGAGTATCTCGCTGGCGGGGTCTTTCTGTCCATATTTGATGGCACGCCGATAGCTCGATGGAAAGAAGAGCACACTCCCCTCGCCCATCACCTGGCATAGGTCATGGTAGAAATAGCCTGCCTCATCGGCATCGTTGAGGATAAAAACAAGTCTCTGCGAGGTCTTCAGTGCCAACGCACTGAACAACATAGGTGCTGCTGAAGCCAACAACCCATCAAGAGAAATCGTCTTCTCTGAAGATTTCTCCATCAGCTTTGCCAATGCCGCCACCTGCGGCTTCATGGCATACAATGTCTGTAATTCCTGAATGTTCATTATAAATACCTGGTGCAAAGGTAACAAAAAAAAATCATAATACATGATGACGTATTCACAAATAATTAGTACCTTTGCATTATCAAACCATATAAAACTATGAACAAAAGCGACTGTATTGTCATCATCCCCACATACAACGAGAAGGAGAACATCGAAAAGATTATCCGTGCCGTGTTTGCATTGGAGAAGTGTTTCCACATCTTGATTATTGACGACGGCTCGCCTGATGGCACAGCACAGATTGTCAAGGGACTCATGGACCAGGAGTACAGCGACCGTTTGTTCTTGGTTGAGCGCAAAGGCAAATTGGGACTTGGCACTGCCTATATTGCGGGATTCAAGTGGGCACTGCAACACGATTACGACTATGTGTTCGAAATGGATGCTGACTTCAGCCACGATCCTAACGACCTTCCCCGTCTTTACAGTGCTTGTCACGATGAAGGCTACGATGTGGCCATCGGCTCTCGCTACGTCAGCGGAGTTAATGTGGTCAATTGGCCCATGAGCCGTGTGCTGATGAGCTACTTTGCTTCTAAGTATGTGAAGCTGATGACAGGGTTCCCCATCCACGACACTACCGCAGGATTCAAGTGCTATAGGCGTCGGGTGTTAGAAACCATTGAACTCGACAAGATTCGCTTCAAAGGCTATGGTTTCCAGATTGAGATGAAGTTCACAGCCTATAAGATTGGTTTCAAGATAAAAGAGGTTCCCGTTATCTTTGTCAATCGCAAAGAGGGAACCAGCAAGATGTCGGGGGGCATCTTTGGCGAAGCCTTCTTCGGCGTGATGCGTCTGCGTCTGGATGGTTGGAGACGAAAATACCCCTCATTGCCTGAGACAAAATAACAGATTAATTAAAGACATAACAACAAGGTTACAAAGACATAATAACCTAGTTTTAAAGACATAATAACAAACGAACATACTTTTTTAATCCCAATTATCGCATCAAGGGAAATAATTGTTTGTTCGTTTGTTCTTTTAGTCGCTTCGCTTAATGAAAGCGGCATAGCCGAGCTATTATAGCTTTAAAAATGTCTGTTCGTAAAAAAAAAGTATGTTCGTTTGTTATTATGTCTTTACACCCAGTTATTCTGTCTTTAACAGATGTCTGTTCGTAAAAAAAGTATGTTCGTTTGTTATTATGTCTTTCCCGCAGTTATTATGTCTTTCCCGCAGTTATTATGTCTTTAAAACCTTGTTAGTATGTCTATTGATCGGGGTTTTCCACGTAGCCCTGATATTCTGGCACCAAAGCAGACATCACGCTGTCGTAAGCCTGGTTCTTTGTTGCCTCGACATTGTCGGGACCCTGCCCCACGGGATAAATAGGCTGATGAATAGTAAGTGTCAAGGGGTGCCAAAGCACAAACTTCATGTCGCGCATGCGAGGCATCACATTAAAAGAGCCATTGATAGTGAGTGGCACCACGGGCAACTGTAGCTCGTCGGCCAGAGCAAAAGCGCCACGCTTAAACACGCCCATGTGTCCGGTGAACGTACGCGACCCTTCGGGGAACACCGTCAGACTGGTGCCACCTTGAAGTGTAGCACGCGCCTTATCATACGTAGCTTTGATTTTCTTTGGCCCACGCTTATCAACAAATATCTGGTGAGACCTCTCGCAGGCATAGCCTACAAAAGGAATATTGCGAAGCTGATACTTCATCATCCATTTAAAATTACGATTCAGAAAACCATAAATCAGGAAAATGTCGAAAGCACCTTGATGATTAGCCACAAACACATACGACTGGTCTTTCTCCAGATGTGCACGTCCCTCAACCTTGACCGGAATCAACAAAGCCCAAAGAATGACACGAGCCCATATATGGGCAGGGTAATATCCCCAGAAATGACCACTGCCGACGGCACAGCCAACAGATATAGAAATGACCACCAACACAGTAGCCATCAGTATGATGGGCAGTGCGACAAACAGTTGATAGATGCGATATAAGTATTTCATAATGGTATTATTTCTTTTTGAGTGTAATGACAACGATTTCTGCAGGAACGCCCAGACGGAAAGGAATGGCACCACCCACCCCTTGAGTGACGCAAAGGGCACGTTCGCCAATCTGATAAAGACCGCCATATTCCTGATAGCAAAGTGAGGCTGGCGACCACCCCAACAGATTGAGTTGTCCACCATGGGTATGACCACTGAGGGTCAGCTGAGCATGACAATGGGGTAATATCTTTCTGCGCCAGGATGTGGGGTCGTGCTCCAACATGACAACAAACTGTTCTCTGCGAATGTGGCTCAAGGCCTGGGAGATATCACCCTTCTGCGGGAAACGTCCCTCGCCATCATTGTCCATACCTGCAATGACGATGCTGTCGTTGCCACGGCGGACCAAATGATGACTATTACACAACAAGTTCCAGCCCAACAACTGATGATTCTCGACAGAACGCCCGGTCAGGCCAGATATCTCAAAAGGATCGTTTGTCTCCAGATAGTCGGGATAGTCATGATTTCCCAGCACCGAATAGACACCGTCGGGGGCTTTCACTCTGCCAAGCAACTCTAAGAACGGCTTCACCTCATCAGGATGTCTGTTCTGCAAGTCACCTGTAAACACAACCATATCGGCATGTTGAGCTTCGATGCTATCCACCACTCGCTCTAACAATGCACGGCGTTTTCCTTTGAAAGTTTCCAGGTGGGTGTCACCAAACTGCACGATGCGATAGCCATCGAAAGCTGCCGGCAGGTCGGCACTCGCAAATTCCACCTCGACAACACGTAGTTGTTGGTTTCCGATATAGAAACCATAAAGGAACATCATCCACAACACCAGCATCAGCATGCCAACACTCCAGCACACCCTGCGACGTGGTTTCAGATAGAGCATCACGCCCACAAAGATGCTCAGCATCATCAGCACCACCCACCCTATCAAGATGTAAGTGTCTGGCTCGAGTAATATCAAGAGAAGCTGAGATAGTATTTTCATAGGTTTGCAGACAAGAATTTACGAATCTTTTCCACGTTCATGCCGCGACGTGCAGCATAATCACACAACTGATCGTTTCCTATACGACCAACAGAGAAGTAGCGTGCTTGCGGATGACTGATCATCAATCCCGAAACGCTGGCATGAGGACGCATGGCTCCGCTCTCTGTGAGCGACACGCCAACCTGCTTCATGTCGAGCAATTCATCAAGCAAGAAGTTAATACTGGCATCAGGGAGTGACGGATAGCCCACAGCCGGGCGGATTCCCTGGAAATGCTCCAGATGCAACTCTGCCACGGAAAGATGCTCATCCGCAGCATATCCCCAGTAGTGGGTACGCACCTGAAGGTGCATCAGCTCTGCTGCAGCCTCCGCCAAACGGTCGGCCAACAGCTGTGCCATCATCTTCTGATAAGGGTCAGCATCAAAATCTTGTTCCATTCCCCGATCCACACTGGTCACAAAAATACCAACCTTATCCCGCTCGGGGTGAATAAAGTCGGCTAACGATAAGCAGGGGGACACATCCTGTTGACGCAGACAAGGCAGACGTTTGTTGGAAGGAAGCAGAACGATATCATCACCGTCACTATGTGCATCTAATATCTGAAACAACGCATAAGCGTGATAACGATTCTCTAACGACATCAAGAATTGTTCAGCCTCAGCCTTTATCTTTTGCTGTTCAACAGGCTGTTTCAACTGCCATGCATGGTAGAAGTAAACCCAGTTGATATAGGGAACAAGCGTATTAATATCGTAGGTGAGCTTCATCGAAATGCTATGGGCTGACCAATATAATTGCAATCCACTTGCCCCTTATTATATACAAGGTGTCCGTTACAAAGCGTTTTCTCAACTCGCCATTGGAAGGTGTGTCCCTCCAGAGGGCTCCATCCACACTTGCTCTGGATGAGATCTGGCGTCACCGTCCACGGACTGTTTGGACGCACGATGACCAAGTCGGCCTGCGCTCCCTTACGTATGAAGCCTCGGTTGCGCACGTCAAATAGTCGTGCAGGACTATGCGCCATCAGTTCCACCATCCGTTCTATCGTCAGCACGTTCTGATCTACCAGCTCCAGCATAGCCACCAACGAGAACTGTATCATCGGCATGCCACTGGCTGCCTTTACGCAGCCGCCCTCTTTCTGTTTCAACAGATGTGGTGCATGGTCGGTGCCTACCACAGCGATACGTCCATCGCTGAGCGCCTGACGCAACATGAACTGATCAACAGGACTCTTGATTGAAGGATTCACCTTGATACGTGTCCCCAATCGGTCGTAGTCGAGCATCGAGAAGAACAGATGTCCCACACACACCTCGGCAGTGATATCGGCTTCGCCTGGTGAAAAGAGTTCCAGTTCTTCTGCCGTCGTCACATGTGCCACATGCAGACGTGCCTTATATTTCTTGGCCAAATTGACAGCTTTGGTGGTTGAAACCAGACACGCCTCTTCACTACGTATCAGCGAGTGCAGACGCACATCGGGATCATCACCATAGCCTTTCTTGGCCTCCTCCATATTCTTATTAATAATAGCAGTATCTTCACAGTGCGCCATCAATGGGAGTGGTGTATTCTTAAAGATACGCTCCAGTGCTTCGTCTCTGTCCACCAGCATGTTTCCGGTAGAACTGCCCATAAAAAGCTTAATACCAGGAATGCGGTGAATATCCAACTGGGAGAAAAGCGCTGTGTTATCATTAGTAGCACCAAAGAAGAACGAATAGTTGACGTGACTCTTCTTAGCAGCCAATTGGAATTTCTCTTGCAGTGCCTCTATCGTTGTCGTTTGAGGTACACAGTTGGGCATATCAAAAAAAGACGTGACACCGCCAGCAGCAGCAGCACGACTTTCACTTTCCATATCAGCCTTATCCGTGAGTCCTGGTTCACGAAAATGCACATGATCATCGATTACGCCAGGCAGCAAATAGCAGCCTGAGGCATCAATTAGCTCTCCGTCAAAGTTCTGAGGCTCACCAGTGGTCAGTATATCTGCAATGCTTTCGTCTTCAATGACAACGCATCCCTTGAACCGACGTCCTTCATTGACGATAGTGGCACCTTTGATAAGTGTTTTCATTTGCCTTCCAAGATTTTGTTAACCTCTTCGTCTGTTGGTTCGGACACTACGTCGTCTGCCTTCTCGGGCATATCCGACTTCGTCACGGCCTCGTAGAAAGCTTTCACCTGAGGGTTGTTCTTAAACTGCTCTGTGGCCTTGCTCATGATGTGCTCAACTTGTGGAACCGACGAACAGTTTCTGACAAACACATACGGACCCAAGATATTATCGAAGTTGTTCACCACGAAATCCGTGACCAGACTATCCTCTTCACTGATAATCCTCATGCGTTCACGACCTATCTCCTGCGCAACGACTGACTCGTCGATACCATCAAGCAACATCTGTGCATCACGATGCCCCAGTTCCACCATACGCCCGGTCAACTGGTTCATTTGGTCCAGGAAGTCATAGAGGCAATCGTTCAGGGGTGTACCACTCACCCGCTGCTTCGTATCGTCTATCGTTATGCTGATTTCGCCCTTTTCCATTACTACAGGCATGATGCTCTGATCGTCCATAAAGAGACCAGCCATGCACGTACTGTCAAGCACGCCGCAGAATTTAAAATCGCCATGCACAACCTCGCAAGAATCCAGATTTACCAACTTATCATTTTGTGCCACTTTCAGGTAGAGCTTGCTGCCATCCAAAAGTGACAATGAAGAACTACCTTTAATAGTGTATGACTCTGCACACGAAGTTAAGGCTGCTACTATGGTTAGTACGTAAAAAACTTTTCTCATAAATACATTTTCTATTTTTGCAAAAGTACAACGATATCTTGAACTACAAAAAAAAGTTTGCGCATTTTAAAACAAATGCGCAAACTTTTAGGGATTTTTTGCTTATTTAATCAGTTCATTGTCAATTCTGACCGTTGTATAAAGCTGTAAGATGGCTGCCAAGAGTAGTGTCACCACCCAATTATTGTGCACATACTGTGCATAAGTTATCTGACTGATAAAAGGCAATTTTCCGTAATTTGCAAACATCATGACGGCTGTCAGCAAGAGCAAGAAATCGCTGAACAACATGATGCGGCGAAGGCGTCGGATGGTAAGATTGCGCCCATCATAAGTTTCCATCATTTGTATAATGGTATAAAAGATAGCGCCAACCCCATAGACATAGGGTGCTAAAAACCAATCAAACACGGTACCAACTGCACCTACCAACAACAATACTGCCCCCAACTGAAAAGCAAGGACTTGCCAATTATTCTGTTTTTTCATTATCTAAAGTCTTTTCTTCTTGTTTAATCTCATCATCACTCAACACGAAGATGTCCTCGTCGGCCGCCTTCATAAAATAACGTTCGCGCGCTATGCGTTCCATTGCTTTGGGGTTGTGTTGCAACTCGTGAATGGTTTTCTGGTCGCGCTCGAAGTTATCCTCATAGACAGCTATCTCCTCCTTCAGTTCAGCCACGCGCTGTTTATAGCGGAAATGGTTCCACACACTATTTTCATCGAGGAAGCCTATGAACAATAAGCCTATCACGAGTACCACGATATACTTCATGTAGGGCAAATGCACAATGCGCTTGAGGGTTTCTTTAATTTTCATGTCTTCTCTACTTAACGTTGTCAGGCGAGCACCAAGTCAAAAGCAACTCGCAATTTCTCAACAGATGGATTCTCTTTTACTAGTTCTTCAAACTGCTCGCGGCGTGTCAGGGGCTTTGCCGTTTCCAGATTCTCGGCCACGTGCAGCAGTAGGTCAATACCACTATGTCGCAGATGGAGTTTCAAGGTGCTGATGATGCTACCCTTGATCTGTTCCATCTCTGTTTTCATAATCTCGTTGGGCACTTCCACTTCAACGATAGGCATCTCAGTAATCACTGGATTCATGTTCTTCATGCGCATCGCGATACCACTATATTTCTGCGGCATGCGGTTGCACATGGCTAACCATTGCAGTTCCAAGTCGGCCTGCGTGAACTGGTTTTGCTCGTTTAGCGGTTTAGTCTCCACACCTGGTGTACCTGGCAGAATTTTCATCTTGCTGTTCTGCTGTCGCAGGTTTTTCCACGACATGCCAAGATTGGACACCTTCAAGGTGGGTTTCGACGCACTCTTCACAGGTTGAGTTGGCTGTGAAGCCGAAACACTTACCGTTCCGTTGTCTTGACTCTTCGACGCAGCCACGGTCACCTGCTGAACCGTTTGCTGAGGCTTTGTCTGCTGAATCAGTTGCTTAAACAGGGATTTTAGTCTTCTGGGCTTACGCCCACCAGCAGCCCCCTCGTCGGGCTGTGTCAGTTGTGCCACCTCAATGAGTGTGAGTTCCACCAAGAGGCGTTTATTACTTGACTGACGATAGTTCACGTCACACTGGTTCATCAGCTTCAGTGCGCCATAGAGGAAAGGCAGCTGTACACGCTGAGCCTGTTCGACATAGCGCTGGCGCTGCTGTTCGCTGACCTCCAAGAGAGACAGTGTCTCGGTGTTTTTAGCCATCATCACGTTGCGCACGTGCTTGGCCAGTCCTTGTATGAGCAATCCTCCGTCAAATCCCTTGTTGATAATATCGTTCAGGAGTACCATGATGTCGCTCACCTTGTTTTCCACAGCCATGTCAACGATGCGGAAATAATAATCGGAATCCAGCACGTTCAGGTCTTCTATCACCTTCTGATAAGTGATATTGCCCTGACAGAACGAGGCTGCCTGATCAAAGATTGAGAGAGCATCACGCATACCGCCGTCAGCCTTTTCGGCAATCACTGCCAGTGCCTGTTCCTCGTATTTGATACCCTCCTTCTCGGCTACGCTCTTCAAATGCGCAATGGTGTTCTGCACCGTCATGCGTTCAAAGTCATAAATCTGACAACGGCTCAAGATGGTGGGCAGAATCTTATGTTTCTCTGTTGTGGCCAGAATAAAGATCACATGTGCGGGCGGTTCCTCCAAGGTCTTCAGGAAAGCATTGAAGGCAGCAGTAGAAAGCATGTGCACCTCGTCGATGATAAACACCTTATACTTGCCCAACTGCGGTGGGATGCGTGTTTGCTCCATCAGGGTCTTGATGTGTTCCACCGAGTTATTTGATGCGGCATCCAATTCAAAGATGTTCAGCGAACGTTGCTCGTTGAACGACTGGCAGCTCTCGCACTCGTTACAGGCCTCACCATCTGCCGTAGGGTTCTGGCAGTTGATAGCCTTAGCAAAGATGCGGGCACAGGTCGTCTTTCCCACGCCTCGCGGTCCGCAGAACAGATAGGCATGTGCCAGTTTCCCGCTCTTCACGGCATTTTTCAATGTCGTCGTCAGAGCGCTCTGTCCCACCACCGTATCAAAAGACATCGGGCGGTACTTTCGTGCCGAAACGATATATTCCATGACAATAACGTTGTTTTTAGTTTCAGGTGGCAAAGTTACGAAAAAACGAGAGAAATGCAAAAGGAAAACTTCTTTTTTCTTTTCATTTCCGAGTAACGAATTTTGCAGGGCCCAAAATGAAGTCCCGAATAACAAATAGCCCTCGGCAAGCCGAGGGCCTTGGGAATTAGAGGAATAGTCACTATCTTTGCAACATCAAGCAAGTAAATCATCTACGCTCTGGGCTGACACCCCAATTCCGAGTATGATTCTGTTGTCTGTAGAATGAAGATTGGCCGTTAGATGCCGTATGGAAGAGTACCCACATTCCCATGGACACAGGCTTGTTTTTAACCTCTAAATCCATTTCACATGGCAAAGAAAGCAAAAAAAATCAAGACAGAGAAAGGTTTGCGCCTAAAAATTGTTAATCCAGATTCCGCCGGCATAGACATTGCCGACAAGGAGATTCAAGTGTGTGTCCCGGAAGACCGTGACGGGGAGAACAACCGCCGGTTTGGGAGTTTCACTCGTGACCTGCATGAGATTTGTTCCTGGCTTCATGCCTGCCACATACGCACGGTAGCAATGGAGGCGACAGGAATTTACTGGCTAAATCTGTATCTCATGCTCAGGGATGCCGGGATTGATGTAATCCTAGCCAATCCTCTCCAAGTAAAGAATCTTATGGACGAGAAAACGGATGAGGCAGATGCGGAATGGCTAATGCTCATGCACAGCTATGGAATGGTCAAGCCAAGTTTCCAACCAGAGAACATCACCAGGAAGATACGTAACCTCACACGCCATCGCTTAAACCTGCTCGAATCCGCATCTGTAGAAATCCTGCACATGCAGAAAGCCATGGAAATGATGAACATAAAACTCTCAACCGTCATCTCTGATGTCACGGGAAAGTCCGGCCAGGCTATCATCCGTGCCATCGTTGCGGGAAACCATGACCCGGCATCTCTGTCACAACTGGCCGACGGCAGGTGCAAAGCCTCCAAGGAAACCATTGCCATGTCCCTTGAGGGAACATGGGAAGATGACGTACTGTTCATGCTTGAACAGAGCCTGAAGGCTTATGATTTCTATCAGGAACAGGTGGGGGATTGCAATAACAAGATAGAATCGCTTCTGATGGAATATGCTGCAGCCATCGACACCAAAGGCACAGAATTCGTCCGGACCAAGAAAAGCGCAGCCCATAAGAATGTGCTCACTTTCGACATGGAAAAGTATGCCTTTGACATATGGGGAGTCAACGTTAGGGCTATTCCCGGCATGAACGTAGGCTCAATGCTACAGCTTGTCGGTGAACTGGGACATGACTTCGTAGACAAATTCGATACATGCAGGAAGTTCTGCAAATGGTGTAATATCGTCCCAAGCAACAAAATATCGGGAGGAAAACTTCTCTCAAGCCATCTGCCAAAGAGAAAGAACCCTGTGGGGCAGATTTTCAGAATGTGCGCTAATGCAGTCAAAGACGAGAAAACAGAAATGGGAAATTACTTCAGACGTTTGAAGTCAAGAAGCGGCTCTGCACAAGCCATAGTCGCAACAGCACACAAAATTGCAAGAATCTTCTATACTATGATAAAGAACAGGCAAGAGTACAATGCAAAATTAGTCGGCAGCGACGAGAAGGAACTATTAATCAGGAAAATAGAACGGGCAAAAAAGGCACTGTTTAAGCTTGACCAAAGACTTGCAGAAGCCTCCTAAACAAATTTGTTATATGGAAGTGCCAAGTAAGTTCGGCGAAGCCAAAGTTACGAAAAGTCGAGCGCAAAACAAAGAAAAGTCGTTTCTTTTTTATTCTAAAAACATCACTTGCCATTCGTTCCATACTTTCTGACGATATACCGCCATGATGCTTCCTTGTCGTCGAGGTCCACCTTCACATCCGGCTCCAGGTGTTTCTCGTCTGTTTTTGTCACATCGGGACGTACGAAGTAGCTGCTGGAAATGCTACCCAGAGCTCCCGTGTTAGGAAGCCTATAAGGAATCACCTCGCCATAATGAGAGGGTGAGAAGATAGATGTTGTTCCGATGATGGGACCTATATGGTTATCGCGTGCCATCGTAAGGAGAATCCCCGCACTACTGAAGGTGCGCTTACCCATGACAAAGACCACTTGTCCCTCAAACTGTTTCGGTTGTACATAATTAGCTGGAATCACGGGAGCAGGTTTCTGGTAGAGTTCATCCTTGTGCCCATCGTCCTCCCAATTCTTCTTGGCAGCGGCAATTCTGGGATTATAGGCTGCCATGAGGTTGGAGAAGCGCAGATAGGGTGTGAAGAACTTCATCTTATCTATCGGACAAAGATGTTGCAGCAGCTGGTCGCAGAGTCGGCTACTGCCACCGTTGTTATACTGTACATCCACCACCAGTGTCTTAATACCTCCCTTCTCCATCTGGGCAAACATGTCATCGAGAAACTTGGCGAAGGGATAGTCTGACGCATTCGCGCATTGGTTAAACTGCAGGTAGCAGATACTATATTCCGGAAAGATGCTATAGTCGTAATATGACCTATGGAGACGCATGATATGTTCCATATCTCTGTCACTGGGTATATCCACGTTTCCAGCATCCTGATTTTTCTTCAGTTTGGCCTCTTGCATACGCTTCACCGTTGTGATGTCCGTATGTTTGTCGTGGAGCGGACCTAACACCTCGATGAGTGCATCGACGAAGGCTTCGTCATTCTCCAGATCTTTGCATTGCTCAAGCAGCGCCGGCTTCTTGGCAAACCATTCTGCGCGTCGCACCTCTTTAATATAATAAGGATGTGTATCGGCCACCATGTCCATAAACATGATGGCATCCTTCTGGTACTTGTTACCCGTTTGATATTCACTCTTCGTCTGGTATGCAGAATCGCTGAGTAACTTAAACATATTCACATTCTGAGCCAGTGCCATCTGCCATGCCGCAACAAGGAACAGAGCGGATAGAATTTTCTTCATAAGATTGCTTTCCTAATACGTATTTAGTTTATAGTTTTATGCCGCAAATTTACATATTTTTTTTGCGTCAGGCAAAGAAATGGCAGGAATTCTTCAAGAAAAACTATTGTTCTCCCACTAAAATCTTCAAATTATATATCGCCAAGCCATAAACAATAATGTATGCCATTTAAATAGTATTCAAATTTCTTTTTCATTATTCATCCATGCACAATGGCCATTCTATAATTATCAACCTAATCCTCTAATTATTTGCTTTTAGCCAAGCAGAACTCCCCACATAGCAACGATACCCATAAAAGTCACTATAACAGAACCTATACAGATTAGGACAAAACAAGGAAGACTTTTTTATAAGGTTATTTAGAAGGGAGAAAAAACATAGGGCTATTTCTCCGTATCAGTCTCCCATACCTTTTCAAACTCCTCTTGAGAAATGAAGTTTTCTGGCTTTAGTTCTTCAAGGCACTCCTCATCACCATATAGAATATCGAGAATATTTGAAATATCATCTGATGGTTCTGTTTCATCATGGATATCATAACGTTCCTTTTGGTCTCCGCAAATGAGCAGGAGTCGAGATATCTTGTATTTTTCATATTCAATATACACGGTATCACCCTCTAACGAACGACATACGTAATAGGGGCTATCGAAGTCATCCTTCTTCATCTCAACCATGATATCGCGAATTTTGCATAGGTTATCTTTTGTTGCATGCTTTTTTGCTAATCTGATACTCGTAGAGAAGTACATACAATCAGAGCACACAAAAATCTCGCCATCATGAGGAATAGCTGTTTGCTCCATTCGCATACGAATTTTGCGACTTCGTTTTTCCCACTCCTTTTCATAGCACCCTGGATTTACAAACATAAGTGCATCAATACGGAATTGCTTTCTTTTTCTACTATACTCATAACATAGTTGTCTTTCTTCATCATAGAAACTATATACAGTATTTTTCCCACTTTTCCAAATGTCTGGATTGGGATTATCCGTCAACCAGAGTGCCCTTTGCCTTATCCATGCCGTAGGCAAGAAATAACATAAGGAGAAGATTATAACACAGAATAATACGATAAGTATTTCAATATATGCACCGCCGTCTATATGCGAAAGAGGTGATAGCATCTGATATGTTATATATACAAAGAAAAATAAGACTAAAAAGAATATATAAAGGAACGTTTTCACCACAAAGCGCCTCATTTTGGCAATCATAGGGACAGTTAATATACTCTTTATATTCATCGCTCAAGGGGATTGTTTCTTTGTGTTGTAACTCAGTTTATAGTTTTATGCCGCAAATATACATATTTTTTTACGTTAGACAAAGAAATGGCAGGAATTCTTCAAGAAAAGCTATTGTTTAGTGTCTGAAAAGCTATACTTTTCTTCCCTCGTGAATCATGGGAACAGGCACTTGATTCATAAATTTGAAGTGTAAAATTTCCCCAATTTGATTAACTTTGCAAGCGAAATATGAAGATGGACGAAAAAACAATAAGAGAGACATTGCTGAAAGGTGAGCGAGTGACGCTGGGATGATGAAAGTCGCTCGATTTTATAGCGACGAAGAAATGTTTGCGACACTATCGCAAACATTAACGTGGAGTCATTTCTTGAAACTCGTTACCATAGAAGATAATAACAAGCGATTGTTCTATCAACGAGACGCCCATTGCCCAATGGTTTATGGAGCAGTTTGGATTATCTCAAAAAGAGACTCAAAGGAAGGGAAATAGGCTTTAAACCTATTCCTTTTCTTGTTATTGGTATGTATTTTTGCTATTTTCTTTCATTTTCGATTGGAATCTCGTTTAAATTTACTATTTTTACACACGGATTTCGTATTTGTACGTTTTCCAAGACATATTGCTCGATAGTCACACAATCACCACCGTTGATATACGAGCAAACCTTCATTATTGGGACTGCTACCCAAACGGGCGCAGCTTTCCCATATTTGAAGGTGGTTTGTGGTGAACCGTGTGACGTATGGCGAATGTCTGCGCCTTTTTTAAGATATGAACACGACTTCAGCACCATTGCAATATAAAGGAGATTTTTGACATATTATACTTAAAATTCAAACTGATTCATAATGCAAATTAATGTAAGTACCTCCAATGTAGATTGGAATTTTGAAATAGCGAACAGATATCTTCCTGTAAGATTGTCAACAACGCATTTTGATGGATATGGTGAGTGTATCGTCATTGTGGCAAACAGAGCCGACGGGATGACTTCTGAAATCACCGAGAACAATAATTCAGAAGTGTTTATTACACTTATGGATAAATACCTATATGAAGACGTGAAAGCAAAAGTGTTAGGTATGGATTATTGGAAACCCAATACGCATTACAACACTTTTGATGGTTTCGCTGATGATATAAAGAGAAAAATTCATTTAGATGGTTCTGTGTTTTAAATTCAAGCCGTCGAATTATTAGCGAAAACCATAGTTTTTAACAATACTATAAGCATTACTAATATGTCAATAAAAGAATTTCTCGATAGCGAAAGGAACTCTTTTGATTCCTTATTACAAGATTACGACAACATGCAACCTCTATATGCATGTCCCGTATTGGCGACAAATCAATTTTCATATGTTTATGATTCCTGTCCAATGTTTTGGGATTTAGACAAAGGCTTTTTCCTAAAAGAGGACAAAATAATACCAAATGTTGATTTACATGGCTCTGATGACCTAATTCCACAGCTGTATTTGAAATCATCATCAAGGTTTTATAACACATACGTAGAAGACAAACATATTGGAATGACATATACGTTCTATTCCAAATTAGCTTGCCATAAAATCTATCAATTTTTTGATGAAGACGGAGAAGGTACACATGGTATTGAACCTTTTTCTTACAAAAGGATGCCTTCTTTTTTTGAGGACCCCAATAATCTTCCAGATTGGTTAATTGAAGGAATGATTAATGAAGACAACGTGATTGGAATGGTGTGCATTGAGGCATCGGTTTCCAAGGAGCGAATTGGAGTGTTCTCATTATTATTAAATAGACCACGTAAAATGGAACGTCTTCACAAATTTGATCTTTATGAAATATTTGATTACCAAAAGGTCTATCTGGAATCCTCCTATTTAAAATCATATAATACAAAGATTTTAGTATGGGCATTTGTTCATGACCTCAAAAAGGGTACAGGGCTTGCTAAATTACAAGTAATTGGTGATGAAGAGAATGCAAGGAATCTTCATAGTTACATTAGATGTAATTATGAAAGATTTACTGACGAGAAAAAAGATGAATGCGTATTGCTGTATCCTGATGAATATAAAAAGTTCACACCATCAGATGAGATTTATCAAAGGCTTGTTATTGATACGGTAATGAGTATGGCAACAACGATTCGTCGTTGGGGGCTTGGCGGATCTTATGCTGTTGCAGCCATTACAGGAGACGAATCGGTTACAAATCTGATGGTTACAACAATTAAGAAGATTGATAACAACAAGAAGATTACTTTAAAATTACCCTGTGAATACCAGTTTCCACTAACCATCGTTCTTTCATTCATGAACATGATGTATGGGGAAAATATTCCGATAAAAGCACCTCTCGGCTTTTGGTTGTATTACTTACTATTTGAATACAGGAAAAGATGTTCCCAAGAAGAATTACCATTCATCAATACCCTTATGGTATTTACATTGAGAAACAATTTGAGTTCATTTGCTAAATTTTTCAGTGTAATCAAGCAAAAAACGTTTATTGAAGAGATAAAGACGAAAGGATTCTTTGGAACAAAAGTTAAAACAGTTAGTAGCGATTGGATTTCTCGTGACAACAACTCATGCGTATTCGAACTTATCTATTATTTCTCAGGAAATGGTGAGACACAGTGGGACAAATTATCATCGGAAGAGCAGCTGTTTTGGAGCAGAAGGCTTGATAATGAAATAGAATACGAGGCGATTCTTCAACAACTTCAAAGAGACGGACAACATACCACGATGGGGATTGAAAAACAACGGGAATTCTATGCAAGTCAATTATATGAGGCTATCAAGTCTGAAATCGATAATAATAATTTCTACATGAGGGACTATAATTGACGGGCAAAAACATAAGTGAACATTATCAGAAGAACGTTGTTTTATTATAAAAACTAATCGTGAGGATGCCGCCACAAATTGCCAACGCATCCTCACGAAAGAAATGTCACATTCTGTCTTATATACAAATCTTGTTGATGATTGTTCAAATTTTGATACAACAGACTGTTCTCTTGCTAAACTAATTAGCCATTCCGCTTTACATAAACATGTTTGATACGGCTATCTCCAGAATTTCTCTTATCTATCGTAAAATGAGTTTTACAAGATTCAATTAAAGGAGTCAATTTAGGAAATCCATAGTTACGAGGGTCAAAGTCTGGTTTCTTTTTGAGTATAAGATTCCCAACTTCAGCGAGAAATGCCCACCCACTATCATCTGCCAAATCATCTATTGACTGGTTTAGAAGACTTATTATGTCATTTCCAATAGCATCTTTGACTTTTGTTGGTTTAGAAACTTCTTTGGTCGTTTTGCTATCATGCACATTTTGAGTTTCATTATTGCCAAGTATTTCTATATAGATAAACTTGTCACATGAAACAATAAAGGGTTTAGGCGTCTTCTTTTCTCCCATACCAATGACAAATTTGCCAGCTTCTCTCAATCTTGTTGCTAAACGAGTAAAGTCACTATCGCTCGACACGATGCAAAAACCATCAACTTGATCGACATGTAAGATGTCCATTGCATCAATGATCATAGCAGAATCAGTAGCGTTTTTCCCTGTTGTATAACTATATTGCTGAACAGGTGTTATTGCATTCTCTAACAAAACTGATTTCCAACCAGACACAGAGGGTTTTGTCCAATCTCCATAAATCCTCTTTATAGTAGGGTTGCCATATTTGGCAACCTCATCCAACATTTCCCTAACACGAGAATACGGCACATTGTCAGCATCAAATAGTACGGCTAATTTGTTTTCTTTGTTTGTACTCATAATCTTGACATCTATTTTAACATATTTCTATTGTTGTTTCCTTCAAGCACCTGCATTTGCTGGATAGCAATCTGATTGAGTTTCAAAAGTCTTTCGCCCTGCGGCATTCCATCATTGATAAGCACAGCATTGATATTCTCCATATTCGACAGACATATCAGTTCGTTGATGGTGGCATAGTCACGGATATTGCCCTTCAAGTCTAGATTTGCCTCTCGCCATTGCTTGGCGGTCATCCCAAACATGGCCACGTTAAGCACATCTGCCTCTTCTGCATAGATGATACTGGCTTGTGCTGGGGTCACTTCTTCTGGTATCAGATGGCTCTTGATGGCATCAGTATGTATATGGTAGTTGATTTTGGATAATTCTCTTTTGGCAGTCCATCCCAACATTTTTTGTTCCTCAGCTTTCAGCCGTTGGTATTCCTTGACCAGTAGCAGTTGGAATTTAGGACTTATCCACATGCCAAAGTGATAGGCAATATAGCGATGTGCGTAAGTGCCACCATATCGCCCAGCCTTAGAGAAGATACCAATGGCACCTGTCTTTTCTATCCATGTCTTGACTGACAGAACAAAGTTATTACTGCCCGCCATATTTCTAAATGTACCGAATTCGGTACAATTAAAATTTGGATTGTAGAGCATTTCCCATTCTCCAAGATACTCAATCGTACTTTTCAGACTGAGCCATCTATTCTTTTTATTTCCGAGAAAGCGGTCCAAGTGACCGAGCGATTATATCTTTAATAGAGGTATGTTCGAAAAAAGTATGTTCGTAAAAAAAAGTATGTTCGTTTGTTATTCTGTCTTTCCCCCTGTTATTATGTCTTTAAAAAGTTATTATATCTTCCCGCCAGTTTTGACATGCAATTCAAGCAGTATTAAGGAGGCATACAAAAGCTTTGGGGATGCTGTTCTTTAGGTATGACTTTTGTTCCAGGGGCTAGAAATGATTATTCCAGGGGCTAGACGAGATGCGCCCAGGGGCTGGACAAAGTGATTCCAGGGGCTGGACAGAAGGATTCTAGGCCCTGGAATCAGAACAAAAGTGGCACTATTACATTCGAATAGTGCCACTTTTATACTGCAATAGCGGTGCTATGGCGATGTTATTCTGCTACTTTGATGGCGACAGCATGCAACTGTTGCCAACCAGCAGCATCGGTCAAGCGTATCATGAAGTGATAGTCGCCGGGATCAACGTCGGCCGGAATGGGGATGTTGACGTTGGCTTCGTATTGGCGCTGACCTGCTGGTATGCTGAAGTCTTGATTGTAGATCCAAGGCTTGACAGGCGCCTTGTCGGCATCCATAGGACACTCGACGACCGAGGTGCTGTGGGTGTGGTGATCGAAGTTGTTGTGAATCTCGATATTAAAAGCCCCCAGCTCGGTATTGTCGGTGAACACATAGTGTACCGTCATCACCTCGCAACGATGATACACCTGACAGTCAATAGGGTTTGCAACGATGCCCTGATCGCTGATGACGGGTTGCTGCTTATCCATATTGCCTTCGTCGTCAGAGCTGCTGCACGCACAAAGTGCGCACAGCAGAGTAAAAACAAAAACTATATTCTTCTTCATTTTCATATTATTTTATTCTTCCTCCTCTTCAGTGATACTCTTCTTAGCCGATGTTGACAATCCCTGCGCATCGGTCACGGTCATGGTCAGCACATCGCCCTCCAGCACACCTTTGCCGGCAATAGGTACATGTACGTGGAAGCCGTCAATGTTGAGCACACCGATATATTTGCTGTCTGTCACGGGATAGGCCACCTTAACGTTTCCTTGCTGGTCGCTGACAACGATCTGTATAGAGGCCGTGCGACCCATAGCCACCACGTCAGCCTCGGTACAGAGGATATCACCTTCGATGTTTGCCTCTTCAATCGTAATCTCGGGGGCTGGTTGCAGATCATCATCATCGCTGTCGCAAGAAACAAAACCGAGTGTAAACACCAATGTGAGAGCCATCATGAGACTCATATATTTCAGAATTTTCATTTTCAAAAATAAGTTTTTATGATCGTTAATACTAAATATGTTTGTTAAAATTCAGAACGTCAGCCCCACCATCAATGACATGTTGCGTCCCGGTTCGGGCACGTCAATGAGGCGATAATAGCTGGTGTGATCGTAGTAACGGCGATTCAACAGGTTGTCGGCATGCAGCGCAATGTCCAGCTTGCACGACTTCAAATCCACCTGCTTACCTGCCGAGAGGTTCAAGGTCCAATGTCCATCAGTAGGTTTCTCTGGCGGCACAATCTCATGCTGTGCTCCCACGATGTGGGCATTCACACCCACGAAGTTGTCGCCCAGCCACTGAAAAGAATACTTTGCATCAGCATCGATGGACCACGGCGTACTGAAAGGCAGCGTGTAGCCCTTTTTCTGTCCAGACTGCTGACGTGCATAGAGATACTCGCCCTTCAGTTCAGTCTCCCAGTGAGCATTAACAACCCATGTTGCCTGTGCCTCAACACCATAGCGCAGCACGCGTGCCTGGGTGTAGTGATAGAGTTGTAAGCCTTCCACATACTGTGACGTAGGATTCAGATAGATATAGTTGGGAAAATAGTTCACGTAGGGATCCAGCTGCACGCAGAATGCGTCGTTGTCCCAGTGGATGCCCAGGTCCAGCTGGTAACTCTCCTCAGGGTCGAGGTTGGCATTGCCACGCTCATAGCGGAAAATGTGGTAGTTCACACCGTCGGCGCCCAACTCCTTAGGGATTGGCACGCGATAACTCTTGCCCACATTGGCCTTCAACACCCAGTGGTCCACGCCATAGCTGACACCCGTTGACCAGGTGAGACTGTTGAAGTAGCGGTCGATGTTGGCCGAGCGTTCCTTGTACTCCTCGCCATTGGCTGTAGGCGTCGGGAACCAGTCGCGATAGCCATCGATATGCGTATGAGCATGATCCATGCGGAAACCTGCATTCCACTTCAACTGGTCGCTGATGGTGTAGCGGTCTATGGCATAAAGCCCCATGCTCGTGGTCTCAAAGTCGGGAATAATAAATCCCCATCCGCCACGACGATTGTGCTGATACTCGCTGTTCAGTCCCACGCTCAGCTCATGACGCTGAGAAAGTTTCAGCATCATGCCCAGATTGGCCGTCAGTGTGTTCTTCACGAAACGCCGTTCCAACGATCCCTCTGGACGTGGCATATAGCCATGACTCACGGGCTCTGTCAGTTCTTCGCGGTGGTTGTTCTGCCATGCCAGGTTGGCCTCCAAACGAAGGTGATCAGCCTGCCACGAGGTGTGGCTCAGCACTTTCAGGTGGTTCACCCACTGATAAGGCAAGTCCACGTCACGTCGCGACTGGTCGTAATCGATATTCGACAGACGCACCTCCAGTCCGTGGGCGTTGGCAAAGAAGCCACTCTTCATGTAACTGTCCGACACCCGCACGTCTGTATGAAAGCGATAGCCTGCATAACCCAGTGTCACACTGCCGTCACGCTCGCACCCAGCCGTGTTGCGCAGTCGTTGATCCTTCAGTTTTATCCAGTAGGAATAATACTGAATACTGTCGGTAGGCACCCGATAGTCGGCATAGTCTATCAACGTAGCCCCCAGACGATAGAACCAGTTGCCATGTCTTCCGCCCAGTTTAGCCGTCAAGCCAACCTGCTCATTGTTCGAGCGTCCAAACACCTGGATGTTGCCACTCAGGGGTTCTGTCGGGATATGATTGGTATATAGGTTCAGCACACCGCCAATGGCGTCTGAACCATATAGTAGCGCAGCTGGTCCCTTGACCACCTCTGCCCTATCTACGGCAAACTGATCAATCTCGAGTCCGTGGTCATCACCCCACTGTTGGCCTTCGTGTTTGACACCATCTTCGCTGACCACCATACGGTTGAACCCCAGACCGCGAATCACAGGCTTAGACTGGCCAGAGCCAATCGTCATGGCTTTCACGCCGGGAATACCTTCAAGGGTCTGCATCAGCGACCCCGAAAAATGCTGCTGCAAGTAGTCGTGACTGACCTGTATCGCCGTCTGCGACGTGCGCATCAGATAGTTACGCTGCTGCTGTCCACTCACCGTGACTTCTTTCAGCACCACAGTCGTATCGTCTGGCACTACTTCAGCATAGCTACTGGCAGCCACCACCGACAGCGATGCAGCCAGAATAGAAAATGTCATAGCTATATTTCCATTTATAATATAAAAAAACTACAGTCCACATCCTCACGGATGCTGACTTCCCAACCTGCTAAATGGAGAAAGCAGGGGGCGCTCGCAATCCGACAACGCCGCCGTCGCCAATATGCACAGGATATTGACGGACAGCAGTTCTGACGCACACGTCCTTCGAAACGACCGAAAGAACGACAGTTGCTACTGCTACATACGTCAGCGTCAGAAACTGGCACAGCACACAGTCGTGACTCCACGAGACGACATTTGTCAAGTGTCCCTGACAACTATGTCGCACGCAGTCGTTACATTCCGTCGTCTCTTTTGCCTGTCCCTCATGAACATGAAGTGAGGTCAGCAAAAGCATTGACGAGAATATCAACAACAGCGCCCATGCTGTAATGAGTCTCTTCATAACCAATTTCACGCGTGCAAAATTACAACTTTTTATTGAATCGCTTTTCATTTCCTTACAAAAATAACTTTTTTTTAGTAACAACAAGCTGGCTAAAAGCCCAGAGAAAAAAACACGTTATTCTTTGTTTTCCAATAAATTCAGTAACTTTGCAGCCAATTAGTTATTGAACAATGGCAAAAGAACAAAGCTCTGTCAAAGAAAGACAACACACCAACCTGCGCGAACCACGGCGCTACAAGGTGCTGATATACAACGACGACTTCACACCTATGGAGTTTGTGGTGAAGATTCTCGTAGAGATTTTTTTCAAAAGCAATACCGAAGCCGAGGCGCTGATGCTGCAAGTTCACCACTCCGACAAGGCGGTGGTGGGCATCTACAGCTATGATGTGGCCCTTTCAAAGGTTAGCAAAGCTACAAACATATCACGAGAGGCGGGCCATCCACTCCGCCTATCGGTTGAACCAGAACAGTAAGACTATGGCAGAAATCAGACGAACCAAACGGGCTACCCGCACGCTTGAAGATGCTGTGGCATGCTGCGAGACTTTCAGACATGAGTTTGTCATGCCCGAACATCTGCTGTTGGCACTTCTCAACGATGTGGAGTTTCAGCAAACGCTGAACCTTTTCTACTCTGCTGAACTTCTGAAAAGGAAAACGAAAGAGAAGCTGGCAGAGGTAGAGTTCGTGCCAAACGGCTGCGACTACGATCCCGAAATATCAGTACAGCTGGCACAAATCATCAATATCGCATGGCAACAGGTGACCTTTAGCAGCGCAAACGAGATAGACGTGACGCATCTTGTCACTGCCCTGTTGCAGCTGGAAGACTCTTGGGCAGCCTATTTACTGAAAGATGCGTTAGGCGAAAAGGAGAGCAACTTCATCAGTCTGCTCATTGACGGCTATGAACTCGAAGACCATCTGAACAGCGACTTTAACGAAGATGACGAGGACGACGACCTGTTTGACGACTACGACAAGCATCATGAGTTGGCCTGGCGTCAGTTGGTGACGTGCATGAACGAGCTGTACGAGAAGCACAACCCGCTGATAGGACGTGACATGGAACTGGCACGGACCATACAAGTGCTGTGCCGACGCGACAAGAACAACCCACTGCACATCGGCGAACCTGGAGTCGGAAAGACGGCTTTGGTGTGGGGACTGGCCCGAATGATTGCCGAAGGACGAGTGCCCGACCGACTGAAGGAGTCGCGCATCTACCAACTGGACTTAGGCACACTACTGGCCGGCACACAATATCGCGGCGACTTCGAGAACCGCATCAAGATGATTATGGACGGCATTAGGAATGAAAGCGAAGCCAACATCGTGTATATCGACGAGATACACACACTGGTGGGAGCGGGTGCAACGGGCGAAGGGGCCATGGATGCCTCAAACATGCTGAAGCCTTACCTCGAAGCTGGCAGCATTCGCTTTATCGGCAGCACTACCTACGAAGAGTATAACCGCCACTTCTCGCGCTCAAAAGGACTGGTGCGTCGTTTCCAGCAGATAGACATTCCTGAACCATCGCCCGAGGAGACCAAGCATATTCTGCGCCAGCTACAGCCCAACTACGAAGCTTTCCACCATGTGAAGTACGACAGTGATGCCATTGACTTTGCGGTGGATGCCAGCGCCAAATACGTGAACGACCGCTTTCTGCCCGACAAGGCTATCGACTTGATCGACGAAGCGGGCGCTGCCTATGAAAGCAAACGGGCAGAGGGGGAACCTGAAGATGCAGCGACGGCAACGGTGACCAAGGCCGACATTGCCGAGGTGCTGGCAAAAACCTGCAAGGTGGATGCGCTGGCAGTCAACGAGACCAGCGAGCACCTGCTACTGGAGCAGATGGCACCAAAGATGTTGGCAAAGATTTACGGACAGGACGAAGCCATCAGTCAGGTGGTGGAAGCTGTGCAGATGGCGCACGCAGGACTGCTTGACGACAACAAGCCTGTGGCCTCGCTGCTGTTTGTCGGTCCGACCGGCGTCGGGAAGACCGAGGTTGCACGGATGCTGGCCCGCGTGCTGGGCATCGAACTGGTCCGCTTCGACATGAGCGAATACACCGAAAAGCACACTGTGGCCAAACTGATTGGTTCGCCTGCAGGCTACGTGGGCTACGAGGATGGCGGTCTGCTGACCGATGCTATCCGCAAAACCCCCAACTGCGTGCTGCTGCTCGACGAGATTGAAAAGGCGCATCAAGACATCTATAACATTCTGTTGCAAGTGATGGACTATGCCCGTCTGACCGACAATAAAGGACGCAAGGCAGACTTCCGCAACGCGATTCTGATCATGACCTCGAATGCGGGCGCACAATATGCGGGCCAAGCAGCCGTCGGCTTCACGGGGGGCACCTCGCGCGGCGCGGCAATGTTGCGACAGGTAAAGAAGACCTTTAAGCCGGAATTCATCAACCGTCTGTCGGGCACGGTGGTGTTCAACGACATGGACGAGAAGATGGCACGCCTCATCCTCGACAAGAAACTCGACGAGCTGCGCGAGAAACTGAGTCATAAACACGTCACGATGACGCTCAGCGATGAGGCCTTCGACCTGCTCCTAAAGGAGGGATTCACTCAAGAATATGGTGCTCGCGAGATGGATCGTATCATTGCTCATCATCTGAAGCCCCTGCTGACACGCGAGATTCTGTTCGGCAGCATGAAGCAGGGCGGCAACATTAACATCACCACAGACCATGGCCATCTTTCAATTGGATAAGCGATTGTGGTTCCCGCATCCAAGTATGGGCGAGGACGACGGACTGATAGCCGTGGGAGGCGACCTCAGCATCGACCGTCTGCTGCTGGCCTACTCCAACGGATTCTTCCCTTGGTACTCGTATCGCGACAGCAAAGAGCCGATGTGGTACTGTCCGCAGCAGCGCTTCGTCATCTTCCCCGATGAGATACACATCAGCCATTCCATGCGTCAACTCATGCGCAGCCAACGCTATCAGGTGAGCATCAACAAGGACTTCGACGGCGTGATTCGTGGTTGTTCGATGGCTCAAGACCGCGACACCACCGAGGGCGCGTGGCTGGGCCCCGACATGATGAAGGCCTACACCGAGATGCACCGCCAGGGCTTTGCTGCCAGCGTGGAGGTGTGGGACAATGAGCAGCTGGTGGGCGGTCTCTATGGCGTCACCATTGGTTCTGCCTTCTTTGGCGAGAGCATGTTCTCGCTGGTGCCCAACGCGTCGAAACTGGCACTCATCCATCTGGCTCAGGTGTTGCGAGAAAACGGCGGGAGCCTCATCGACTGTCAGTTCGAGACGCCTCATCTCCGCTCTATGGGCGGGCGCCACATCTCCTACGAAGAATATATGGAACTCATCGGATGACCACCCTCTTGTCATCCCATCACCTTAAACTTAGAATAGTGGCACTTTACGACCGGTAAAGTGCCACTATTCACTTGTAATTGTACCACTTTTCAGCGAGCAAAGTGGCAATATATGCTTATAATCTTACCTTCTTTGCAGTGCCATCTGACATCTTCACAATGTAAACCTTGCCACTCTCGGGATGCAGGATGCGGCGCCCATCGAGCGTGAAGTAAGCCACGGGCACGGACTGACGGACAGCAGGAGCGATGCTTGTCGTTTCTTCTGATGTCATGCGTGAGGCATAGCTGCTCTCCACACGACAGTTCAGCAGGATGTTGTCAAACTGCACCTGGCCAGCATATCGGTTGGTGTTGTAGAGGATGCTGCCCACCTTGACAAACGATGTGCCTATGGTGTACTTGGTTCCATCGACATAGAGGAAGGTGCCTGCCTGCGAAGAACGCAGCGAAACGTGGTGGTTGATGGTCGGAGCCGTCTCTGACTTGAAGTAAGTGCCCTTGGTCACCGCATAGTGACCCACAACCGTACCGTTCACAACGATGTCGCCCGTCGTGGCGCCAGTGAAGGCACGGAAGGTGACAATGGCGCCATTGCTCTGGTTGCGGAGAATGATTTCGCCAGCGCGATCGGCATTACTGCCAATGATCGACGTCTGAGCAAAGTCGAAACTAAACTCATAAACGGTGGTGTTGGCATACTCGCTGATGGCGGGAATGGTGTAGGTAGCCGAGGTGCCGTTGTTGGCATCGAGCACGCTCTTCAGCCAAATGCACTTCGAACCACTGGCGCCATTCGACTGCTGGACAGCGGTCAGACGTCCGGGCAGGGCGATGGTCCAGTTGTCTTGCCAGTTGGTGCCCTCAAAGTTTTGCTCCAACACGTCGAGATAGGTGGCTCCATCAATCTGATAGGTGGCATCGATGGCGGTGCCCACGTGCAGGTAATAGCTCTTGTTGGCCTGGTTGAAGAACACCGTGCCGAAGTGACCGCCGACCTGTGCGGTGCATTCAACTTTCACGTCGAGCAGGCTGGCAGAACCGGTTGCCATGCCCTGGAGTGTGCCCAACAGATAGTCGCCATCGGCCAATGCACCCGTAGAGCGGATGTCGATGACGGGCATCAGGTACTGTGGTCCGTACTGCCAGTTCTGCTTACGCACAAAGAGGGTGCCAATGTTCAGGCGGTCGCCGTTGGCATTGCCACTGCCCTTGACGTCGAACACCAGTCGTGAGCCCTCCTTGATAGTGAGGTTGCCTACAGTCATGTGGGCATAGCCGTTGTCGTTGACGTAGGGAGTGGTCTTCTGTTGGCTGGTGATATAGAGCGCAGAACCATACTCCATAGCAATGGATTGGTACTGACTTTCGACTGCAGCGAGGTCGGAACCGAAGAACAACTCGGTGAAGCGGTTGGCCCACACATCGCTGTTGGTGATGCTACCATTACAGATGAGGGCTCCCTGCCAGACGTCGGTCTTGCCAGAATGCGTATGCGTGGTATAGGGTAGATGGGCTGCCGACGAGCCTTGCTTACAGAGATTGGTGGTACCTGAAAGGCCATTGCCAGTGAGACGGATGCGGTCCCACGTATGCTTGGTTTCGAGATACTGCACGCGGTCGCCACCCTCGATGGTGGTTCGCGAGTTCAGGAAGAGCGTGGCGGGCTTGGCACCTGCATTGATATTTACGGTGTACTGAGAGCCATTGCCGTCGGGCCACACAAACACGTCGCGTCCATTAAGGGCGGTGGTGATTGACCCATTGTTGCCAATGCCAGTGCGTCCAGTCCATGTCAGGGCGGGAGGTGCCTGTGTGAGACCTTCCAGTTCGCCCACGAAGAAGCTGGGATGAGGTGGCTGGTTGTAACCTTCGGTCTGCCACACCATGGCCTGACGATACTGATGGTCGTACCATAGCGACTGCATGCGGTGCTCGGTCGGGGTGACGGTGGTATAGACGCGGATGAAACGGTTGTCTGACGAGCGCATCACCAGCTCTTCGCGCCAGTCGCCCAGAATGTCGCCAGTGGCGCAAGGGTTCTTCTTAGTGCCATTGATACAAGCGGTAGCATAGGAGCCATGATTGGTGTCGAAGATGCGCTGGCCCAGCTTATCGATATAGAGATAGCTCTCATTTGAGCCAGGTCCATTGATGGTCTCTGACAGGAGGTCGCCGTCCCAATAGATGCGGAAGTTCAGAGCCATGGGGTATGGCGTCTGTGCATTCCAGTTGTTGGCCATGCCACTGATGTAAACAGGCGATGTCGGGTTGGGCTGAACATAGCTCAGAGGGATGATGCCAGAGGCTGTTGAGGCGCCGATACCACCAGGATACTGGTTGGTGAAGTTGCCAGCCATGGCGCGTCCATCGTCGGCACTACCAGGTGTGCGGGCGTAGATCTCGCAGGTGGTGGCATTGCGGAAGTTGTTGCAGGGGCGGTCTTCATTGCATGCGAAAGTCTCAAGACCACGACGGAAGGGGTCGAGATCACCGGTATGAGCCGCATCTCCATGTCCGAGTCCGGTAGAAGAGCAGCCGTGCAGCGAGTTGTCGGCAGTATGGAAGTCGAGCACCATAGAGCCATAGATAATCTCGTCGCTGCCATCTTCATCGACATCGGCAATAGAGAAGTTGTGGTTGCCCTGTCCGTTCCAGCCGCTATTGTTATAGCTGTGCCAGGTGTTGCCCACCTTATATAATTTATTAGTGCTCTTGTTAACGCGATAGGTGCAAGCATCAATCTTGGTGTAGATGCCACGTCCCAGGAAGATATAGGGGTTTACGCCATCCATATAGGGAGCGCCCATGAAGTACTTGCTGGAACGATGGCCATAGGAATCGCCCCAGTCAGAAGCATTGCCACGCGGCAATGGATAGGCAATGACGTCGTAGGTGCGCCCCGTGCGACCATTTATATACATCAGCCATTCCTCGCCAGCATTGGAGAAGGTCATGTTGGCAGTGTGGGTAATGCCGTTGCGGATGTTTTCATTGACATTGCCAATGGTCTCTGTGGTGCCGTCGGCATGGTGGATAACGGTGTTGGCACCACCACGATAGAGCACCTCGCAGGCGCCATCCTCGTTCCAGTCGAAGGCCACAGCATCCCACTGCTCGTCGGCACCATAACAGATGTTGGGTCCACAGTCAATCCACCACAGGCGTCCGTAGTTAATGCTGGAGGCATAGACCTCGATCTGGCAGTACATCTGGTAGTTGTTTGCCGGGAACAGATTGTCTTGATCCGTCTGGTTTTTACGCTTCACGATGAAGTCAACCTTGCCGTCGCCATCCACATCGCCCAGCGATATGTCGTTGATGACGTAGTTGGCCATCGCCGTAGAGGGGTTGTTTTGTTTCCACACCGTCACACCACTACGTGCCTGGACATTGGAAACGGGAATCTCAAAATACTGGTTCTGCCAAGGTGTGACGGCGGCGCACGGTGCCCCCTCCACCCCATTGCGAACAGCAGCAACGGTATATTGGCTCGAGGTGCTGCCACCGGCATCGGCATAGTTGGAGGCATAGAGGTTCTGGGCTATCAGCGCACCGTTGCGATACAGCTTGTAAGTCACGCCATAGTACTCGTCTGCCTGAACACGCCAACTGACAAACACGCCCTGCGACACCTTGACGGCAACCAAACCGCGATCCAACAGGTCGGTCTTACGTTGTGCAGAAGCATTGGGCACGAATAGAAACGAAAGGATAGCCAACAGAGCTATGCTTCCATACCTGCATAGGTACTTTGATAAATGTTCCATTGTTTTAATGAAGTTAGATAGTTTTAAAATAGTTTATAGTTAGTAAAAATATAGCAATGGTTAGGTGATGCAAAAATAATAATTAATTGTTATCAGCACAATTATTTCGACCAAAAAGAGCTCTTCGCAAACATTTATTAACATAAAAAGAGGCAGGAAAACGATGCTTCCTGCCTCCTAAGACCTATTATAATTGCCTGTTATTAGATGAGTGTCATGCCCATTTCCTTGCACTGCTGCCGCATATCGTCGGGCCAGATGCTGGCCTGAATCTCGCCGATATGTCCTTTGTGCAGAAGCACCATGCAGAGTCGGCTCTGACCGATACCGCCTCCGATTGAAAGCGGCAACTTGTCGTTGAGCAATTGCTGATGGAAATAGAGCTGCTTGCGCTCTTCTTTGTTCTCAATCTTCAGCTGACGAAGCAATGACTCCTTGTCAACACGTATGCCCATCGACGACAATTCGAACGAACGTCCCAGCACGGGATACCAGATAAGGATGTCTCCATTCAGTCCCTGGCGACCATCCTCGGCAATGGTGCTCCAGTCATCATAGTCGGGGGCACGTCCGTCGTGCTTCTCACCGTTAGACAACTTACTGCCTATGCCGATGATAAACACAGCGCCGTATTTCTGGCAGATGGCATCCTCGCGCTCCTTAGGCGTCATGTCGGGGAACATCTGCAAAAGTTCTTCAGCATGGATGAAATGAATCGTCTCGGGGAGGAAGGGCTTCAGCTGGGGATAGGTCTCGCAGGTCAGGTACTCGGTGCGGCGGATAGCTGCATAGATACGCTCTACGATGTTCTTCAGGAAAGCCAGCGTGCGATCTTCCTGACGGATAGATGCCTCCCAGTCCCACTGGTCAACATAGAGGGAATGCAGATTATCGAGTTCCTCGTCGGCACGGATAGCATTCATGTCTGTATAGATGCCATAGCCCGGTTCGATATGGTATTCTGCCAAGGTAAGACGTTTCCACTTAGCCAGAGAATGAACAACCTCAGCCTTAGCATCGCCCAAATCCTTGATAGGAAACGTCACAGCGCGCTCCACTCCGTTCAGGTCATCATTAATACCCAGTCCCTTTAAAACAAACAAAGGGGCGGTGACACGACGCAAACGCAACTCGGTAGAGAGGTTAGCCTGAAAAAACTCTTTTATCAACTTAATGCCTTGCTCCGTCTGTCTCATGTCGAGCAACGACTGATAGGCGATGGGTTTGATGACTTGACTCATATCCTCATGGTTTATTAATTCGGGCGCAAAGTTAATAATAAAATATTAAACTGCAAACAATCACACCCGAAATATTTTCAAATAGTCAGTAAGAAACGCGTTTTAGTAACTAATTGCAGTTAAAAACATTAATTAAGGGTAAACAATACACTTTTCGTTCAATTTGTTTGGTGGTTAGATACATTCTTCGTAACTTTGCACCCAAACCAAAATGAAATTACTAACATTAATCCATTAAAACTCAATGAAAAAAGTATTACTACTGCTTTTCATGACCGTATTTGCCATGACTGGCAATGTCTGGGCTCAAAGAACTACAGACAAGTTGGACCGTGGACTGGTGGCTGTTCCTTCGGGAAGTGGCACATTCGTCAGTTGGCGCATCTTTGCCGAGGAGTATTACGACACAGAGTACAACCTGTATCGCGACAACACCAAGATTGCTGGGCCACTAAAAGTATCTAACTATGTGGACAAAGACGGCAAAGACGGGGCCACCTATCAGGTGGCTGCCGTGGTACGCGGTGAGGAACAGGCTAAATGCGAAGCTGTGAATCGCCTGAAACAGCAATACATACAGTTTGCTGTGAAAAACGTGAAGGATCGTCAGGGCAACGACATCACGGCTGACTACACTATCAACGACATCGCTTTGGCCGACGTTGACGGCGACGGCATGAGCGAATTCATCATGAAACGCAACTACAAAGATGCCAGTTCGGTGAATGCTCCTGCATATAATCTGCTGGAATGTTACAACATCAAGGGCGACCGTCTGTGGTATATCGATCTCGGACCAAACATGGTGTCGGGACCAGACGAACAGTACGACGCCGTGGGCTACGACTGGGACGGTGACGGCAAGGCAGAGATCCTGTTGCGTGGTGCCGACAACATGATTATCTATCACGCTGACGGAACAACGACCAACATTGGCAACATGAGTGTGAACACACGCAACACCGTGAATCAAACTGCCAACATGACCTACACCAACACAGGAGCAGAGTACCTGCTCTACCTGAACGGTGCAACCGGCAAGCCTTATGCAATAGGCAACGACGGGGCGCTCTGGATGGATTATCCCCTACCCCGCAATGGTGTTGATAGCTGGGGCGACGGCTATGGTCACCGCTCTACGAAGCACTACTTCGGTGCACCCTTTCTGGACGGACGCCATCCGTTCATCTTCCTGGGGCGTGGTTGCTACACACGCCACATGATGAAGGCATTCAGCGTAGATCCTGCCACGCACAAACTGACACAATACTGGTCGTGGGAAGACAATAATGGCTGGGGCAGCCCATACTACGGGCAAGGTTTCCACAACTTTGGCATTGCCGATGTTGACTGGGACGGTCGCGATGAGATTTGTTTTGGCTCTATGGTCATCGACGATAATGGTCAAGGACTTTCTACCACAGGGCTGGGACACGGCGATGCACAGCACTGTTCTGACTTCGACCCCTATCGTCACGGACAGGAAATCTTCACCTGCAACGAGGACCATCCTGCCATGAACTATCGCGATGGTACGACGTCGAAGATTTACTATCGCCTGGAATCGACCAGCGACGACGGACGAGCGCTGTGCGGCAACTTCTCTAACGACTTCCCCGGTGCTATTGGTAAGTCGAGCCAGTCGGGTGTTGTCTCGTGTGTATCCGACAAGGTGCTGCCTAATGGTCCTGCTGGATTCACGCTCAACTTCCGCATCTACTGGGATGGCGACCTGCTGGAAGAAGGACTCGACGGTGCCTCTTCGCGCGAAGGTGCGGCCATGGTGGTAAAGGCTGATGGCACACGTGTATTCACGGCAGACGGCACAGCCAACTGTAACTGGACGAAAAACACGCCATCAGCCACAGGCGACGTGCTGGGCGACTGGCGTGAAGAGATCATCGCACGTACCGCAGATAACAAATATGTACGCGTGTACACTACTAATATAGCGACCCCATGGCGCAACTATACGTTGTGGCACGACCACCAGTATCGTCAGGGCATGGTGTGGGAGTCTATCGGTTACAACCAGCCTCCTCATGCCAGCTACTTCCTTGGCGAGATGGAAGGCATCACCATGGCGCCGCCACCACTGACCATGACCGACCGTACGGAGGTTGCCAACGGTGGCACAATCTCTACTGCTTTGGACGACAAGCATGTGATTGTGTGCGAGACCAACGACATGACTGTCAACGTTGCCGAAGGTGCAAAACCTTACATGGTGACCTTCAACATCCCCTCATGGGTACAGGGCACCAACAGTACGGCCACTAACGGTAACGCACGCATCATCTACACCTACTACACCTGCGACGTGAAGGGTGCTGCTTTCACTGGAGACATGCGACTGGTGAAACAAGGCGATGGTATTTTGAGCCTTCCTAAAGTGGACATGACCTATACTGGCGAGACCAACATTTGGGCTGGTACGGTGAACTTCGACGGTTCGTTGCTAAACTCACCGGTGTGGATGAACCGCTTTGCCGAACTCAACAGCAACGAGGGTCGCTTCCGCAGCATCAAGATGGACTATGACTCTAAGCTGTATCCTGGCAGAAAGGGCAACATTGGTTCAATTACTACCGATTCGCTATTAATGGGCTTTGGCTCGCGCGTGGTCTTCGATTTGAAAAGCGACTTTACGGCTGACCAGATTAATGTTGAGCTGTTGACCATCGAGAAGAAGAACTGGCAGTATGGTCCAAAGTACATGGTGCCGGTGTTCCAGTTCAACAACCTGAATGCCAGCGAAGAACTGGGCGAAGGTAAATACTTGCTGGGACAGGTAAAAACCTTGAAGGGCCAATTGGCGAACATCAAACTGGAAGGACTGAGTAACAAGAAGAAGAACTACCTGTCTATAGAGGAAGAGAAGCTCTACCTCGTCATTGAGAATCAGCGCGATGCCAGCCAGATTTTCTGGACAGGTGCAAAGTCAAGCACATGGGACCTCGGCATCAGCGAGAACTTTGCCGATGCTGAAGGTGAAGGCATGATCTTCGTAACAGGCGACCAGGTGACTTTCGACAATAATGGCAAGTATAGCTCTATCAATATTGCCAACGATGTGGAGACTAGCGACATCGTGGTTAACACGACAAAGGACATCACATTTACTGGAACAGGAAGTATCGTGGGCAACAGCCGACTGGTGAAGCAGGGTTCTGGCAAGCTGACCATCAACACGGAAAACACCTATAAGGGCGGTAACCGCATCTCGGAAGGTGTGGTCAGCGTTTCTTCACTAGCCAACACCAACCAGTCTAAGGGCAACCTGGGTGCTGTCACAAGCAATAGCGACCTGTTCATCATTGAGAATGGTGCCGAGCTGAACACCACGGCAGCCGTGAACAATGGCTCTCCCATCAAGTTCATGGGTGAAGAGGGTGGCGTCATCAACAATGCGCACGACTTTATCGCAGCAAGCTATATGACGGGTACGAAACTGACCAAAAAGGGCAATGGCTGGCTGAAACTGAACACGAACAATTCGTCGTTGGAACGACTGGTCATCGCAGGCGGTACGGTGCAGTGCATCAATGCCTCTACACCTGCAAAAACTGTAGAATTCCAGGGCGGACGACTGGACGAGAACACCGGTACCAGTTATAACATCTATATTCCTAAAGACAAGTCAGGTACTTGGAACACAGTGAATGATGCTACTTATAACAATACCATTACCGGTGAAGGTACACTGACGGTATCATGTCCTGTACGCAAGGGTGGCTCTAGTCCTAACTACTGGTATGCCACACGTACTCACCTGGCATTGAGACTTAATAATTTTGCTGGCATACTGAAGGTTACCAGCAATGGCGACCCAGGCGGACGAGTCACACTGGACACCAGCAACGGCATGCCTAACGGCACGCTGAATATCCCCAGCGGTGTTGTGGTGCTGAACTCTGGAAGAACGTTACGCATCGGTAAGGTGGTAGGCAACGGTTCACTGGGTGGTATCAGTGACTTCGGCAGCGGTGCCAACGGTACAAACACCTGGGAGGTAGGTAACGATGAAAACTGGAGCACCAACGTGGTGGTGACCGCTAACTCGCAGTTGATTAAAGTGGGTACTGGCAAGGTGACATGGAATGCGGCCTGTACACACACAGGGGCTACCTATGTCAACGAGGGCGAAATTGGCGTCAGCAATAGCACAAGCTTGGGAACGGGTGCCCTCACCGTGAAAGAGGCAGGTACTCTCTCTGGCAACAACACGGCAGACAACTCGTTGAAGAATGCTTCGTACACCATCCACGGAACACTGAAGTCTGGTGCATTTAACGGTTCTACAACGGGTACGCTTTACTTTGGTTCTAAGAATGTCAACATGAGCGCCACCAGCACTCTCATTGTCAATGCAGCGGCTTGCGCTACAGACACCTATAATGGTTGCTCGTTCATTGGCGGCATCAACGCATTAACCATGAACGGTACCATCGTGGTGACGCCATCGAAATCCAACACGCTGAAGCCCGGCGACTATATCCGACTGTGGAAAGCCAACAGCTTCAGCGGCACACCAAAGGTGTTGAACACCAATGGCATCACATGGGACGACAGTCGCATCAGCGAGGGTATTCTCATTGTGAAGGATGTGGATACCGCCATCGGTTCGGTCGTTTCTGAGAACAAGCCTCAGAACATCTACGACACAACAGGCCGACTGGTACGTCAGCAGGCTACCACACTGGAAGGACTGAAACCCGGCATTTACGTCATTCGTGGACGTAAACAAGTGGTACGATAAAAGGACAGTGGCACTTTCACGATGCGAAAGTGCCACTGTTACATTATAAAAGAGAATGTGACAGATACAGTGACCCCCGAAGGTTTTTTCTAACTTTCGGGGGTCATTGTATATTTAACACGACCTTTTTTTCCTATACCATAAAACAGATCGTTTACTTTATTCTTTTACTCCGCCTTTACTTCAGAAGCAGCTTTCTTGACTGCAGTCTTCTTCGGTGCTGCTTTCTTGACAGGGGCAGACTTCTTTGCTGCAGGTGCCTTTTTAGCTGGAGCGGGCTTCTTTGCCGCAGGCTTTTCTGCCTCGACAGGCTGCAGCTTTGCAAGTTTAGCCTTCAGACGCTCAATCTCAATATCCTTCATTTCAATCTCATCACCCTGATTTTTTATGGTGGTGAGTAGCGAGTTAAGCTGTTCATTGTCAATCTCCTCAGGATACAGCGCATTGACACGATTGATAAAATCGCCCAAGATATTCATGTAATTGGTAAAGGCATCAAACGGACCACTGTAAATGCCACGATCCAAGCCCACGTTAGAAGGCTTAGTGGTCATAAAGCGGAAGTTGTTGCTGGCTTGCAGGTAGTCCCAGTCTTGGTTAAGACGGGGATCATTGGCAATGAGCAAACGGTCGGCCACACTGTACAACTTGTTGAAAGCTTCGTGCTGCATAGCGTTTCCCAACCAACAGCTGACGTCACGCTCTTCATCAACCCACGACAGCGTATCGGGCACATCAAGCGCACCCACACTCTTGGTCTTCAGACATATCTCTGTGGGGGTGGAGAAAGTGATGCCCTTGGCCTTAGCACATACTGGCAGTGCTTTCATAAACTCCAAGATATTTGAACTCAACGGCTGAGCAATGCCTAGTGCCGACAACTCCATGAAGATATTGATGAACTGCTCATCTTCTGGCAGGCGGGCGATGCGATCGATATAGGCATCAGCAAAGAGGGGATAGCCCTCCCACTCGGCATTATTGAAACGCAAAGAGATATCATCACTAAACTCAACATCGCGCAACAACAGCTTCAGCGATGGAGCCATGTTACAATTATAAATATAATGTGGCGACTTCCATCCCAACACATGCTTTGCGCCCTCAGTCAGCATGCCCTTGAAGCCCATGCTGGCTACCTGAGCACCGATCTCGTCACTATAGATGAGCGAAGAGTTGCGGAACACTGTAGGTTTCTTGCCAAAGAGTTCCTCAATCTTCTTGCACTGCTTCTGCACATCGCGAATGAAGGCCTCGGTATTGGCCAGCGACGACAGACCGTGGCTATAAGGCTCGGCCAAGAACTCGACACAACCGGTTTCGTTCAGCTCCTGCAACTTCTCTATAACCTGAGGAGCATGGAACTCCAACTGCTCGATACCCGTTCCAGAGAGTGAGAAAGCCACCTTGAAGTACTTGCCGTTGTCCTTGATCATCTGCAACAGAGCATTCAAGGCTGGCATATAGCTGCGCTCAGCAATATCGCTGATGCTACGCTCATTCTCGTAGTCATCGTAGTAATAATGATCTGTACCAATATCGAAGAAACGGTAACGCTTCAGATGAATAATCTGATGTATCTCAAAATATAAACAAATTGTTTTCATAATTTAAACCCCCTCTCTTATCCCCCCGAGGGAGGAAGACCATGCAGGGAGCATTGGGTCTTTGAATTTAGTAAATGAATCTAACTACTCCTCCCCTCGGGGAGGCCGGGAGGGGGTCACTCCCACCCTAAAGTGCGTCTGTAGAGTGTGCGAATCCACTTGCCTACTTTATCCCAGGTGATCTGATCAACCTCTTTCTTTCCTTCCTCTTTCAGATAGTTGAACAGCGACTCGTTGACGCAAATTGAATAGATGGAGTCGGCTAAAGCATGCACATCCCAGTAGTCCACCTTGATACAGTTGTTAAGAATCTCGGCACATCCCGATTGCTTCGAAATGATGGAAGGTGTGCCGCATTGCATCGCTTCAAGTGGTGAGATGCCAAAAGGTTCACTGACCGAAGGCATCACATAGACATCTGAGGCTTTCAAACATTCGTAAACCTGTTTGCCACGCATAAAGCCGGGGAAGTGGAAGCGGTCTGCTATGCCACGTTCGGCAGCCAAATAAATCATAGCATCCATCATATCTCCAGAGCCAGCCATACAGAAACGTACGTTGCGGGTGCGATGCAACACCATGTTGGCAGCCTCAACAAAATACTCCGGCCCCTTCTGCATGGTGATTCGTCCCAGGAATGTCACCACTTTCTCCTTGCCAGTATGATCCTCACGTGGAATATCCTGGTATTCCTGTGGCAGAGGATAAACAGCATTGTGCACTGTGAAGCACTTGCGCGGATCCTGATGATACTGGTTGATGACTGTCTGGCGGGTTAGTTCCGACACGCACATAATGCAGTCGGCATTGTCCATGCCGTTCTTCTCAATAGAATAGACGGTGGGGTTCACCTTGCCACGGCTGCGGTCAAAGTCGGTGGCATGCACATGAATACAGAGCGGCTTGCCACTGACTTGCTTGGCATGAATGCCAGCAGGGAACGTCAGCCAGTCGTGAGCGTGGATAATATCGAAATCCTCTGTTCGAGCCACCACACCAGCAATGATAGAATAGTTATTGATTTCCTCGTGCAGATTGCCCGGATAGCCACCAGCGAACTCCATTGCACCGAGGTCATTGACATGCATGTAATTGAAGTCAGCATAGATATGTTCGCGAAGACGGAAATAGTAGTCAGGATCCATAATGTTGCCCACACGACTCTTCACATAGTCATAGTTCACATCACGATAAGCAATAGGCACCGCATTCATCGCCACAATGCGACAAGCATGCTGACTTTCATCTCCGAAAGGATGCGGCAGACAGAGCACCGTCTCTATATCGCCCTGAGCTTTCAGACCTTCAGATATACCGTAATTTGCAGTGGCAAGTCCACCAAATACATGAGGAGGATACTCCCATCCAAACATTAATACTTTCATTGTCGTTCCTCCTTATTTATTTTTGATAACTATACTTCTCCAACAATTTCATGGTGCGCAGAATCTCTGCCACATTAATGGCAAACGACATGGCGCCACGTCCATGGAATGGAGGATTACCATCGAAAAGCTCAGAGATTGTGCCAATGGCATGATAGTCCATCTCATCCTCGTATCCCACCATCATTCGCTCAATAAACGAAAGGCGCGTACGCTTGTAGAGCTTCAGGCTGGCTTCCATATAGAAGCCGCCAAGCCACGGCCATGCAGTTCCTTGATGGTAGGCATAATCGCGCTGTGTCTGTGGTCCAACATACATGGGATTATAGCCTCCGCTCTTTGGCGACAACGAACGCAGACCTTTGGGGGTCAGCAGTTCGCGGGTACAGATATCGACAACGCTCTTCATCTGTTGTTGAGATAGTGGCGAATAGTCGAGTGCCACGGCAAAAATCTGATTAGGACGGACGCTCCAGTCCATGTTGGTTCCATCGACATAGTCAAGCAGATAACCATACTCGTTAACAAAAGTATCGACGAATGACTGCTTACACTTTGCCGCAATATCTTCCAACATAGCTGCACCCTTGGGGTCGTTATGTTCTGCAGCCATTGATGCGCAGAATTTCAACGCATTATACCATAAGGCATTGAACTCTACGATGTATCCAGAACGAGGAACAACAGGATGGCCATTGGCGGTAGAGTTCATCCAAGTCACCGCTTTGTCGCGACCATCGGAATAAACAAGACCATTGTCATCCAGACGCAGATTAGGATGTTTGCCGTTCTTAATATATTTTACGATATCGTTCAGCAACTTGCCATAAAGTTCAAAACAGCGATCACGTCCTACATATTTGGCATATTGCTGAATGGCCCACACAGCCCACAACATGACGTCGGGCTGGTCTATCTCGTAGATTTGCACAGAAAGAGGTTTCCCCTCCATAAACTCGTAAAGTCCGCGCTCGGCCGTTTTCATCACCAATTCAAAATAGTCGTTTTCGCCAATAGAAAGCGTCAGACCTGGCAGCGCAATAAACGTATCGCGGCCACGAGCCTTGAACCAAGGATAGCCTGCAAGCAAATAGCGGTCATCGTTGGGCTTACGATTATGAAACTGATGGGCTGCTGCTACCAGACAATGATAGAAGTTGTCGCGAGGTGTACGCAAAGTCAACTCGTCCTGAAACAACTTTTTCAAGCTACTGGTTTTAATACTTGAGGTAGAAGCGGCAAAGATAATGCTTTCGCCCTTCTTGATAGGCACCTCAAAATAGCCGGGCACGTAGAGGTCTTCGTTTGAAGCATAGCCACGCTCCTGCTCTTTAGGATATTCAATGCCACGATACCAGTCGGGCTGGAACACAAATTCGCACTTCTTATTGAACTGCATGTATAGGTCTGGATAGCCCGCATACATACATGTTCTGATTCCATTCTCCACCTCATGATACTCCCGACTTGCCACAGAGTTCTCGTGGGTGAACTGACGAACGGAACGAAATGCCAGGAAGGGACGGAAGCGCAACGTGGTAGCCGAGTGTGCATCCTCAAGAGTATATCGAATCAAAATGCGGTCTTCGTATGCTTGAAAGATGCTCTCACGCTTCAGGATAACACCACCCACACGGTAAGTCGTCGTAGGAATCACGCTGGCATCAAACTCTCGAATGTACTTATGTCCTTTAGGGCTGTAGTTGTTGCCCTGATACTTGTGGAGTCCCAAGTTAAACTCCGCGCCGTGTTGTATCACCGTACAATCGAGCGATGACAGAAGAACATGGTTCTCATCATCGAGCTCAGGCACTGGGACAACCAACAGTCCATGGTATTTTCGCGTATTGCAGTCCACCAGCGTAGAACTGCTATAGGCACCAGAACGGTTTGTACGGAGTAATTCGCGACGAAGACTTTCCTCCAAGTTTGTCATCACGGCCTTCTCAAATCGTAAATAACTCATAGTTCCTATTTATTTAAGGGTTTTTTGATCGTATCTTCAGTTTTAGATTTTGATTTCCCAAAAGTACACATTTTTTGTGTCACGGCAAAAAAAAAGCCTGATTATTTTGCTTTTTAGTGAAAAAAAACGCCTTTTTTATCATCCAGTGTTTGACAATTATATAAAAATACGTACCTTTGTCCACCGAAAACATCATGTAAAACTTAGATTTTATTTAGGAAGCGAATGACAGACGACAAGATTGAAATAGCCAAATCAATATCAAACATTTGGTTTTTCATGACAGCCCAACAACAAGACATGTTTTTGGAACACATGGAAATAGAACACTACATGGAGACAGAAGTCATATTCCATGAAGGCGACACAGCCACACATACTTTCTATGTTTATCAAGGACGTGTAAAGAACGAAATGCTTGGTCTTGACAACAAGCAGCACGTCATCAGCATGGCGCCTGCTGGCCATATCTTTGCCAGTCAGTCACCTTTCGGTAGAAGTGTGTATAACTGTACAGCCATAGCAACCGAAGACTCGGTCATTGCCAAAGTGCCCAACGATATCGTTTATCATCTGGTAGAGTCCAATCCTCAGATAGCCTTGATGTATATTCGTGCTTTCTCAGAACGCATCGACACATTGATTCGCCGCATTCAGAATTTACAAAGAAAGCACATACGCGGAAAGATGGCAGACATGCTGCTTTTCCTTAAAGACAAATGCGGATATGAGGCCGATGGCAAGACGCTCAATGCCCACCCCAGCCGAAAAGAGATTGCCAACGCTGCCTACATGGACATCAGCAATGCCATTCGCACGCTATCGGCATTTGCTAAAGAGGGAGTCATTGCTCTAGACGGAAGACGTTATACCATTCTCGACGAAAAGAAGTTGCTGTGGATTTCTCAAAAAGAGTAACTCCACCACAGTCAATCAGGTATCAGGAAATTAATCTTCTCTGGGAGCACATGAATAGAAAAAGATTCGGCTGGCGACTCCCATAGTCGGCCGTCTATGCCAATTCGGATTTTCTTTGCCTCATCTACGTTCAATTTTCTGGCACGATAGGGATGCACACTACGATGGTTCAGCAATCGTCCTGTGACTAACAGCCAAAGACCATTCAGAAGCTGTTTGACACTAGAATTATACACAACCGACACATCCAGCATTCCACTATAAGGCACAGCATTAGGTGTTTGTCCGTAGCCAAGAGCATTTCCGACGCAAACGGTCATCACCTTACGGTCTATGATTTCTGAGTTTATATCAATACGCATCTTATAGTCGTGGCGATGGAATATCATTACCACCAGAGAAGACAAGAAAGCCAGTTTGACGGAGCCTAACATCTGACGAGCCTGACGACGCAAGTTCATAATGTCAGCTATCAATCCCATGTTGACACAATTCAGGAAATACAGACAGGTATCATGTCCTTCTTCATCTTTAAACGTGATACATCCCAAGTCCACCTTTCTCACACGTTGCTTCAACAACCATTCTACAGATTGCGCGTCTTCACGTTCAGTAAATCCCCAAAAGCGAGCGAAGTCGTTCAACAAGCCATTAGGTATAACGCCGAGAGAGATTCGGTTGCGCACCTCTTCATCCTCACGCATCAGGCAGTTCACCGCATCATTCAATGCAGAGTCTCCGCCCACGATGATAATCGTCTTATAACCATTGCGAATCAACATTGTCATCAGACGCTCCACACTGTCAGCGGCTTCGCTCTGCACCATATCATAGAGCACACCACGACTATCCAGCTCCTGCTGAATACGCATCCAATGCTGACGATGACGCCCCAACCCCTTTTTAGGGCAATAAAGAATACCCCATCTCTCTACTTCTGCCATATCTCGATTATCTTATTAACTTTCGCTTCCATCGGTAGTGTTGCATCAATCCAATGAATATGCATGCCTCGTCTCTCCATACCTCGGAACCAGGTCATCTGACGTTTTGCAAACTGATGGATAGCAATCTCCAGTTGTCGGAACATCTCATCGTAGGTCAATTTCCCGATGACGTACTCCGTCAAGTATTTATACTCCAGACCATAATAAATAAGATCTTCAGGCTGAACACCGTCTGCTATCAGACCGCGCACCTCATCAACCATACCTTCAGCCAGTCTGGCCTTCAGCCGTCGGGTTATCTTTTCACGGCGCAAATCTCGGTCAATGTTTACACCAATGAGCAGCGTTCCCTCTCCTATTCCGTCCGAAGAATCATTATCCTCGCGCGAATTCTGAGCCTGCTGACTACCATACTCTATCTCTATAGCTCTGATGGCTCGCTGCGCTGTATCAACATCAGTCGTGTTATGCATCACAGAGCCATTCTTTGCTTTGAGCTCCTTGAGCATTTGTGTCAATTCCTCAAGGCTTTTTCCTTCAAGACGAGCACGCAATTCAGGATTCTGAGGTACGGACGACAACTGGTAGTTCTTCAGCACAGCCTCTATATAAAGGCCAGTGCCGCCACATAGAATCGGTGTTCTACCTCGTTCAAGAATATCCTGATAAGCCCGAAGGAAGTCCTGCTGATACTGAAAGAGATTATATTTCGTTCCGGGTTCACAGATGTCAATCAGATGATAAGGCACGTCCTCGTATTCCACCAGGTCCTTACCTGTGCCTAAATCCATTTTGCGATACACCTGACGCGAGTCGGCAGAGATTATCTCACCGTCCACTCGTTTTGCCACAGCCACAGCCAAAGGCGTCTTCCCGCTGGCCGTAGGTCCAAGTATGGTTATCATCTGTTTCATATCTATTGCAAAAGTACGAAATAATATCTAATCTGAGCACTTTATCCAGAAAAAGTTTGTACCTTTGTACACGTTATGGATAACAAGCAACCACTTTATGCACATCTGTCGATGTTTGCTGCATGTGCCATCTGGGGACTGATGGCACCATTGGGAAAAGACGCCATGAACAACGGGCTTGATGGTCCATCAATGGTGATGATTCGCGTGATGGGCGGTGCAGTCCTGTTCTGGATAGCTTCGCTTTTCACGACATACGAGCCAGTTCCATGGAAACACGTATTCACCTTTGCCGGCGCTGCTGTCTTTGGCATCGTGTGCAACCAGTGCGGTTTCACCATTGGGTTGTCGTACACCTCACCCATCAATGCCAGTATCGTCACCACGTCTATGCCCATTTTTGCCATGCTATTGGCTGCTCTTATCCTTAAAGAGCCGCTTACCAGCAAGAAAGTGCTCGGTGTCTTAATGGGATGTAGCGGTGCATTGATGCTCATTCTCACATCAGCTACTCATGCCAGCGACAAGGTGGGCGACATCCGTGGCGATCTTTGTTGCTTGGGAGCCCAGTTTTCTTATGCGCTCTATCTGTCGGTCTTCAACAAGTTCATCAAGCAGTACAGCATCTTCACCGTCAACAAATGGATGTTTCTTTGGGCCACCATCATCCTCATGCCCATAGTCGGCCCACACACACTCACAATGATCAGCAACGAACTGTCCACCAAGACACTTCTTGAAACTGGCTACGTTGTCTTCTTTGGCACCTTTGTAGGCTACATTCTGATCATCAAAGCCCAGAAAGTGCTGCGTCCCACAGTTGTTTCCGTCTATAACTACGTGCAACCAATTGTTGCCGTAGCCGTCAGTGTCATGACCGGAATCGGCATCATGAAGTGGAGCCATGCGCTCGCCATTATTCTGGTAGTCAGCGGTGTCACACTTGTGACCAAGTCTAAGAGTCGTCGCGACATAGAAGGCAAATAGCCTCCAGATATTTCTGATCAATACTATCAAAGGTATTCAAGTGTTCGCTATCAATGTCGAGCACAGCAATCACACGCTCGGGATCTGTCTTAGAGAAGATGGGGACCACAATCTCTGAACGCGAAGCACTGCTACAGGCAATATGTCCAGGGAACTCCTCCACATCAGGCACCACAATAGTTTGGCGCTGCTTCCAAGCCGTACCGCAGACACCTTTTCCATAACCTATATGCATACAGGCCACTGGTCCCTGAAAAGGACCAAGCACCAACTCGTCATTCTTCACGCGATAGAACCCAGTCCACCAAAAATTCATCTCCTGATGAAGCACCGCTGCCACATTGCTCATAATCGCGATTTGGTCGCTCTCGCCTTCCACCAAAGCACGCACCTGATTTAGCAACAACTGATACCTTTCTTCTTTTTCCATAGTTTCTATTTATAAAACAGCGACAAAGGTACACAAAAAAAGTCGTCCGACAAAATCGAACGACTTTATTTATAACTGATATTGAAATATCTTATTTCAGCTCAGCGAGGTACTTAATGGTGCGAACCATCTGAGAAGTGTAAGAGTTCTCATTGTCGTACCAAGAAACAACCTGTACGAGTGAGTTGCCGTCCTCCATCTTGCTTACCATGGTCTGGTTAGCGTCGAAGAGTGAACCGAACTTCATACCGATGATGTCGCTTGAAACGAGCTTCTCCTCAGTGTAACCGAAGCTCTCGTTGGCAGCAGCCTTCATGGCAGCGTTGATGCTCTCAACAGTTACCTCACCCTTAACAACAGCGTGCAGGATAGTGGTAGAACCAGTTGGAGTTGGAACGCGCTGAGCAGCACCGATCAGCTTACCGTTCAGCTCAGGAATTACGAGACCGATAGCCTTAGCAGCACCTGTTGAGTTAGGAACGATGTTCTGAGCACCAGCACGAGCGCGCTGAACATCACCCTTGCGCTGAGGACCGTCGAGGATCATCTGGTCACCTGTGTAAGCGTGAACAGTTGTCATGATACCGCTCTGGATAGGAGCCAGGTCGTTCAGAGCCTTGGTCATAGGAGCCAAGCAGTTGGTGGTGCAAGAAGCAGCTGAGATAACAGTGTCAGCAGGAGTCAGAGTCTTGTGGTTTACATTGTAAACGATAGTAGGCAGATCGTTACCAGCAGGAGCTGAGATAACAACCTTCTTTGCACCAGCGGTCAGGTGAGCAGAAGCCTTCTCCTTAGATGTGTAGAAACCTGTGCACTCCAGAACAACGTCAACGTCCAGCTTACCCCAAGGGAGCTCAGCAGCGTTAGGAATAGCATAGATAGTGATCTTCTGACCATCAACAACGATGTAATCCTCACCAGCCTCTACAGTGTGCTTGTTCTCACCAATCTTGCCGCAGAAACCACCCTGAGCGGTGTCATACTTCAGCAGGTGTGCAAGCATCTTGGGGCTTGTCAAGTCGTTGATTGCTACTACTTCATAACCTTCAGCCTCAAACATCTGACGGAATGCGAGGCGACCGATACGGCCGAAACCGTTAATAGCTACTTTTGTCATTTTGCTTTAATTATTTAAAGGGTTTAATAATAAAATTCAACCAATTTTGCGTTCAAAAATCATTTTTTCGATGTTCCGAGCGCAAAGTTACGAATTATTTTCCTATATTTGCAACGAAATAAAAGTTTTTTAAGATAAAAGTGAAAATCACAAAGTGAAAAGTGAGGTATATCAAGATGAGAAAGTCGAGATTGCAACGTTCACTTGACAAAAAGGAAACTATAACCACATTATCTATATCGTTAAACTATTAAACAGTAAAACTATGGGATTTATTAAAGAATTCAAAGAATTTGCCATGCGTGGTAATGTGCTTGACATGGCAGTCGGTGTGATCATCGGTGGCGCTTTTGGCAAGATTGTCAGTTCGTTAGTAAATGATATTCTGATGCCTCCCATCGGTTGGTTGATCGGAGGTATCGAGTTTACTGACCTCAAAGTGGAACTGCCCGTAAACCCCTTGATGCAAAATCAGGATGCAGTAACCATCAACTATGGTCAGTTCATACAGACCACACTCGATTTCATCATCGTTGCTTTCTGTATTTTCTTGCTTATCAAGGGTATCAACAAACTTGCAAACCTTAGAAAGAAAGAAGAGGCCGCAGCAGCTCCCGAGCCCCCGAAGGGTCCCACTCAGGAAGAGCTTCTGACCGAGATTCGCGACCTGTTGAAGCAGAAGTAAATCAAGAAATATTCACATTATTTTATATTATAAGGTGGCAATTCTTTGTCACCTTATATATTTTTTATACCTTTGCACCCGTTTTTCAAGGATAATAAGATAAAAGATGAAAACATTAGATTTCCAACCGAAACTTTTTTCGGCTCTTAGAAAGTACAACCGACAAACCTTTATGGCCGATGTGATGGCGGGAGTCATCGTCGGCATTGTGGCATTACCACTGGCCATTGCCTTTGGTATTGCATCTGGTGTATCACCCGAGAAGGGTATTATCACCGCCATCGTTGCAGGTCTCATCATCTCTGCCTTGGGCGGAAGTAAGGTACAGATTGGTGGTCCCACCGGTGCGTTCATCGTCATCGTGGCAGGCATCATCAACCAATATGGCATGCAGGGTCTCACCATCGCCACACTCATGGCAGGTGTCTTCCTCATCGGTTTCGGCCTGTTGCGCCTGGGTACCATCATCAAATACATTCCCTACCCCATCATCGTGGGATTTACCAGCGGTATTGCCGTCACCATCTTTACCACGCAGGTAAAAGACTTGCTTGGCATGCAGATAGACGGACCTGTGCCCAGCGATTTCCTTCTACGTTGGGGCACCTACTTTCAGCATCTTAAGGACATTGACCCCTGGAGTACTGCCGTAGGTCTTATCAGCGTGGCCATCATTGCCACCACCCCACGTTTCAGCAAGCGCATCCCCGGCTCGCTCATTGCCATCATCATCATGACCGTGGCTGTACTGCTGTTGAAGCAGTATGCAGGCATCACCAGCATTGAGACCATTGGCGACCGTTTCAGCATCAACTCACAGTTGCCCGAAGCCGTTGTTCCCGAACTGTCATGGGAAACCATCAAAGGTCTGGTTGCCCCTGCAATGACCATTGCCATATTGGGAGCCATCGAGAGTTTGCTCTCTGCCACCGTGGCTGATGGTGTCATTGGCGACCATCATCATTCCAACACCGAGCTAATTGGCCAGGGTGTGGCCAACATCGTATCGCCCCTCTTTGGCGGTATTCCCGCCACAGGAGCCATTGCCCGCACAATGACCAACATCAACAATGGCGGTCGCACACCCGTTGCCGGCATCATCCATGCCGTTGTGTTGCTGCTCATTTTCCTGTTCCTCATGCCTTTGGCCAAATACATCCCCATGGCATGTCTCGCAGGTGTACTGGTGGTTGTAAGCTATGGCATGAGCGGATGGCGTTCGTTCTCAGCCTTGATGCGCAATCCCAAGAGCGACGTCACCGTACTATTGCTCACCTTCTTCCTCACCATCATCTTCGACCTCACCATTGCCATTGAAGTGGGTCTCATCTGTGCTTGTCTGTTGTTCATGCGTCGCATGAGCGAGACAACCGATGTCAAGGCTATCTGCGATGAGATTGACCTGAACGAGGATGCCGACATGGAGAGTGGCAATCTTGAGCACCTCACCATCCCCCAGGGTGTTGAAGTTTACGAGATTAACGGTCCCTACTTCTTTGGTGCAGGCAATAAGTTCGAAGAACTGATGGGCAACTTTGGTGATCGTCCCAAGGTACGCATCATCCGCATGCGTAAGGTTCCCTTCATAGACTCAACCGGTCTTCACAATCTGGAGAACATGTGCTTGATGAGTCAGCGTGAAGGCATCGCCATCGTTCTGTCAGGTGTCAACGAGAAGGTTGACTCTGTGCTTCGCCGCAATGGTTTCGTTCAGTTGCTTGGCGAAGAAAACATCTGCAACCACATCGACCTGGCTCTGTCAAGAGCTAATGAAATTGTGTCGAAGTAACGACCTAAATCAGGCCGTATAAATGCCATAAGAAAAGTACACAAACAGCACTGGTCTGCTTGTGTACTTTTTTTCTCTTCTTGCGCCATAAACGGCGACTTTAGAAGCTAATTCGATATCGATTTATTACTCGTCAGGCGTTTTATCTTTCTTAGAGAACAGACGGATAATATTCATATTTTAACGCATCTTTGCCCTGACGGCCAGTTCCTGGGCCAAATCCCTCACTCTCTCCCAGTCTGCACGGTCAATAAGCGCTGAAAGTTCGTCCAGGCCAGCTGTGATTGCGTCTTCTATCTGTTTTCCCTGTGGCGTCGTATGGTTGGCTCCATAGCGAATGGTTTCATAGAGCCTGCTCACTTCTTTCTTCGCAGCAGCATCCTTCACCTTGACCTCCAACAGTTGCAAGCGTTGACTCAACTGCATCTTCGAGTCTTGTTCAGCAGCCTGTTCAGCCAATGATTCCCTTGTGGCATCATTAGCAGTCTTGTGTATGCCCAAATTGAAAGCATAGAACAGCAGCACCAGCAGATATACAGACAGGACAATCACCGTATAGTTCTCCGCCAGGAACATCGACCTTCCGACAACCGTCTCAGTCGTCGTATTTACCGTATTTCCTATCGCAGAGCCTATGCTGTCGGTAGCAATGCCAGCCACACTGTCAGGCAGACTCTCCACCACCTTATTCACCGTATCCTGCATGTTGCTTGTCAAACTCTGCGCCGTTTCCTGTGTCCTGCGAAGCACCATGCCATAGCCAATAGCCACGGCACTCAGCACGGTCTGCACACAGAAGTAAGAGAGAGGCAGAAATGTTGTGGTCAGGTGATACACCTCATCGCTATCCTTGCTCACGCGCAACACCGCTATAGACGCCACCACAAAAGAAAACATGGCAAATCCATACGACATCCACTCTACAATGCCTCGTGTCTCGACATCAGTCCAGACAAAGAACAACACATTCAGCACAATGAGCACCAACACCATCAGTGCCACAAAAGTCATTTGATTGATTCTCATAATCTTCTAATTACGTTTAAAGGGTTGGAGGTGTCGGAGGCATGGGTGGAGGAGTCGCACCAGCCGCTGCAAAGAACTGCTGCAGCTCAGGCACCGTTTTAGCGGCAGCCCACTGCGGCATGCCCTCTTTCCACACCATCGTATCAGGAGTCAGCTGTCCAGCCTGCACATACTGAGCAAGCTGTTGCATGGGCACCGGTCCCACTTGCTGGTTGTTCACAAAGAGCCAGAACTGCGCCATGGGAGGCGGAGCAGCCTGCTGCATAGGTTGTTGCTGTCCCATCGGTTGTCCCATCATTTGCTGTCCCATACCGAAGAAAGAACCTGCCGCAGCCATTCCCATACCGATTCCAGCACCTATTGATGCCGTGCCCTGATTGGCGGCCATGGTCTTCATGATGTCCACCTGCTGCTGGGCAGCCCACTTATCGCCAAGGATATCCATCACTTCCGAGTCGGCAGAAGCATTACCGAGCTTAGCCTCATAGGCTTTACGCACCTCGTCGTCCAGATCAACTTCCAGAGCAGAAATCGAAAAGCGTTCCAGTTTCACGCCATAGTCAGACAGCACCTCTGCTACCAGCGGTGAAATCTTCTGACTAATCTCGCGCTGTCGAGCCTGAATGCCCAATATCTCGCCTTCCAGTTCCACCAAGACGGTGGCTATTTCCGTCTTGATATGTTCCAAAAACTCATTGCGGAAGTAGTCTTGCAACTCCTCAGCACCAAACGAACTGATGCCGTTGCCTATCAGTTTGAAGAGGAATTTTCCACCGTCCTCCACACTCACGCGATAGGCACCACGTGCAAACACTTTCGAAGCCACGCGCAGTTTCTTATCGCGCACCTGAATATCGCCAGCTCCCCAGTTCACCTCCATACTTGTGGCCGTTCGGATAAAGAACACCCTACAGTTGAAGGTACTCACGCCACCCGTAAAAGCATTGCGCAGACGGCTGATAAAGGGATAGTTCTCCGTTTTCAGCTGGTAGCGTCCCTCGGTGAACATCTGGTATATTTGTCCGTTTTTCTCGAAGATAGCCTGTTCTCCGGGGTGTACTGTCAGCGTAGAATTGGTGTTGAAGTCTTGATCAGGATGGAGCGAAATCATATCGCCTCCAAAGCCAACATTCTCTATAGACTCAGCCCAGTGCTTCTCGCCACCCACATAGTTGGCCTCTTTTGGATCTCTCTTAAAAAATCCCATAGTCGTATAATTCTGTTTATTAGTGATACATTAAGGTATTGGGAACTCAGGAACGTCGTATTTCAAATCCAGTTTAAAATTACGCTGAGCAGACTGACGCTTATGTTCCTGGAACTCCTGCCAGCGTGCACGGAACTTCTTACGGATAATACGATTGACAACGGCACGGATGATGGCATCAATACCGCCAGTGACAAGAGCTATCAGTCCATAGATAATCAGTCCGAGGAAGTAGCCTATCGCGCCCAGGATTGCCACACCAATAACACCAGTCCAGAAGCCGGCCTTAAACAGTGCAAAGACAATCAGCAACAGTATCAATATGAGGATGGCAGTCACAATCCACGTCACCGGCTTCATGCTGGTATAGTCGGGACTCTGCTTCAAGAACTCAGCATTCGGGAAATTATCAAACTCGTACCACCAGCGATCGCCACTTGCTGTGCCAATGAAGGTGTACTGTTGTCCGTTATACTCCACGACCTCCTCGACCACCGGCAGACAGTAGTAGGCTGGTGTTGGGATATACGAGCCGATGTCTGTGTGCGAGAACTCAAAACGGTTCTCCGAGGCCGACTGTTCCTTAGGAATTACATCCGTGTCGCGAATATAATCGCTTGCGAATGGCACCATCTCTTTCGTATTGAAGTGTTCCTCATAGTCAGCAATCAGCATATAGGGCGTGCCGCACAGTTTCTCGAAGAACTCTTTACCATACTTACACAGCGGGAAGATAGCACGCTCGGTGGCCTGTCCGTACTCACGAGCCCAGAAATATTTTCTCTTAATATCCACAATCTTCATATTGTCGAACACGTCCACAGGCGCATTTTCCATGAGGAACTGCATGAAGAATTTGTGATACTCGTCTTTTGTAATGGTAAACTTCGCGAGCAGCTCAATAATCAGGTTATCGTCGAAAGCATTACCACCGCCACCCAACAGAATAGCCTTACCACACTGGTGACACTTAGCCCAGTCCTTGCTCAACAAGTCTTTTGGTCCAAGATCAGCACCACAATGAGGGCACGCCATCTTCGAGGCGCTCATCTCTTGATTGCCAGCAGCCTGAGGTTTCGGTGGGAAAGGCTGCGGGTTTGAGGGTTGCGGATTAGAGGGCATTGCGTTTGACGGCATTGCATTAGAAGGTTGATACCCCCCGGGCATTGGGGGAGGAACAGGTCCGGTGGGGGCTGCCGATTGCAATGGGCAGCCACATTGTGGACACGTAGCAGCACGATCAGACACCTGCTTACCACATTCAGGGCATGTTATTAAAGCCATAATTACATTGTTTTAGGGTTAATATTTTAGGTATTGTAAACATCATTAGCAATCTACAATTGCAAAGAAAAACATTTATTCAGTCATATCCTAAAAAATCAACAACATATAAGAGTCATTGAAACAAAAAACCACAAAAATTGTTTCAATGACACACCAAAACATCAGTATATACGCCACTATAGAACGAAATGGTCAGTGGAGTAAAAGTGGCACAATAGATGGTCAATAGTCTTTGTTCAAGGAAGTGATATTGGCACCTTACTGATGTAAAACGATAAATACCATACAAAATCCAGACTCTAGAAATGTGCATTCTAGAGTCTGGAAACATCGTTTCTAAAGTTTAGACGCAGTCGTTCTTGTTATCTTATAAACTTCTTACCGTTTACGATATAAATACCTTTAACAGGTTTCACGACCTGACGTCCCTGAAGGTCAAACATCTTATCAGCGCTATGTTTCAAAACGGCTGTGTCAATATGGTTGGCCTCATCCGTTTTAACGATTTCAATACCATTACACTTTGCCTCGATAGCGCTCCAGTCTTCATCCCAACGGGCGGCATCTTTGACGATGAGCTTGGTTGCCGTAGGAGCCAGCTTCTTTGCAATAAGGGCATAGTCATCATAATCCACCGAATGCCAGTCGCCATCCCATGTGCACTGATAGGTGCCCTTGCCTATAACACCTGTGATCGTCACCTCACCATCGAGTGAATTGTCTGCACACGCAAGGATTCCCTTATCATTAACCATCGGGCCTTCCAGTTTGATGTCGTCAACATAGAAAGTCTTTCCATCGCCCTCACTTGTCTCCTCGTAAGGCCAGATGGAAAGCACCAGGTTATTGTCTTCGGTAATCTTTTCAGCATCAGGTCCCTCTGCAAACTCATAAGTCAGGATTCTCCATTCGTTGCCACCATCCTGCCATGCCCAGCGTGGCGTATTGAAGGCACCTTCCTTGCCCTCGAGTTTAACCATCACATTGTGACTGTCTGTCATCTTCAGTCGCATGGTCAGTCGGCGCAGCCCCTTGAAGTCAACACCTTCCAGAGGAATTGCGGCATTATGATGCTCATCTCCCCAGCCACCAGGATTAGCTTTCATCGTGAACTTCATCACGTTGTTGCCCTGCTCCTCTACGACAACAGGTTCTGCCCGATTCCAGAAGCCACCGTCACTTCCCACTTCCTTGCCATCGCCATTCCAGATCACGACCTGTGCACTACAAACCGTTGTTACAAACCATGCTGTGAGTAAAAATACTTTTTTCATAAAGATTACTGTTTTAAATTAATAATACATTTGGTAAAATTCTTAATTCTGCCGCAAATGTATATTAAAAAAGGCATCTTCACAATAAAAAATGATACATCCAATAAGAAAAAACGTTCAACACATCATTATTTCTCTCAAATGAAACAAAAATACCAAAAGACGTATAGTGGTCCTTTTAAAAACAAAGGACTCTCTGAAACGCATTCACGGTTCAGAGAGTCCTTATATTTAGAATTAGGTATAAGCGCAACTTATCTCATGATCTTTTTCATCGTGCCATCAGCCTGACGACAAATGTAAACCTTGCCAGGCTTCAGCACACGCACCTGTCGGCCATCCAACGTGTAATAAGCATCAGACTGTCTGTTGACCACAGTCGTCAACGCTTTCACGTCGTTTACTTTTGGCTTTGTGCCGTGCCAAGCCAGAAAGTCCAGATCGTCAGCACTTTTCACGCCATTAGCCTCATAGAAAGCCTCAGCCATTTTAGGCGTGATAGTGATATACAGGCGGTTGTCGCCACTGAAGGTGACATAGTTATACAGCCCCTCTGTGGTCTTTTCCACACGCTGGAAGCCCACCTTCTCTGCCGTGTTCACCCATTTATAGGCGATGCGAGTATTCTGACTACCGGTAAACTCCTTACTGTCTTCCTCCGACCATGTCAGCACATTGCTTGGAATCTTCTTTGTGGGCTGTGCCTCACTATAGTAAACAGAATATTCGCCTGGCTCACCTACAACGATAAAGTTTGATGCAGCCAGCAATTCCTCAGTGCCCTTATATTCATTATAGGTCAGGTCGCTGTTCTTCACGTTGGCAGTCACGTAGGTAAACGTAACATCGTTCGAGCCAAAGAAGTTTTTCTCTGGGCGGAACACCAGGAAGCCACTCTCAGGAATCGTAATCTTATCCTCTGTCAGTTCTGCCAGTTCATCATCGTAAGCGCGTGGCTGTATGGTGCCAGACGCCTGGAAGTCAACAGAAGAGTTGTTGGTGTCATACAGCACTTTGCGTCCGTCTGGCATGATGAAAGCGGTTTTGCGATAAACGGTCTCCCCATTGTAGCCACCTACTGCTGTCGTCGTGGCATAACCCTTATCATAGGTCTCACCCAATCGTTTCATCGACACGTCAACGCCCTTGTCTTTCACGTTGCCCAAAATCTCAACAGCATCAATAGTATAATATGGATTCACCAATGCGAACCTGTTACCAGTGGTCTTTCCTTTACCATACACCAGACTCTCTTCTGCCGTGATGATGGCAGCATCATTGTTCTTCAGCAACAGAATGCTTGCCGAACTTGTGCCCGTTGGCGTCAGATTCATAAAGTCAAGTGCTGGTGAAAAGGTGTAAACCAAGTTGATGGCTTTCACCTCGTCATTGTGAGGATATTTTGCGTTCGTAGTTTTCACCTCGAAATCAGCTTTAGAGAGGTCATGTCCCGTTACAGCTGCAGCAGTATGGTCTGTGGCACTATTACAAATAATGAACGACTTGCCAGCTCCCACTGTATAAGTCGCATCTGTAGGAATCTGGAATATCTGCTTCACCACAATCTTTCCACTCAGAGTGGCTTTCAACTCTGGATCTGCCTCAATGGCAGCCGCTGTATAGGCCGAATTAGCCGATTCGCTCTCAACCAGAGCCACATACATACCTGTGATGTCAATTTCCTCTTCACGGTTGTTGTAAATCTCAACATACTGGCCAGCAACATAGTTGCCACTACCACCTGAGTTTTTTGAAGCAGAATAGAACACCTTGCTTATTACAAGGTCTCCAGAACTAACCTTGTTGGGTGCGATTGTTGCGCCAACCTCTGTTATCCACATTGCGCCGACCATCAAGGCCAGCATCTTCATCTGAGTAAATAGTTTCATTAGCTTATTGTTTTAGAAATAATTATTTGTAATTGACATATTTGCCATCCCGTTTATTTGTCTTTCACGCTGCAAAGATAGTCATAAATTCCCAATTATCTAAACACCGCGCACAAAAAAATTTCAGTAGTTTAAAATACGTTATTCATTTATGCTATAATCACTTAGGTAGTCAACCTTAAATGTAAAGATTCGGATGCAAAGTTACAAAATATCAGACTAATTACCAAATAAAATCGCCAAATAATTGTTATTTCAGCAGTCACAGCAACATGAATCAGCCAACAAACAAAAAGATTGCTCCTTTTTTAAGAAGCAATCTTTTTGTTTATTACACTTATGTTGTCAAAAAAGATATCATCTGCCACAAATGGCTGTTTGACGAGCTAATACTGCTAGTTCCTCGTTGGTGATGGGTGAAAATAGCAGTTTTCCGATAACGGAAAAGTGAGTCTTATCGGCAGGAATTCTGTACTTCTCAATCACGTCGCGACCACAACTGCTGTTGCCCAGCGCACGGTTGTAAACATCCAGGTTGACATAGGTTTTATTTTCAAATTTCACCTCACTAGGATGGCGCAGACGGTGGTGACGATCGGTATAGATTGCGCGATCGTCCCAATGACCTGCCGAGGCTGCCATTGTATCAGGAGCAACAAACAGTACGCCCACGCCATTGGTGTTTGTGAGTGCCATCCAAGCCACATCTTCTTTGTTGCCCATTTCCTGAGGCAGCACATGGTTCTCCCACTGGTTGCTGACAGTGCTTTGCCACAAACCGATAAAGGCACTCTCCTTACGGTCGCGATAACTGTCGTGAGGGCCACGACCCAACCAGCGCAACTGCTCAAGCTCGCCTGGAAGCACTGCTCGATAGCCCAGACGAGGCAGTTCGCAACCCAGTTCGCTTGGCATGATATCGCTGTCAAAACAAATGGCACCATTATTATATATGGTGATGGTCTCCTCTGTGGTAAAATGCATGGTGCCATGGGTACTGCTATAAACGTTAGTGAAGTGCAGCATCACACTGTCAGAGGTCTGCTGATAAGAGGCTTTCTGGTTATGACATGTCAAGTCACGCAGTCCTTGCTTATCCCAGCGTTCAGTCTGTTCTTTATCGTTGTCGTGGGGAGCACGGAAAGCATTCAGCTCAAAGAGCACCTTTCCGTTCTCATCGACCAACTGTCCATTATGAAAAGAGAACGTAAAAAGCCCCACACTCACCTGATAGCCATCGGGGGTCTCTTTCACGTTCAACGCCACACACTCGTCGTCTGGAGTTGGTGTCACATAGTCGGCACCCGCCAACTGGAACTGCTCGCTGGCCACCTCGTAGCCCTGTTCAGCCCAAAGTGTGGCCTCACGTTGTCTTACTGAGAAACGAATGGCATCGTGGTGCTGATCCACCTGCAATTCGGTGCCGTTCAAAGGCTGCCATGAGCCTTGTTGCAAGCCATTATCAAAATAAGCATAGCAGATGTCATAGTCCTGCTGTGGCGTACGGAACTGGCGTTTATTCTTCAGTGATACGCAGCCATTGGTCATCACAAAGTCCACTGGCTGATATATTTTCTTCACGTTATAGCTCTTTGAGGTCCACGATCCATCAGCCAGCACCACTCCGTTGCAGCAGAAATTGTTATCGTTGGGTTGATCAGCAAAGTCACCACCATACATTTGGTCGTTTCCTAAGCGGAGTCCCTGATCCTTGAAGTCCCAAATAAACTCACCTGTTAGCGAGGGATATCGCTCATAGAGGTCGAAATATTCACGCTGGTTGCCCATCGAGTTGCCCATGGCATGGGTGTTTTCGCACATGATAAAGGGGCGAATGCCCGTCTCGCCACGCTGGTAGCGCTCCAGATTCTCACGACCGATACGCTCCACATCGTCCAATCCGGCATACATTCTGCTAGTTGTGAGACTCCACTGTGAGTTGCCCTCATAATGAGTTATGCGGGTTTTGTCGAGGGCCACGATACTATCGGCCACAGCCTGGAAGTTATCACCGTTGCCACTCTCGTTACCAGCAGACCATCCGAAGATACAGGCATGATTGCGCAGGGTCAGCACCTGGCGTACGTTGCGTTCCACCATTGGGGCACGGAAGGTCTGCTCATGACTGAGTCCTGTGTTGCCATGACACTCCACGTCGGCTTCAGCCAACACATAGAGACCATACTGGTCGCACAAATCGTAGAAATAAGGATTATCAGGATAGTGCGATGTACGCACAGCATTGATATTGAGTCGCTTCATATTGCGAATGTCAGCCTCAGTCTCCTCGCGGGTGATGGTACGTCCATTCCACTGACTATGGTCGTGACGGTCCACCCCATGGAACAACACACGTTGCCCATTGATGAGCAGTGCCCCATCCTTACGCACAGAAACAGTGCGGAAGCCCACTTTCAGAGTACGAAGATCCAGTACCTTACGTCCCTTCATCAACTTAATACTGAGGTCATAGAGCTTTGGGGTCTCAGCACTCCATGGCTCCACGGCGAGAACATTAAATGATAGCGTACAAGGACCAGCGGCAGAAGCCACCTGACTAACAGTGCCAACGAGGTGGTTTCCATCGCGCACCTCGGCCTCTATGGTGCCCCCACCTGTCACATCCACTTCGAGTGTGGCGGCGGCACAGGTATTATGATCCGTCAGGCGGTCTGTGCTGAACGAAAAGTCACGGATATGCGTTTTTGGTACCGACCACAGAAGCACATCACGCTCGATACCCGTTAGACGCCAATAGTCCTGACACTCCAGAAACGAACCACTGGTAAAACGGTAGGCCCTGACGGTGATACTTTGTTCACCCTTGCCGAGCAGGTACGGGGTGATGTTCCACTCTGAGGGTAGGAACGAATCTTCCGCATAGCCCACAAACTGGCCATTGACCCACACATAGTAGCCATGTCCTACACCATTGAAACGCACAAACACCTCGCGTCCTTTCCAGTTGGCAGGCAACTTAAACGTGCGGTAATAGGTTCCTACGGGATTCTTCATGTCCCCCGTGTAGGTCCAATCGGCTGGTCGTTCGGCCATTACACTCCATGTATTGCGGTCGTAGGTAAAAGGATAACGGGTATTCACATACAGTGGTTTATCCCACGACTTATTATGACGCAGCGCATAAATCTGCCAAGGGCATGGTACCTCTATATCGTCCCAATCGGAGCCATCACTAAAGTGCGGCGTACCAATAAAGCCAGTAGGAGCCTTATCGGGATTGGGTGCCCAATAAAACTTCCACGTGCCGTTGAGCGACATAACATAGGGCGAGTCCCAGTAGTCGCTCTCGCCACGTGAAGCCACTGTCTGTTGTGGCAAGGCTATGGCGTGAGCACGCTCACGATTCAACTGAAACACAGCAGGGTCATCCCACTCATTAAAATGTTGTGCATAGACACTGCCAACGGCAGTCAGCATAAAAATTGTAATAGTTACTAATAGTTTTCGCATCATATATAATCAATTATTGTTATTGGTTAAGGTTTTTACGCTGCAAAGGAACAAATAATTTGGTTAATCACCAAATAAAATTCCCTCAAAATTACAATTTTCCCACAGTCATAGCCGTATCATTAGTCATTGGTCAATGAGCAGACCTCTTCTGCCATTGCATTCAGTGCCATGCAGTCCGAACGACTGATGTGTCGCTTTGTCGGGTCGTAAGACCAAGGACTAAGTATGAGCACCCTGCCGGCAGCACACGCATCAAAAAGGGTGTCAACAGGTTTGTAGTAGTCGCGAAAGCCATTATCGGCAAGAACAATAAAAGGCCGCTGTTCTTTTAGCAACACCTGCATGACCTGCTTTTCCTGTGGCGAGATGAATGGAGACACCATCACCGTCCCCTTTCTAGCCTCCAACACACAACCGTTCATATAGTCACGCAACGTCTGACTTTCACCTCTCTCAGCATCCTTAACCCACATGCTGCGCACATGCACAGCATGGTAACGCTCGGCATGCAACAGGGCTACATTCCCCACCCCATCATAGCTACGGCCAGCCACCTCGATGGCTTTTTGCACTCGAAAGAAGCCCGGCATCAGGCGCTTGGTGGCCAGGCGCTGAGGGTTCATATCCAAATAGCGTATCGTTGTAGCCAACTGAGAGTAACGGCCCATAGCACGGATGAAAGGCATCTCTGAAAACAAAGGCTCCAGAGCGTAGTAGGCATCATTGCCCAGCTGCTGGCAAAGCCCCGCCGCCATCGTCTTCAGTCTGGCAGTAGCATCCTTCAGTTCTTCGCGAGTACTACTCGGAATAAGAAAAGAAGTCCCCGAACATGTGCTGGCGCGACCCAGTTTCTTCACGCCCTGCCAGAAACCCCTGGTCACCGTCTTAATACCATTGGCCATCGTGCGGCGCACATATATCACGGCATGCAGATGATCAGGCATCAAACAGAAATGCAGCACCCTCACCTCAGGATGATACTGCGGAGTGCCCAGCAGACAGTCCACGACAGCATCGCCCAGTGCCGTGCGCTGCAGCCATGCTTTCGAAGGGTCATCGCCAGGCACCATCAGCCTTCCCAGCACGGGCTGTCGGTTGCTCACAGTCAGAGTGATATGATAGAGCGCAGCGCCTCTCCATGCTGCACCAGGCTCCTGCCATTGCCATTGCTCATGTTCCATGGTGTTTTTTTGAGATTCAGCTATGTTTATGGTTTTTGCGCTGCAAAGATACAAAAAATAGCGAACTGCCCTCACGTCCAGCCCACTATTTTTTAAATCTCTTCTTTCCCGTTTCTCCCGAGTAGTACTCGGGACTAAATAAGTTAGTATGTCATTCAGTAGGTTTCGCATAGCAAGAGTGGAGGTATTGTCACGTTAAAGTGCCACTATTGACATGCAATAGTGGCACTTTTGACCTGAATCTAGGGGCTAGATCCGTTCAATCCAGGGGCTAGACAGCTCATATACAGCCCCTAGATGAGGTGAATCTAGCCCCTAGAATTGAGTCCGCCAGCCCCTAGACCAGAAACAATACCGAAAGTATTGCATCTACAAAGCGCAGAAATAGGACCACCAAACCAGTGGTTTAAAGACAGAATCGCTCAGCTCTGCCGCTTTTACCGAGGCGCAGCCGAATCAAAGAACAGAAGAACATACTTTTTTTAAGAACATACTTCACTACTGCCCCGTTAAAGTGGACTAATCGCTCTTTGAAATAATCGAAATTCAGTCTATTAGGTGGTTTATTTTTAAAATAATACTATATGAGCAATATATATACGAAAGGGGTTGAAGGTGATGGCAGATAAGTGGCTGCAAAATCGCATAATTAACTTTACTTTGTGTAAAAAAGGGCGATTTTTAGTGAACACTATTATTCAGTATTTCTGCGAAGATACCGTTGGCTACGCTTACGCCATCCTTATTCTTTAGTCTGACAGCGCGATAGTCTGTGTTTAGATAGCGTGAACCATTCTTTCTGTAGTAGTCCCATTCTGTAAATGTGGTCTTCCCCAAATCGAACTGAATTCTACGGTCAGAACCATTGTAGAAAAAGCCATAGAAGCTATCGCCTCTCAACTGGTAGTCTACGATATATGTGGGATTCCACTTGTCGTCGTCATAGATGATGGTGATGTCGCCATCTACGATAAACCACTTAAAGGTACAGAAGGCATAGTTCTCTTTGGGTGAAGAAGTCTTGTAGTCCAGCTCATAGCCTCTTCCACTGGTATAGTGATAATCTTTTGACTCAAAGCCCATCACGGTAGAATATTCTGAGCCATTAATGCCCCAGCGATTCTGATAATATTCTGTAATCTTACCTTCCCAGTCGCTGCTACGCAGACTTGAGGCGATATAGTCGTCCTCGTTTGTAGTGCAGGCGGTGAATACTACCATGGCAGCCATGGCAACGAACATGATTTTTGTGTAATTGAACACTGTTTTCATAAAGTTTAAATTGTTAATTGTGTATTATTAGTTGTGATTATTATTCTCTTCTTATATTATATGGATATGACAGTTTCCAGGGCGAATCTTCCAGCTTAAACTTCTTGGCGCCTTCCTGAGTTTTTGGCGTGCGCACAAGTGGTAAGTCTGAGAGATCCATCAGGTAAAGATATTGATGGAACAGCGATTTTATACCTTCTCTTACCGACCAGCGTGCAGAAATGTATTCTTTTGTTATAGGATCATTACCACGGATGGCCTCTACCTCTTTGTTCCATGCTATCAGCTTGACCATAGCAGCCTTATATTCTGCCAAGAGTGATGCTGGCGATTTCTGCATCCAGCGCTGTAAAAGCTTACGGTTGTATTCGGCCACAATCTCTGCCTCACGCTTGCGACCCTCCACAAACCAATCAGGCGTCTTCTTGGGATTTTCAGCGGCCACACGTGCACGCAATTCGTCCTCTATGACCTGCACACGCTTACACTCGTCAGAGCCAAACCACTCCTTAATTAGCTGCTTTACCAGTGGCGAATAGATGTTAAAGTAGAAACGAGGTGCACCACCTTGCTTCTCGAGCAGCCAGCATCCTCTGTCATGATCTGGCGTCTCGTTATAATGTACAATGTCTGCATTTTGATCGTAAAACTTTGTGCATGCAGCCTTCATTTTATCCAACACCTTATTATATTGTGGCCACTTCTTGTCTACAAAGAGGGTGTCGAAAGGCTGTCCTTTGCGTGCCTTCTTGGCATTATCCATCATGATTTTACTAAATCTGTCATTTTCCGTTTTCAACTCAGGTTCTGGCTCATAGTTAGCAACGGCTTCAACGCGTGCCCTTAATTCGCCTGCTGAGTATTCTGTCATCTTTTCACGTGTATCAACTTGCGATGGATCGGGCAGCACAGGCAGATTCTGATAGGCATCTTCAAAAGTCTTATAAGTGTACTTTTCTACCATCTTTTTATAATCCTCTTTGCTTATCTTCCAGTCTGTTAGCAAGGCATTACCTTCTCTGGCTGTATAGTCCCAAAACATGTGTCCACCCAGATTCTGTGCATAGTTACGGTCTTCTGGCTCCACATATAGTATCTTTGCTGTCGACTTTGTGGTTGCTTTAGTACTTGTTTTCTGACTCTTAGCCTTTGCCTGTGTCCTGGCTTTGGTCTTGTTTTGTGCTTGCATAGAGGCTGTTCCAGTTAGCAGCATTGCTGCAAGAGATAGGTAGATAAATGGTCTCATAATATATAAATAGATTACTTATTTTTTTTCTGGCTGCAAAGGTACATAATGTTTTTGAAATAAAAATACCGATGATACATGTCGAACATATATTGTTACTTATCAAACATTGCCTTTTCGTTTTTTATATCTACTTTTGCATCCGAAAAAGAGAAGAACAGAACATTATGGATATTTTTGAGTTCAAACCAAGAAAGGGGGCAGGTACTCTTCGCATGGGTGATAGCGACGAGTTGGTACTGGTGGATTGCTTTGACGGTATGCCTGCTGGCAGAATAAAACCGATGGACCATGGTATCATTATTATCTGCACGGCAGGAGCTGCCCAGTTCGAGTATGACGGTCAGACCATTCAGCTGAATAAGAATGACCTCTTTCTCTACATGGTGCGTTCGGTTGTGGAGAAGTTTATGTCTACTCCCGACTTTAATTGTCGCCAAATATGGTTCTCTCGTGGCGAAATGTGGAACATGAACACGTTTACTAAAAGCAGTCTTTCCGATGTGGTGCTATTGAAGCAGCATCCCAAGGCGTCACTATCCGATACTGATGTTTCACTGTTCGATTCTTACTACCAGCAACTCAGTCATCACATGCGCAACAGTTCTTTGGCGCTCTATCCCGACATAGTGCGCTCTATTGTCAGCACCTTCCTCTTAGAGGTACTCTCTGTGCTGCGTAGGGGAGAGCAGCGAACCAAGGGTGATAATGCTTTTGGCAATACTGGTCTGCATGGCAAGAAACTTGCCGACCGCTTTATGCAGTTGGCAGAGCAAAGTGATGGTCGCATCCGTCGTGTCGATGAGTATGCCAAGATGCTGAACGTCACTCCTAAATACCTCTCCAAGCTGTTGATGGAAACCATGAATAGGCGCCCCAGCGAGATGGTTCATTTCTTCACACTCCAAGCTATCGAGAACCGTTTGCGCTTCACTGATATGACCATGCAGCAGATTGCCGATGACCTGCAATTTCCCAATGCCTCTTTCTTTGGCAAATACTTTAAGGAACACTCAGGCATGACACCTATGGAGTTTCGTATCAAGTATCAAAACAACAACGAAGAAGAATAAATACACAACCAACCATATCGACCATATATAATACACACTTATAACCTATATGACACTCATCAAATCCATATCAGGAATCTACGGCACCATCGGTGGGCGTCCTGGCGATTCGCTGAATCCCCTTGACATCGTCAAGCTCACCTCAGCCTTTGCCCACTATATTCATGGCAGGAAGATGGTCGTAGGTCGTGATGGTCGTATGTCAGGACTGATGGTGCGCAACATTGTTGTTGGCACTCTCATGGGCTTGGGCTACGATGTTATTGATATAGGCTATGCCAGCACCCCAACCACCGAGCTTGCTGTGCGCATGGCTGGTGCTGATGGCGGTATTGTCATTACAGCCTCTCACAACCATAGCCAGTGGAATGGTCTGAAGCTACTCAATCATAATGGAGAGTTTCTGACGCCCTATGATGGTAAAGAGATGTTGGCTCTTGCTGAGACAGAAAACTTCTGCTATGCCAATATCCAACACTTAGGGCAGTTAACTATCGACGAAACCTTCAACCAGCGCCACATCGATGCTGTCTTAAATCTAAAGTTAGTTGATGTTGATGCCATTCGCAAGCGCCATTTCCGTGTCTGTGTTGATACCATCAATTCCGTTGGTGGCATCATTCTTCCCCAATTGTTTCAGGCTCTCGGTGTAGACTTCAAGATACTCAATGGTGAGTGCACAGGTGCCTTTGCTCATAAGCCAGAGCCCATTGAGAATAACTTGTTGGGCATTATCGGGCGCATGAAGCAAGAACATTTCGACCTCGGCATTGTTGTTGACTCCGATGTAGACCGATTAGCGTTTATCAGTGAAGACGGCACGATGTTTGGCGAAGAATACACTCTTGTCTGTGTAGCCGACTATGTGCTCAGCCATACTTCTGGCAATGCTGTTAGCGACCTCAGCAACACGCGAGCTCTGCGCGATGTCACCCTGCAGCGTGGTGGTCAGTATTTCGCCTCTGCTGTTGGCGAGGTCAATATTACCGCCAAGATGAAAGAGGTGGGTGCTATTATCGGTGGCGATGGCAATGGTGGTGTAATCTATCCTGAGTGCCACTATGGTCGCGATGCTTTGGTAGGCATTGCTCTCTTCCTGAGCAGTCTGTCTCAGCAGCAGTGCACTGTCAGCCAGTTGCGGGCCTCTTTCCCCGACTATCAGATAGCAAAGAGTTCCATCGACCTCATGCCTGATACTGATGTAGAGGCCATTCTCAAGAAAGTAAAAGACCGCTTCTCTAAAGACAAGAGCGCCCAAATCAGTGAGACCGACGGACTGAAGATAGACTTTCCCGATCGCTGGGTTTATCTGCGCAAGTCCAACACCGAACCCGTGGTGCGTGTCTATAGCGAGGCTCTCTCCATTGAGCAGGCTGACCATCTGGGCAACGAGCTCATGCATTACTTCTACGACATGCAGAAAGACTTGGTACTTGATAAATTTGGATTAAACAACAACTTAATATTACATAACAGTACTGCCCCGTTAAAGTGGACTAATTACTCTTTTAAATAATTGAAATACAGTCCATTAAGCAAGCTTTTGAAAAGAAACGGACTTGATTTTGTAATATTGGTAACCGATCACTAGTGTCCAGTTAAAGCTGGACACTAGTGAACATTCTAAAGAAAATAAACACATCCCAAAAAAGATATTCTGTCAAAGAACTCAGTCGGCCTGGATGATGAGGTAGCGACTGATGCTCCAGAAGCGGGGCACGTTGGTGATGCGCAGCGTACAACTGTTACCATTCTGAGTGATGGTGTAAGAGTCGGAGGGCGCATCCGTCAACACCTTTGCCTTTTTGCTGGGGATGTTGAACTGCGTGGTGTTGCGAATGTCAATTTTGGTGAAGAGCGCTTGATTCAGCGATTCATAGTTCACCTTCTTTTTCTTCAGCAGACCGCCACCCGTCAGCAGGCCCTTCTCCTTCAGATCACGACTAGTGCCCACCACATAATAAGCCTTATTAGCCTCGGCCGTCTGTGCCTCCATGGTCTGGCGCTGCTCTGCATTCTCGTCCTGTAGCGACGACACAGTCTTGCTCAGCGAGTTGATATCCAGGCGCAACAAGTCCATATCGGCGTTAGCCTGTGCCAGTTGCTCCTCCAGTTCGGCAATACGAGCCTCCTTGGCAGCAATCTCAGCATTCAGATGGTCCACCAGTTTGCTCAGCTGTCCCAGTTGGTCAGTACGCGTGGCCAACTGCTTCTGCAACTTAGCCATGCGCTCCTTATTGGCCTGCAGGGTTGCCTTGAAGGCTTCCAGGTTCTTCAACATCTGTTCCTTAGTGATTACTGGCGACTCGTTAGAGCTGCGCAACATGCCTTCGCCTTGAGCTATAGAGTCGAGACTGGCAGACACCTCAACCAACGACGAGGTCAGGTCGTCGAGAACCTGTTGCTGCTGTTCGTTCACCTCCATGATAGAGTCACGTTCTTGCTGCCAGTTGCTTTCGCTACCGCCGCCACACGATGTGAGGGCTGTTGCTACAGCAGCCGACATCAAAATCTTAATTGCTTTCATACGTTGTTATTTTAACTTCAAAATGTTTTCAATCACTAATAATAGATCAAGTTCGTCATGAACTGCTTGAAATCCTGGAAGCTGACGACACGATCGGTCGAGGTCTCCCACAACTCCTGCTGATGCTTAGGCAGTTCCAGGAACCACTGCATCACCTCGCGCTGCTCGGGCGAGAAATAAGCCGCGCGCAACTGGTAAACGTTAATCAGCGTATCCACACTGTGCTGCTTTGCCATGAAGCCCTCCAGGAAGATCTGTTTCATAGCAATCAGACGGTTGGAGTAGTTCTCTGCCTCCTCGGTGGTGCCATCTTGGTTGACATCCTGCTCTATCTGTCGTACCACATCGAAAGTCACATCGACAGCACCCAATTGGCGATAGGCGTCGGCCATCGATATTTTCTCGTCGGCTACAGGTGCCATGACCTCAGATTGTGACGGAGCCACGAAACGGGGATAGGCAAGATAGCCTGCCACACCCAGCAGGACCACCACAAGAACCGTCAACAGAACCTTCACCACCTTGCTGCCCATCTGCGACGGTTGACGTTCGACCGACACCGCAGCAGTTGCAGGTTGGCGGTTGGCCGCAGGCTTACCGCCATGTGCTGAAGGCTGTGTTGGCACACGTCTGTTGCTATCGGGGAATGGAGGTGGCGGTATGACAACCTTGCGCGCGGGATCATTCAAAGCCTTGTTTCTGACACGCGCCTCGAATTCGTCCTCTGGCAGTTCCTTGTCGCCAGGCTCACGCTCTACACTTTTCACTCTGATGAGATAGGCAGAGTGGTTGTCTTGGTTGTCGCGCGAAGCCTCGATGAGGCGGGCTGTCTTTTCTTCGTCACTGCAATCGGCACCAAGGATAGAGAGCATCAGGGCGTCGTCCATACGCTCCAGAAGTCCATCTGAGCACATCAGGAAATAGTCGCCAGCCTTGATATCGGTGATGTGGGTCAGCTCTGCCATGGTGAGCTCGGGCTGATGAGGCTGCAGAGCCTTTAGGATGACATTCTTGCGGGAGTCGGTGCTCATCTGGCGATAGGACAGTTGTCCCATCTCATAGAGCTGCTGCACCAACGAATGGTCGCGCGAACGATAGAGCATGCCCATATCGGGGCCCAACGAAAGACGCAGGTGATAGATGCGGCTGTCGCCAATATGTGCGGCCAGACATCCGCCACGGTGAAAGCAGAGGAAGGTCAAGGTGGTGCCCATCACGCCCTCGTTCTTCACATCGGCAGCATCGAGCGCATTGTAGGCCAGCGTCAAAGCTTCGTTGAAAGCATCGTCGGTGAGCGGTTCATCGGCCTGCAGCACCTCCTCCACCTTAGCACTGATCGCATCGCAGACTATCTTGCTGGCTACCTCGCCCTTGTCGCATCCGCCCATGCCGTCGCACACCAGGAACACACGGCTCTGACTGGTGGCCTGCCCCATCGCAGGATAGATATTATCTTCCTGGTTAGGACGGGCGCCCAACTCATAGATGGCTTGTGGATCAAATAGTTCTATCTTCATTTATAACTTCCCAATTAGACGTTATATCATAAAATTGTCCGCCAACATACGTTGATGTCAGCGGACAAAGGTATATAGAAAATTCGACTCTGCCAAATATTCGCAACAAAAACACTACCTAACCACCATCTTACGTCCTCCGGAAATATAGATTCCGCGTTGTGGAGCAGTGACGCGACGTCCTGTCAGATCGTAAACTTTCTGCTGACGGGTGTTGGCTTGCACGCCATCGATACCGGTGGTCTGAACCACGGTGAGGACGCCCGAGACGTAGGTCATCTCGTAGTTCTCGGCCTCAGCACCACCCACACGTATCTCATACTGACCGGCGGGGCTGTCTGGCGTGGCGTCGCAAGTGATGACGGGCTGCTTGATAAAGACCTCAGAAGTCTCGTCGTTGCGGAACGACTTGTACTTCAGTTCAAACACAGGGTTGGGCTGTCCCACCTCGCGGGTGGCATTGAGCGCCGTGATGGTGAGGGGCGACTTCCTGACGGTGAAGACACCCGGCTTGCAGACCAGTCCGACCGTGGTGATGGTACCGGGCAGCACAGTCAGCGGATAGTCGCCTACAGGTGTGGTCGTCACCTCAATGATGTCGCACGCATAGTCAGGCTCGCCATCAATGGGGGCACCACTCAACTCGAAGTTCACCGTGCCAAATGAACGACCATAGTTGCGATAGCCGGTGGCGGTGATGACAGGAATACCGGTATAGGCAAGCAAAGTGGACTTGTTCTTCCAGTCGGAAACGGCATAAGCATCCAACAGGTCGGCAGGCACAAACAGCGTAACCTGACTCTGCACACTGCTCTGACCACGGGCCACCACGCCCTGCTTGGAAGGGATGACCAGATACTTCAGGTTGTAGCAACCAGCAAAGGCGTTTTCGCCCAGCGACTGCACGCTGGCAGGCAGATGGACGGTATGCAGGGCTGAGTTGCCCGTAAAGGCACCATCTGCTATGTGCTTCAACGAGGTGAAATACTGCAATTCTTCGAATCGGCTGATATTCAGATTCTTCTGGAACAGCGTGCCGAGGTCGGTGACCTGAGCAGCTTCTTCCTGTGTGAGCTCGCCATCCTCGTCGATGTCCCAGTTGGCAAGACAGACGGTCTGCACATATTTGTCGGCAAAGTCGATGTAGCCCAGCTTATGGCGCAGTGAGAACACAGCCTCGTTGATGTCGTCATAGGTGCTCGCCAGGTTATCATAGACGGCCCGTTCGGCTGTCACGTCGATGAGCTGCGCCTCGCACTTGTCGAGCATGGTACGCATCTTGGCCAACAGCATATCGGTGCTGCGCGCCTTCTGCATATCGTCAGCCGAAACAAAGGCCCACAAGGTGTGCTTGTCGGTGGCAGGCTGATCCCAGTAGAGACCATAGGTAGGACTGGCCACATCGGTGGTATGACTCTCGTTGGTGCCCAGGTATTCGCCCTCTACACGGGTATTATCGCCAGTGGGCACAGAGAGACGGAACAGATGGTCGCCCGCATCCTCTATCTGCCAATAAGCCTTGGACGAGAGAGAGCCATCGCCAAAGCAGGTCTTCACGCCATCGCCCACCTTACTGTCGGTGGACACACGGAAGATAACCTTAGTGCTGGCTGACTCTTGGATATAGTAAACATTGGCGGGCATGGCTGCCGTGCGCTGGAACCAATAGCTGATGGGGGTGCCGGCGGTGACCACCGACTGCGTGCCATAGGCCTCGCCCATGGCCACATACTTACGACTGCCCACATTGTAGAGGTAGCCTGGCACACCGGTCGTAATATCCGAGAAGAGGGGTTGGGTCTTGCCACGGAACTCACGGATGGTGCCAAAGTCGCGCCACACATCGGCCTGCTCATAGCGTGCCTTCGAGCCATAGGGCACATAGAGCGTGCAAAGCGACAGATCGACACCGGTGAAAGCATCGCTGCTGACACTGATAACGTCGGGATCGGGGTTCCACAGGGTCACCTCGCGCAGGGCGGTGCAATAGCCAAAGCACTGGGGCCCCAGCGTGTTGATGCCGTCGGGCAGATTGATGCGCTTCAGACTGCTGCAGTTGCGGAAAGCATAATAATAGATTTTCTCGATGCCGTCGGGCAGAGTGACGGACGCCAAATTGCGACAATCGGCAAAGGTGTTGTCGTAGATATAGGGCACGGCCTTGAAGTACTGGAACTCATCGAAGCTGACAATAGACAACCCCTTGAAACTATAGTCAAAGTCTTTCACCTGAGCAGCCTCAGCAATGCTCAGCTCTCCGTCGTTGGAGGTGTCCCAACGCTGACGACATACCATGCCGATGGTGCTATCTTTGAAATCAAGAAGATTGAGTTTTTGGCGCAGCGAGCTTTGAGCAACGAGGATGTCGTCGAGCGTACTCTCAAGGTTATCATAAACGGCTTGTTCCTTCTCCACGTTGCGCCCCTGCTTCCTGGCCATGGTGATGAGGTTGAGCAGGGTTGACGCTTCGTTATAGATCTCGGTCTGGAGGGCATCATAGGCTACGAACTTCCAGTGGCAATTCTGCGGATAGGCTGCATAGTCGATGTCGAAATAGGCGCCATAGGTAGGTGTGGCAGCATTGCTGGCATGACTGGTCTGCACGCCCAGATACTGGCCATCCTGATGGCCTACCACACCCGTGGGTATCTGAATGGTATAGACTGCATCATCGAGAGCACTGATGTTCCAGTAGGCTCGGTTGTCGAGCGTAGTGCCATCCATAAAGACGGCCTTGACGCCCTGTCCTACATTCGTATCTGACGAAGTGCGGAAGAGGTATTTGCCGTTGAGTCCTGAGTTCTCGCAGGTGATGGTATAGACATCGGTGCCCACCGACGACATTGCGTTGAGCTTGAAGCGCAGTGGCTGGCGACTGACGACAGCCTGGGTGTTGTAGGCCTCGCCCCGGGTCAGGTAGCGCCCCGTGCCGACGTTGTAGAGATAGTATTCCTTGCCGGCTTGGATGGTGGTGAAACGACCACCTGAGAGTTCGCGGGCCTGGAAGATGGTGCCAAAGTCGCGCCACTGACTGGTGGCAGCAAAGTAGTCCTTAGTGCCTTGCAGCACGTGGAGGGTGGCTGCGCTGAGGTCATCGTCGGCAAAGACGCCCTGCCCCATCGTGATGGCGGCGGGGTTGTAGGTGTTCACCTTGAAGGTGTGCAGCTTGGTGCAACCAGCAAAGGCGCCATCACCCAGACGAACGATGCCTACGGGCTGGTCGAAACTGGTGAGGGAGATGCAGCCACGGAACGTGCCGGCTTCGACAGCAGTGACGGTCTCGGGCAGCGAAAGTGCCTCTAAGGCTGCACAACCACTGAAGGCCTCGGCACCGATAGCGGTGACATAGTCGGGCAAGACGAACTCGGCGAGCGACTGACAGCCGGCGAATGCGCGGGCGCCAATGGTCTGCAACTTGCGTGGCAGGCGCATGGAGGCAAGCTTGGTACAGCCATTAAAGGCATCGTCGGCAAGATGCTGCAGACTGGTAAAGTAGTAGAGTTCGGGGAACTTGGTAATGGCAGTCTGATTCTGGAAGGCGGTGCCCAGGTCGGTCACGGCGGCGGCCTCATTGTAGGTCAGCGCTCCATCGTGGTTGGCATCCCAGTTGTCAAGACAGACAGTCTTCACTCGGGCATCGACAAAGGTCATGGCTTTCTCGCCATAGTTCTCAGGCTCGATGCCCACAATGATCTGCTTATAGCCATTATAGCCATCGTCACTACCGCCCGTGCCCTGTCCTTGACCGGGCGTCAGGTTGGTGAGATAGTAGTAGCCATCGCTCTGTCCGCCCCATCCCCAGTTGATGTGATAGCGCAAATTGCCATCGTAGCCATCGGCCACAAAGGCGTGGCCCACGGTGGCATTGGAGCCACTGACATAGACCGGACGGCGGGCAGCGATGTCGGTATAGACCACATCGTCCCAGCCGGCATCGGTGGTGACCTGGGTATAGTCAACATATCGCACCGAACTGCCATAGCCAAAGTAGGCCTTGAGGGCGTTATACACCTCATAGGACTGTGCGCCAGAAGAACTGTTGGTGTAGTCCATCTTCACACTGACACCGCAATAGTGCATGAGGTCGGCCACTGCCAAGCGCTGCAGGTCGCTGGCAGTGCCATAGGTGTCTTTCATATTGGCCCAGTCGATGGGGGCACCCTTAGCGATACCCTCAACCTTCAGGTTGCCATAGGTGGGGTGTGCGGTCCAAGTGGAGTAGCCAGGGATATCGTTCTGCACCTCGGTGACGGACTTGTCGCGGTGGTAATACATAATCTGTGCCATGGCGGTGGCCACGCAGCCAGTCACCGAGCGTCCCAGGGTGAAGTACTCTGGGCAGGTCATGTTGTAGGGGTAGCCTTGGCTCCACTTACAGGTGAGCAGCGGCTCGACCTTGGGGTGCGTGGGAATGGTGGCTGTGATGACGGGAGCACCCTGCTGAATCTGCGTAATCTGACGGGCATAGTCGTCGAGCAGGTCGCGCAGGTTGGGGGGTGCCTGGGTGTAGTCAAACTCGCCACTGTCGGTGTAGCCCAGCACGGGAATGGTGCTGTCGTCGCCCGACACGATGACGAAGCCGCCATTCATGCCGCGGTTGAAGACATAATAGGGCTCGGCCGTTGTGACTGCAGCCGCACGGCGTGGGGCCAACTTCTTAGCGGCCACGGGGGCCAGTTGGCGCGGGTCGTTCTGTTGGGTCATGAATTCGGCAGCTCGTTTCAGGGCCTGCTGACGAGTAATGGGGTTGGCATGGATGGTGCTGACGGTAAAGGTCAACAGTAAGACCATCAATGCGAGTCGTTGCCACGCCCTATGGGACACAGCACGACAGTTGTTTGTACGGATTATCATGAGCACATGTTGTTAGTAAATTACTTGTAGTTATAAGTTTGCAGCAAAGGTAGTAATTCTTTTCGACACCAACAAGCGATTGCGGGAGTTTTTGAGGGCGACAAAACGTTTGGTGCCCCCAAACGACTGGTTTGGAGGCGCCAAAGGGTTGGATTGGAGGCCCCAAACGGACCGTTTGGAGGCACTAAACAAATGAGGCGCTGCGAGCATACAATTACTTTGCCGTAAGGGCACCTTGACTTTGCCGTAAGGAAAGGGATGGTTTGCCGTAACGAAAGGGATGGCTTGCCGTAAGGAAACCTGGGGCTTGCCGTAACCAGACTCAGGCTTGCTGCTCACGACGCCCCTTGAAGGTGTAGCCGACGCCTTCGACAGCCTGACGGACATCGGCCTCGGTGGCAGCGCCCTTGACAGTGAGGGTGCAGGCCGAAGCATTTGCCTTGGCCGATGTGACACCGGGGAGTGACTCGACGGCACGCACCACAGCAGCCTCGCAATGGCTACAGTGCATGTCTTCAACTCGATAGATGACGACGTCGGTTTCGACTGACGGAACGGCATTACGACGGTCACGCCACTTCATGGCGAGGGCAAAAGCTATCATCAGGGTCAGTATGGCTGCGCAGACGAGCTTGAAGGGACTGGGCAACATGGTGTCGCTGGCGCAACAAGCATCGTTGACTACGGGGGTGAAGAGCGTCAGGCCACTGGCATTGAGCAACAGTCCGAACAGGATTGAGAAGCCTACGATAGTGCCCAGATAGATGGCAGTGAAGCGACGCCCCATGGCCTTGTGGACAACAAGGATTGAAGCGAGGTTGACAGCGGGACCTGCCATCAGCATGACCAGAGCCGCACCGGGCGAGAGTCCTTTCATCATGAGGGCAGCTGCCACGGGGATACTGCCCGTGGAACAGATATACATGGGCACGGCAATGGCAAGAATGACCAGCATCTGGAGCAGTGGCTCGCTGCCAAAGCTGAGGAAAAACGCATCGGGCACGGCTACCTGGATGAGGGCTGCCACAACAAGACCTATGAGCAGGCGCAGACCAATGTCGCGAATCATGTCGTAGTAGGCGTACTTCAGCACGCGCCACGGCTTGCGGCCCTGCTCCACTTCACAAGTGGCGGCAGCCTCGTCGGTGAGCGACTGGCGACGCATCAGGCGATTAACCAGTAGGCCTCCGCACACCCCCGTGATGAGGGCAGCCACAGGACGGACAATGGCGAAGCCCAATCCCATGAGCGAGAAGGTGGCAAGGATGGAGTCGATGCCCGTCTGAGGCGTGGCAATGAGAAACGAGGCAATGGCGCCCTTGGAGGCTTTCTCATTGCGAAGACCAATGGCTGTGGGGATGACGCCACACGAACAGAGTGGCAGTGGCACGCCCAACAGGGCTGCCCAGAGCACCGACCAACGGTTGTCGGCAGACAGATAGCGGGCATAGAAGCGCTGCGGCACATAGACATGCAACACGCCAGCGATGAGAAAGCCCAGCAACAGGTAGGGGGCCATCTCGGCCACCACCATCAATAATGATGAAAAAAAACTCTGTAGATTCATGCGTCAAAGGTACAAAAAAAAGAAATATGCACAAAAGAAAGGGACTGAAATAATGTTATTCCAGTCCCATAATACTTTATTTTCGGTATTGCTTCGTCCCACCTGTGCTACAATTAGCAACCGTGGAGAGCAATCTTACTCCCACTCGATGGTTGCAGGTGGCTTTGACGAGATGTCGTAGCAAACGCGATTGACACCGCGCACCTTGTTGATAATCTCGTTAGAGACCTTGGCCATGAACTCGTAAGGCAGATGAGCCCAGTCGGCAGTCATGGCATCGGTAGAGGTGACGGCACGCAGAGCAACGGGATGCTCGTAGGTGCGCTCATCGCCCATCACACCGACCGAACGGACTGTAGAAAGGAGAATGGCACCTGCCTGCCAGATCTGGTCGTAGAGCGATACTTCAATCTCGCCATCTTTCATATCGGCAGGAATGCCTGCTGCCAGGACTTTGCGGGCTTCTTCGCCACTAAGCTTGACTTTATAGTTGCGCAGACCGCGGATATAGATATCGTCGGCATCCTGCAGGATCTGTACTTTCTCACGGGTGATGTCGCCCAGGATACGTACGGCCAGACCTGGTCCGGGGAAAGGATGGCGGGTGATGAGATGCTCGGGCATGCCCATCTGGCGTCCTACACGGCGCACCTCGTCCTTGAACAACCACTTCAGGGGCTCGCAAAGCTGCAGATGCATATCTTCGGGCAGACCGCCTACGTTGTGGTGGCTCTTGATAACCTTACCGGTGATGTTCAGTGACTCAATGCGATCGGGATAGATAGTGCCCTGAGCCAACCACTTGGCATCAGTGATTTTCTTGGCTTCGGCATTGAACACCTCAACGAAATCGCGACCGATAATCTTACGCTTCTGCTCGGGGTCGGTGACTCCGGCGAGGTCTGAGAAGAACTTCTCGCTGGCATCGACGCCAATCACATTCAGCCCCAGCACTTTATAGTCTTCCATAACCTGCTGGAACTCGTTCTTGCGAAGCATGCCGTGGTCCACGAAGATACAGGTGAGACGCGAGCCAATGGCCTTGTTGAGCAGGACGGCAGCAACGGAAGAATCAACGCCACCAGACAGCCCCAGGATGACACGGTCGTTGCCAAGCTGCTGCTTGAGTTCGGCTACGGTAGAATCAACAAATGAGGCGGCACTCCATTCCTGCTTGCTGCCACAGATGTCAACGACAAAGTTCTGAAGCAACTGCTTACCTTGAAGCGAATGGAACACCTCGGGGTGGAACTGAACGGCCCAGATGGGCTGCTGGGTAGAAGCGAAGGCGGCATTGGTAACGTCCTTGGTAGAACCAATGACCTTGAAGTCGCCGGGGATGGCAGTGATGGTGTCGCCATGAGACATCCACACCTGTGAGTGCTGCTCGAAGCCTTTGAACAGTGGATTCGTAGTATCGACAGTCTCCAGGTTGGCACGGCCATACTCGCGAGAGTCGGCCTTCTCTACCTTACCACCCAGGGTGTGCGAGATGAACTGTGCACCGTAGCAGATGCCCAGCACGGGCACCTTGCCCACAAACTGGCTCAAGTCAACCTTGAAGGCCTCGGGATCGTGGACTGAGTAGGGGGAACCACTCAGGATGACGCCAATCACCGACTCGTCGCCAACAGGAAACTTGTTGTAGGGCAAAATCTCGCAGAAGGTGTCTAACTCACGCACACGACGGCCAATAAGCTGCGTGGTCTGTGAGCCAAAGTCTAAGATGATAATCTTCTGTTGCATATTAATTATAATGATGTGATAAATTTCTCTGCTTCGTCTAAGGTATCAAGCTTGCCCACATCCAAGAGACGCAGGTCGTCCTTGACCACTCCAACAATCTTGGAACGGTGACAGATACTGAGGTAAAAGTCGATAATGGGAAAACGATCGGGGAAGCGATCCATCAGGGTGAACAAACGCGGCGAGAAGCTATGGATGCCAGAAAAGGCAAACTCATTGAGGGGTTCGCCGTACTGAGAGAGGCCCGTGCGACGGACATACTCGTAAGGGGACTTTATCTCGCCCGTCTCCTTATTAATCCATCCCATCAGACGCATGGCATTGTCGAAGAGCAGATAGCGCTTGGTCTTGCGACGGCTGACCAGCAAGACGGCTTCTTCGTCGGCCTCGTGCTGCTGAGCGAACCAATCGAAATCGACATTGCTCAGAATATCTACGTTGTGGATAAGGATGGGGGAAGTATCGTCGAACAACGTGCCGGCCTTCTTGATGCCGCCGCCAGTCTCTAACAACTGACTACGCTCGTCGCTGATGCGGATATCCATACCGAAATCGTTGGTCTTGAGATAGTCAACAATCTGGTCGGCAAAATGATGCACATTGACGACTACTCGACTGTAGCCCGCAGCCGTCAACTTTGTCAAGATATGCCACAGCAGCGGTTTCTCGCCCACACGCACCAATGCTTTAGGCATTGTGTCGGTAAGGGGTTTCAGCCTTGTACCAAGACCTGCTGCAAATACCATTGCCTGTTTCATGCTGCAAAATTACACTTTTTTTTTGTAATACGCAAAATAATAACTGGTAATAAGACACGGGGGTGGTCAGTCGTCGGTCCACATACTGAAAGTGGACTGACGCGACTCTATTTCTTCAGCATCGACGGGAGCGTCTTCTTCACTAACAGTCGTCTGGAAATTTGATGCAGAAAGCATCTGGGCATTGGGGGTGAAGCTGACCATTACGATGGTGGGCTTCTGATATGGTTTCTTCATTATCTGGGGGCTACTTAATAAATACTTTTATGTTCTTGCCTTGCTGGTCTCCTTCTGCATGACGTATGATATACAGGCCGCTTGTTGGAGACTGGATGCGACGGCCTTGAAGGTTATAGAGCTCATCATGACCCGGGGAAGCAGCTGAAGTGCGAATGACATCGGTCTCGTCGGAGAAAGCCACGGTGAAACGGGCATTAGAGGTAGAGGGGAGACTGGATGTGAGAATGGGCAAATAGGCTTTGTTGGCTTTGATGGTGCCATCGTTGATTCGAACGAACTTACCACCACTGAGACCGAAGTTGGTATAGTCGCCATCAACGGTTGTGATGGGGGTGGGAACAAGTGTGCCACGCAGCATATTGCCATCAATACCAGCTATACCTTCATCATCAACCACGATGGGCAGATACACGGTTTCGCCAGCCTTCTTAGGATTATACAAGACGAAAGGTGTCTCTTTAGCAACCTTGCCCATGATCTTTGAGAAGTTGACAATAGAACCTGAAGTTGAGGATACCACATAAGCGGCATAATCATCTGTTGGTGTCAAGTCGAGCGCGAAGGGACTACAATAGGTAGCATAGCCGCTGGCAGCAAGTTTCAAACCAACGTGAGTCATAATCTTAACGTCGTCGATAACAATACGGCAACCGCTTGCTGCAGAAAACGCAATCCTTGGATTCTCCCCTACATCTGTTATCTTGAGTGTGTAGTTGGTGTAGGTAGAAGGAATATCATCCAGAACAGAAGGTGTAACCGTGCAATTCTCACCAACAACAGAAAGTATCTTTTCGTCAGCATCCCATCCTTTAACGTTTATCGTCATGATTGCATCTGTCGTCATAGCAGGAAGCACAGGAGTCGTGATTGAACCTGGACCATCTTCTTTGGCTAATCGGACGCCTCCATACTTATCTACGGGATAAATATAACCACTCATTGTCCAACCAGTTTGGTCAAAAGAACTCGTGTCATAGTTATCTACCAAATCGAACGTCTCATGAAAAATAACACCTGAATCAGTTTCATCTTCAAGAACATATACGGTAAAATCATGGGGACATGTATTGAGGTACGTGTCTGTGTATGAATAAGCAGAATAATCATTGGATTTTTTTTCACCTATAAAACGGTTCTCATTACTGATATTCTGAATCAAAGCGACACCGTTATCAAAACTAAAAGACCAAACAGAAGCCTTTGAACCAAAACTTAATGATGTACCCGAAGAGTTATACAAATATTTATCCTTGTCCACATTCTTTATGTAAAAGCCATCAGTAGCGGCATCAACTCTCCACACATATGATTCATAACCCGTCAACTCTACGCTTTTATAGTTTGACGTTGTCTGAAGAACTGTGGAAACAATAGAATTATTAAGAACACATCCATTCCTCTCAAAAACATATTTTTTGCCTGCCTGAATAGAGGTTACTTTAACAAGTTTATAGGAAGCCCATCCGTTTACGCTTCCCGATAAAAGGAATACGAAAAGGACACAAAGTTTTAGAAATGAATATTTTTTCATCCTTGATTAGTTTATGGTTGTAAAAAAAGAGGGGGCGTGCCAATAATGACACACCCCCTATCGTTGGAAATTAGAATTCTGCTGATTTTGGTGTACGTGGGAAAGGTATCACGTCACGGATGTTCTGCATGCCTGTAACGAACAGAATGAGACGCTCGAAACCAAGACCGAAACCGGCATGAGGACATGAACCCCACTTGCGGGTGTCGAGATACCACCAGAGATGGGTCTGATCCATCTCACGACGGTTAACCTCGCTCATCAACTTATCGTAGCTCTCCTCACGAACAGAACCACCGATAATCTCACCAATCTGTGGGAACAGGACATCGGTACCCTGCATGGTGGGACCAGGAGCAACAGCACCCTTGTAACCTACAGAACCGCCATCGGCAGTATCCTCGTTCTGCTTCATGTAGAACGACTTGAAAGCACGTGGATAGTCGGTCATGATAACTGGCTTCTTGAAGTGCTCCTCTACAAGGTAGCGCTCGTGCTCAGAAGCGAGGTCATCGCCCCAGTTACAGGGGAACTCAAACTTCTTACCATTCTTGATGGCCTCCTGGAGGATGTTGATACCCTCGGTGTAAGGCAGACGGACGAAGGTCTCTTTCAAGACGCCCTCAAGACGCTCAATCAGGGTCTTGTCAATCATCTTGTTAAGGAACTCAAGATCGTCCTTACAATGGTCAAGTGCCCATCGAACACAATACTTGATAAAGTCCTCTTCGAGGTCCATCAGCTCTTCTTGGTCAATGAAAGCAACCTCGGGCTCAACCATCCAGAACTCGGCCAAGTGACGAGGCGTATTTGAGTTCTCGGCACGGAACGTAGGACCGAAGGTATAGATGGCTCCCAGAGCTGTAGCACCCAGCTCACCCTCCAACTGGCCTGAAACGGTTAGTGAGGTCTGCTCTCCGAAGAAATCATCGTCGTAGATAATCTTGCCGTTCTCATCCTTCTTCAAGTCGTAGAGGTTCTTGGTGGTCACCTGGAACATGTTGCCTGCACCCTCACAGTCACTGGCAGTAATCAATGGCGTGTGGAAATAGAAGAAACCATGCTCATGGAAATAGGTATGGATGGCCATTGCCATGTTGTGACGAATGCGCATAACGGCACCAAAGGTATTGGTGCGCAGACGCATATGTGCATTCTTACGCATAGCCTCGAAGCTCTGGCCCTTCTTCTGCATGGGATAGTCGTTGCCGCAGAGTCCGTAAATCACAAGCTTGGTGGCCTGAATCTCACTACTCTGACCAGCACCCTGACTCTCTACGAGTGTACCTTCAGCACAAATGCAAGCACCAGTGGTGATGTCTTTCAGCAACTGCTCGTCGAACTTGGTTGGGTCAACCACAACCTGCACATTGTTGATGGTTGAGCCATCATTGAGGGCAATGAAGTCAACTGCCTTCGAACTGCGATGCGTGCGCACCCAGCCTTTCACACAGACTTCCTTGCCATATTCTGTGCTTTTCAGCACATCGATTATCTTAGTTCTTTTCATTGTTTTAAGCCCCCTAAATTAGGGGGTTGGGGGTCTGAACAAGCGAAATCAGACCATTACGCTCCTTTATTGTTGGGATCTGCGCCTGTTCAGACCCCTGTTGTCCCCTAGCTTAGGGGACTTGTGTTACTCGTAAGCACCCATACGCAGGCGATCAACCTCTTCCTCGGTGAGGAAACGCCAGTCGCCACGACGCAAGTTCTTCTTTGTAAGGCCAGCGAACTGAACTCGGTCTAGTTTGGTGACCTTGTAGCCCAAGCTCTCAAAAATTCGACGGACGATGCGGTTCTTGCCTGAGTGAATCTCGATACCAACCTGCTTCTTGTCAACAGGATCAGCATACTCGATAGCATCGGCCTTGATTTCACCGTCGTCGAGCATCACACCCTCTGCAATGCGCTGCATATCGTGTGCCGTTACATTATGATCCAGATATACGTGGTAGATCTTCTTCTTCAAGAACTTAGGATGTGTGAGCTTAGATGCCATATCGCCATCGTTGGTAAGCAGAAGAACACCGGTTGTGTTGCGGTCGAGACGACCAACTGGATAGATACGCTCGGGACATGCGTCCTTTACGAGATCCATCACTGTCTTGCGCTGCTGAGGATCATCACTGGTGGTCACATAATCCTTGGGTTTATTGAGAAGTACATATACCTTCTTCTCAAGTGTTACAGGATTATCGTGGAACTTCACGAGATCGGTGCGCATAACCTTTGTTCCCAGCTCGGTAACAACCTCGCCATTAACAGTAACAACACCTGCCTGGATAAAGTCATCTGCCTCTCGACGGCTGCAAACGCCTGCATTTGCCAAGAACTTATTCAAGCGTACAGGCTCGTTGGGATCGAAGTTTATCTCCTTGTATTCAATACGCTTCTTCATTGAATACTTTGCATTGGGATCATAGTCGGCCGTACGGGGACGGTAACCACCTTGGGGACGCTGACCATAACCACCACGCTGCTGATAGCCTCCCTGGGGACGCTGGCCATAACCGCCACGCTGCTGATAGCCGCCTTGTGGACGCTGACCATAACCACCCTGAGGACGCTGGCCATAACCACCACGCTGCTGATAGCCGCCTTGTGGACGCTGGCCATAACCACCCTGTGGACGCTGACCGTAACCACCCTGAGGGCGCTGCTGATAGCCACCTTGAGGACGCTGGCCATAACCACCCTGAGGACGCTGCTGGTAATCATTATTACCGTAATTATTGGTACGCGGACGATAGTTTCGCTGTGGAGCTTGACTCTGCAAACCAGCGCCGAAACCTTCTGGACGGAAGCCGCCCTCATCATCCTGATTATGCTTGACAAAGTTAGGACGCTCGTAACTATTACCTACAGGACGTGCATGAATACGTGGGCGCGGTGAGCGACCTACTGGTCTGAATTCCTTCTGGAAGCCTTCACGGCTTGTGTTCTGCTGTTCTGTTGACAGCCCTTCATGATTTTTTTCGTTTTCGAAATCCATAATAAATGAATCTTTAATGATGTTAATAATAGGAACCTCACGGCTCCACTAAATAATTACTATTGAGTTGAATATTAAATACCTGTATAAGTCCATGGGGTGATGTCCATCAGTTCCTGCTTCACGCTGTCGCTGACATTCAGGTTCTGAATAAACTCATGGATAGTCTCTTCGGTCATCTTCTGGTTGGTACGTGTCAGGGCCTTCAATGCCTCATAGGGTTTGGGATAGCCCTCACGGCGAAGGATGGTCTGAATACCCTCTGCTACAACGGCCCATGTATTCTCGAGATCTTCATGAAGCTTTTCTTCATTAAGAATCAGCTTACGCAGTCCTTTCAGTGTGCTCTGGAATGCGATCAGGGCATGGCCCATAGGAACACCGACATTACGAAGAACCGTAGAGTCGGTAAGATCACGCTGAAGGCGACTCACAGGTAACTTTTGAGCCAAGAAGCTAAGCACGGCATTGGCAATACCGAGGTTACCCTCTGAATTCTCATAGTCGATAGGATTGACTTTATGGGGCATTGCACTAGAACCTACCTCACCAGCCTTGATTTTCTGTTTGAAGTACTCCATTGAGATATACATCCAGAAGTCGCGATCAAGATCAATGATGATGGTGTTGATGCGACGCATTGCATCAAAGATGGCTGCCAGCCAGTCGTAGTTAGATATCTGAGTTGTGTATTGCTCGCGTTCAAGTCCAAGTTTCTCGCTTACAAAACGATTACCGAACTCACGCCAGTCGTACTGGGGATATGCTACATGATGAGCGTTATAATTACCTGTAGCACCACCGAATTTAGCTGTTATTGGTGTCTCTTTCAGTGATCTAAGTTGTTCTTCCAGACGGTAAACATAGACCATCACCTCCTTACCAAGACGTGTAGGAGATGCTGGCTGTCCGTGTGTCTTTGCCAACATGGGCACCGTCTTCCATTCTTCGGCATAGTCATGCAACTGTTCTATCAATTCTTCAAGCAGTGGATAGTAAACCTGTTCGAGAGCCTCCTTGATAGAGAGTGGCACACTTGTGTTGTTGATGTCCTGTGAAGTGAGACCAAAATGAATGAACTCTTTGTACTGATCAAGATTTCCAATAGTGTCTAGTTTCTCCTTAATAAAATACTCCACGGCCTTCACATCATGGTTCGTCACTGACTCTATCTCCTTTACACGCTGTGCTTCTGACGGTGTAAACTGACGATAGATATTACGTAACGTCTCAAAAAGTGAATGATCGAAATCCTGAAGACCCGGCAATGGCAGTTCGCAAAGCGCAATAAAATATTCTATTTCCACACGAATGCGATAACGAATCAACGCATATTCTGAGAAATACTCGCTCAATGGCTCTGTCTTACCCCGATAGCGGCCATCAATAGGCGAGATGGCCGTCAACATATTAAATTCCATGATACTTTATAGATAATTATCTTTCAAGGCGCAAAGGTAATCATTATTATTAAGAATAAAGAAAATAGAATTAAGAAATTACATGATTTAGTATTTTTTTTGTTTTACAATAACAAAATGAAGTTGCAACCTTTCGATTGCAACTTCATTTGTGGGCGCTGAGGGATTCGAACCCCCGACCCTCTGCTTGTAAGGCAGATGCTCTGAACCAACTGAGCTAAGCGCCCTTTCTTTTCGTAAGCGGGTGCAAAGGTAAGGAGTTTTTTTGATTCCACCAAATAAATTCCAAAGTTTTTTCTTTAAACACCTAAAAAAAGTGCTCTCACCCTACATTTCAGGGTGAGAGCAACAGAATTTCTTTGTATTATATGAAACTATTCACATCCTTCGACACGGGTATTTACTTCTGCTTTTGGAAACGAAGTGATTCGAAGACGAGCAGCGCCCATGGGTACCAATTGCAGAGGTTTCACCTCATCCGAGCGTTTCGCAAAGCATGTTGGCAACAGGTCGGTCATTCCTGTTGCGTCCAGTCCCCAAGAAGGTATCTGACGTCCCTTAGCACTAAACTGAAGAGGAACACTCTCAAGGGTAAATGGATAGTTATCGGCCGGCCAAGCTCGACGTTCCACTTGAATATCCTTCGGCAACTGTCCATCCATCTGGAGGGCATAGTTCCACTCCGAAGCAGCATAAATCTCATAAGCTGGCCATAAACCTGCATCCACACCTTCCTGCCAATGTGAGTCATCCTGCACGATTTCCTTATCTCGACTGTCACGCTGTTGATAGCGTTCATCTATTTTCAACGAGAGTGTAAGAGGACCATAGTCCACACTAACACTTGATTTATTCTTTTGCCAAGTGCGCGTTGTAACACTCATAGGCATCTTCAGCACTACTTCATCGCCATCATTCCAGGTACGTTCGACACAAACGAAACGTCCATTGGCTTCTGACAGATGATCCAAAGGGGTACCGTTTACGCTGATTGCTGTCTGGTCTGACCATGCTGGAACACGGAGATAAAGCGGGAAATCAACAGCTTTAGACGTAGATATCTTCAGTACGACCTGATCCTCAAAAGGATACTTGGTTGTTTCTGTCAGCCGAATCTCTTGACCATTAGAAACGAGTGCCGTGGTCTCACTTTCAGAATAAAGCATCGTTGCAAGGCCTCCATCGGTTGTAGCCATCACAAGATGTTCTGTAAAATATGGCCAGCCCATGCCATGATTATGCTGACAGCAACGACTACTAAAAGGACTCATTGACAACATTCCGCGCAGACTGTTATCGATACTTGGCGCGTGATTCTTACCATCGCTGATTGCCATATTGGGAGAGGTAATATACCGAAGTGCACGCATGTCGCTTGTCAAAGCAGCAGGAAGAGTATTAAATGCTACATTTTCACAGTGATCTGCCCAAAATGGATCGCCCGTGATTCCCATCATGATTTCGTCACTTGCCATTTGCTCTACAACAGCACAAGTCTCTGCGCCCTGACGTGGATCGGAATAGCCCAAGCGAGCATTCTCGTCGGCACCAAACATTCCACCTGGCACCTGGCCAAAACGTTGACGCATCGTATGATGATTCTCGTAAGCCGCCTGCAGCATCAGGTCGTCGCCATTATATATATAATAGGTGGCAGGCTCACGGAATCCCTGTGCAACATTCACGCCGTGCCAGTTGGGGAGGTCATTTTTTAATGTCCAGTCAACGCCACAACGGTGCAACTTATCAATAAGCGGCAAAATAGACTTGTCGCCTGTATGATTATAAAGCCAGACGACACTCCACTCATTATCGCTACCACGCTTAGACTGCCACAAGCCTTTGAGGAAGTGCTCGTCAGGAATGGTCAGTTCCCACTTGAAATAGTTGGTCATGGCAGTCAGCACACGTTCATCGGCGCTATGTTCATAATAAGTCTGCAAAGCCCATAGCATCGGCATCTTTGCCCAAAGGTCTGGTGTGTTAGGATCGCCATCAGTACCACTGGGGCCCAGTTCTCCATTTGGTTTCAAATGAGACAAAACGGCATCAAACCACACCTGTGCTTCGGCCTTCAACGTTTCATCATCCAGAATGTAAGCCAGGGAAGAATAGCCTCTAAGCCAATAGGGCACTTCCTCCCATCCATGATCGCCTTGATCAGAAAGCCATTGGTTATTGCGTTTATCTAACCAGGCGCTCACTGTACCCAACTGACCATTCAACCCATCTCGCTGACGGTTAAGCATCTCGCGCAACCATCCACGAGGTTGTACTTTTCCAACAGGTAACTTCAGCAACCGCCCCCCATACAAAGGTGCACGATAGGAAGAATAGTTGGCCAACATTCCCCTTGCAGGACGGTCAACCACGGATACCTTCTGCTGTGCGGTCAGTGTCAACGACGCCAACAACATAGAGAACAACACAATTTTCTTTTTCATTTCACGTAAGGTTTTTATTTAGAATCTAATTATTTTCTTTGCCACGGCACCACGCCGAACAATTCCGACTCCTTTACCTGGAGCCGAAACAGGCTGCCCCGTTAGATTGTAGTAATGGCAAGGTGCCTTCTCCGTATCTGCATTTTCCACACCGGAAGTGCTAAATGAACCATTAAAGTATAAGCCATAATCAATATGTCCACCACCACTGCCTTGACTCAAAGACACCGCCAGCACATTATCGCCCACGACAAACAATCTCTTTTGACGAGGAATCAGCACAAAATTTGCATAATCATTATCATTCCATCCTGAGGTGCTCCATATTAAACTACCATTCAAATATACTTTGGGATTCTCATCATAACTACACGTCAACACAATCGTTTTAGTCAGGAGTTCGTTCAGTTGTCCTTCAGTGAGCGTAAAATGGCGCCTCACCAATAAAGGTTGCAGTTGGCTGCCCCACTCTGTTGTCTTAAACTGATCCGGACTATTACTCAAGGGGCCTTCGCCTTGAATCCATTCTTCTTCATCAACACAACGTCCTGCCCACTCAGCAGGAGACAAACTGCTTAGTTCATCATTGCTATTTAGGAGATAATAAGCACAAAGCCAAGGTCCGTCACTTAGGGTCCTCAGCAACATTGTACGCTCTGATTCCTGGGCGTTTAATACGCCGCATGCAAATGTCATCAGTATAAGTATTAATCGTTTCATAAGTTTTTAGTTAGGGTTTTCGGGATGCAAAGATACATCTTACTTAACAAAAATGAGCCCAAAAGAAGGTCAATTAAAGACAATATCAGTTCAAAGGCTTATAAAAACGAGTGCCGTATGGCATTTCCACACGGCACTCGCAATGGCTCAAGCGAAATATCATAGGGGTAATCCTTTATTTGCGCTTTTTGTTATTTCAGTAGAGACTCAGCAGATTCTTTAGATTGAAATCAACAGAACAGATATCATATCGGAAAGGACAAAATTACTCCCTCCCTCGGGAGGGCCGGGGTGGGGTTCGGTTTTCAGGACCGAAGGTCCGTGGTTTTTCCTTTGTGAGACAGAAAACCCCGAAGGGGTCATGGTGTCAGTGGGAAGCCTGATGTGAACTTGTTCACAAGAAGGATTACCACTGGCAACATGAAAATCTCGACAGAGATTTCTGCCTCACAAAGGGGTCTTCTCGGTTTTTGTTCAATAAACACAAACTGAAAACACGAAAGGTCTCAGAAAGTTGCGTTATAGTGCTGCTTTCGTCTTGTTATAGTTTCGCTTTTGCGTTGTCATAGCTTTACTTTTGATGTTCATCCAGCCCCTAGATGTGGCGCATCCAGCCCCTGGAACAGGTCGTTTTAGCCCCTGGATACGGTTGTTCTAAGGGCTGGATGTAGAGCATCCAGGGGCTAGACCAGAAATGACAGTTTCGGTTTTAGACTTTAGAAGCGTCTCTTCTGGACATTAGAACACGTGCTTTTAGACTTTAAAACGACCCTCTCCAGACTCTGAAAATGCCAATTCAAGACTCGGGGAGCATCGCAAAACCTACGCAATTGCGACTGAGCCCTCGCAATCACTCAGCTATGATTAGTACAATTCTTAGAATGTGTCTCAAAAAAAGTCAATATTGACGGCCGACCTTTTGCAGGCTACATATTACCCTGAACACCAAGACTCAGCCCCCATATCGCAAGAACAAAGGAATTATATCAAAGGTATATATAGACACAAGCCGCCATTCATATATTTAAAGTCTATCAGTGCACATTGTATTAACAGATACTTGAACAGACGACAGTCAGCACCTATATTCACCTCGTTGCCATCCCACTCCACCATTGTCCGCAAAGGGCGATAAAAAGATGGTTGAAACGTGACGCCTCCTACCACACCTTGCCACTTATGATTATAGGAACGCATCCAGTGGCGGTAGGTCACATGCGCACCAAATATGTTGTCGCGAAAGGAATAATGCTTAGACAAGCTAGCAAAAGAATTCCTATAATAATTACTACCCGACTTTCCATCGTCACTAGACCCCCAGACATCGTTACCACCAACGGCTACCGAAGGCCACCATTTATTCTCTTTCAAGAGCTGCAATTTGACAGAGAAATAGCGGTCTTTTGAATAAAAGCCAGACTTATTCTTCTTATCCAAATTCTTATGCATCTTCCACAAGGTATAGCCATAACCCACCTCTATCCACTTGAACGGTGTGATGCTCAGGTAGTTGGTCAAGGAATTAAACTTCTCACCATCATAAAGCATTTTATCTGGCATCATACGTTTGGGCAGATAATGAGCCCCGACGCGGGCAATACCGACAGTATCCATGTCAGCCGTAGGCACATGAATCATTCCTTCAAAACCGATATACTGCTGAGCACCAGATTGTATAGTCGCAACAGCGAGCATCAACATGAAAAAAAATCTACTCATCTTCATTCATCAAAATTACCCGTTCCCCATGGAATACGTATAGGATATGTTCTTTCGTTTTCTTCCGGATCAGTCATATATTTCGCCATAGAAGCGCCACTATGGGCGGCATATGTCAATCGGAAGTTGCTTGCAGGCCTAAAGACAACTTTCTCATGTGACTTTTTGTATGGAGGAAGCATCATGACAATTCTAAAACCAACCGTTTCCCTATAGCGACCTAAGACATCATGATATTGTCCAAAAAGGCTTACCGAACAATGCTTGAAATGTCGCATCACTTCACCTTCCAGGCCCTTATCTTTATTTAGATAATAACCTCCCGACATTCGTAGTTCCGTTGACCAGCGATCCAACCACACACTTACACCCGCAATGCCAATAGACCGCCAATCTCTATTAAATGTACTCTCAGAGTTACTGCTCATGTCAAATCCCAAAGCCCAGTCAGAAGTGATACCAAAGCGGGCATTTAGCATCAGCCAGTTATTGACCGGATACATCCATCGGAAATCAGCTCCATAGCGGTCTTGGCCAAAAAGACCTGCACTTAACTTAAAATATTGATTGGCATGAGGAAAGCGAAAAGTCTTAGTAACATTCGCCATACTCAATCTTATCATATTATAACGTTCTGGATAGCCTGAATTATCTATAGGCAACATAGCCTGTGCTGCCAACTGCCAGTCATGTCCAAGATGTATCTTTGTACCTGGAGTCAAATTCACCAGTGTATTATAGAGTCTGATAAAGTTAACGTCAGAATAATCAAGCTCTACACCACAGAACAACTCTGTCTGAGTATTCTGTTGAGCCCTCGTTCCTGCAAAAAATATCTGCAAGCAGAAAAGTACTACAAAAATGCGTCGCATGTTTAACATCATAATAATGAATACAAAGTTAAACAATAATTCTGACACCGCAAAGGATTACAAAAAAAAGTTTCTCCCTGAAAGGACAGGGAGAAACACTATATTCATAACGGAAAACTTTCCTAGAAAGCTACATTATTTCTGAGAAGATCCACCACCTTCGTGAGTAATCACCACTTCCGGAACTACAGCATAGTGATAAGCATACGAGCTATACTCTTTTGCTGTGAACTTTGAGGTTCCACCTACAATACTATAGGTACAAGTCTGCTCAGTCTGCAATCCAGCAACATAAAGAGTAGAATTTGCAGGCAACGAATATGCCGGATTGAACTCATATGTCTTTGTCTTTGCAGGATTAGCGACTGCTCTCAAACCATAATGACGAAGAACCACCTTACGCAGATAGTCAACAGCAGAACCAGAAGCATCATTTTGGAGAACAACACCCTCATTAGCCTGATAGTTCATGTTCTTAACAGTCGTTGAAGCAGCAGAAGTATTCTCAAAAGCTACGGTTGTCAGCGGAGTGTTAACAGGGGCGTCAACCGTTCTGTCGATCTGCAGGCCAAATGCGAATGACTGAGACTCCAGCTTATTCAAGTTAATTGAAATAATGCCAGGCTTAGACCAGTCAACATTTTTAATACCCTTACCATTTGTACTTGCGGTTATCTCTTCCCATGCAGAGCCACCTACCGAACGATACAGTTTAATTGCACCCTTCAGGTCGTCTGGCATTGAGAATGTCATTGTGACATAGTAATCGGGAATAACATTCAAATCAATAACAACAGGCGAAACCAAAGACGCACCGGTAAAGAAAGAATAATTACCAGGCAGCTCATCTCCCAGAACTACGAGTGCACGTGTTCCACGTGAAGAAGAAACGACACCATCCAGAGAAGTCAAATTGGTCAGTGTAAGTGTATAAGCACTCAGATCAAAAGAAGCATCTGAAGCCTTCACTGAATTTTCAAGATCTTCATAATTCTGTGCTGAAATTGAAGGCAGCACAGCCTCCACGTCAATCGTAGAATTCAAAGATTCATTTTTTTCATCCTGAGTATTACCGACAATCTTACCAGTACCATCGTCCTGACGTGAAGTTTCAAGGGTAATCTTGTCTCTGTCGCCAGCTTGTTTAATGCCAAAGCTCTTTGTTTCATCCTTTATCAAATAAAAAGACTCAACAGCGTCCTGACCATACTTCTGTCCGTTTTCAATCGTAGCAGCCAAAGTTACGTCCTTAACGACATCCTTATAGCCATTCTTCTTTACGACGACAGTGTAAGTACCGTCAGCCAAACCAGTACGAGGACCAAACTCATTACCAGTAACTGCAGTAGAATTACCATTAATGGTAACCGTAGCACCACTCAAAGCTGCACCGTCCTGGTCGAAGATAAGACCTCTAAGCGTGTTGGTAACATTTCCAACAACAATCTGAGTATTATCTTCATCACCGGGGTGGTGGCAAGCTGTAAAAGTCAGTGCCAATCCCATACCCAATGTAAGGATTGTAGCTCTTCTAAAAAAATTTTTCATAAAAATAATCCGTTATTATAAATGATAATTTACTTAATCTCAACAGTAGCACGACGATCGAAAGAAGCAGGCTTCAGGATCTTAACGCCACCCTTAGCAACAACCTCAATCTTAGATTCGTCAACGCCCATCTTAATCAGCTCAGCCTTTACAGTGTTAGCACGCTTCTCAGAGAGCTTCTGGTTGTAAGCAGCACGACCAGTCTGAGAGTCTGCATAACCAGTTACAACGATAGTCTTGTCGTTAGCCTTAGCAATCTCTGCGAGGTTCTTAACATTTACGAGATCCTTCTTAGAAGCAATCTTAGACTTGTTAAGGTTGAAGAATACTGATACGGGAGCAACAGCAACCTCCTTAACAGTAACAGTCTTTGCCTCGGGACACTTGTGGTTCTTGATTATGTCGTTCAGACGATCGTTCTCAGCGTTGGCATCAGACAGACGTGCATTGAGAGCGTCGAGTTCAGACTGATGGAGAGCCTTCAAAGCGTCAACATCGGGAGTCTTGTTCCAAGTAGCCTTGCCCAGATTGTAAGTCAAACCAACTTCTGCAGAGAAGTAACGGTCGCAGTTGGGCATGTGGTCACCATAGTGAGCTGTTGCCTGACGATTGAAACGGAAAGCATCATAGTCAGGAGCATAATTGAAGTTAACATCCAAGTTGATGAACAACTTCTTAGAAAGCTTCCAAGTATTCAACAAACCTACACTAACATTATCAGCATAATAGTTATCTGACATATTACGAACAACGCCATAACCAGCATAGGGAATGAAGTTCCAAACGCGAGTCTCGCTGTAGCCGCAGAGCATATTGCTCAGATTGAACAGAGCCTGCTCCTGCAGATTCCAATACTTAACAGCATTGTCAGAAGCATTTTCAGTCTGTACGTTACGACCCCAAATACCAGAAAACTTTGTGCGCAGACCCATGCCAGGAGTAAACCACTTACCGATAGCAAGAGAAGCACCAAGATTGCGACGGAAGTCCTTCAGAGGACTCTTAGCGAAATCAGCTCCCTTTTCCTCATTTGAATAGAATGCGCTATAAGCAACATCTGCAGAAACAAACCAGTTACTCCAGAAAGAATTAGTAGCAACACTATACTTCTGTGTTGGAGTTTCACTCTGAGCCATTCCAGCTACAGATACGCTAGCAAAAGCCAGCATCATCAAATACTTTTTCATACAATTTTCAATTAAAACAATTTTGTTAACGAAATTTGTGGCAAAAATAAGCAAAAAAAATAGAATCCGCAACAAAAAACCCTAACAAAAGCGAACAAAATCGTTAATAACCGTTAATAATGCACAAATTTAGCCTTTTTGAACCATAATTTAACATTTTAACCTAACATTTGCTCTATATCATGCTGTGGCAGTATGCATAGTATTGCTCGACCATCAGGCGTATAATTAACGTTGCTGCATGCGAACAATTGATTAACGATACCCTCCATTTCATCGTTAGAAAGCACCTGTCCCTGCGACACTGCAGAATGACGAGCCATGCTGAGCGCCAATGAAGCATGAATCTGATCAACAGAACCTACTCCTTGTTCAATGGCATCAGAAACGATATTTCGAAACAGATTGACAGGATCCACATCATCGAGCTCAGCAGGAACACCATTAACAGCAAAACTACCACCACCAAGATCGCTAATTTCAAAACCCATAGATGCCAGTTCTGGAATCATTGTTTGCAGCACCACCGCGTTTGAAGGTGAAAATTCGACTGCCTCCGGAAACAAGACACGTTGACTCTTGCCAGACTGGTTTTTCAGCTGCTCCATATAGCGTTCGAAGCGAATGCGTATATCTGCACGTTGCTGATCAATAATCATCAACCCCGACTTTACAGCGGTCATAATATAACGTCCTTTGTACTGATAATGAGCAGGTGACTTTTCTTCCACCAGCAAAGCACTGCTTTCCTCCGAGTAAAGTGGCTCTTTACTATCGACAAACAGCTCTGTTTCCTCTGGCATAGGCTTTGATATCGCCTCTTGATATAGTTTTTCCCAATCGGGGGTCACCGACGGTTTTTCAGGTGTACTACTAAAGGGATTATATGAAGAGTTATACGAAACCTTTGGCATCTGTATGACATCACGTTGAGCATCAAACACAGGAATCTCTGGACGTCCCTCTGTATCAAAATCAATAGAAGGGACTTCGCAGAATTTACCAATAGAATCTTTGACGGCTGCCACCAGTATTTGCCAGATGCTCTGTTCGTTTTCGAACTTTATCTCAGTTTTTGTAGGATGAATATTCACATCGATATCCGCAGGGCTCACCTCGAAATAAATAAAATAAGGCACCTGCATACCAACAGGTATCAGACGTTCGAAAGCAGTGATGATTGCCTTATGGAAATAAGGATGTTTCATAAAGCGGCCGTTTACAAAGAAATAGTCGCTACCACCTTTTTTCTTAGCCGACTCGGGTTTACCCACAAAACCTGTGATATTACATAAGGCCGTCTCTACTGACACAGGTAGCAGTTCCTGGTTCAACTTTTTACCAAAGACGTCAGTAATACGCTGACGAAGAGAACCAGCTCTCAGATTCATAATCTCCTGACCATTGCTATACATCACAAAGTTAATATCCGGATAGACCAGCACAATGCGTTCAAAGGCCGTAAGGATATTATTCAGTTCCGTCGCATTTGTCTTCAGAAACTTTCTGCGGGCTGGCACGTTGAAGAACAAGTTCTCCACCTTGAAGTTACACCCCACGGGACAAGCCACGGGCTCATGATCCACTACACGTGAGGCATGCAATGTCAGTCGTGTACCAATATCCTCACCTTGCATGCGTGTGGTCAGTTCGACCTGCGACACAGCAGCTATCGAGGGCAAGGCTTCACCACGAAAGCCCATTGTATGCAGAGCAAAAAGATCATCTGCCTGTCGAATCTTCGATGTAGCATGACGTTCAAAAGCCAACCGCGCATCCGTTTCCGACATACCGCATCCATCATCAATAACCTGAATGGATGTCCTGCCTGCATCAACCACCAGCACACGGATATTCTTTGCGCCAGCATCGACCGCATTTTCCACCAGTTCCTTAATGACCGATGCAGGACGTTGAATCACCTCGCCAGCGGCAATTTGATTGGCAACGGAATCGGGCAACAGTTGAATAACATCACTCATATCAAATATTCTCTCCTTTCATTAAATTATCGGACAGTCCTTTTGCGGGTCGAGTCCTTATGTTTCTGTACTTTCAGTTCTGTTCCGGCCTTCTTTGGACGCCAGTTGAAAATATCCTCCTTTGACAATGGACGCACATAATCGAACCACACAAAACGATCCAAGAAGCGCATCTTTGGTGGTATCTGAGACATCGGGTACATCGTTCCATCAGCCTTTGGTGTCCATATTTTCTGCAACTTGCGTTTGTCCATGAACATCTTTAATTCGCTAGTTTGCATGTTCACCAATCCAACATACGAGCTATCCGACTCTTCCACGGGATAATAGACCACCTCTACGTTATCCACAGCCCTACCCTCGCGAATATCACCTTTCTCAAAGAAAGCAAACATATCCTTCGAGGACACCTGATTGTATAGCTTATCCTCTGGTAACTTCTCTATGGAAAGAGCTTGTCCCAACACATTCGCATGGTCAAGCACAGAATCTTTCATAAACACTTGAATACGTTCGCCCAGCAACTGCTGATTCTGATTCCACACAATAGGATCGTGATAGAGCGTCATACAAGAGTCTTTCGACTCATAGACCAACGAGTCGCAGACGGCCTGCACGTCAACACGATACGCGCGAACCTTATTATACGCGTGTATAACGCGATAAACCGAGTCGGTATTCAGATGATAAGTAAACACCTTGAAGGTATCTGCATGCATATACAGGGAATCACGCTGCGAGAAGTCGATCACCACAGCACTATCCGTACACATCGCATAGCCGATGCTATCTTCATAATGACCATAGTTACAGAGCAGGCGGTTTTTGTTCACCGAGTCGGTATAGACCACATTTCCATATCCCTCGTTAACTCCCGTCTTACCGTTATGCCACAAACTATCAGCCGTCAGCACGCGTCCTTCGTTTCTCAACACTGAGCGATCCAGCAGTTCTGCCACTTCGGTATCTGTATTATAGAAGCCCATCTCGGAATAAATCTTACTGTCGCCCGAAATGATATTTGAAGGTCCAACAATTTGAGCCTGCTTCGTACGTGTATTGTAATACAAAGAGTCGGTCGTCAAGTGAAAACGTTTATCATCCATTACAACATGATAAAAGAACACAGCCATCTTTGTATCCGTATGGTATTCCCCCCAGTCGCTGGTCAGTGTGGTTGACTTATCCACCAGCCGGCCGCCATTCTGGAAATAGCCCTGATTCCATATTCTGTCAAAATAGAGCGAATCCGTATAGAGCGTTGTTCCGCGATGTTTCAGCACCACATTGTCGAGGGCTTCCAGCATCTGGTCATTACCATCGTAATAACCAAAGTCGCTAACCAACGACAGTGTGTCGCCTTGCAACATTCTCACATGTCCCCATGCCTCGAAAGAATTGCTCGCCTCGAAAAAGTTAGCACTATCACAATACAACTTGGCTCCGTCATGTTCAAACTCCACATGACCACGCAACACCTGAGCATCATTGTTCTGCCAACGATCATAGCGCAGTTCGTCGGCATGAACCAGATAAACCCTTTTCTCAGCCTTCTTCTTAGTTTTAGGTTTGACAGCACTTGTCATAGACGCTGCTAACACCAGAGGCATGCAGAGCACACACAGAAGCATCATCAAGATACTTCTGTGCACGACATGTTGTATTATGGTCTTACCGTTCATTTAACCCAACCTTGGTATTCGAACTGACAGTCACGATATCTTTCACCAACATGAACATACGTGTCCTTGATCTTCTTGACCACCCAGTCATGCAGTTTCTTCTCGCGACGTTTCTCCGTCACCACATCCTTCATCACCTGAAAATCCTCAGTGATCATGGCTTTGTGCCCTTCTGTTCTGCTTTTCAGTTTTGCGATGGCACATACCGTCTTGCCATTGTTATTAATCATCACAAAAGGCTTTGAGATTTGTCCCACCTTCAGTGTGTCAACAACCTTTGCCACCTCGGCAGGCAAGTCTTGCAACTGGAACTTAGAAGTCTGGCCACGCTCAGAACGATTTGCCATCAATCCCTTGTTGTTGCGCGTATCCTTATCATCCGAGATGACACTGGCGCCCTCCTCAAAAGTAAAGAGTCCGGCTCGTATATCCGTTGCAATCGAATCCAAACGATTAGTAGCCTTCACAATAGCCGAGTCAGAAACAACGGGCTTACGCAAGATATGGCGCACCTTAATCTTCTCACCGCGCTTATCCACCAGCTGAATGATATGAAAACCAAATTCCGACTCCACAATCTTAGAAACCTTCTTCGGGTCTGTCAGATTGAAAGCCACGGCAGCGAAGGCAGGGTCAAGCATTCCACGTCCCGTATAATCCAATTCACCACCATTTCTGCGTGAACCAGGATCCTCAGAATACAATCTGGCCAAGGTCTGGAATGAAGTCTCACCCTTATTCACACGGTCAGTATATTCGCGAAGTTCCTCTTTCACGCGGTTTATCTCCTCGGCAGATATACGTGGTGTCTGCGTGATAATCTGCACTTCCACCTCGGTAGGCACATAAGGCAGACTATCTGAAGGCAGGTCTTTGAAATAGCGGCGCACCTCTGCAGGGGTCACTGCAATCTCTTTCACCAGATGTTCCTTCATGCGCTGAATCATCATCTGATCACGAAGGTCGTCGTGCATAGACTGTCGGATCTGCGAAATGCTCTGCTTCTTATACTCCTCCAGTTTCTCACGCGAGCCAATCTGCTGAATCATGTATTCAATACGTTGCTCAATGGCCGAAGCCACCTCAGCCTCTGTCACCTCAATACTGTCGATTGCAGCTTGATGAAGAAACAACTTCTGCACAGCAATCTGTTCTGGAATAGCACAATCAGGATCTCCTTTCCATCGCATACCTTCCATAGCAGCCTGCATACGGGTTACCTCTATATCACTTTTCAAGATAGCCTCATCGCCGACAACCCACACAACCTCATCCACCACAGTACCAATAGAGTCATTGCCCTGTGTCGAGGCCATCATAGCCATTGGTGCCATTGTCACCAGCGACAAAAAAAGACATTTCAGTTTCATCAGTGCTTATTTACGGTCTTCAGAACTTCCTCGTTAACCTTAAAAGTATATTTACGACGTAGCTGAGCGATCCACTCTTTCTCCAGTTGTTCCTGATAGTCAGAGACCACCTGTCCACGCACGTCTTGATAGGTCTCAGGTCCCTTCTTCAGAATCTTTCCATAGACAGCATCAAAAGGATAGTCTTTCACCTTGGTCACGGTCGTGTCTTTCTTAAACACCACGCTGTCCACCAGGGCATTGTCACCCTTCTTAAAAATACCTTTTTCCACACGGATGCGCAGAACGGAATCAGCATTGAAGGTCGTGCGCAACTTGTCTGCCCACTTATTGAAATCCAACTTCTTGACACAATCTTTTACGGCCTTTATATCAGCCTCATCCTTCACGTGATAAGCCATACCTTTAAAGCGAGGCTCGTCCCACGCATAGTTCTTCTTATGCTTCTTGAAATAGCGTGCCAAGCCTTTCTCATCCTTAGCACCCTTATCCCACACGTTCATATTCTTGATCTCATAGAGCAACAGTCCATCATGATACTCACGGATCAAATATTTCAGTTCCATGTCTTTCGCAGCAAACTCGTCCGATTTCTCGTCCATCATCTGCTCTTTCGTCAGTCCCTTTGGATTGGCGGCTACCAGCGAGTCAATCTTCTGGCTGGCGATATTATCGCGCATGTTTCGCTGTTCCATAAAACGCAGGATGTTGTCACGATGAAACTCGAAGGGTTCAAACTGCTTGCGCTCCTTCATCAAGATGATATGATAGCCGAAGGGCGACTGAACCACACCAGACATCTCGCCAGGTTGTAGCGCATAGGCAGCATCCTCATACTCTTTCACCAGCTGTCCACGCTGAACAAACGGCAACAAGCCACCCTGACGTGCCGAACCAGGATCCTGCGACACCTGCTTTGCCAACTCGGCAAAGTCGGCACCACCCTTCAAGGCCTTATAGATAGAGTCTATACGAACCTTAGCTGCATCCCATTCAGCCTGCGAGGCCTGTTGGTTGGCACGAATCAAGATATGGGCAGTTTGAATAAGTCCATCAGGACCGATACGTTTTGCAGCATCATCATAAATTTTATGAGCTTCGCGCTCCATATCGTCATCCGTAACCAACAGAGGTCTGATCTGTTGGTCACGGTACTGACGAAACTCATCATTATAAGACTTCAGTGTGTCAATCTTTGCATCAAGTGCGGCAGCAACCTGTAGCTTGTAATTCACGAACAAATCCACATATTCCTCTACCGTTTTCTTGTCGATGACACCTTCAGAGTTGTTCTTATTAAAAAAATACTCATATTCCGAACGTAACACAGGCTCACCATTGATTGTCATAATGACAGGGTCGTCGGTTGTCTGAGCAAACGTAGCACCACTCATCAGCAATGCTGCGAAAAGCATTTTTAGTTTCATATGTATTTATCAATCATTAGGTCTTGAATAGTTGGGAGCCTCACTCGTAATCGTGATATCATGAGGATGGCTCTCCATAACACCAGCATTTGTGATGCGGGTGAACTTAGCATCATGCAGATGGTCGATATCAGCAGCACCGCAATAGCCCATGCCAGAACGCAGGCCGCCAGTCAGCTGATAGATGACTTCCTGAACAGTTCCTTTGTAAGGCACACGACCGGCAATACCCTCTGGCACCAGTTTCTTCACATCCTTTGTGTCTGCCTGGAAATAGCGGTCCTTTGAACCATGCTCCATGGCCTCCAGAGAACCCATACCACGATAGCTCTTGAACTTACGTCCATTGTAGATGATTGTATCACCAGGGCTTTCCTCTGTACCTGCCACCAGCGAACCAATCATCACACTTGAGCCACCAGCGGCCAGTGCTTTCACGATGTCGCCAGAGTAACGGAGACCACCGTCAGCAATCAAGGGCACGCCGGTACCTTTCAGCGCGCTGTACACGTCATAAACGGCACTCAGCTGAGGAACGCCCACACCAGCCACAACACGTGTCGTACAGATACTGCCGGGGCCAATACCCACCTTCACTGCGTCAGCGCCATTGTCAACCAGCATCTTTGCAGCAGCGCCTGTGGCGATGTTACCTACAACGATATCGATATTCTTAAAGGCATTCTTTGCCTCACGGAGTTTATCAATAACACCCTTAGAATGACCATGAGCCGTGTCGATCACAATCGCATCAGCACCAGCATTGACAAGTGCCTGCATGCGCTCCAATGTATCTACAGTAACACCCACACCAGCAGCCACGCGCAGACGGCCTTTCTCGTCCTTACATGCCATGGGCTTATCCTTTGCCTTGGTAATATCCTTATAAGTGATAAGACCTACCAAGTGGTTGTCCTTATCCACGACAGGCAGTTTCTCGATTTTGTTTTCCTGCAGAATCTGTGCAGCAGCTGCCAGGTCTGTCTGCTGATGAGTGGTCACCAGATTGTCTTTAGACATCACATCATCAACGGGACGATCCAGACGGCGCTCGAAGCGCAGGTCACGGTTGGTGACGATACCCACCAGATGGTTCTCTTCATCTACTACAGGAATACCACCGATATGATATTCCGACATGATGGCAAGCGCCTGAGCAACAGTTGAACCACGACGAATTGTGACAGGATCATAGATCATACCATTCTCTGCGCGCTTAACGATAGCCACCTCGCGTGCCTGATTCTCGATCGACATGTTCTTATGAATCACGCCGATACCTCCCTCACGTGCGATAGCGATAGCCATCTGACTTTCCGTAACAGTATCCATCGCTGCTGTCACAAAGGGCACATTCAACACGATATTACGTGAGAAACGTGTTTGCAACTCTACCGTTTTGGGCAGTACTTCTGAATAAGCGGGAATCAACAGGACGTCGTCAAAAGTGAGACCGTCCATCACAATCTTATCTGCAATAAATGATGACATAATATGGTACTTTTGAATTTATTGCGTGCAAAGATACTCATTTTTCCTCACTTAGCTGACATCTTTCACGCATTTTCTCTTATTTATTAATACGATTTAACGCGCATTCCACTTATGGGTAAGCCACACTTAGTTGGCCATATCCGAAATGAACTTGATGCGCACCAGACGAATCTCGTTCTCCGAGAAATCTCCTCCGAACTCTTCAAAGGCTGCGTCAATATCGTCTTTTTCCTGTTCTGAGAAATAATCATAGATATCGTTGATATCGTCCGGATCCATGATATCATTGAGGAAATAGTCGATGTTCACCTTATTGCCACTATACAGCACAATACCCTCAAGTTCGTCCAGCAACTCCTCAAATTCCATACCCAAAGCATTGGCTATATCATCCAGCGCTATACGACGGTCGATATTCTGAAGAATCTTGAGCTTCTTCATCGAATCCTTCGGCTTCGTTCTGACACGCAGATCCGACTGCCTTTCTATCTCGTTCTCCTCACAATAGCGCTTGATCAGATCTACGAATGCTTTAGCATAAGGCTGTCGGGTCTTGCCATCGCCTACTCCCTGAATATTCTTCAGTTCATCAAGTGTCACAGGATAATCGGTAGCCATCTGCTCCAATGAGACATCCTGAAAGATGACATATGGCGGACGTTCCAGCTTGCGCGACCACTCCCTGCGCAGGTCATGCAACATCGCACTCAGAGTGGGATCCAATGCGCTGGTATTACCCTCTGCATTCATCAAATCCTCGTCCTCATTAAACTCATGATCCTCTACAACCATAAAGCGTGTTGGGTTCTTCAGGAACTTCTTGCCAGCAGCCGTCACCTTCAGCAGACCATAATTCTCAACCTCCTTTTTCAGGTAACCAGCAATCAAAGCCTGGCGTATCACTGGATTCCAAATCTTAGAATCAAACTCCTCACCAGCCCCAAAAGCATCCAGTTCATGATGTTTATGCGCCACAATCTCGTCGGTGGCACGACCGCGAATAAAGTCAATGACATAGTCGGCACGGAAGTTCTCCTTAATAGCCATCACAGCCTCAAGGACGATGCAGAGTTGTTTCTGCGCTTCAATCTTTGTGCCGGGGTGCAGACAGTTGTCACAATTATGACAGTTGTCTTTATCATACTGTTCACCAAAATAGTGAAGCAACATCTTTCTACGACATACAGAGGTCTCGGCATAGGCGGCAGTCTCCTGCAACAGTTGTCGGCCAATGTCCTGCTCGGCCACGGGCTTTCCCTCCATAAACTTATCAAGTTTCTGCAGGTCCTTATAACTATAGAAGGCCAAACAGATGCCTTCGCCTCCGTCACGTCCGGCTCGACCCGTCTCCTGATAATAGCCTTCAAGCGACTTCGGAATGTCATAGTGGATCACGAAACGCACGTCGGGCTTATCTATACCCATACCAAAGGCGATGGTAGCCACGATGACATCAATCTTCTCCATCAAGAAGTCATCCTGCGTCTGCGAACGCGTGGTGGAGTCAAGACCGGCATGATAGGCCTGTGCCTTGATATCATTGGCTCGCAGCACCTCGGCCAGGTCCTCCACCTTTTTGCGTGACAGGCAATAGATGATGCCACTCTTTCCAGGATGCTGTTTGATGAAGCGCACAATATCCTTATCTATATCCTTGGTCTTTGGCCTTACCTCGTAGTACAGATTGGGGCGGTTAAACGAACTTTTGAACTCATCGGCATCAACGATTCCCAAGTTCTTTTTAATATCCGTACGCACCTTGTCTGTTGCAGTAGCCGTCAGCGCTATGATGGGTGCTTTGCCAATCTCGTTGACGATAGGTCGTATGCGTCGATACTCCGGACGGAAGTCGTGTCCCCACTCCGAAATACAGTGAGCCTCGTCAACCGCATAAAAAGAGATCTTGCAAGTCTTCAAGAACTCGACATTATCTTCTTTCGTCAGCGACTCCGGAGCCACATAAAGCAGCTTTGTGCGCCCCGTTCGTATATCTTTCTTTACCTGATCAACAGCAGCCTTATTCAATGAAGAATTCAAGAAATGAGCAGTACCCTCATGTTCACTTAAGTGTGAGATAAAATCCACCTGATTTTTCATCAGGGCTATCAGTGGCGATATAACAATAGCCACGCCATCCATCAACAGTGAAGGCAACTGATAGCATAACGATTTACCACCGCCCGTAGGCATCAACACAAACGTATCGCGTCCATCCAACAAGTTCTTGATGATTGCTTCCTGATCACCCTTGAACGTGTCGAAGCCGAAATAGCGTTTTAAGGCATCTGTCAGATTCTTCATATCAAATCAAAGGCTACGCGATTTGGCAAGTTGTTTTTCAACATACTCGCGTGTCACATTAAACTTCTTAACATCCGTAGAAGGCACTTCAAACATAGCATCCGTCATCACGCCTTCAACGATAGAGCGCAAGCCACGGGCACCCAGTTTGTATTCTACGGCTTTATCCACGATATAGTCCAGTGCTTCCTCATCGAAGGTCAGTTCGATGCCATCCATCTTAAACAGCTTGACATACTGCTTGACGATAGAGTTCTTCGGTTCCACCAGAATTTTTCTCAGCGCTTCGCGATCCAGCGGGTTCAGATAAGTCAGCACTGGCAGACGACCAATAATCTCTGGAATCAGTCCAAACGACTTCAAGTCTTGTGGCTGCACATAGCGCATCAAGTCGTCCTTATCAATTTTACGCACGTTCTGCACCGAGTTATAACCGACCGTATGGGTGTTCATGCGCTGAGCGATCTTTCGTTCGATGCCGTCGAAGGCGCCACCGCAGATAAACAGAATATTGCGTGTATCCACATGGATATAGTCCTGATCGGGATGTTTGCGCCCGCCCTTGGGTGGCACGTTCACCACTGTACCCTCCAGCAACTTCAGCAAGCCCTGTTGCACGCCCTCACCGCTCACATCGCGCGTGATGCTGGGATTGTCGCTCTTGCGGGCTATCTTGTCTATCTCGTCGATAAACACGATACCACGCTCGGCTGCACTCACGTTGTAGTTGGCCACCTGCAACAGTCTGCTCAGGATGCTCTCCACATCCTCGCCCACATAACCGGCTTCGGTCAGTACCGTGGCATCAACAATCGTGAAAGGCACATCCAGCAGTCGGGCTATCGTACGGGCCATCAGTGTCTTACCAGTACCCGTAGAACCCACCATGATGATGTTCGACTTCTCAATCTCCACGCCGTCATCATCGGCCTTAGGCTGTTGCAAACGTTTATAATGGTTATAGACGGCTACCGACAGGAAGCGCTTAGCCTCGTCCTGACCAATGATATACTGGTCCAGATAGGCCTTAATCTCTACCGGTTTTGGCACAGAACCCTTGGGGGTATATTCACTTTGCTTACCATTAGCGCCACCAATAATGCCAGCCTCCTGAAGAATCTGATATGCCTGCTCCGCACAGTGCTCACAGATGTTAACTCCTCCAATACCAGATATCAGCAACTTTACGTCCTTGTCCGAACGACCGCAGAAATCACACTGTCTCTTCTTCATTTCTTCACCAATACCTGATCAATCATGCCATATTCCTTTGCCTCTTCTGCCGTCATCCAGTAGTTGCGGTCTGAGTCTTTCCACACCTTGTCATAGTCGGTGTGAGAATGGTCTGCAATGATTGTATAGAGTTCTTTCTTCAGTTTCTGAATCTCACGGGCCTCAATCTCGATGTCGGAAGCCTGGCCCTGCACACCGCCCAGAGGCTGATGGATCATCACACGGCTGTGGGTCAGCGCCGAGCGCTTTCCTTCCTGACCAGCCACCAACAGCACTGCAGCCATCGAGGCAGCCATTCCAGTACAGATAGTAGCCACATCACTCGAGATGAACTGCATCGTGTCGTAGATGCCAAGACCTGCATACACGCTGCCACCAGGCGAATTAATATAGAGGTTGATATCCTTGCCGGGATCTGTTGCGTCGAGATAGAGCAACTGAGCCTGCAGCACATTGGCTGTATAGTCGTTGACCTCGGTACCTAGGAAGATGACACGATCCATCATCAGACGGGAAAAGACATCCATCTGCGTCACGTTCAGCTGTCGCTCCTCCAAGATATAAGGGTTCATGTACTGTGCTTGTTTCTTTGCTACGTCATCTAATACCAGTCCGTTCAATCCCAAATGCTGGGTTGCATATTTTCTAAAATCATTCATAGTTTTTCTTTTCTTTTGTGCTTTCTAAATACAAAATTACGAAAAAAAGTCGAGATGCAATACATCCCGACTTTATTTTTTGGTTAAAGAATTATAATATCCTTATCTTATGCTTCCTGCATCATTTTATTGAACTCGTCAAGCGTCACTTCCTTCTCGTTCAACTTGACAGTACCCTTCAGAGCGGCTGTCAGTTTCACGTCAACAGCACGGTCAACGAAGTTCTCAATGTTCTCGCGCTTCTTCAGCTGCTCGGCAGCATAGTTCTCCAGCACGTCCTCAGGCACGTTGGTCATGCCATACTGAGCGAACTGAGCACGGATGGCATCCTTAGCAACGTTCTTCAGGTCGTCGTCTTCCACCTTGATGCCTGCAGCGCTTACCAGTTGCTCCTTGATCAGGTGCCACTTCAGCTCGTCGATAGAAGCCTTGAAGTTCTTCTCTACGAACTCTGCGCCCTTATCCTTATTATTATTCAGCATCACGCGCTTCAGGATGGCCTCGGGGAACTGCAGGTCGCCCACCTTCTTCTCAGCGTGCTTACGTACGTCGAGCAGGAACTTATAGTCGCTGTTAGCCACCAGCTGGCCCTTCAGGCTGTCGGCAATGCGCTGACGGAAGTCAGCCTCGTCCTTCACACCCTCGCCGAATACGCGCTCGAAGAGCTTAGCGTCAACAGCGGCAGGCTGGAAGTGACGGATCTCAGTCACCTGGAAGCTGAAGTCAGCATCCATATCCTTGATAGCCTCTTTGTCGGTCTTCAGCAGGGCAGCCACCTCAGCGTCGTTGTCGGGATAGGCCTTCTTAGGATTGAAGACAATGATGTCGCCGGGCTTGCAACCCTCGAACTTTTTCTTCTCGTCCTCGCCCTTGATGTAGCTGGGCATAATCATGCCACCCTCAGTGGTGATGCCACCCTCGAGTGTGTTGCCCTCAGCATCCAGCTGACGCAGGTCACCCTTCAGTGTGTCGTTGCCGCTCCACTCCTGAGCCTCAACAAACTCGCCGGCCTGTGATGCGTACATCTGTACCTGATCGTCAATCAGCTTATCGTCAACCTTGATGGTGTAGTAATCAATCTTATCTTTGCCGTTCAGTGCCACCTTGAACTCAGGAGCTACTGCGATATCAAACACAAACTCGAAAGGTCCGTCGCCCTCGAGATTCTGGGGCTGCTGCTTCTCCTCGTTGGGAAGGGGCTCGCCCAGCATCTGAATCTTATTCTCGCGGATATACTCATAGAGCTTCTCGCCCAAGATGCGGTTTACCTCGTCAACCTTCACGGCTGTACCATACTGCTTCTTAATCAGTCCCATAGGAACCATACCAGGACGGAAACCAGGCACCTGAGCCTTCTTACGGTAGTCCTTCAACTTCTTGTCCACTGCCTCCTGGTAGTCTGCCTTCTCAATGGCAATGGTCATCAAGCCATTGATTTTATCGGCACTTTCAAACTTAATATTCATTCTTATATACCTTATTTAATTATATATTTCGTTTTGAGCGTGCAAAATTACTCATAATTGTCGTAAAATCATCACAATTACGATTTTTTAACGAATGACCGTCATTCATCTTCATCGGCACTCATGCGCTCTGCCTCCAACTTCTGGAAGTCTTTCTGGCGCAGCACAAACGAGTCGGTGAGGTAGTTTTTACGCACAATCTGATTGGCCGCCAGTTCTTCTGGTGTGCCATGAAACAAGATGCGTCCTTCGAAGAGCAGATAGGCTCGATCCGTGATACACAGGGTGTCTTCCACGTTGTGGTCGGTAATCAGGATGCCAATATTGCGGTCTTTCAGCTTCCAGACGATGAACTGAATATCTTCAACAGCGATGGGGTCCACACCGGCAAAGGGTTCGTCGAGCATGATGAACTTGGGTTCGATGGCCAGACAGCGGGCTATCTCGCAGCGGCGGCGCTCGCCACCACTGAGCTGGTCGCCCAGATTCTTGCGCACCTTCTGCAGACGGAACTCCTTGATCAGACTCTCCAACTTCTCCAGTTGGTAGTCGCGTGGCTTGCCCGTCATCTCAAGCACCGACAGGATGTTGTCCTCCACCGACATCTTGCGAAACACCGATGCCTCCTGAGCCAGATAGCCGATGCCCGCCTGCGCACGCTTATAGACAGGATCTTTGGTCACCTCATGGTCGCCCAGATAGATATGTCCGTCGTTGGGCACCACCAGGCCGGTTGTCATATAAAACGAGGTCGTCTTTCCGGCACCGTTAGGTCCCAGCAGTCCCACAATCTCGCCCTGCTTCACGTCGAAGTTCACACCGTTCACCACGGTGCGCTTGCCATATCTCTTCACCAGTCCTTCGGCTCTGAGTACAATGCTTTCTTCTGCCATAGTGCTAAAATTTTGTTGCAAAGGTACGAAATTAAATTCACATTGCTCCAATATTAAATAAAATTTGTACCTTTGCATCCGACTACAAACATTGATTCAATGATTATTCATTCATATCTGACAACCTTCGGACGTTACCTGATGCTGATGGGACGCACTTTCTCCGTACCCGAGCGTTTCCGCATGTTCTGGAAGCAATACGTCAAGGAAATGGAGCAATTGGGCATCAATTCCATTGGCATCGTGCTGCTCATCTCGTTCTTCATCGGTGCCGTCATCTGCATTCAGATGAAGCTGAACATCGAGAGCCCCTGGATGCCCCGCTGGGTGGCTGGCTATACCACGCGCGAAATTATGCTGCTGGAGTTCTCGTCGTCTATCATGTGTCTGATTCTGGCAGGCAAGGTTGGCTCTAACATCGCCTCTGAGCTGGGCACCATGCGCGTCACCCAACAGATTGATGCACTCGACATCATGGGCATCAACTCGGCCTGTTATCTCATCCTTCCTAAGATTCTGGGCATGCTCACCATCATGCCTTTCCTGGTCATCTTCTCGTCGGCCATGGGCATTGGGGGTGCTTACGGCACCGCTTTCATCGGACATATCATGACGCCCGACGACCTGACGCTGGGCCTGCAGCACGACTTTATCCCTTGGTTTTTGTGGATGTCTATCATCAAAAGTCAGTTTTTTGCCTTCATCATCTCCAGCGTGCCCGCCTACTATGGCTACACCGTTGAAGGTGGTTCGGTAAATGTGGGCAAGGCATCGACCGATGCGGTCGTAGCATCCAGCATGCTCATTCTGTTTAGTGATGTATTCTTAACCCAGTTGCTGTCATGATAGAAGTCAAGAATCTCTGTAAGTCTTTCGACGAGAAGCAAGTTTTAAAGGGCATCAGCACCGTCTTTGAGGATGGTAAAACCAACCTGATCATCGGTCAGAGTGGCAGTGGCAAGACCGTGCTTATCAAGAACTTGGTGGGACTCCTTGAGCCTACCAGCGGACAGATCCTATACGACGGGCGCGACTTTGTACGCATGTCGAAGGAAGAGAAGGTGATGATGCGCCGTGAGATGGGCATGATCTTCCAGAGTGCAGCCCTCTTCGACTCGCTCACCGTGCTCGAGAATGTCATGTTTCCGTTGGATATGTTCTCGTCAATGACACTACGCGAGCGCAAGAAGCGCGCCATGGATTGCTTGGACCGCGTCAACCTCATTGGGGCCGAAGACAAATATCCTGGCGAGATCAGTGGTGGCATGCAGAAGCGTGTGGCCATTGCGCGTGCCATCTCGATGAACCCTAAGTATCTGTTCTGCGACGAGCCTAACTCGGGTCTTGACCCAAAGACCTCGCTGGTCATCGACGACCTGCTTCACAGCATCACACAGGAGTTCAAGATGACTACCATCATCAACACCCACGACATGAACTCCGTGATGGGCATTGGCGAAAACATCGTGTTCATCTACGAAGGCCACAAGGAGTGGCAGGGCGTCAGCAGCGACATCATGCACAGCACTAACCAGAAGCTCACCGACTTTATCTTTGCTAGTGACTTGCTGAAAGATATGCGTGCAGCCATTCTTAAGAACGAATAAAGGTCGTCTCTCCCACCCGTTCAGCCACTATTAGCACGCAAAAGTTACGCTTTTCAACTCCAATCTTTCAACTATTGCAAATCGAAAGTACCCCTTTCAGCTTGCAATAGTTATACTTTTGGTGTTCATCTAAAGTCTAGAAAGGCCATTTCTAGAGTCTAGAAACGGTCATTCTAAAGTCTAAAAGCACTAGTTCTAAAGTCTAGAAACGCCACTTTTAAAGTCTAGAATCAAAACAATAGTTTCTGTTCTAGCCCCTAGAATGGTCACTTCTAGCCCCTGGATGGGCTGCTTCTAGGGGCTAGAAGTAGTCCTTCTAGGGGCTAGGAACGTCTCATCCAGGGGCTAGAATGACATCAAAAGTAAAGCTATGACAAGACAAAAGTAAAGCTATAACAAGACAAAAGCAGAACTATGACGCTGCAAAACTGCCCCCTTGGATTCATCTTTGCCATTTACGTAACATATGATACTTCTTCTCGGAGAGATAACCAGTCAGTTTCACTTCCGCATCAGTCAGTACGTTCTTTGGCATTCTTCTCTTCCATTTGACTATCTTATACTTCAAGTTCGTCTTGGCTCTGACAACAAAAGCAGTCAAATGTATTTGGCTGCAAAATCACAAAATCAAGTCCGTTTCATTTTTAAAAAAAAACTACCTAATAGACTGAATTTCAATCATTTCAAAGATCGATTAGTCCACTTTAACGGGACAGTAGTGAAATAAGTTAGTTTCTCAGGAAAGAGGAACTTTTTTTGCCCGTTAACTATAAGGATTAGTAATGTTTTTCAGTTCGGTCTGTTTTTCCTTTTTTTCAGAACAATATTACTGAGGACATCTAGAAAATACGCCTATCTTAGCAGCGGAAAAGTCAATGACCCCTAGGCTAAGGGGCTGCGAAGGAAATATTACCAGACTAACTGTATAGTATTAACTAAAAACATTTTAATTATGAGAAAGACATTTCTACTTTTAGCAATGGGTCTTGCCGCCAGTACCGGCATGAAAGCCCAGACACTGCCTGAAGGCATGGAGATGCTTACACCTGAGGGTGTGACAGTAACCACAATGACCGACCGTTCCTTTGACAAGTCGAAGAATATTGTCATTTCCGGCAGTGCACAAGCTGGATGGAAGGTATTCTTCACTGCCAAGGAAGATACTCACGGCGATGAGCTATGGGTGTCGGACGGAACGCCTGACGGCACGAAGATGGTGAAAGACATCTACCCTGGCGCCGTCAGCTCGAACGTGCAGTACATCACCCGTTTCAACGACAAAGTGGTGTTCCAGGCCACGGGCAACGACGAGGACGGCTGTGAGCTGTGGATATCGGACGGCACAGAGGCCGGCACCTACATGCTGATGGACATCAACGAGATTGGCGACTCCAACCCTGCCGGTTTCACGCAGGTGAACGAGAAACAGTTCATCTTCGGTGCCATCGACTTCGAGAGTATGACCTACGGTAACGAGGAACAGCGCTGGCTGTGGGTAAGTGACGGTACCGCCGAGGGCACTAAGCTGCTGAAGGACTGTTGGGTGAAATATCCTGGCACGCACACGACTAACGACCAGTACCACTTCTGCCGCGTAGGTCGCAAGGTGTTCTTCAAGGGCGACACGAAGGACGGTGAGTTCACCGAGACGCTGTGGGTGACCGACGGCACCGAGGCAGGTACCATCATGCTGGGCGACATCAATACGACCATCGTCGACGAGACCACGGGGCAGACCAACAGTGCCCAGATAGACTGGATGACGAACGTGAACAACCAGTGGCTCTTCTTCAAGGCTGTGTCGGAAGAATACGGTTCGGAGCCGTGGTACTCTGACGGCACGCTCGAAGGCACCCGCATGATAGGCGACTTCACCGAGGGCGAGAATGCCAATGGCATCAAGAACGGTGACGGTGTGTTTACCACCTGTGTGATGGGCGACTATGTCTATTACCGCGGTATGTCGCCCGACAACTCGTATGGTATAGAGCTGATTCGTACCGACGGCACCAAGGAAGGCACCTCGCTGGTGATGGATATCAACAAGGTGCCCAACGAAACCGGCACCAATAGTGGTACGCCCGACGTGTTCCCCTACTGCGTCTTCGACGGCTATGTATGGGGTAAGGGCCAGTGGGGAGTAAACACCTCCTATGACTTCTGCCGTGGCCTGGAGATTTTCTATACCGACGGTACTCCCGAAGGCTCGGCCATGCACAGCGACCTGAACCCGGGAGTGGGTCCCGGCGCCCAGTGGGAGGGCACTGTCTGCGGCGGTTCGATGTATTTCCGCGGACAGAACCAAGTACCTAGCGGTTCACAGACCTGGGAGCTGTTCCGTCTGGACAACAAAGCCGACGAGATGCCTGTGCTGGTGATGGATTTGGCCGAGGGCATCGACTATGTGCACACGCTGCGCAACTTCAACAACGACCTCGTGTTCACCTCCGTGGCCTATCCGCGCCTGTTTAAGTACCACTATCGCAAGCCTGACTTCAATGCCGACAAGGACATGCCGTCCATGGAGCTCGACTTCGACGGTATGTCGAACGTCTATAATGGTCATGCCACGGCTATCCAGGCCGTCAAGGACAACGGCAAGGCCCTCGTCACCGTCAAGCGTGGCAGCGGTGCGCTGACACTTCAGACCACCGAGGGTGTCAACGGCTATCAGTTGTGTGATGTCTCCGGCCGTACCCTTGCCCGTGTGAAGCACGTAGGCACAGAGGTCGTCGTTCCTACCATCGGCATGACTCATGGTGTCTATGTCGTCAAGGTTGCTACACAGACAGGACGTGAAATCACCGTTAAGATAACGTTATGAAAAGACTTCTCAGCTTATGCTCATTGCTATGCATTGCCATGATAGCAATGGGACAGGGCCTGAAAGGTGTCGTCGTCGACGAGGCGACACAGGAGCCCCTGATGGGTGTCACCGTGGCGACCGAGAAAGGTCACACTGGCGCCATTACCAACATTGACGGTGAGTTCACCATCGCCGTCAGTGTTGGCACACCCCTGAAGGTGAGCTATATGGGCTATGCCACGCAGAGCGTGAAGGCCTCGGCCAACATGCGTATTGTCCTCAAGGAGACATCGCAGGAGCTGTCCGACGTGGTGGTCATCGGCTATGGTGTGCAGCGCAAGAGCGACATCACCGGTGCCATCTCCTCGGTCAGCGCCAAGGACCTCACCGCAGCCCCCGTCGCCAATACCGTGCAGGCCCTGGCTGGCCGTGCTGCCGGTGTGCAGGTGATGACCAACACCGGTGCCCCTGGCGGCAGTACCACCATCAAGATCCGTGGTACAGGCACTGTCAACGACTCTGACCCGCTGTACGTCGTCGACGGATTCATCGTCAACAGCATCGACCACCTGAACCCCTACGACATACAGAACGTAGAGGTGTTGAAGGATGCTGCCTCCAGCTCCATCTATGGTGCACGAAGTGCCAACGGTGTGGTGCTTATCACCACCAAGGGCGGTCAGTCGGGCAAGATGAAGGTCACCCTCGACACCTACTGGGGCATCTCCAACCCCTGGAAGGAAATCAAGGTGATGGGTGTGGAGGACTTCGCACTAATGCGCGACTACAACACCGGACTCAGCAACTACTCCTCCGACGGCCAGCTCTACTACAGCAAGGACGCCGAGGGCAACTATTATTTTGACGAAGGCAAGAAGCACCGTCTCGACTCCATCTCGGCCAACAGCCCCGACAGCTGGTGGAAGGCCGTCACCCGCACTGGCTTCAAGCACCAGTACAACCTCTCAGTCAGTGGAGGCACCGACAAGACCAAGTTCATGGTCAGCGGCAACTACTACGGCGAGAACGGTGTGGTGCGCACCTCCGACTATGAGCGTGTCTCGCTCCGCATGAACCTCACCAACAAGCTGACACGCTGGCTGTCGCTGCGCACCTCGCTGCTCTACACTTCCGACGACCGCTCGCTCGTTCCCGAGGGCCAGAACTCGGTGCTGAAGCGGGCCCTCAACCAGAGTCCCCTCGTCTGCACGTACAATACCAAGGGCTACTGGACTGAGGACCATCCGCTGGCACAGTTGGCCAGGAACCACAACCAGGCCAAGTCCAACCGTATCGATGCCAACATCGATCTCACAGCCAATATCAACAAGTACCTCACCTACCAGTTCAAGTTCTCCGACTACGCCAATTTCTACAACACCTATGGCTTTGGCGAGGTGGGCAAGCTGGAGGAGGAATTTGTCATTCCCGACGATATGACATCGGTGAATCGCGTGTCGAGAAAGACCAACAAGTGGGAAGTCAACAACCTGCTAACATTCCAGATGAAGACAGGAGCACACAATATCGGCATCACTGCCGGTCAGACAGCCGAGCAGCAGAGCATTGAGAATATCTCGGCCTCGAAGCAGGGCACCTCGTCGAACGAGGAGAACCTGCGCTACCTCTCGGCCGCCTTCTTCGGCGACCGCACCTCGGGAGGACTCACCGAGTGGTCGGCCCTGGGATACCTGGGACGTGTGAACTACAGCTTCAATGACACCTATCTGCTACAGGTCAACTTCCGTGCCGACGCCTCGTCGAAGTTCCACAAGAACGAGCGCTGGGGCTATTTCCCCTCGGCATCCGTAGGATGGCGCTTCTTCAACGAGCCCTTCATGGAGTCGCTCAAGTGGCTCAGCAACGGTAAGCTGCGTCTCGGATGGGGTATTCTGGGTAACAACCGCATTGGCGACTATGCCCGCTACACCATACTGAACAACGACCTGAACTATTCCTATGGCACCGGTGCCCACGTCACCCAGTCGGGTGTCGCTGCCACCTCGATGGGCAACGACCATATCAAGTGGGAGAAGACCAAGTCGTACAACATCGGTCTCGACCTCGGCTTCCTCGGCAACCGGCTGACAGCCAGCTTCGAGCTCTATACCAAGCGCACCGACGACATGCTGCTCAATGTTCCCGTCACCAATGCCGCAGGCCTGGTGACGGCACCAATGGTCAATGCCGGTTCGGTAGATAACAAGGGACTCGAGATTCAGATGGCCTGGAAAGACCAGGTGGGCAAGGACTTCCGTTACGATGTGGGCTTTAACATTTCGTTCAATAAGAACAAAGTGGTGTCCCTGGGCACTGGCAACGAGCCCGTCTATGGTGCCTACCTCAATGAGAACAGCATCCTGAACTATGTCACCAAGACCGAGGTGGGCCGGCCTATCGCCTGCTTCTTCGGCTATGTCACCGACGGCATCTTCCAGAATATGGACGAGATTGAGCACTCTGCCCAGAACGACGGTGTCACCAAGCCCGGCGACTTCCGTTTCAAGGACCTGAACAACGACGGAAAGATTGACTCCGAAGACCGCACCTATCTGGGTTCGCCCCATCCCGACTTCACCTTCGGCGTGCCCATGACCTTCGGCTACAAGGACTTGGAACTCACCGTGTTCCTACAGGGACAGGTAGGCAACGACATCTTCAATGTCATGGAGTACTACCTCAACTCCAATCACGGCACAGGCAACGTCTACAGCGACCTGCGACAGAACCACTGGGCTGGCGACTACGTGGCCAACCGTTTCTTCTGGCCCGCCAACCCCACGGCCTCCGTGCCCGACCTGCGCCAGGCCGACAACTCCAAGAACTACCGTGCTAGCGACTTCTACGTCAAGGACGGCTCATACCTCCGACTGAAGGACATACGACTGACGTACACCGTGCCACGACAGCTCGTCGACAAGCTCCACCTCACAGGACTGCAGGCCTACATCTCGGCCTACAACCTGCTGACCTTCACCAAGTACAACGGACTGGATCCCGAGGTAGGCCGCAACAGCGGTTCGGAGTCCAACAACCTCTACATGGGAGTCGATCACGGTAACTATCCTCAGGCACGAAACTTCACCTTCGGTCTGAACCTGACGTTCTGAGAAATGTAAAAATTTTAAATACCAATAATGTAAATGACTCGACGATTATGAAAAGAATAAAACCATTTATATTTTGTAATTTTTACATTGTAGTGGCAGCACTGTTGTTCACCTCCTGTAGCGACTTCCTCGAGAAGGAGGTGCAGGGAGCCTCTACCCCCGACAGCTTCTATAAGACGAAATACGAGCTGCAGGAAGGGCTCAATGCCGTCTATGACATATTGCAGAGCAACCAGTTCACCAACTGCGCATGGATTTTCGGCGAGGCCTGCGGCGATGATGTCGTAGGAACCGACGAGAACGGCACGTCGCAGATAGCCGAACTGGTGAACTTCCGCTTCGATACCTCCAACGATTGGCTGTTGCGTCGCTATCAGATCATGTATCGTGGCATCAACCGTGCCAACCAGCTCATCTCACATATCAACAGTGTGAAGTTCTCCAGCGACGATGCCAGCAACTACACCACGGTGCAGGCCATCCTCGGTCAGGCCAAGTTCCTGCGTGCCTACTTCTACTTCGAGCTCGTCCGCACCTTCGGCGGTGTGCCCATCCGTCCTGAGACCGAGGACATCAACCACCTCACCATTCCCCGCTCCAGCAAGGAGGAAGTCTATGCCTATATAGAAAAGGATTTGCGCGAGGCTGCCTGTATGCTAGATGCCAAATATACCGATGCCTCCAGTGGCAAGGTGGGCTGCGGAGCCTGTGTGGCCCTGCTGATGAAGGTGCTGATGTACGAGGCTACGCCTGGCGAGCATTCCGACAAATGGGAGGAGATGGCCCTGCTCGGCGACTATTTCATCACCGGACGTACGCTCACCTACCGTGACATCCTGCACCTCGACCAGTACGACGAGACCTGGGACCAGCTGATGCGCCGCTTGTGGTTCAAGCCACGCGAGAAACTGCTCTCAGGCGAGGTCTATACCACCGAGGACACCGCCCTGCCTGCCCTAGCCAACATCTATTCGCTGGTGTCGAAGTCCAGCTACGACGGCTCCACGCTCCATTACCGTGACCTGTATTATCAGGCTGGCGAGTTCTGCTCGCGCTCGGTCTTTGAGATCGTCTTCAAGGAGAGTGCCACAGGCAAGAGCGACGATGACAACGAGGGTATGGGCATCATGAACGACCTGTTCTGGAACCGCCTCTGGGCCTCCACCTCGTTCCGCAATGCCGTGGCCAACGACCCGCGCCGCGATGTTATCATCCTGCTCCATGCCAGTGCCACCTTCGACAACGAGCGTCTGGAGGTGCCCGCCACACGCTATGGGTGCATGAAATGGTACACGCCCAAGAACGAGCGTCCGCTGGACGAGAACGACAATGCCAAGAACCGCCGTGTCATCATCTACTCTGATGTGGTGCTGATGTATGCCGAGGCCCTCAACGAGGTTGGTCGCCGCGAGGAGGCACTCACCCAGCTGAACAGAGTGAAGGCAGTAGCCAACGAGATCACCAATGTCTCCACGCTCTACACTGCCGGCACCTATCTCGAGATGCGTTCACAGATATGGACCGAGCGTCGCATAGAGCTCTGCCATCTGTGGGACCGCTATTTTGACATCGTGCGTCAGGGACGTGCTGCCACCATCCTCCACAACCTGGCTTCCGAGCAGGTGTGGGGACGTGGAAAGAACTACATCGAGGGCATACACGAGCTGTTCCCTATCCCTCAGACCGAGGTCGATGTCACCAATGGTGTCGTTGAACAAAATCCAGGTTACTAACATTTACACATCTATGAAGAAATATCTAAATATCGTCTGTTTGACACTTGTCGCTGCCCTGTTTGCTGCCTGCAGCGACGAGGAGGTGCTGATGCCCACAGCCGACTTCACTGTTTCGGCCACCGACGTAGGCATTAACCAGACCGTCACTTTCGCCTTTACAGGCAGCAATGCCGTTCAGGCAGTGGTGTTCCCGGGTGATGCAGGCCACGACTGGGACCTGGTCAACCAGGGCAGCACTGGTCTTGTCATGAGCAAGGGCGTAGCCACTTATGCCTATCCCACTGCAGGTGTCTATACCGCCACTATCGTAGCCACCAACTACGACAAGGAAGGGCGCGAGAGCAAGATGGCTGTTGCCAAGGTCACCATCACCGTGACCGATGATAACAACCAGCTCAGGTCGGTCATCCTGCAGAAGGATCTTTACAACAAGGAAATGGCAGCCGAGATAGGCGACGACTACGTGCTGGTGGCCATGCCCTACAAGGTGAGGGTCAACAACCGCGATGTTGCCGTCAAGGCCAATGCACAGCGTCTGGGCATTACGGCCATGTCGCCCAATGCCACTATCGACATCAGTGGTGAGCCCTATTCCGACAAGACGAAGTACGACCTCACCGCCTCACCGACCATTGGCGTCACAGCAGCCTCCGGTCTGGTAAAGACCTATCAGGTCTATACACTCAGCTATCCTGTGTTCGAGACGTTCTCCATTGACGGTGTCGCAGGTACGACGACCTATTCAGCCTATAGCTACGACAAGACCTTTGTCAGCGTGACACTGCCCTCAGGCACCGACCTGACCCGCCTGAAGCCAGTCTTCAGTTCGGCTGATGCCCTAAGTGTAAGCATCGATGGCCAACCGCAGACTTCGGGCGTGTCTGAGGTGGATTTCTCCCAGACCGTCACCTACACACTGACCAACCAACTGGCAGACCATCCCGAATGCAGATGCGAGAGCCAGGTAGTGGTGGAAGTGACTGTTAAATAAACACAAATCTTTGTCATGCCGTGGCCTTTAGTGCCATGGCATGACTATTTTTGCATTCAAAACTAAACAACTATTGCTCTATGCGACGACTGATCCTTCTGCTTACCATAGCCTCAGTGGCTGTATGTGCCCAACCCTTAGTTCCGCGTGCAGCCTACAATCAGCCCATTCTGTTTTCGCATCTCACCACGGGCAACGGACTGCTGCAAAGCCATATCACCTGCATCCTGCAAGACCGCCGCGGACTCATCTGGTTTGGCACCCGCAACGGACTCTACCGTTACAACGGCTACGACTTCCAGCCATTCCTGCGCAACATCAACGACAGCACGTCGCTGCCCGACAACTTCATCCGCTCACTCTGTCAGGACCGTCAGGGCCGCATCTGGATAGGCACCGACAAGGGCGTGTGCCGCTACCGTACCGAAAGCAACGATTTCCTGCGCTATGGCGGCATGACAGGACAGGTACATTCCATCGTTCAGCATGCCGACGGCAATATCTACTGCTCGTCGGGAATTCTCTACGTCATCGACACCAGCCGACAGCAGCTCGTAGCAGTCACCATGCCCGACGGGCAGACAGTCATCAAAGGAGCTAATGTGCTGGCTGCCGACCGCAACGCACTGCTATGGGTAGGGGGGCGCCAGGGACTGCATGCCTACAGGCCGCAAGGCAAGAGCCGGCTGACCGAGGTGTCGCTCAGGAATGCCGAGGAAAGACTCGACACCGACTTCATCACCGCACTCTACTGCGATGACCACGATCATATATGGGCAGGAAAGAACGGACGCGACCTGATAAGCTACGACCAGTCCACTGGAGCCGTCAGCCACTACGAGACAGGTACGCCCATGAACAACAATGTAGTGCGTGCCATAGATGCCGACCGTCAGGGACGCATCTGGGTGGGCACCGAGCGCGGCCTTGTCATCATCAGTCCCGACGGACATACCGAGGCCCTCAGACAAGACTATGCCAACCCCTTCTCGCTGAGCGACAACGCCGTCTACTCCATTCTGTGCGACAACGATGACAACGTGTGGATAGGCACCTACTTCGGAGGCGTAAACCTTTATAGCAGTGCATCGACACGCATCAAGTACTATGCTCCGGGTAACCAACCTGGACAGTTGGGAGGAAAAGCCGTCAGACAAATGGCCGAAGAACCACCCCAACGGCTGTGGATAGCCACCGAGGACGGCGGACTCAACCTGCTGGACCGCACCAGCGACAATATCAGCCGCGTCAACATCAGTGGCATGTCGTCGGACAACATCCACTCGCTGATTATCGACAACCACCGCAACCTATGGATAGGAACGTTCATGGGCGGACTGACACGCTACAATCTTGACACCCATGATGCCTATACCTACGACAGGCACAACTCACCACTGGCAGAGAACAACATCTTTGCCCTCTGCACCGATCGCGACAGCGACCTGTGGATAGGAACCACCAACGGACTCTATCATTACGACAACGCATCGCAGCAGATAGAACCCATACACCAGCAGCCCCTCGACCATGCCTTCGTCTTCCACCTGGACAGCGACAAGGACGGCATCGTATGGGTTGGCACGCGATACAACGGACTCATCAGCTACGACAAGACGACGGGAACAACCCACCACTACAAGGCAGGATCTGCCCCGGGACAGATCACCGACGGCTACATCACCACACTTCTCGTCACACGTAGCGGACAGCTCTGGGTAGGTACCAACAACGGCGGACTCTTTCTCAAAAAGGAGAACGCCTCCTTCGAGTCCATGATACGCAGCGGCGTGCTGGCCGAACTGTGCATCTACGGCCTCACCGAGTCGGCTGACGGGAACCTGTGGATAACGGCTGGTAAGAGCATCTATCGGCTCGATCCCGAAAGTCGGACGGCAACCATGCTCAGCGAAGGCGACGACCTGCCCACAGGCCATTTCAACTACACCTCCGCGCTCTGTGACTCACAGGGCACGCTCTGGTTCGGAGCGGTTGACGGACTCGTGTCCTTCCGGCCAGAGCAAGTGATGTCCGAGCCTACCTTTCCACCAGTACAGTTCCTGCCACTGACACTCGACGCCGACAAGGAGTGCGACATAGATGCGCTCGATTGCATCACGCTCAGTTACGACGAGGCCGCCACCATCGGCATAGCTTTCGCGGCCATACAGCCTGCCCATACGCAGGGAATTGTCTATGAAGTGAAGATGGAAGGCCTGGGCAGCGAATGGCAGTACGTAGGCACCCAACGTAAGCTATACTATTCGCACCTCCCCTCGGGGCGTTATGTCTTTTCTGTTCGCGCCTCTTCTACACGCGGCGTCTTCTCTGATAGTAACATACGCTCTATTACCATCATCATCCGTCCGCCGTTCTATGCAACATGGTGGGCTTACACGGCCTACGCCCTCCTCCTCGGTGCCTTCCTCTGGTGGCTCTTCCGACACTATCGCCGCCGACAGCATGAAAAACGCATGGCCTATGAGATGCGTATCGAAAAAGAGAAACTGGAAAAGCTGGATCAGATGAAGCAGGCTTTCTTCACCGATATCTCGCACGAGTTCAAGACACCTCTCTCGCTCATTATTGCCCCTGCCCGCAAGCTGCTCCATGAAGTGAAAAGCGGAAAGTCAAAAGAGAACATTGAAACCATTCTGAAAGGCGCCGGCACCATGCAGTCGCTGCTCGACGAGCTGGTCGAGGCAGGAGGGCTGCGCGACATCCACCAACAGCTGAAGATGGTGTATGGCAATCCCCTTGCCCTTGTCAACGATGTGTCGAGCCGTTTCCAGCCCCTTGCCGACGAGAAGGGTATGGTTTACAACATTGAGATAGAGGACTGGGAGGCAGAAGGTTCCTATTCGCCCGAGGCAGTAGAGAAAATCGTAGCCAACCTGCTGTCCAATGCCTTCAAGTTCACACCACAGGGCGGTACTGTAGAGCTGTCTGCCACACTGAGTCCTCATGGCGAACTATGTATCACTGTCAGCGATACAGGCATAGGTATGGACGAGGAAACCGTGACACATATTTTCGAGAAATTCTACCAAGCCAATGCCGACGGCAACAAGTCACAGGGATGGGGCGTCGGCCTGGCCGTGACCAAAGGTCTGGTTGAAGCCCATGGAGGTATGATAACCGTGGAATCGGAACCTGGACGCGGGTCCGTATTCACCGCTACGTTGCAGATGCAACCTGCAGCCTCAGCCCTAAAGAATGCTGATGACGAGAAAACTGTGGTAGCGACAACTGGTGACGAGGTAGAGCCCCAGCACACTGATGAGGGACTCAGCACCGTGCTCTTGGTCGAGGACAACCCTGACATGCTGCGGTTCCTCACCAGCATCTTTGAAGGAGAATTCCAGTTGTTCACTGCCAATGACGGACAGCAGGCTCTCGACCAGATCAGGGCCGCTCATCTGCCAGATATCATCGTCAGTGATGTGATGATGCCTCGTCTCAGCGGTACCGAGCTGTGCCGTGCCGTAAAGAGCGATATACTGACGGCCCACATCCCCGTCATACTGCTGACGGCCAAGGGCGGCACCCTGGCCACACGCGAAGGCTATGAGCTGGGGGCCGATGCCTACATAGAGAAACCCTTCGACCCCGCCGTCCTACTGCTGCAGGTGAAGAACACCCTGAAGACGCGCGACAACAACCGCCGACTGTTCAACGAGTCGTCGACACTCGACATCAGCGTGATGGCCAACAACCGCTATGACGAGAAGCTGCTGCGCGATATCCGCAGTATCGTTGAGGAGAATATCGGTAACAGCGACTTCTGTGTGAACGATGTGTGCATGGGGGTGGGCGTGAGCCGTACGAAGCTGCATGTGAAACTGAAGAGTCTGATCAATATGTCTATTGGCGAATATATCCGTGAGACGCGTGTCAGGAAGGCGAAGGAGCTGCTACTTGCAGGACATACGCCCACCGACACTGCCTATGCCACGGGATTCTCAGACCCCAACTACTTTGCCAAGTGTTTCAAGAAGTCGACGGGACAGCTTCCACGTGAGTTCGTGGCCCAGCAACAGGCGAAAAAAAATGAAGACACAGGCGAAAAGTAGCGTTTCTGTCCACTCCCTAACATTATTCCCTGTATTAAGAACATTTTTCCCTGTGTATAGGGTATCATTATCGTAACTTTGCAAGCGAAAGGTATTTTAAAAAGGATCAGCACCATGAACTTGCGAACAATTATCTGGCCAGTGGTCGCGGCTGGCATGACAATACTGACCGCGACGGCCCAGCAGGGCTTTGTCAATCCCGTGCATAACATGCGTGACGGCTGCGTAGAACGTCATCGTGGCTATTTCTATATCATGGGTGAAGAGACGAAGGGCACCATCTCCAGATCAAAGGACATGGTGTCATGGTCCAATCCTGTGAAAGCGGTAACCACAGACGGTGCCACATGGCTGAACGACCCGCAGTGGACGCAGGCATATACTTATAAACAGGTGCAGGCGGGCGATCTGATCTACCGTAATGGTGTATGGCACAGCTACTTCAACGGCATTGGCCATTGCTACTGCGACGAACCGCAGGGCAACTATAAAGAGCAAACGCTGATGGAGCCCTTCGACGACTACGGCATTGATGTGCAGGTATTCCAGGACGAAGACGGTGAGATATACTGGGTGAAGAAGCGCAACCCTACCGACCCGCATCCCATGACACGTGCTGCCAGCAATATTGACGGGCCTGAGGTGTGGGCTTTCCGCATGAACTCGCCTTTCTCGCGCTGGGACATCACCGAGGGCAGAGTGCAGATGACTCACCAGCGCGGACACCCCACCAGCCTGAATCATATCAACTTCGAGGGTCCGGAGTTAGCGCGCTACCATGACAAATACTATATATTCTATGCTGTGAACCGCATGGGACCACGCTCGGGCATGTACCAGGTGGGGTGCGCCATCAGCGACCAGCCCATGAACTTCAACAACTCGAAGAAGCTGCCACATCCGGTGATCACCCGCAACACCGAACAGCAGCTCATTGACTATAAGCCCATCGCCCCTACGGCCGAGCATGGCGGTTGGGATGCACGGTACACCATGAGTCAGCCTTCGGGCAGCTGGACATCCGCCGACTATGACGACTCGTCATGGAAGCAAGGTCAGGGCGGTTTCGGCTATCAGGAGTTTGATTTATTTTCCGGAACGACGATGACCAATGCCAGGGTGCGTGCCCGCAAGACTTTCTGGAAGACCACCAATATCTACATACGGCGCACGTTCACACTCGATGAGGTGCCCTCGCACATGGGCATGAAACTGTGGGTGAACGGTACGGCGACCTTCTATATCAACGGTCACGACTTCAAGGTGACATCATCCAACAATACCTATTCCGTACGTATGATAGACCCGTCGTGGCTGAAGCCAGGAGAGAATATCGTGGCAGTGGCAGGTGTGAGTTCCAACACATCGAATACCAGCCAGCAGCTCATCGACTTCGGCTTCTACGACACGGGCGACGAGGATATGTATCCCGTGATGATCGGTCCGGCACAGCCCAACTTCACTGCCGGTCCCAACGGCTTTGAGCGGTGGATGGTTTACAAGTCTTATATCGAAGGGCAGCAGAAACAGAGTATCGATCGCATACACTTCTACGGCCAGGAACCCGTGGTGGAGTCTACAGTGAAAGGGTCGGCAGGCTACCATCCTGCACCGGCACAGCCCACCATGATCAACTATCTCGACTATGCGCTGTACTATCCGTTCCGTTTCCTGGGCGGATCGGAATGGAAGGTGGTCGATAAGGTGATGGCACCAACGGCTGCCACGGGCGGCGAGCTGCTGCTGCGAAAACCCGCCGAGGCCAACTACCGCTTCGAAGTGCCTCTGCGACTGCAGGGCAGCAACGACTGGGGCGGTGCCTATGCCTACTATAAGGATGAACAGAACTGGGTGCGCGTGGAGATAGGACGTGAAGGCAAGTGGCGACTGACCAACAGCATAGATGGAACAGTCACCACGGCTGAGAAGCCCCTGCCCGCCAAGTTCCGCTTCCTGGAAGACCACCCGTTGGTGGCTGGCTATGCCGAGCCATGGCACACACTGACCATATATAAAAACGTGGACCGGCTTCACGTGATGCTCGACGAGTTCAACCTGACCATTGGCGGCGATGCCGTGATAGGACACAGCGGCGCTGGAACAGTAGGACTGGTGGCCTCGTCGCCGACAGTGAGTTTTGATGCCATACAATATACAGCGGGCTGGGACGAATGGAACAGTCATGTGCTGGGCTGGACGCCCCAGGGTGGCACGTGGACAGTGGATGACGGCGGACTGTCGCAGCAGTCGACGGAAGCTGTCGAGGCCCTCGCACTGAAGGGCGACCCAGCATGGAACTATGAGTTCTCTGCCTATATGACTACCGACGGCCTGGCTACGGCTGGCGAGGCAGGCTTCTATCCTGTCTATGTCGATGGACAGAACTATGTGCGTGCTACCATCAATTACGGCAAGAAGGCACTGGACATCACATCGTGCGAACAGGGCATCGTGACCAGCCAGCAGACGGTTCCATTGAACCATAAGACCATGCGGCAGTATTCGTTCTCGACATCATCGGCCTATCCCACCAATTCGTACATCTACGAACTGCGTAATGAGACGGAGGTGTCGGGTATCGACGTGCTGTGGCTGGAAGGACCCTATCCCTACCTGAACCAGACATTCGACCTGCCCACAAAAGTGATTGTGATGGCAAGGGAAGGCAGTTCGTGGAAGCAAGTGGAGGCAACGCTGCAGGGCGAGCCGAAGCTGGGCGTGATGAACACCTACACGTTTGCACCGGTGAAGACCTCGGCAGTAAGACTGTACCTGACGCCCAAGTCGGGAACGCATGCACGTCCGTTCTGCATCTATGTACACGAAGACGTGGCAGCGGGCTATCACCTGAGGGCACGGCGTGAGCGCGACGGCGTGAGGATCATGGTTGACGGCCAGCTCATGGCCACGGTACAGGGCAACTGGCAGCCGTCGGTGCCCGCACTGGCAACGAAGGGCCTGGCCGCTCACTTCAACAACATGCTCTGCTACCAGACAGGGGGTGTCAGGGTGGAAAGCATCAGCATAGCCGAGACGGGGTGCACTGTAGGCAAAAGCCAGCAGCTGAAGGCCACCATCCTGCCTGCCGATGCCACTAACACGATGCTAAGCTGGGTAAGCAGCAACCCCGACGTGCTGTCAGTCGATGACAACGGCATCATCACCCGCCATGCCGAGGGGGCAGTTACCATCACTGCCCATGCTGCCGACGGTGGTTCGGCCAAGGGCAGCGTGGTCGTCGGCGATGCCACGAAGGTGGAGAGCGTGATGACTGTCCCCACTTGGCACAAGAGGGCACTGATCTACAATCTGGCAGGGCAGCGTACGGCGAAAAGAAAAGGGTTATTCATCATTGACGGGAAAAAAAACATTATAAAATGACAAGCAAAAAGACAACGCTATTCTTCAAGACTGGCATGCTGGCCGCCATGCTCATGGCATGGCCTGCGGCCTCGGCACCGACCATCGGCGACGCCCCCTACGGACAGGCACGCACCGCCGACCGCCATACGCGCCTGCCACTGGCCACGGAGCCCGTGATGGACTACTGGATGCGCGACACATGGATGACGCTGGGCCCCGACGGCTACTACTACATGACGGGCACGACGGCCGACCCCACAAGGGTATTTCCCGGTCAGACTCACTGCTGGGACTGGAACGACGGCATCTACGTGTTCCGCTCTAAGGACATGAAGGAGTGGACACCGTTGGGCCGCGTGTGGTCGCTCGACGACGACGGCACCTGGCAGCGTGAAGCCAAGGTGTTTGGGGAGGACGAACGCTACCCAAAACGCTCGCTCAACGGCGACGTGATGGACAACCGCTTCCGAGCTGTGTGGGCACCCGAGCTGCACTACCTGAAAAGTCAGAAGTGCTGGTTCATCGTGGCCTGCATGAACAACTCGAAGACGGGCGGCAAGGGCTCGTTTGTGCTCAGGAGCACGACGGGCGGCCCCGAGGGTCCCTACGTGAACATCGAGGCCAACGAGGAGGAACCGCTGTTCGACAATATCGACGGCTCGCTGTTTGAAGATGAAGACGGAACGGTCTATTTCATAGGCCACAACCACTATATAGCCAGGATGAAAGCCGACATGTCGGGGCTGGACGAACCGCTGCGCAGGATGCAGGAGATAGCCTATCATCCTGAACCCTACATCGAAGGGGCCTTCATCTGCAAGGAAGGGGGACGCTATCACCTGGTGCAGGCTATATGGTCGCACCGTCTCGACGACGGGACGGCCACCTACTGCCCCGCAGTAGATGACAACCGCACCCGCTACAGCTACGACTGCATCATCGCATCGGCCGACAATATCTATGGTCCATACGGGCCCCGCTATAACGCCATCACCGGCGGCGGGCACAACAACCTGTTCCGCGACAAGCAGGGGCAGTGGTGGGCCACCATCTTCTTCAATCCACGGGGCGCTCAGGCCAAGGAGTACAAACAGACATGCCGACCGGGCGTGGTGCCTATGAAGTTCAGAAAGGGACGTTTCGCCATCGACTATAAGAGAGTAACGAAAAAAACACAATGATATGAAGACAAACAAATGTTTTACCGCCGTAGTGCTGACAGCACTAATGGCCACAGGCATCCAGGCCCAGAACCATAGTGTGACCATCACCACGGCAAAGGCAAAGAAGGTGTCGCGCATGATCTATGGCTGGCACTATGAGGAGATAGGCAACATCGGCGAGGGCGGACTCTATGCCGAGATGGTACGCAACCGTGGTTTCGAGGAAGCCAACCTCCCCGGAGGACTTGTCATCGAGAACGGACAGTATAAGGACGTGCCCAATCCTGGGCACCCCAACAAGCGCGTCTATCAGATAGACCCGCTGGTGGGATGGGTTACCACACCGCTGTCCAACAGTCCCATACGCATCACCTGCACCGACCGACACCCGCTGAACGACCAGAACCCGCACTCGATGGCTGTCAACGTCATCAGCAACGACCTGGGGCGTGCCGCCATCCACAACCAGGGCTACAACGGCATGGCTTTCAAGCAGGGCGTGGCCTGCCGCCTGTCGTTCTATGCCCGTAGCGAGGGCTACGAGGGTACCGTCGCCTTCCGACTCTCCGACGAGGAGGGACGGGCCGTGTCGGAAGCTAAGTCGTTCACCATCGGGAAAGGCCAATGGACGAAATACGAGTGTGAACTCGTGCCGACAAAGAACATTGCTGCCGGCATGCTCACCATCGTTCCCTCGCAGCGCGGACGCTTCCAGTTAGACATGGTGTCGATGTTCCCGTCGGACACCTACGACGGCGGACGCTCAGTGTTCCGTGCCGACGTGCTGCAGAACCTCATCGACTACCGTCCCCACTTCCTGCGCTTCCCTGGCGGTTGCATCGTCCATGGCGTTAACGAGGAGACGATGTACCACTGGAAGAAGACCATCGGCGACATAGCCCAGAGGCCTGGACAGTGGTGCAAGTGGGAGCCCCACTACCGTACCGACGGACTGGGCTACCATGAGTTCTACGAGCTATGCGAATACATGGGCTGCGATGCCATGTATGTCACCCCGACGGGCATGGCCTGCACGGAATGGGTGCACCGCGACGACCAGCGTCATTTCTTACACAAGGAGACCGACGTGAACTATTATATCAACGACCTGCTCGACGCCATCGAATATGCCATAGGGCCTGTCGACAGCCGATGGGGAGCCGAGCGCGCCAAGAACGGACATCCCGAACCCTTCCCGCTGAAGTATGTCGAGATAGGCAACGAGGACTTCGGTCCTGTCTATTACGAGAAGTACCACCAGATCTACTCGGCAGTGAAGCAGCGCTATCCCCAGCTGCGCTTCATCGCCAACAGCCCGCTGGGCACCGAGGGCGAGAAAGAGCGTTTCATGGATGAGTTCATAGACAGGAGCGAGGTGGAAATCTATGACGAGCACTACTACAAGGACATTCCATGGGCCGTGAAAAATTTCCATAAGTACGATGTATACAAGCGGCGCGGCATTGACATCTTCATCGGTGAGCTGGGCATACAGAGCAACGGCGTGGGCGGACCGTCGGGCCGCTACCCGGGCAGCATCCTGGCCGAGGGCATCTTCAAGATGGGACTGGAGCGCAACGGCGACATGAACCCCATCATGGCCGACCGCCCACTGATGCGCAACTGGGAATCCATAGACCGCAACGACATGCAGCCGCTGATACTCAACAGCAGCACGGTGAGCGCCCGCACGTTCAATTACTATCTGTGCAAGATGCTGCGTGACAACCCCGTTGACCAGGTATTCGACGTGGCCAACAGTGAGGGCGAACAGACGCTCTTCGTCACCGCAGGTCGCGACCTGCAGCGCAAGCAGATGGTGGTGAAGATCATCAATCTGAGCGAACAGCCTCAGGCGTTTGAACTGAAAACCGACAAGAACTTCAAGAATCGCCAGACGGAAGTTCTGACCCTCACTGCCACACCCGACCAGCGGGTGACACCGCTGACGCCCGATGCTGTCAGCACAGTCACTACGACAACTACTGTCAGCAAGGGTGATAAGATTACCCTGCCCGGCAACGCATTCGTCATCTACAGAATAAGCCTATGAGAAAGAACACCACAACGGTGCTGGCGGCACTCGCGGCAGCAGTGCCCGCACTGGCACAGCAGGAGAAGCCTAACGTCATCGTCATCATGGCCGACGACCTGGGATGGGGCGACGTGAGTGCCTATGGCAACACTACCATCCACACACCCAACATCGACCGCCTGGCCACTGAGGGTGTCTGTCTGAATGACGGCCATGCCGCCTCGGCCACCTCTACACCATCGCGCTACGCCCTGTTTACGGGCATGTATCCGTGGAAGAACGAACAGGCGAAGATTCTGCCTGGCGATGCGCCGCTGCTCATCTCGCCCCAGCAGTTTACCATGCCCCGCATGTTCCAGCAGGCAGGCTATGCCACGGCTGCCGTGGGCAAATGGCACCTCGGCATGGGCATCGGCAAGATTGACTGGAACAGCCACATAGCCCCGGGGGCACGCGAGATAGGTTTTGACTACTCGTGCATCATCGCTGCCACCGTCGATCGTGTGCCGACGGTCTATGTGGAGAACGGCGACGTGGTGGGACGCGATGCCAACGATCCTATCTACGTGGACTACGACACGCCCTTCCCTGGCGAACCCACAGCGCTGACCAACCCCGAGCTGGTGAAGATGCAGTGGAGCCACGGTCACCAGAATACCGTCGTCAACGGCATTCCCCGCATCGGCTATATGAAAGGGGGCGAGCGGGCACGGTGGAAGGACGACGAGATGGCCCAGTATTTCCTTGACCGTTCCTGCTGGTTCATCGACTCGGTAAGCAGGCTGAACGAGCCCTTCTTCCTCTACTACGGCCTGCACCAGCCTCATGTGCCCCGCACGGCTGATCCACGCTTTGTAGGCTCCACGCAACTCGGTCCCCGAGGCGATGTGGTGGTCGAGGCCGACTGGTGCGTGGGACAGATTATCAAGAAGCTGGAAGAGAGCCATTTGCTGGATAACACGCTCATCGTTTTCACCTCCGACAACGGACCGGTGCTCGACGACGGCTATGAGGACGGCTCGCGCGATACCCGTTTCATGCACGACCCCAACGGCTCGCTGCGAGGGGGCAAGTACAGCCTCTTCGATGCCGGCACACGCGTTCCTTTCTTCGTCTATTGGAAAGGGCACACACGTCATGTCAACAGTCCGGTGCTCGTGTCACAGCAGGACCTGCTGGCATCGTTCGGACGACTGATCAACCAGCCCGTCCCCGACTCGCTCGACTCGAAGGACATGCTCGACACCTTCCTCGGACAGCGCATGAAGCACCGCGACGACCTCGTGGTGGAAGCCAGCGGACGACTGGCCTACCGCTGGCGTCAGTATGCACTGGTGCCGCCCTATCGTGGCCCTGAGACCAACGAGACGGGCAACGAGCTGGGTGTGGTCAGCGACTGGGCCCTCTACGACCTGCAGGCCGACCCTACGCAGCACACCGATCTCGCCCGCCAGAAGCCTGCCCTGCTCAGGCGGCTGAAGAAGAAATTCCTCCGGCAGGTCAGCGGCTACTATAATCCCGACCGCGAACAAGAAACGCTAAAGTAATGACAAACAGAACTCTCTTCTCACTCTTGGGGGGCGTCTACTGAGCACTGCCCCACTGTCGGGCCTGTACATCACAGGAGGAAAAAAAGTGGGCATAAAATGACTTTTGCCCATACGGTCTGAAGAATGAAACAATTTTCTTGAAAATAAAAACAAATTTACCATGACAGCCCTGTGAAATCACCTAAATTTGGAGCAGGAATTATTACTATACCAACAAACAAGAAAAGCTTATGAAGAAAATGATTTTATTAGCGGGAGTGATGATGGCCTCCCTGGATATGACGGCTCAGACATCGCCATACACCGGTACGACACCACAGGAAGGTGTCTTCTATCTCTACAATGTGCAGAGCGGACTATGGCTGCAGAACAACGACAGCAAGTGCAACTTCTTCCAGCCCTTAGGCAACCTTGGCACACGTGGCCTTGATATTAATATGGTGGCCAGCGGCGAAGGGTACTTCCTGGGCGGCGGCTTCGGCAAGAACTCCCTGAACTCCGAGCCCCAAACCTATTTCGACAGTGAAAAGGCAGCTAACAGGGTATGGATATTCGAAGCTGGCGATGCCTCCGTTTCCAATGGCTACACCATCCACTGTGGGGAAATCTACCTGAGGGCTGTGGAAACTAAATGGGACTTCCCTGCCTATAATCTTTTCACCCAGCCTCTGGTCAACAACAAACGCTACTACTTAGAGATTCCTAACAACTCGAAAATCAGTGAGGTGTCGTTGCTGAACACGTGGCAAGTGGTCAGCAAGGAGGAACGACTGGCAAAGATGGTGGCCGATGCTTCAAGAACCACACCACAGGATGCCTCCTGGCTGGTGCCTAATGCCGATTTTGCCAAAAACAACGAGCGCGCTACTCTGTGGACCAATGACGGATTCACGCTCAAAGGTGAAGGTGAGAATGGTCAATCCTGGCGTATGGGCAACAGCATCATGCAGAACTCAACCCCAGGTCAAGGCATTCCCGATGGGAAAGAACTCTCCATCCAACTCACCGGTCTGCCCAACGGCATCTACCACTTCAACCTCCAGGGCTTCTACCTCGGTGGATTCTACGATGCTGTGGCTGATTTAATAAACAAGGGTTCCAATGAGCAGCGGGTGTTCTATTTTGCCAACAACGAGAAGAAAGCCCTCATGTCGCCCTTCGACGAGCCCTTGTGCCAGGGTCATACTACTGGTGACGGCACCTACCCCCTGACCGTCCAGAAGACCTACGATATAGGAGAATACACCTTCCCCCCTCATAACGATGCTGTGTTGGCATCGGTGGTGGTCAACCGCTACTGTGGCTATGTGAACGAGGAAATCGAGGTCGTGGTGACCGACGGCACTCTGAAGCTCGGTATCATCAAGGAAGGCAATGCCGTGGCAAACGAATGGACAGTGGTCGACAACTTCCACCTCACCTATCTGGGCACCGACCAGACCATCGACGACAACACAACCTGCAGCGTGGCACCTGCCAGCGATATCACCGTGAAACTGAACCGCACACTGTCGGCCGACTACTGGAACACGTTCTGCGTGCCCTTCTCGATGACGGCCGAACAGGTGACTAAAGCCTTCGGCAGCGATACCAAGATCACAAAGATGAAGAGTGTTGAGGGCGACGTGATGTATTTCGAGGAGGCAACCACCATCGAGGCTGGCATGCCCTGTCTCATCAAGCCTGCCACGACCACCGGTCCTGACATCATCCTCAGCGGCATCACCATGACCGACACCGAGGCGCAGAGCGTAGGTAACGACAGCTATAAGTTCACGGGTACCTACAGCCCCGTTGAGCTGAAGACCGACGGCACCAACCTCTTCCTGCAGACCAATGGCAACCTGGCCGCTCCTGCCGATGCCACCAAGACCATGAAGGGCATGCGCGCCTACTTCGAGGTGCCTGCCAGTGCTGCTGCCCGCATCGTCTTCGACGACGGTACGACAACGGGCATCGACCTCACTGCTCCCGCTCATCGGTCTGCGGAAAGCATCTACACCCTCGACGGACGGAAAGTCGGCGACAGCAAGGGCATCGTCGTCAGCAAGGGCAAGAAGTATATCAGAAAGTAATCATGAAAGGAGGATATTATGAAAAAACATTATCAGAAACCGCAGACAGAGATGGTTCTGCTACAGTCAGAACCCTTTATGAACCTCTCGGCAAGTGGACGTACCGTCACCTTCGACACGCCCGAAACCGATGGCGATGCCAGCAATGCCGCCTCGCGCACCTACAACGTCTGGGACGATGACGAGGACAGCGAGCGGGACGAGAACGAAGTATGATGAATAAGTATAGTTTAAAAGTTATTTAGTTTAGGTAGTAATTGATTTAATTTCAAATGCTGCGGTAAGTCTTGCCTATGTACTTACCGCAGCTCTGTTTGATAGCACCAACAAGAAGCTCACCGACTTTATCTTTGCCAGCGACCTGCTGAAAGACATGCGTGCGGCCATTCTTAAGAACGAATAAAGGTCGTCTCTCCCACCCGTTCAGCCACTATTAGCACGCAAAAGTTACACTTTTCAACTCCAATCTTTCAACTATTGCAAACCGAAAGTACCCCTTTCAGCTTGCAATAGTTATACTTTTGGTGTTCATCTAAAGTCTAGAAAGGTCATTTCTAGAGTCTAGAAACGGTCATTCTAAAGTCTAAAAGCACTAGTTCTAAAGTCTAGAAACGCCACTTTTAAAGTCTAGAATCAAAACAATAGTTTCTATTCTAGCCCCTAGAATGGTCACTTCTAGCCCCTGGATGGGCTGCTTCTAGGGGCTAAAAGTGGTCGTTCTAGGGGCTAGGAACGTCTCGTCCAGGGGCTAGATTAACACCAAAACTAACGCTTTTGCAGGTCAAAACTAACCCTATTGCAAATCAAAAGCAGAACTATGACGCTGCAAAACTGCCCCCATCATCATGCCATGGGATAGAAAACTAACTTATACACACAAAGCGCCGCCTCTCGAATGGAGAAGCGGCGCTTTGTGTATATGATAGGGATGGATATCAATCGCCCAAGAATTCAAGAATGAGGGTCTGACGAGGCTGCAGTTTCAAGTCTTGCGACAAGTCATAAGTGCGTCCTGTGAGTACATCTTGCACTTTGGTGGCCGAACCGATGACCTCGGCATAGCGCTTCACTGGCATCACTGCAGGACGAGACGTGCCGTTCATGATGGTCATCACCGTGTTGCGATGCCAGCTGCGACTGATGACATAGATACCATTATATGGTATGAACTGTTTCTGCATGCCACGGATGATCGTCTCGTTGCCATTGCGCCAATGCAACAGGTTACTCAACCATGAGAACATCTGATTCTCTTTGGCCGTGCGCCCTTCCTTGGTGAATGCGTTGTGCTGGTCACCAGGGAAACCACCGGGGAAGTCCTTACGCACATAGCCATCGCTCCTCTCCTTCGTGCCGTTCATCATAATCTCCGTGCCATAATAAAGCTGAGGAATACGACGAACCGTGAGCAACAATGCCAGAGCCTGCTTCATAGCCAGCGAGTCCTCGCCATTGCCCAGGAAGCGATCAGTGTCGTGATTATCAAGGAAAGCCATCACCGATGATGGGTTCGGATAGAGATAGTCATAGACAAACGAGTTGTAAAGGCGGTTCATGCCTCGCCACCAGCCATCGGTCTCCTCACGCTTTGCGGAGTCCATAGCCTCCTGGAACGAGAAGTCCATCACGGTTTTCAGATAGCTGTTGGTGTCAGACAACTTAGAGTCTTTCTGCCATGAGGCGGTATAGGCAGGCTTGGTGACCCACGTCTCGCCGACGGTGTTGAAGTTGGGATATTCCTCGTCGAGCTCTTTCATCCACTGCGCCATAGGCTCGCGGAAAGCATAGGGATAGGTATCCATGCGGATGCCGTCGATGTCGGCTGTCTCTATCCACCAGATGGAGTTCTGGATGAGATAGCGCATCAGATGGGGGTTGTGCTGATTCAGGTCGGGCATCGTGGATACGAACCATGCGTTCTGCGTCTCCTTCTTATCAACCTCGGCAGCATAAGGATCGACCACGGGTGTCAGCTTATAACTGGTCTGCTGGAAACTGGTGCCACGGGAATCGCTGGTGCCTCCCGACTCCTTCAACCATTCTGACTGGTTGAACCAATCTTTCGAAGGCATGTCGCTGACCCACGGATGTTCGAAACCGCAGTGATTGAAAATCATGTCCATCACTACCTTCAAGCCGCGCTGATGGCAATCGGCAATCAGACGACAATAGTCATCGTTGGTGCCAAAGCGAGGATCCACACGGTAGTAGTTGGTACAGGCATAACCATGATAGGTGGACCACGTCTCCATCATGTCGGGCGAGTCGTTCTCCAAAATGGGTGTAAACCAAAGGGCTGTGACACCCAGGTCATTGAAATAGTCCAAATGTTCACGCAAGCCTTCCAAGTCGCCACCATGACGCAGCGAAGGCGCCTGGCGGTCTTCACGATACTGGCGCAAACCTTTCACCTGCGATTGATGGTGAGCGCCCTGAGCAAAGCGGTCGGGCATCAACAGATAGAGCACATCGCTGATGTCGAAGCCACGATGGTCTTCACCTTTCATCTTGCGAGCCTTCAGCTGATACTGCACCTTTTTCTTGTCGAAGTTCAGCGTCATCGTGCCGGGGTTGGCATTGCCCACGTTCATATAGACCAACAGGTAGTTGGGCGAATCCAGTCGCACCAGACTATCAATACGTACGCCTGCATAGTCGGTGGTGACGGAGGCCACATCACGGATGCCCTTACCATAAACCATCAACTGCACCTGCGGGTTCTTCAGTCCCACATACCAGTCGGTTGGCTCTACCCTATCGACCGTTACCTTTGCTGCATGCATAGCAGCCATCTGCCCCATGAGGGCCAGCAATAATATGACTCGTTTCATTGTTTTAGTTATGAATGATTAATGCAGATTGAGGTTTGACCAGCACGCGGTCGCTGTTGACCTCGCCCAGTCCGTTTTCGTTGATTTCGCCATCGCAACATACCACTTGGTAGCGGTCTTTGGGTATCTTAACCAGCTTGGCACTGCGATTGCCGTTCAGTATGACGATGATATTGTTCCAACTGTCGCCGCCGGCATGATTCTTCAACAGAAATGCCACCACGCAGTCGGTATCGGTATCAAGGAACTCCAGATGTTTTTTCACCAACGATGTCTCACCCAGGCGGAAAGCCGGATGGTTACGGCGCAAAGCAATCAAACGCTTATAGTAATTGAACACCTGCGGATACTTGTCTTTGTGGCTCCAGTCCAATTGGTTGATGCTGTCGGGCGACTCAAAAGAGTTGTGCACACCCTTCTTGTCGCGCAGCAGTTCCTCGCCACTCAACATAAAGGGAATACCCTGCGAGGTGAACACGGCTGTCTGTGCCAACAGGTCCAGGCGTATCAGCTCGTCTTCCTTGATGCCAGGAATGCTTGAGCGCAGACGGTCGGTCAGACACATATCGTCGTGACAGCTCACATAAGCTATCATCTGTGTTGGCTCTTTAGCATAGGGCTTATCAGAGTAGTTCACCTTGGTGTAGTCCACCTGCGGATGTTCGGCCATGCCGGCAATGCCTGCCTTCAAACTTTCCTCCATACCAGGAATACCAGCCAGGAAGGCTCCTTTGGTATCGTCAGAGAAGGGGCCGCGCAACGCATCGCGCATGTCGTCGGAGAAAGCTGCAATGCCAGGCATCTTACTGATGTTGGCCTTCATACCCAGCACTTCGTTGGGAAGGGCACAGGAACCGGCACTCCATCCTTCACCATATATTATTATAGAGGGGTCTATCTTATCCACCTCTTTTCGAATCTCGTTCATGGTCTCGATGTCGTGAACACCCATCAGGTCGAAGCGGAAGCCATCAATATGGTACTCGTTGATCCAGTACTTCACGCTCTCAATCATGAACCGACGCATCATGGGGCGCTCGCTGGCCGTCTCGTTGCCACATCCCGAACCATTGGAATAGGCACCATCGCTGGTCTTGCGATAGAAATAGTCGGGATAGGTCTTTTGGAAATTGCTGTTGTCTATATTATACGTATGGTTATACACCACGTCGAGAATCACGGCAATGCCAGCCTGATGCAGTGCCTGTACCATTTGCTTGAACTCAAGGATACGAGTGGTGGGAGTATAGGGGTCGGTAGAATAGCCGCCCTCAGGCACGTTGTAGTTCACTGGATCATAGCCCCAGTTATATTGGGGCTCGTCCAGTCGGGTTTCATCCACCGAACCGTAGTCATAAGAAGGCAGGATGTGCACCGCGTTGATGCCCAGCTCCTTCAGATGGTCAATGGCCCATAGCTCGGTCAGAGCCAGGTATTTGCCTGGATACTTTGCCAACTTGTTGGCTATCGAGAAGTCACGATGGTGAAGTTCATAAATCACCAGATCCTTGAAAGGACGGCGTACGGGCATGTCGGTATCCCAACCCACGGGATTGGTCTCAGCCATGTCAACGACAACACCTTTCTGTCCGTTGACGGTGACTGCCTTGGCAAAGACGCCTGGCGACGATTGTCCGTTCACCAGGAATTCATACGTCTTGCCTTTCTGGTCGCCTACAGCAGTAGCAGCCCAAATGGTATCTGCCAATTGCTCCATCTGAAGGGTATTCCCCCCTATCACTACCTGACAGGAAGCGTCAGAAGGTGCAAAAAGTTTAAATACGGTTTGACTGGGTGAATAGGTCACCTCGTCGAACATAAAACACTTCTTGGCGGGTTCACATGCAACAATCAGAGCTGCCATTCCTGCTAATACTGCTTTCTTCATAGGCTTATCTGGCTATGAGCGATATGGCAAAGCCACCTCCAGGTGCTTCGGTGAGCTTCAGCACATCACCCTGTTTAACAACTTTCTTGGTAATCACATATTCCTTAGGGTTCTTCTCGTAATGGGCATTTTTGGCGTCTGCATAGATGGTGCAGTCATACTTGCGCCCCTTATCCAGGAAGTCGAGCTTGACAACCGACTTATGTCCGTTCTCATCGCACTTGCCGCCAACGAACCAATTGTTGGTGCCCTTAGCCTTACGAGCCACAGTAATATAGTCGGCAGGTTCTGCCTCGAGGTATTTCGACTCGTCCCAATCGACTGCCACATCCTTAATAAACTGGAAGGCATCCATGAACTTGGCATAGTTCTCGGGCAGGTCGGCAGCCATCTGCAGGGGACTGTAGAAGGTGACATAGAGAGCCAACTGCCCTACCAGCGTGGTATGTATGTAGTTGGGATTATCGCTCCAGGTCTTCAACTGCGTCTCGAGCACGCCGGGCGTGTAGTCCATCGGTCCGCCCTGCAGGCGGGTAAATGGCAGGATAACGGTATGGTCGGGACGAGAACCGCCGAAAGCTTCATACTCTGTGCCACGAGCAGCCTCATTGCCCACCAAGTTAGGATAAGTACGACACAGGCCTGTAGGGCGCACTGCCTCGTGAGCATTCACCATGATATGATGCTTTGCTGCCTCCTTGATGCACAACAGATAGTGGTCGTTCATCGACTGACTGTAGTGGTGATCGCCTCGAGGAATGATGTCACCCACATAGCCACTCTTCACGGCATCGTAGCCATACTTATTCATCAGGCTGTAAGCCTTTTCCATGTGGCGCTCGTAGTTCTGCGTTGACGAAGAGGTCTCATGGTGCATCATCAGTTTCACACCTTTAGAATGAGCATAGTCGTTCAGCATCTTAATGTCGAAATCAGGATATGGCGTCACGAAGTCGAACACGTCACGCTTCCACATGTTGGCCCAGTCTTCCCAGCCAATGTTCCATCCTTCTACCAGCACCTGGTCCAATCCGTTGTCTGCAGCAAAGTCTATGTAACGCTTCACCTTCTCGTTGTTGGCACCATGACGACCATTAGGCTTCACGCTGTTCCAGTCCACCTTGTCAATATAGACCGAGGGGTAGTCGTCGGTGTAGTTCCATGAGCTCTTGCCCACGATCATTTCCCACCACACGCCGCAGTATTTCGTGGGATGAATCCACGAGGTATCATCGAGGGCACAAGGCTCATTCAGATTCAAAATCAGATTAGACGACAACATATCGCGGGCATCGTCGCTGACCATCACGGTGCGCCAAGGCGACTGACAGGGGGTCTGCATACAACCTTTCAGTCCGGTAGCATCGGGCGTCAGGTGGCTGACAAACGTAAAGGGCTTTGGCAGCGGACAAGCCGATGGCTTCGGCCAAGGGGTATAGTTGTTGCTATTGCCCTCGAGCTTAGTTGAGAAAGCCTTTGTCTGCGCATCAATCAGTTCCAGGTGCATGGTGGCATAGTTCACACAGGCTGCCTCATGGATGTTGATATACAATCCATCAGCCGACTTCATCTGCAGCGACGTCTGCACACCCGTCTCCGAGAAGACTGCTACCGACGAGTTATCCCAGTTTACGGCCTGCTTCAGGCGTCCTCTGATTTCAGACAACTTCGTTTCCTGTGTTTCCTGCTCCTGTGTGTCGTAGTCGCCCGGCAACCACCAAGCGGTGTGGTCGCCCGTCATGGCGAACTCGGTCTTCTCTTCCTGAATGAGAAAGTAGTTCAGGTTCTTTTGCTGTGGAAACTCATAACGGAAACCGATACCATCGTTATATACGCGGAAACGGACAATGATCTCACGCTGTTCTTTTTCCTGCTGTAGCGTAGCTGCATATTCATTATAGTGGTTCAGAATGGAGCTACTTTCGCCCCATACAGGACTCCACGTCTCCTTAAATTCAGATGTCTTCTCCTCCTTTATTCTGAAGCCATCCAAGAGGTTGGTCTCATCCATACCTTTGGATGCATGCTTGTCCTTGGCCAGTTCCAATCCCAGATGCGATGGAGCCACAACCGTTTTACCTTTGTAGCTCATCTCATAGACAGGACGTCCATCGGCATCTACAGAGAAGTTTACTACCACATTGCCGTTAGGCGATTTCACCTCAGCGGCCATCGCCATTAAGGGCATAGCCAACACTGCGAAGAGTGCTTTCATTTTCATACTTACAATCTAGCTTTTGATATATTATTAATAGGGTTACTTTATCTTCCTCCACGACGTATCAGCATAGACACCTCGCGGTTGAATGCGTCGGCTTGCATCAACTGTTCGATGGTGAGGTGCATGCGATAGCGCCAGTAGTGACGCGGATTTGCGGGGATGTTGATTCGCTCTGCATCAGCATTGGGCAGGCGCAACTGTTCGTCGATGCTCAACCAGTCTTGTAGTGACAACAGGCAAAGCATGGATGGAGACATGAGATGCATGGACACCACCTCCTCGGCCAAATAGCCTGTCAGGGGATGAGGTGCCGGACCATCATGGTGCAACATCTGGTTATAGTAGGCTTGCGTCCGCTCGAAGTCTTCATCCCACCACTGGCGTAGCGTGGCCATATCGTGTGTAGAGATTGTGGCCACAGAGCGATAAGGATTATGCTGCAGATGTCCAAAGCGCACGGTGGGATTTTTCGGCATGGACTGTATCTCGAGCGAGAGTATGCGCAACTCGTCCATGACCCAAGGAACGCAGTCGGGCACCATGCCCAAATCCTCGGCACACACGAGCATGCGGGTGGCTTGAGTCAGCAGCGGCAACTTCTTCATGGCCTCGGTGTACCAGAATTGGTTGTTGCGATGATAGAAGTAGTCGTTGTAGAGGCGGTTGAATGCGTCCTTGTCGCTGTCCCACAAGGCCTCGTAGATGAAATCGTTTTGAACACCAATGCGGGGGTGGAACTTATGAGTGTCCTTGCGGTCGCGCACAAAGAGCACATCGCTAATCAGGGCATACAACCCGTCGCGCAATGCGTCCTCGTTCTTATCTTTTGCCCAGGCTTCCACTTTGCGCTGCGTATTGAATTCGGGTTTCATCTCCCAGATATCATCGTGCAGATGGTTCAAGAAGTGTTCCTTCACATAGGACGCACGCTCGCCAAAGATGCGCTGCAGTGTCCAGTCGGCAATAAACGGACGTGTGAACAGTTCTTCCTGAAAGTGAAGCCCGTAGCCTTCAATCTCTTCGGGCGTCATGCCGAGTGCCGGAGAGAACTGTCCCAGCAAGCCATGGACGGCGTCAATAGGTATCTCCCAAATGCGGAAGAAGCCCAACACGTGGTCAATGCGGTAGGCATCAAAATATTCCTGCATCTTGCGGAAGCGGCGCACCCACCACTGACAGCCATCACTCAGCATCTCGTCCCAGTTGTAGGTGGGGAATCCCCAATTCTGACCGTTGACAGAGAAAGCATCGGGCGGAGCGCCTGCTTGCCCGTTCAGGTTGAAATAGCGCGGTTCTACCCAGGCCTCGACGCCATAACGCGAGATACCAATGGGGATGTCGCCTTTCAGAATGACGCCTTTCTCGCGGGCATGCTGATGGGCGGCACGCATTTGTTGGTCCAGATTATACTGAACAAAGTACCAGAAATCGATGGTCTTTGGATCGGCTTTGGGCAGTTTTGCCGGCCATTCTGAGAACTGCGCCGTGCCGTATTTATCGCGATAATAGCAGAACCGTGCATAAGGTTCCAGCCAGTCTTTATTGGTCTCGAAGAAGCTCTTATAGGTGGCACGGCGCTTGATGACCGTCCACTCTTGAGTAAAGACAGCACGCAGATAGTCCATCTTCGCCTTGTTCACGCGCTCATAGTCAATCTGAGGCAGTGCATTCAACTCCTGACGAAGTTGTTCGAAGGCTCCACGCTGGGCCTCATCTTTCAATATAGGCAACTGTCGCAAATCGGTGTATTGCGGGTGAAGTGCATAGATGCTGATAGAGTTATAGGGATAGGAGTCCTGCCAAGTGTGCGTAATAGTGGTATCATTGATGGGCAGCACCTGCAGGATGCGCTGCTGCGTCTTGGCACACCAGTCAACCATCAGTTTCAGATCGCCAAAGTCGCCAACGCCGAAACTGCCTTCTGAGCGCAAAGAGAATACTGGGATAACCGTTCCGGCACCTTTCCACGAAGGGATAGAGAACCAGGCTTGGGCTAACTCATAGACCACTACTTCGCCCTGTGCCATTTCCTGATTCAACAAAACACGATTACTGCAGTTCTCCCAAACCACTGATTCGCCCAGAATGACGAACTTGAATTCAAACACTTCGGGCAACCTGTCAGCATCGAGACTGATGACCCACTCATGGTATGCATGCTCTGTCATCGGGCGTGCCTTGGCGCAATCCCAATACCCTAAATAGGAAGCATTGCCCACAATGGCCAGCTGCGAACCACTTTGCAGTTGGGGTGCACGCACCTTTAAGCGTATCGTACGTCCATGCTCGGTGTTGGAAATCGGCTTGCAGGCACGAGCCATCACACAGTCTGTGAAGGCCGACGAATACAGATAGCTGTCCTCTGGAATATCAATCCAACGGTCATAGACCCTGTAGTAAGTGGCTTTCAGCGATGGCATTTCCAGTCTATGAGGCTCTACAAGCCACTCATGGCGCATCACCTTGCTTCCCCGACATACGCTATAGTAGTAGTCGAGACAACCTTTCTCTGCACGAGAAATCTCTGCTGTCCAGTGCAATCCATCACGCGTTGACATGGCATGAACTTCTGTCTGGTTGTGATCCACGATGATATTCATCATCAATTGCTCGCCAAATGATGTTTGATAATCAAGGTTGAATAGTAATTTCATACGCTTATCTTGTTTTTATTTGCTACAAATATAATACTTTTATTTCGTCCTCTTAACGCTTTAAACGTATAATTTATTTCTTGCAAAACGCAAACGTTTGCATTTACCCTATCCTAAAGACGCTCTTTGATACGAAAAGTGACACTATAAGAAAGGAATAGTGGCACTTTACTCATCGAAAAGTGCCACTATTATTATTGAAAACGATAACTTGACTACAGAAAGAACCTAACGCTTTGTTTTGATCATCGTCACACAGAGTGCGCCTACTGCCAACATAGCGCCGGCAATAAACATCATGTTGTACTGGTGACTGCCCACCAACGAGAGAACGACTCCACCCAGCAGGGCTGCCGCAATCTGAGGCAGACAGATTGTACAGTTGAATAATCCAAGATAGGCGCCCATGTGGCCGTAGCCCTGGAGGGCATTGGTGACCAGTGCAAACGGCATTGCCAACATGGCTGCCCATGCGCAACCGATAAGCAAGAATGGTACAAAGAGTACATACTGGTCGTGTACGAAGGGGACTAGGGCAAAACCTAAGCCTCCCAACAACAGACTGAAGGCATAGGCAAGCTTCACGTTCTTGAACTGAGGCAGCACCATGGCCCACAATACTGCGCCTAACGTTTGCACACCAAAGACAATACCGGTCCAGTTGCCTGCTTCCTGATAACCAGCCGAAGCAACATCTGTGGTGCTCCACACGGTATCGGAGATAGCACCTGTGGTATAGTTCCACATATACAGGAAGGCAGCCCACGAGAAGAACTGCACCAGACCTACCTGCCAGAAGGTGGCAGGCGCCTTGCGCAACAGAGTGAACCAGTTTGCACTCTCTTTCTCCTGTTCGGATGGGGCATTATACTCCACATACTCCTGCGGGGGCCACTCTTTCACCTTGACGGTCGTATAGATCACGCAAAGAATCAAAATGAGTGCACCTATATAGAATGAATAGATGACCGAATCGGGCACCACACCCGTAGGAGCGGTATTGGCTATGCCCACAGCGGTGAAGATAAAAGGGAAGGCAAAGCCTATGAGCCCGCCGGCATTACACAGGAACGACTGTATGGAGTAAGCCTTGGTCTTCTGCTTTTCGTTGACCATATCGCCCACCAACATCTTGAAGGGTTGCATTGCCATATTGATTGATGTATCGAGAAACATCAGGGCACAGGCGCCAAACCACAATGCGGCGCCCACCGAAAGACCGAAAGAGCCTGCATTAGGCAGCAACAACATAACCAGCACAGCCATTGCTGCGCCAACAAACAAATAAGGAATGCGACGACCGAAACGTGTCCAGGTGTTGTCACTGAGTGTTCCGACAATGGGTTGCACAAGCATACCCATCAATGGGGGCAGCACCCAGAAGAAACTGAGTGAATGAGGGTCGGCACCCAGTGTAGCAAAGATGCGAGAGATGTTTGCACTCTGGAGCGAATAAGCTATTTGTACGCCAAAAAAGCCAAAGCTCAGATTCCAGAGATTCCAAAAGTTTAAATCAGGTTTTTGTTTCATAAGGCTTTCATTCTATCATATAATTTTAGTTTTTTCTTGTCAAACATTCAATAAATCTCATCGCGTCGTTCCTCGAATAATCAGGCGGGTACGAACCAGACGTTTCTCTACATGATCCTTCGGAATATTGCCTTCCACATAACCAATCAGGATGTTTGCGGCCTCTTCGCCCACCATCTCGCCGCGCTGCTCAACCGTGGTAAGCATCGGATCGCAGGAAATGGCCCTGATGCCATTGGTAAAACCGCAGATAGACACATCCTCTGGTACACGCATGCCCATACGCTTCACAGTGTATAGAATGCCTAAAGCAGTATCATCGTTGATGGCAAAGAAGGCATCGGGATAGACGTCGTCATCAAAGAGCGTCGGTGTGATCATCTCGGCATCATGACGTGTGTCGCAGATACGAATCATAGACTCGTCGAATGGAATCTTATTTTTCAACAAAGCATCCTTATAACCATTAAAGCGGTTCTTGGATGTCTCGAGGTTCAGTGGTGAACCAAAGTAGGCAATGCGACGACAACCCGTGCGAATGAGATAGCTCACGGCATTGAAAGCGCCCATATAGTCATCGACCACCACACGGCTCGCGTCCACGCCCGTACATATTCTATCATAGAAGACCAAAGGCACGCCCGCCTCTATCAATCGATTGAAATGCTCAAAATGATGTGTATCCTTGGCTTGAGAAACAATCACGCCACAGACTTTCATCTCGATAAACGACTGACAGAGCTTCACTTCTGTCTCGTAGCGTTCGTTGCTCACAGCCACGACGATGTGGTAGCCATGAGCTGCTGCCTCCTCCTCAATGCCATTCAGGATACTGGCAAAGTAATAGTGAACCAACTCCGGCAGGATGACTCCAATAAGCTTCTGTGGTTTCACCTTAGACAAGCGCAACAACTCGGCCAGATGATTTGGCACAAAATGATGCTCATGCGCAAATTGTTGAACGCGCACGCGCATTTCCTTAGATATACGCGGAGAATCCTTTAAGGCGCGCGACACCGTAGCCACTGATATACCCAGTTCTCTGGCGATGTCTTTCATTGTTAGCGGTGAGTTCTCTTCCATTTTGATTTGTATGCTTGTTGTTTTATGATGTTACAAAAGTATTAATTATTTATTTTTGATGTTCTCGTACCGAGTTAAATCGTTAACGAATACAATTGCAAACGTTTGCATCTATACATATAACATTTTTATTAGTCAAAAAGTATAAAGGGATTGAAAAAAATCTATCTTTGCAACAAATTATCTAAAACCATTTAACAAATAGCTAAAAAAATCGAAAGCTGACAACAGTCGAACTAACTCAATATTTGTATATACTAACAACTAATTCTAATTAAACTATTGTAATGATGAAGCAGGTAAACATTAAATTACCATTCAGGATGTTAGCCCTTGTTGTGGGCCTTTTCCTGGCTATGGGAGCCTTTGCACAGAACATTACGGTGAAAGGTCATGTGAAAGATGCTACAGGTGAAGTCATCATCGGCGCAACTGTACGCGTGGCTGGCACACAAAATGCCACCATTACCGACTTCGACGGTAACTTCACGCTGCAAGCCAAGCAGGGAGCCGACATCCAGATTTCCTATGTAGGTTATCAGATGGCCACCGTGAAAGCTGCTGCAAACTTAGAGGTAGTCCTTAAGGACGACACCGCAGTTCTTGAAAACGTCGTAGTTATTGGTTACGGACGCGCAAAGAAAAGCGACCTGACCGGCTCTGTTACAGCCATCAAACCTGATGAAAAGAACCACGGCCTGAACGTCAATGCACAAGACATGATCAGTGGTAAGATTGCCGGTGTGAGTGTCATCTCTGGTGACGGTCGTCCCGGCGGTGGCGCCCAGATTCGTATTCGTGGCGGTTCTTCTCTGAACGCCTCTAACGACCCTTTGATAGTTATCGATGGTTTGGCCATGGACAACTATGGTGTACAGGGTTTGTCCAACCCCCTCTCTATGGTAAACCCGAACGATATCGAGTCGTTCACCGTGCTGAAGGACGCTTCAGCTACCGCAATTTATGGTAGCCGTGCATCAAATGGTGTCATCATTATTACTACCAAGAAAGGACGCTCTGGACAGAAGCCCACGTTCAATTATAACAGCAACGTATCTATCGCTAGCGTGAAGAAGACTACTGATGTCCTTGATGGTCCTGGTTTGATGAGCTATATCAAAAAACTCTATGGAGAGGACAGCGATGCATATGCCGAGCTTGGCTATTATGATGCAAACGGAAACAAGCAGTATGCCAACACTGATTGGCAAGATGAGATTTTCCGGACAGCTCTCTCTACAGACCACAACTTAACGATGTCTGGTGGCATGAAGAACATGCCCTATCGTGTCTCTATAGGTTATACCAATCAATCAGGTGTAGTCAAGACCGACAAATTTGAGCGCTTTACAGGTAGTTTCAACCTCTCTCCCAGTCTACTGAAAGACCATCTGAAATTGAACATCAACGGTAAGGGTATGATAGCAAAAAATCATTATGCGCCTGGTGTAGTAGGAGCAGCTATAGCTATGGATCCTACGAAGGCCGTTAAGAGCGATTATCCTGTTTATCGTGACTATTTTGGTGGCTATGTTCAGAACTTTACTGGCGCAAGCTATGATGGCGCAGCAAACTGGAAATACACCAACAAGGGAACAGGAAACCCTGTTGCTGCATTAAATCAGACTAACGACCGTGCTACCTCAAAGTCTTTGATTGGTAATATTGAAGCCGACTATTCTATTCATGGCTTCGAAGACCTGCATTTACACATGAATGCCGCCATGGATCTTTCAACTGGTAAGCAGGATACAGACAGGCAGCCAAACTCTGCCGTTGCCAACTACTATGGTTGGACAAACTGGAGCACGATGGACACGTATAACCTGCAGCTATCATTATACGCACAATACATGAAGGATTTTGCTGATGTACATCACTTTGACGCAATGGCCGGTTATGAGTGGCAGCATTTCCACAAGCAGACAGACTGGTTCGGCCATGGAACCTACCCTGCTGGCAACACAAAATATGCAGAGGGTACTTATTACGATGCTCCTAAGGCAGACCAGATTACAATGTATAAGACCGAGAATTTCCTTGTATCTTTCTTCGGCCGTTTGAATTACTCATTGATGGACCGCTACATGCTGACCTTCACACTTCGTGCTGACGGTTCTTCACGTTTCAATTGGATGAAGGGAAATCCAAACCAGCAATGGGGTTACTTCCCTGCCATGGCCTTGGCATGGAAGATGAAGGAAGAGTCTTTCCTCAAGAACATTGACGTGCTCACCGATGCCAAGCTCCGCTTAGGTTGGGGTATCACCGGTCAGCAGGAAGGTATTGGAGATTACACCTACATTCCTGTATTCAAGCCAAACACAAACTCACATGCCTTATATCCTGTACTGGATAATGGTACGACTTACCGTCCTGAGGCCTTCAACGCCCATCTGACATGGGAGAAAACAACAACATGGAATGCCGGTATTGACTTATCATTCTTGAACAACCGACTTGAATTTAATTTAGACTGGTACTACCGTAAGACTACCGATCTGATTAACACCGTATTTGTAGCAGCCGGTTCTAACTTCCGCAACAAGGTGACTAGCAATATCGGTTCACTACACAACACCGGTTTCGAGTTCATGACAACCGTACGCCCTATTCAGACCAAGGACTGGCAGTGGGAAGTTAGTTACAACTTCACCTATAACCACAACGAGATTGACGAGTTGATAGATGGTGTCGGCGCGGATTACTTCGTTGAGACTGGTGGTGGACTGACTGGTACGGGTGGTAACATCCAGGCCCATACCGTAGGTAAGCCAGTCAGTGCCTTCCACGTTTACCAGCAGGTTTACGACCAAAATGGCAAGCCCATCCCCAACGCATTTGTTGACCGCAATGGTAATGGCTATCTGGATAGTGGCGACCGCTACTATTACTACAAGCCTGCAGCTGATGTGCTGATGGGTCTGTCTTCAAAAGTACAATACAAGAATTGGGACCTTGGTTTCTCTATGCGTGCAAGCTTGGGCAACTACGTGTTTAACAGCACAGCTTCAGGTTCCAGCAATGTCGGCGCTGGTTCAGTTTACACCAATGGTAACCTGAACAACCTGCGCACTGTAGCGGTAGAACGAGGCTTTACTAATGTTTCGCAGCAGCAGTATGCTTCAGACTACTTTGTAGAGAATGCTTCGTTCTTGAAGCTGGATAACATAACTTTAGGTTATAGCTTTAACAAGCTGTTTGGTACTTCGATAAACGGACGTGCATATGCAACTGTGCAAAATGTTATGACGATTACCAACTATACAGGAATTGATCCTGAGGTAGCCAGTGGCGTTGATGGCGACATTTACCCACGTCCTATCACGACGATTCTTGGTGTCAGCTTGAACTTCTAACACAGTATTAAGGTAAAACAGTAAAAAGAATAATAGTTATGAAACTGAAATATATAACAACTGTGGTCGCTATTGCCTGCGGAATGTTTTTCACGTCATGCGTGAAAGACTTGGAGGTTGAAAATATTAATCCCCAAGATCTGTCAGACTTCAACCAAGACTATATCTTCAACAAAATCTATAGTAATCTTGTTCTCACTGGACAGACAGGTCCTAATGGTAGTTCCGACTTGGACGACATCGATGAAGGTACTTCAAATATGACACGTCTTATTTGGTATCTTAATGTGCTCACTACAGACGAAGGACACTGCTGGTGGAACGACCCTGGTATTCCTGAGTTGAATCATAACTCATGGACAAACTCGAATGTGCTGACTAAGGCACTATATTACCGACTCATGTTTGGTGTGACACTATGTAATTTCTATCTGGACAGTGCCACGGGATCTGACGCAGTGACTCTTCAGAAGCGTGCCGAAGCTCGTTTCATGCGCGCATTCCATTATTTCTATCTGATGGACCTCTATGCCAATCCACCGTTCCTGACTAAATTGTCAAGCGAAAAAGCGCCTCAGATTCAGCGCGCAGACCTCTTCAAATATTTGGAAGGCGAACTGTTAGACATTATTGGAGAAGGCTCTGGCAATGAGGTATTAGCAGACGCGAAGGCTACCGACTATGGCCGTGCCGACAAGGCTGCAGGCTATCTGCTGCTGGCTCGCATGTATCTAAACGCAGAAGTATATACAGGTACTGCTCGTTGGAACGAAGCGAAGACCTATGCAGACAAAGCGATAAACACCAGCTATAAGCTTTGTACGACTCCGAAGAATGGTTTCAGCGCTTACCAATTACTCTTCATGGGCGATAACGACACCAACGGTGCTCAAGACGAAATCATTCTCCCTGCCCTTCATGATGGTGACAAAACCCAGACATGGGGTGGTTCACTCTACATGATAGCAAGCAACATGTCAGACAAGATGCGTGAAATGGATCTTTATGGTGCTACTGATGAAAATGGTGATGCCATCAAGGGTTACGGCACCAATCAGGCATGGGACCGTGGCGTACGCGCACGCAAACAGTTCTCTCAGGTATTCTTTGGCAGCAAATCATCCTCTGCCCCCAGTGGTCTTCCCAAGGACATCGTAACGAGTGCTGGAGACGACCGTGCTATTTTCTACACCACTGGTCAGACCATGAGTATCGAGACTGAATCATCTACAAGCAATGGTCTCGTCTATATGAAATACAACAACCTCCATGCTGATGGCACATCGGGACACGACCCCAGCGGTCGTTTTGTCGACACCGACTATCCCATGTTGCGTCTTGCTGAGGCATACCTCATTTCTGCTGAAGCCGATGCTCGTCTGAATGATGGAACATGTACATCGGCAGGCATAGAGCGTATCAAGGATTTGCGCAAGCGTGCCAATGTTAAGAGTTCCAACAAGTACGATGGAACAAGCCCGGAGGCTTTAACCAGTGTTACACTGGAGAACATCTTCCAGGAATGGTCACGCGAGTTTGGCTTTGAAGGAATGCGCCGTATGGTACTTGTTCGCTGGAACCGCTTTGCAGGTCAGAGCGACTATACTTGGGAATGGATGGGCGGAACAAAGGCCGGAACACAGTTCGACAAGCGCTTCAATATCTTCCCCATTCCTGACAGCGAATTGAATGCGAACCCCAACATTAAGCCTAATTACAATTAAGCAAACCTAATAATACTATACAGATATGAAAAAGTTAAGCATTATATTTTCATTGATGGTAAGTGTTTTCTTTATGGTAGCTTGTGATGCTGATCGCGATGACAATCCCGTCATAGACCTGTCAAAGACACAAGAGCCCATTACATTAAACACGCCGACGTTTGCCAATAGTACATACGACTTGGCAAACACAGACTCAGTGACGTTGACCTGTACGGCACCCAGCTACGGATTTCCAGCAACGGTGACATATGTTATACAGATATCAATAGATAGCGACATGTCTGATCCCAGTGAGCTGACAACAACCTATTATCAGAATAAGATGATTGTTCCTGGCAAAGAGATTGCCATGGCAACCACCAAGCAGATGATTAAAAAGAAAGGACTGAAACAGGAAGACTTCCCTGTTGAGACACCAGCTTACATACGTATCCGTGCTTACATTGCCGGAACTCCTGAAACAGAGACTACGTCAAACATCGTTAAACTGAACAAGGTCAAACTTAATTTCGCTCTGCCTGATGTTGTGATGCCTGACTCATTATTCGTCATTGGTACATTTAACGATAACGATTGGGAGAAAGCAGTCAAGACCATACAGGTCAACAACTCTACCCAGAACCATTGGCGTATGGTTTGGCTTGACAAGAGGGGTATTCGCCTCAGTCCAATTAAGGGAGAGCCAAACTTTGACGACAATATGATCACTCCAGTCTACAAATGTAATACACTTGGCTTCTATGTATCTAACGACGGACTTGTAACGACAGATACTCCAGGTTGGTACATTATGCTGGTTGAAGGCGTCGGCAATAATGAGAAACGTCAGTTAACCCTGACCTACAGATTCTACGAAGCTAATGTATGGCTCATCGGTCCTGCATTAGAAGATGTTCTTGGTGATGACATTAAGGACTTCTGGGTGGAAAAGACATTGAGAACCAACTATACAGACTATGTTAAGTTTACGGTTCCTACAACAATGAATGGTCAGTTCGTATCTCCCCCACTGCCAGGAGACGCCGAGGCTGACGATGGCGGTGTACGTGCATATGTAAGCATCAAGTGGGATTGGTGGCAAACAGAGTTCATGGCATATCCCAAAGACCGCACCAGCAGTTCATGTGTTATTAAGTACCGTGGTAATGGTGATGAGGTGAAACCGTTTGTCAGCGCAAGAAAAGGACAGCGTATCTATCTGAATTTCTGCGACGATACGGGTGAGATAAAAAATGAGTAGTAATATAATAACATAGAAATGATTATGAAAAAGATATTATCATTATTGATGCTCGTCATCGCAGGCTGGTCACTGACCGCCTGTGATGAAAGCCACAATGACTATCCGATGCCACCTGTTTACCCGCAGGAGCCCGTAATAACAGTTGACGGTTTCCAGGCCGCAGTTTCTGCCGCAGCCACAACCCCCATTGACTTAGGTGTCATGACGGAAGATGCTGTCAAGATGTTTACCCTTACCACAGGAACTCTACCCAGTGGAATAACTTTTGAGAATTTACGCATCGAAGCAAGACCTGTGGACAAACCTAAGTCACAGCCTCATGATGTTATGGCAACAGAAGACGGAAATGTCACTAAGGAGGAGCTTACTAATCTGGTGTATGCTTTCTATGGCAAAAAAGCTACAGAACGTACATTCACAGCTCAGGTACTGGCAAATGCAGTTCATGACAAAGAAGCGCAATTAATCTACCTGTCCGACCCCTTCACAATCAGGATTACACCTGAGAAGCTTGAAGATCCGTACTACTATCTGTTTGGTAAGGCAACAGGAAATGTGACGGCCGACAATGCTTACAAGTACGTCATGACTCCTATTGAAGGTAACGACATGGCATTCTCGTACACCACAAAGTATACCGCACGTACGGCTGGTGACATATTGGTATGGAATATCAGCTACTGGAAGAACGACTATCCTAAGAAGGACTTCTCTAAAGTCTATGCAACTGAAACCAAAAACGACAAGTCTATAAACGGAAATGTTGTTCAGGGCAACAAGGATAACTTCTTCATTGCTCCAACAGCTGAGTACTACACATTCACCATTGATCTGGAGGCACTTACCTTTAAGTGGGAAAAACTTGAGAACCAGAATCCTACCACTTATACCAGTATTGCCATGTTACTTGCCAGCGACAACAGCGAGATTGAACTCACTGCTGTTGATCCTACCAAGCATAATTGGTACTATCGTCATACATTCGCCAGCGACACTGACCTGAAGTTCCGTGCTAATCATAGCGATGACATGGTTTGGGGCTATGGCGAAAACGACAAGGAATGGAATGCCGGTATTGATTGGGCAAAGATTTGCACAAAGGACAAGAAGAACATTACTGTACCAGCAGGTACCTATGATGTTTACTTCTGTGACATCACTGGTGCAGCCCACTTTGTCCCCGTAGAATAGCAATCATCTGATTATCAATTAAAAGAAGTGAGGTGTGGTTAATGCAACCCACCCACTTCCTTACAACCTTAGAAACGCGAAAACGTTTGCATCTCGCTAATTACATTTTTTTTCAAGAACGTGAACACACATTCCAAAAAATATTTAATTTTGCCACAGAAAGGACATGACGCGTTAAAACAACAGAACATTAATTCTTACTATAATTATTAACTTTAAAACGAAACAATTATGAAGAAAATTTTTACGCTATTAGTAATGCTGGCAGCAGCCCTTGGCATGCAGGCACAAGACACATGGACCATTGCTGGTGATGCAGCTTTGATGGGTGATGGTTGGAATCCTGCTTCAGAGACTAACGTCATGACCACGACTGACAACATCCACTATACTTTGGTCAAGGAGAACGTGATGTTGAAGAAAAACACCTATTACTTCAAAGCTTGTGTCAATGGAGGTTGGCCTAATGCTATCGGTAAAGATGGAGTGAGCGGTGATGACGCTCAGAACGTACCCATTGAAATTGCAGAAAATGGTGCATACAAAATCACATTCTCACTTGATCTTACTGAGGGGAAAGTTGCGTTAAATGCAGTAGCCGAAAAAACCGGTGAATACGATGGGCCAACGGAAAGCACCGTAGTCCTCGCTGGTGCTACCGCAATTTTTGGTGAAAGCTGGAAAGCAGATGCTGAAGCTAATACAATGATTACAAAGGATGGTATTCACTATACTTTGCAAAAAACTGATGTCATTCTGGAAGCATATGTTAATTATGAATTCAAAATTGTAGTTGACGGACAATGGAATGGTAATGCTGGCGAAGGCAAATTTGCTTCAAAAGACGAAGAGGGAAAAGATTATCCCAACATTATGATTGCAGTTGAAGAGAATGGTAAATACACCATTAGCTTTAGCGTAGACCTTGAGAACAGAGAATTTACCGTGGAAGCCACAAAGACAGGTGATGTTATCATTGCTGAAAAGACTTGGACAATTGCAGGTAGCAGCGAACCTATCTTCGGTACAACTTGGGATCCTACAAATACAAAAAACGACATGGTTAAGTTGGAAGACGGCTCATTCGAACTGATTAAGCCTAACATCGAACTTGATGCAACAGAATTCCAATTCAAAGTATGTGCAAACCATAGTTGGGACGAGTCATATGGTGATGGTGGTGAAAACATGAGTTTCACAGTTGAGCTTGCTGGCACCTATGACGTCATCTTCACATTCATTCCTGACTCTAAGTTCCTCACAGTTGAATTGACGGAACCAGATCCAGCAGGAATTAGCACTGTAAAGACCATCAAAGCCAACAATGCTATCTACAACATGCAAGGTCAGCGCATCAATAAAGCATTCCGCGGTATCGCTATCCAGAATGGTCGTAAGATGCTGATGAAGTAATATACTAATAATCGTAAATCGATACAACTCGATTTACAACAATACATGAAGAGGCGGACATCCATGATGAGATGTCCGCCTCTTCTATATTACAGAACAACCGATTGCATATACACAATTAAGTTTTCACACTAAAAGAGATATAACCAATCATTAATATTCGTATATTTGCAAGACAATAACTATAAAGCGCGAAAACGATGAAAAAGCTACTACTTTCACTGCTAACGCTTCTTGTATCTTCACCAATGATGGCACAGGGTTGGCCATCAGAATACAAGGGAGTCATGTTGCAAGCCTTTTATTGGGACTCCTATAACAAGGCTTCAAAATGGACAAATCTACAAGCACAGGTTGACGAGTTATCACAGTATTTCCAACTGGTATGGATACCACAGAGCGGTAACTGCAATGGAAAATCCATGGGTTACGACCCATACTATTTGTTTCCAGGTACTGACCACTATACCAGCTCTTTTGGAAGCGAAAAGCAATTACGCTCAATGATTAGCACCTTTAAAGAAAAAAAAATAGAAACAATTGCTGATGTAGTCATCAACCACCGAAAAAGCGGAAGCGGATGGTTTGGGTTTCCCACAGAAACATATAACAACATCACCTACACGATGACCTCGACAGATGTCTGCAGCGACGATGACAACGGCAAGGCACAAACAGAAGCCACACGTCTGAAAGTGGCCCTCGGCGCTGCAGACACAGGCGAAGGTTGGGATGGCATGCGCGACCTTGATCACAAGAGCGAGAATGTTCAAAATATAGTCAAAGCCTATCTCCATGCGTTACTGGAGGATTTAGGCTATGCAGGCTTCCGCTATGACATGGTAAAGGGTTATAGTGGCACATTCACAGGCCTCTATAATAAAGACTCTAGCCCCAAATACTCGGTGGGAGAATACTGGGATGGAAATGCGTCAAATGTAAAATCATGGATTAACAGCACTAAGGTTGATAATGTCATTCAAAGTGCAGCTTTCGATTTTCCATTCAGATATACTGTCCGTGATGCATGCAATAATGGAAACTGGGCAAAACTAGCCAATAGTAGTCTTGCATCAGATGGCAACTACAGACGATATGGTGTCACCTTCATTGAGAACCACGACACGGAATTCCGTTCTGCAAATGCGCCACAAGATCCCATCAAAAAAGACACATTGGCAGGTAACGCACACATGCTGGCAATGCCAGGAACACCTTGTGTATTCTTAAAGCACTGGATTGACTGCAAGGAATTCATCAAGCCAATGATTGAGGCCAGAAGACTAGCAGGCATTAGCAACACCAGTAGTATCACACGACTAAAGAACAGCACCGCTTGTTATGCGTTCTCTACAGACGACCGTCTGATAGCCGTGCTTGGAAACGTATCAGACTATGCACCAACCGACAATGGATGGGTAAAGATTTTGGATGGCTACCATTACGCTTATTACATCCGCAATACAGTTGGAAATACAGCATGGATCAGTCATGCATCAGGCAAGTATCAAGGAGAGCAGAAGGTAATACTTGCTGCAATAACTACTCAGAATGCCCGCATAGTTTATACTACAGACGGTTCAACTCCTACGGCTTCGAGTCCTAGTGTAGCTAGCGGTGAGAAGATTACCATTCCTATTGGCACAACAACCTTGAAGGCTGCCATGCTTGTCAATGGAAACATCACAGGCGACATCATCACACGTGAGTATGAAGTGGAATATGTAGAGCCTTTCTCTATTCCGAGTTTCTGTACCGTAGCTGATGGTGAGGTGTGCGCCTTCTTCGAAGCTCCTATAACATGGACGAATACCATCAAGTGCTGGGCGTGGAACGCCAACAATAGCAACGCCAACTATACGGGGGGCACATGGCCAGGCGTTGAATGCACCAAGTTAGGAACGAACAACGGGAAGGATGTATGGAAGTGGACATTCAAAGCTACCGATTACAAGGGTAGCGGTAATGCCACCCAACCTACTCTTATCATTTTTAGTAGCAATGGTAACCCACAGACAGACAACCTGACATTCAAGAACGGAGGATACTACAATCAAGATGGCTTACGCGACATTGTCACAGGTATCGGTAACGTCGTTAATAAGCAACAAAACAGATTGCAACGATATTATACCATAGACGGTCGCTATGCGGGAAACGACAAATCCACACTGCCGCACGGTATCTTTATCACCAACGGGAAAAAGTTCGTACGATAAAAAACTGCAACCAGCCTGAATGATTTTGCATTCAGGCTGGTTGCTTTCATATTCCTCACTCGCGCAAACGTTTTCATTTTATCCTAGTCTCTTTTTGCACACACGACACATGTACTATCACAAAAAAAACTATTTTTGCTAAATAAAACTATAAGTACAACTAACGATTAAATTTTATCATGAAGAAATTCTACGCATTTATCGTTGCTTTACTATTTGCACAGTTTTCTTTCGCCCAATGGCCCGATAACTATGGTGGTGTGATGCTACAAGGTTTCTATTGGGACTCGTACGAAGATACAAAATGGACTAACTTGACAGCCCAGGCAGACCAAATAGCTCCTTACATAGACTTGATTTGGATTCCAAATTCCGGCAACTGCGGTTCCGGCAACAGGATGGGATACATGCCTATCTATTGGCTCAACCACATCAGCTCCTTTGGTGCAAAAGAGTCATACCTCACCACTATGATTAACACCTATAAGGAAAAAGGTGTAGGTTTCATCAGTGATGTAGTCATTAACCATAAGTCACCCCGAGGAGAAAATGGTTCATGGATTGACTTTGTTAATGAGGAAAGAGCGGGAATAGTGAATTCTGACGTAACCTACAAATTAACATGGAGCGGTGCTGACATTTGTAATAATGATGACGGAGGGTATGTCAAAGAGAGGGGATGGCCAGTGACTGGTGCTGATGATACGGGTACAGATTTCAGTGGCGGTCGAGACTTGGACCACACGTCTGCCAACGTACAAAAGAACTGTAAAACCTATCTGGACTTCCTCCTCAAGGAGTTAGGCTATGTTGGTTTCCGCCTTGACATGGTGAAGGGCTACGCCCCCCAATATACCAAGATGTACAACGAACATGCCAAGCCTCAGTTCTGCGTAGGTGAATATTGGGACGGCATTGACGCCATTAAGTGGTGGATATCAGAAACAGGATGGACCTCGGCAGCATTCGATTTCCCATTAAAATACCAAATCAAAGAAGCCTTTGGCGACGGCAATTGGAATAAGTTGCAAGAAGCAGCCCTATCTAAAGATGATAGTTATAAACGCTATAGCGTATCCTTCATCGACAACCATGACACATTCCGCGATGAGGATGGTAACCGTTTACGTAAAAACGTGATTGCCGCCAATGCATATATTCTGGCATTACCTGGAACACCATGTATTTTTCTTAAGCACTGGAAGCGCTATCCCATTGCTATTGGCAACATGATTCTTGCTCGTAAAGCTGCCGGTGTAACAAACCAAAGTGGCATAAAACAGCTAGAAGTTGTTGATGGTGGTGTTATTCTGAAAACACAAGGTTCCGTAGGAACAGTTGCAGCCTATTGTGGTTCAGCTGCCAGTTATGGTACTCCCGACGGTTATCAACTGATTAGTAAAGGCGAAAACTATGCTTTCTATGTCAGCAATAATGTTACCGTCAACGGACTTCGTTCTGGAGTGGACTCCAATGGTGAGGATGTCTCAGGTCCTGCCACAGCCTATGTTGCCTGCGACGAGGCTCCCTACCTCTATGCATGGGACAACAACAACCAGCCTATCAACGCCAGTTGGCCCGGCACTCTGATGAGCGAGACAACAACTGTCAAAGGTCGAACTTTCTGGAAGCACACCTTTACAGAAAGTCCTGTTAATATTATCTTTAACAATGGAGCCGCTGTTCAGACGAACGACCTGGTGCTACAGCACGACAAATATTTCACTTTCGACCTCGACAACGATGACAAGAACACAAACTATACAGATATTACTAGCGAATACTACACGCCAGAGCCTGTTGTTCTGCCAAGTTGTGCAAAGGTAATCAACAATAGAACGTACGTTTACTTCCGCGGTAATATGGACTATGACGAGCCATACGTTTGGGCTTGGTCGGAAGACAAGAATTTCTGCACGAATACTGATTGGCCTGGAGACCGTATGACCAGAGTAGGACGAGACGACCAGAAACGTGACGTATGGTGCTGGGAAGTGAAGTTAGGAGAAAAGATGCCGACTAAGATTCTATTTAGCAATCACGGCTACCCACAAACTTCAGACTTTGCATTTGAGAATGGTGGTTACTACACCGTCTTTGGCATTCAAGGTGTATTAAATGATATTCAACAAGTCAAAGCCACAAATGTTTCAAAGCATGGAGCGATCTACAACCTCGCAGGTCAGCGCATCAATGCTAACTTCCGCGGCATAGCTATTCAGAATGGCAAGAAGGTTATCTTGAAATAAAGTAGTATAGAACAATTGTAAAACAAGAAAAAGTAGTGATTCCAATCGAATCACTACTTTTTTATGATGGACCTCACAACAAACCAGCAATGCATGAGGAAGGTGCTGACATGGCCATAATGGCTCACCATCACGCGATAGCGCTCTTTCAGCGAAGCACGGTGGTTGGCCGTGGTGGCGCCCTCCTCGGTATAGTTAGCCACCACCATATTTATATTATAGAGCGGCAGTCCCATACGCTCGGCCTCACGCATCACACGGATACACCAATCTACATCGGCAGAGAAGCGATACTGGGTGTCATACTGCAGGTTCTTGGCTATGTCCGTGCGCACATAGAAAGCCTGATGACACACCAGCATTCCCTGCCGAAACGAACGCCACGACAGCTGCGCTGGCGGCTGCAAGCGCCGCGGACGCAGATAGTGCCCTTCGCTATCGACGATATCGGTATTGCCATAGAGCACGGCAGGCAGTTCGGCTGTAGCACACTCACTGAGTCTGCAGCGGTGCACTATTTGTTCGATCGTATCAGGTTGCGGAAAAAAGTCGCCCGCATTCATAAACACAACATAATCGCCTGAGGCCTGCGTCAACCCCTTGTTCATGGCATCATAGATACCGTGGTCGGGTTCCGACTGTACGATGACCTTATGATGATTGCCAGAGGCATCGCTCACTTCCTTGTAGCGCTGTGCCATGTTGACGGTGCCATCTGTTGAGCGCCCGTCAACGATCAGATGTTCCACGCCCTCGTAGGTCTGACTAAGCACGCTCTGCAGCGTTCGCTCCAGCACCTGCTCTGCATTATAAGTGATGGTGACAACAGTGAATCGAATCATAGCATCAAGTGTTTTTGAGCCAATACTTGCTGATAGACCTCGATATAGCGCACCATCACCTGCTGGGTAGCGTAGTGATGATGCACCTTCTTAACGGCCTCATTGCTCAGCAGGGCGCGGTCGGCCTTGTTCAGAATCCAGTCGATGCCCTTTGCCAGGTCATCCACCGAACGATAGTCGGCCACATAGCCATTCTTCAGATGATCTATCTCTTCGGGAATACCGCCTACACGAAAGCCCAGACAAGGCACACCGCATGCCATAGCCTCCATGATGGTGTTGGGCAGATTCTCGCTGAGCGAGGGCAACACGAACATGCTGGCCGCCCTATAGATGCGCACAATGCGCTGGCGGTCGCTGACATAGCCCATGGGATAAGCCGCAAAAGGCAGCTGTTGCGCCACCTCGTCAGCATGTCCGCCAAGGATGACGACCCCCGTATTCGCCTTCATCTCTGGTTTTTCGTCGGCCAGTTTTCTGCAGGCATCAACCAGATACTGCATGCCTTTATTGGGATTGGTAGCACGCTGACAGACAAACAAAATGAGCCGCTTGTCGGTGGGCAAGCCCTCTGCTACACATGCTTCTTCGCGCGAACCCGGACTAAACGTGTTCACATCGATGGGGTTAGGTATGCTGGTAATGGTCTGCCCTTGCAGCAACGCGCTGCTCTTAGCTTCTTGTTCCAGCCACTTGCTGCAGGTCACGAATGTGATATTCCCCTTCTCCAGCATGGCTTGTTTGTGTTTCCACACGCGTGCCGACAGGTCATGTTTACTTCCTCCGCCCGGCAAGTACTTACAGTTCATACAACCCGTGCGGAAGTTAGTACACCCCAGCGTCAGGTGGCAGAGGGCTGTGGCGGGCCACATGTCGTGCATGGTCCACACCACGGGCTTACCGCTACGCAGTATCTTCCCGATGACGTTCAGCGACAGAAAGCCTTGATTGATCCAATGCAGGTGAATGATGTCGGCCTCCTCGAACTCGGGCAACCGTGTGATGTCGGTGCCAGCATTGGCCAGGTCTATCTCGAACAGGTGTTCGCGCTTGAAATGCAGCTGACAGAACACCACGAAACGTTCCCAAAGAAAATACCATCGTTTCGACAGTTTACCTTTGAGCCCCACAACGCTGATGTCCTGAGTCTGTTTGTCGCGCACCAACATTTTGGCTTTAACACCATAATTATTAAGAGAAGTCATCAGACGGTTGGCAGCAACAGCCGCTCCCCCTGTCTTTTCGCTCGTGTTTACAATCAATACTTTCATAAGCAAAGACAAAGGTACTTACTTTTTCGTAACATTCAGCCATAATCAGCGTTTTTTTCGCTGTTATCGCACACAATTGGTTGATTTACGTCAAGAACATTGCATTTATTTCGAAAAATAATGCAATATATGATTGTTGATTCTAAAAAAGTGCGTACCTTTGCATCATCAAAAGGTTAATAGATTGTTTTAGGTTAGTAGTAATATTTATAGTTTTAGGTTTTTAGTTATTGGTAAAAGAGAAAGTTTTCAACTGTAGGATAACAGGAGGTCGCTGTGAAGCTCCCTTTTAAACTTTCAAATTTTTAGTCCTTTGTGGACTGAAAATTTCTTTTAGAGAAAAAGGATTTTTAGTTAAACATAGGCTTGTTCCGCTGCTGCTCGAGAGAGTTGCAGCGGACTTTTTTTTATTTATACCCCTAAAACGCTTGTCTATATCGCAGAAACATCGAAAGCCGCATAGGAAGCGATGGCTCGACCACCTACCGCAAGTGTTTCAGCAAGTAAAAAAGAATAGCGCCCCCAAACGACCCGTTTGGAGGCGCTATTCAAGTCGTTTGGCGGCCCCAAACCATCCGTTTGGAGCCGCCAAACTTATTCCGTCGTAATGTACCCTATATGACAACTGCCTTTCTTGAGCATTTTTCTCAGATATGCTTTAAGTGAAGCTGGTGTAACCTGCCTAACACAAGTCAAATCAAAAGGATCGTCAAGCTCATCGCCAAACTCACGATTCAGATAAGTATTACATGGATCCTGCTTATTTGCTTTTAAGAATTCCATCACCTGCTTATTAGAAGTTTCTATCTCCTTCACCGAGCTGTCTATGAGTTCTTGCGTTATCAAACCACCTTCTACCATATCATTGACCATATCTCTCACGTCTTGAGCAATGCGCTCACGCTGACTGGGGTCACATGTATAAAAAATAGGACAGTACAGACGAGGAATGGGTTGTACTATGGTAATCACACTACAAAAAGGTGAATACACATCACTATGCTGCTTACGTAGCACGTTGAAAAGAAGTTTTCCAAGAACTCTCTGCAGCACATTATTATGAGCATTTGTCTGTGGCGTATATTTGTATCCTTTCTCCCAAACATACATTATATAGGTCTCGCAATAAGGCTTATCCATTTCCACTTTTTCTACCAGCGTAGAATTACTAGTTTTATAGTGGTCTGAAGGCCATACCATTCGCTTCACGGGCTTTTTCTCCGATGGAAGAGTTGCAATATATTTCATAATAGATGGCATGATGCTGTCTATTTCGTAGTTTCCATGAACCAACAGCACAGAGCCATTATAATTAGATTTATACTTTTTCACTATCTGGCGGAAATGGTCTAAAGAGAATGCAGAGAGTTGATCAGCTGTCAGTGCATTGATTCTGTCAAGCGATGCACTTGGCAGATTTTTAATTTTATTTCTTGCCGTTATTAATGGGTTGTCACTTGTTGCGGTTTTTTCCTGAAGTTGTTTCAGACTCTTATTGAACTTAACCGAGTCCACATCAACATTGGTCAAGTTTAGATAGAAGCCTTTAAGACTTCCTTCGACAGCACTATGATCGTAAACTGTGATCTCGAGGTTGTCCTCATAATCGCCTGCAGAAAAATCAGGGAAGCTCTTATATTTGACAACACAATTATTCAGCATGTTTCGATAACCATACTCGTCGTTCTTCAACATAGAGAAACCTGATGGGCGACGAAAAGCAAAACGCAATTGGCTACTGCCTTTATCCTTCCATAAAACCACTTTTACACCATTCGGCAAAAAGACTTCACTGATACTATCATTCAGAACTTTAATCTTTTTCGCCAAAGGAGGAACGGTGATAACTTCAACGCTATCAATATCTTTCTCTTCCGGTTCACTTTCTTTCGTGTTTTCAACGCTGAGCAATTCGTCATCCGACATTCGCTTCACCCGTTCAATCACAGCCAAAGCCTCATCTTCCGTAGGCGCTTTCACATTGTCAGGAAACATCATTGTAATGAGCAGGTTTCGGTCGTCGGTCAGCTTGAGGAATTCTTGGTGCATCTGCTCTTGTGTCATCGTGGATACAATGTAACTATGCGCCACTTCACTTGCCATTGGCTGCTTAATCGTCTTTCCTTTTAGGAAGTTGTTTGTACAAGCTTTCATCAAATCTACGCTTGTGCGTTGTTTAGATGTGCGTTCCACAAAGGTTGTGTCAACCAGTATGAGGGCTGTCGTGTCAGCATTGAATTCAGGCATACTGACAGTGTAGGTCTCCTTCCATTCTTGATGAGTGAATCCCTTGCGGCGAATCAGTTCCACCTGCTTCATGAGTGTTTCCAACGTTGACTGCCACTGGTCAGGAGCACTCGAGAGTTTGAAAGAGAGAAGCTCTTGTCCCCCATCTACGAGCTCCATCTTTAAAGAAGAGTCAAAACTTGCCAATCCTGTGATTTGAGTTTGCAAGTCCCCAATTTTCCATTGCATAATGTTCGTAATCTTATCACGAATATAGTCTGTACGTATACCTCCAATTGTATGACGGGATTCAGCAGCCAACTCTGGAACATTCATCAGAAACGATACATCAAAAGCGTTTTGGGCTTTATCCTGATAGCAACGTAAACGGAGACCATTAGCATTAGGAATCTCGGAAAATGGAGCAACGACATGTTTGCCGCGCGCTCTGTCCCCAAAGTGTGCTTTCAGCTTATCCACCATTACGTCAGGGTCAACATCACCCACAACGATGACTGTCTGGTTCTGCGGCTCATACCAACGATGGTAGAAATCGCGTATCAATTGTGGCGAACAGTTTCTGATAATATCCATGTCGCCTATGGGACTACGTTTCGTATAGGCGGAATAATTAAAGATCTCGTTCAAAACTTGCTCACCAGAAGGCGAAGCCTTGCGCATTCTCCATTCCTCTACTATAACATTACGCTCACTCTCCACGTCTTTATCCGTGATGACAACATCATTAGCCCAATCGCGCATCAGCAGCAGACAGGAATCCAGCAGTAAAGTATTGTCTGCAGGAATATAGTGAAGCAAGTAGCGCACCGTATTGTATCCAGTAAAGGCATTGCTATCATGTCCGAACTGGATGCCGTTGCGTCGCATAAATTCAATCACACTGCTATTAGGGAAATGCTTCGTTCCCTTGAAAGCCATATGCTCTACGAAATGTGCGATACCCTGTTCATTGTCGTTCTCCACCATTGATCCGCCCTTGACAAGCAATTCGAAATAGACACGTTTTTCAGGATTATCACACCGACACACATAATAGGTCATACCATTTGCCAACACGCCCTTGCGCACAGTGGAGTCTGCTGGTATCACCTGCTGGTCAATCTTGTCCTGATGTGCAAACAACGTACACTCTTCTTGGGAAAATGCAACAATACTTACTAAAGTGAAAACAATACTTAAAAAAAATTTCATGATAGTTATTGGGTTTATATAAGATGATTTTAGTTTTTCTGTCTTTTGAGGCGCAAAGGTAACATTATTCCCTAAACAGACAAACAATTTAATACAATTTAATATATAAAGGCATCTCGTCATTTGCTTAAAGCGGCAGTTTTATAGTTTAAAAGCAACAGTTCTACAGTCTAGAAATGGCTGTTTTAAAGTCTAAAACCAAAACAACTGTTTTACGTTTAGCCCCTGGAAAGCCTGCTTCCAGCCCCTGGAAGCATCATTTCCAAGGGCTGGAACAACCTCGTCCAGGGGCTGGAATTGACTCGTCTAGGGGCTAGACGGGAACCAAAACCTAAACTATTGCAATGCAAAAGTGCCACTTCTGCGCTGCCAAACCAAAAGAATGGCGACACTATTCCGTGCGAATAGTGCCGCCATATCTTATCAATGAGATTACTCTTACTTCATAAACTTACAGCTGACGCGAGCGTCCTGACTGTTGGTGGCACGTGCCACATAGAAGCCCGAGGGCAGATGAGAGACGTTGATGCGAGCCGTGCCACCAGTAATGTTGACAGCGGTGCGCTCTATCAGTCGGCCGTCGGTGGTGAAGATGTCCACAACGGCCTTGTCGGCCTCGTCGCTCTTCACGAACAAGGTCTGCGCACCATAGCGGATGCGGAATCCATTGGCCGAAGCAATCAAAGCAGGCTGAACGCCAGAGATGATGTCGCGCTGCGGCTCCTCCACCAGATAGCTGGTGAGCATGTTGGTCTTCCCGATGGTGGGCACGTTCATCTGATAGATGGCCGAAGCACCATCAGGATAGCGACCCACCGTGGTGTTGCCATCGTGAGCACTATAGACGAACTTGTCGGTCCAGGTGCGACCACGGTCGGAGAGCATCAGATAGCCACCCTCGCCGCTGATCTTGAACGAAGCATGCAGGGCCTGGTCGGTGGTGGCGAGCTTGTCGCACCAGATGAGCAGATGACCGTGGGCAGGAATGACGGTGTTGACCTTGGTGCCGTCCTTTGCTATCTGGTACTTCATGGGCTGATCAATATCGTCGGTGAGGAACATGCCCTCTACGTCGATGTCGGCATCAGTGGTGTTGTAGAGTTCCACCCAGTCGTTCTTCTTGGCATATTCGTTGATATAGACGCTGTTAGAACCGCTCACCTCGTTGATGCAGACAGGATTAACGCTATGACCCATTCGCTCGATGGTGTTCATGGGGCGGAAGCTTGCCACCAGTTCTACATCGCCTTCGGGCAGTGTGATCTCCTCTTTCGTAGAATAATAATTAGGTGTGGCATTGTCTTCATCCAGCATGCTGAACGAGGCATCCCAGACAACGTCTGTTGAGTTGGCCTGGTTATTGTGCAGTTCGACGGCAATAACATTGCTGCCACGCTGGAACAGAGAGGCATCGAGCGTGAAGAAGACACGGTCGGGATTATCATTGGCATAGGTCGTGGCAAACGTGTTGTAAGTCACAAGGCCAGAGGGCATGTTATAGCGGCCGGCCTCTTGACCGTTGACATAGACCACTGCTCCATCATCGAGGGTACAGTAGAGACGGAACTGAGTCGTGGCTGAGGGTGCTGCATTCAGCACCACATTCTTGCGGAAGTAGTAGGTGGGACGCTTGTCGTTGGCATTGTCGCCAAAGTCAAGGCGTGTGGTTTCAGAGACATTGGGGTTGTTGTAGCCCAAAGGTGCGCCACCCGTCTTCCATTCTGTGGTCTGATAGGCAGGAGAGGTCCAGTCCGCATGATCTAACGAGCCTTGGTCGTAGTATGACCACGTGGCGCCAGTGGCAAAGAGCTGCGTCTCTTTCATCGAAGCCTTCTGTTTCCACCCTTGGAACACATAGCCGCCAGGAGCCACCGCACGAAGCGTGGTTGGCGCAAAGAGGTAACCAGCAAAGCGACTGGTAGGTACCTGTATGCCGTTGATCAGCAGCTGTGCATCGGCAACATCGGTGCTGAGCAATACGTACTGACGACTGTTAAAATCTAAGTCGAGGGGCTGATAATTGCACAGGTCGCGGATAGACGTCAGCAGACGATTGCTGAGATTGTCCTTCAGCTGTTTGGCGGTATTGTTGGCGGAACGTCCCTCCAGTGCCAAGGCAGGATTGGTGATGCCGGTAATGCCGTTGATGATATCTATCGAGCGCTGAGCCTCGAACACGCTGCCGCCCATCATGCAATAGACATCGGTGAAGCGACGACGGAAGTCGCTATTGGCAAGCATGTTGCGGAAGAGCGTGACAAAGCGTATCTGATCGCTGATACGTCCCAGTTCGACGGGATAGAGCTGGTCGAAGGTGTAGTTCTCCTTACCCATGAAGCCATTGAAAGGATCGTTAGAGCTGAACACGCCATCGAGGTCGAAGGTGACGAAGCGGAACTTGCCATGGTCCTGATGGCGGAAGCCCTTGACATTGTTCTGAGGCCAGTCCCAGTTGGCCAGATAGAGCTGCAGCGCCATATAGTTGGCATAGGCATCGATGTCGAGCACACTGCATATCTCGGCATAGGTCTCAGGATTGGCTGCCGACTCCGAGAGGCTGACCAGATCGAGGAAAGCATCTTTTGTGCCACACTTCTGCACATAGCCTGAGTCGGGCGACATCTCGAACTGGTCGATCTCGTCGTCGTCCCATCCGTAGTTAGCATAGACAAAATGTTTGTTGTTGGGCTCACGCACATTCAGCATGCCCATATACTGGCCATTCACAAACTCGTGGACGGGCTGGAACTCCTGATAATCTAGGTTTAGATGGGCTGAGCTGGCTATCATCTGAAGGGCGGCATCACGCAATCGACAGTTGTTGTCGTTGCCGCCATTACGAATCTGCAGGGTGCGATTGCGGTTATAGGGCTTTGCCGAGAAGAAGGGATAGAGCAGGTTCTTATTGCCTCCCATCTCCTTATTACCTTTCAGTTTGAAAGCCTTAGGATCCCAGGCACGGCTCCATCCGCCACACATCTCAAGATCGACATCCTGGTTGAATACCATGTCACCCTGTGCCGAGAGATACGAGAAGTTGACAGGTCGCTCCCAGTCCATGTTCCAGTTGCACTTCTCAGACTGGCCGTTGCCCGGACGCCCGTTGGGACCTTTGGCAAACACGCCCATCTCGGTGCTATAGATAAAGCGGTCGTCGGCAACAACAGAAACGACGGGCAACATGAAGTCGCGGATGCGATAGATATAAGAACGTGTGGTCACGGGCGAAGCAAGCTTGTCGTTGGCAAACAGGCGCAGACGCAGGTTGGTGGTCTCTGAGATGCGGAAGGTGCCATTGGTAGAAGTGCTGCCATTGTCTAACGTAGGCAGCGAGCCGTCAGTGGTGTAGCGCAAGGTGGCTCCAGAGGGGATGGTGACCGTGGCAGTGAAAGGACCATCGAAGAGGCGTGAGTCCTGATCAACGGCGGGCGCAGCCAACTGTTCGGTGGCAAAGCGGCTCGTAGCATTCGTGGCTTCAGGCGTAGGCATGGAGGTCTGTCCCCAGGTACTGCCGCCATCGGTGGTGCGGGCATAGCTGACACGTTCCATGGCCTGAGGATAGGCCTGGCTGGCTAACAGTTTGCCATCGGCATCGCTCAGGTAGATGGTGCCGCCATCAACATCGAGCTTGAACGGGGCGTTCTGCGAAGCGATGTTATTGCTGTCGAACCAGACGACTTTATAGCCACGGGCAGGGATGGTACCAACGGTGGCTGGCATGCGCCACTTCTTGAGATTGCCGGCCTCATCGCTGAAGTAAAGTCCGGTCAGATCGAGTGTCTGATTAGAAGAGTTATAGAGCTCTACCCAACCATCGAAGTTATAGGCGGGGCTGACGAACTGATCGACATTGGCAGCCATCACCTCGTTGATGACCAAAGAACCGGTCACTTCCCCACTCTTCTTCACGGTGACCGTTACACTGCGAGACACACCCGAGCCATCGGTAGCCATCGCAGTGATGACCGCCGTGCCTGGAGCTATTGCCCTGACAATGCCTTCTTGACTGACCACAGCCACTTGCTCGTTGTTAGACGACCAACTCAGTTGTCTGATCATGGCATTGGCAGGCAGCACGGTGGCATTGATCTGGGTGGTTTCGTTGACCACCAGTTCGGTGTTAGCATCGGAGAACTGAATATTGTTCACCTTAACCATATCGCCACAGAACTCCAAACGGAAATGACTGAAGATACACCAGTTGCCCGAACGGTAAATCTGATCATCAAGGGTCACACCAATATTGACATCGTTAGATGCATTGTTCAGCGTGAATTCAAGGGATGTTCTGTAGTTGTTGTCGCCATAAGCCACCAATACTGTCTCCATCGTGTTAGGGAAAGCATAGTCGTCGTAATAGCCTTCATCTTGCGCTATCCTATAATGTTGCCAGTCATTGTATTCGTCAGTCTGATAACGCAGATCGTAATAGGAAGGCATCAGCACACGATTGTCGTCGGCAAAAAGATAGGCAAAGCGGTCCTGCTGACTATTGCAATAGGCTGAGAGTGTAGGATTTAAATCATAACCACGATGGAAGCCCTGCACACTGAGGCGATAAGTACCGCTGGGCAACCCCTTGATTTGCTGTTGTGCCGTAAACATATAGGCGTTCCAGAACTCCATAGAACCGGCACGCACGGTGTTTGTGCCATTAATGCGCGTCACATCCCAACCCTCAAAAGAGGCGTTTGTTGTGAAATCGGGATTGGTCAGATAGGAAGAGGTGATGTCCACCCACTGACGGGTGTCGATAGTTGTTGGTGCTTGTTTCACTTGGAAGGTCAGCGTGCGAGACAGATTGGAACCATCCACGGTCTGCACGGTAGCATGGGCTGTTCCCACACCGCGAGCTATCAAGCGGCCGTCGGCTCCTACGGTAATCACAAAAGGATTATCTACGACCCATTTCAACTCGCGATTGGTGGCGTTTTCGGGTAGCGCACGAGCGACAAGGGTGATTTCCTCGCCTACCTGAAGCGTGGTTTTCGGCGCGGTGAACTCTATATTGCTGACCGCCACCTGATTGAACTCGCCCAGATACTCAAGCTTGAAATTGTCGAACATGCACCAGTTATCGCTATAGTCGCGACTGAGATTGCGCAGCCCCAACTGAATCTGGCCGTCGGCATCGAACTCAATCTCGTTTATATAGCCACCATCATTGAATGCCTCATTAGCTGACTCCATAGTATTGGGGAAGTAAACAGAGCCATCAGGCGACCAGCAATTGTTTCTATAAGACTCAAAGGAATAATCATAAACGCTTTTCAGAGTCTTTGTTTGATTGCCGGCATACAACTGGGCCGTAATGTTTTCCGTTTGGTTCTGATGGGCATTCCACGATATCTGATTATTGGATATACGGAAATAGGCCTGCACCGACAGGCGATAATGTCCCTTGGGGAGGGTTGGCATCTGATAGATATCGAAAGTGCCATTGAAGAACTCAGCACTCTGAAGCCTGATATTAAACGACTGAGAATTGTAAGTGTAGGTCCATCCATCGATGGAATTGTCATCGAACGATGGGCTTTTCAAAAAGATACTGGTTACATCGGTCCACTGTTGAGCTTGTAAAGCAATGGAAAGACACAAGAAAAGACCCAATATCGAAATACGTTTCCTTTTCATGATTATTTGATTGCAGTAATAAGTTAGTTTTTACTGCGCAAAGATAGGAATAATATTTCGAAATTAGGTGTAAATTCACATCTTTTTTTATGAGATACGCTCAATTAGGGCAACAGCATAAGCCGCAATTCCTTCTTGACGGCCCGTAAAACCAAGCTTTTCTGTTGTTGTTGCCTTAATGGATATTTGATCGACATCGCAACCAATAATCTGCGCCATACACTGCTGCATGGCGGGTATATGAGGATTCATCTTGGGTTTCTCGGCACAGATAGTGGCATCAATATTGACCAAGCAATAACCTTTAGTGGCTATCAACTCGATGGTTTTCTTGAGGATAATCTTACTGTCCATGCCGTCGGTCTCGGCCGATGTATCGGGAAAGTGATAACCAATGTCGCGCATATTGGCTGCACCAAGGATGGCATCGCAAATGGCATGAATCAACACATCTGCATCACTATGACCGAGAAGCCCCAGGGTGTGGTCTAACTTGATGCCGCCCATCCAGAGATCACGACCTTCTACTAACTGATGGACATCATAGCCCATTCCTACTCGGATGTTTGTCATTTGAACAAGTCTTTTAGGCCGTCCATATCGAAGGCCAAGGTGAAACGAAGGGTTTGGTCAAGGGGATTTGACTGAGCGGTAGAGATGACATAGCCCACATCAAGAGAGAATACATTCATGCGGAAGCCGCCACCGACAGTGAAGTACTTACGGTTGCCCTTGGACTCGGACTCATGGTGATAACCGGCACGCAGCGCAAACTGATCATGATAGACATACTCGGCACCAACACTCCACTGCACTTCTTCAAGCTCTTCCTTGAAACCGCCAGGGGCGTCACTGAAGCTCTGGAACATACCCTTGATAGCTCCTACGTCAGAATATTCCTTGCGCACACGGTCTTGATAGGTGGAGTTGTCTTCATCCACCATCTGACGTGGCACGGTGGGGACCATCAGCTTGTTGGCATCAGCGGCAATGGAAAAACGATTGTACTCATCGAAGGGAATCATCAGAGAGGCTCCCAAACGCAGGTTGGCAGGAATAAACTGACTCTCGTCGTCGCCATAATAGGAAATCTTTGAACCGATGTTGCTGGCCACCAGACCCAAACCCAGCTGACATTCACGGTTGCCCAGCATGAGGTAGTTGTTGTAGTACATAGCAATATCGGCAGCAAAGGCTGATGCCGGCTTAGAGTCATCGCTATAGTCATAACGCAAATCGCTGTATATCCAACGCAGTCCGACACCAAGTGAGAATGTTTCGCTCAACATCTGCGAGTAGGCCGCATCAAACGACATCTCGTATGGCTTCACGGTCATGGCGTTCTCTGTGTCGTAATCGGTATAGACTTCACCCAGAGAGAAATAGCGCAACGAACCTGACAAGGCGCCATATTCACCCACACGATAGTAACCAGCTACATAGGCCAGGTCGATATCGTTGACCAGCTGGCGCAACCAGGGGGTGTAGTTCAAAGCGATGCCCGAACGACTGATGCAAAAAGGATACTTAGCAAGGTTCCAATACTGAGAGTTAACATCGGGATCGGTAGCAGCACCGACATCACCCATACCAGCAGCACGGGCATCGGGAGCGATGGTCTGCGAGATAACTGCATGTTCAACGGGGTTGAACGTCGTGGTCTTATAGTCTTCTGCCTGCATGGGAGCAACAGACATCAGGGCGCAGAAGACTGTCAACAGTGGTTTCATCATAATCTTGTTCATTGCTTAAATAATAACGCAGGCAATGATGTATTATTGTCTAAGTATAATCAATTTATTTGCTTGAGAGGCTTTACGACTACCTTCAGTCCCGATAAGCACCCGATAGAGGTACACACCGGTCTGCAACTTGCTGCCGCCTTCAACCGTCAGGTTCCAGTTGACCGTATAGGTATTGTCGGTAGATACGCCGTTCTCGCTGTGCGACCACAACAGGCGACCAGACATGTCGAAGACTTCGACAAGCACATCCATATTGCTGCCGGTGCGATCGTGACTGACAATAAACGAGGTAGAGGTGGTGGCTGGGTTCTTGGTGCACATCACACTGAAGCACTGAGGTTCAAGACCTTTGACAACATTAAACTTCAGTTCGGACGTAGAAGCATTGTTGAGCACATCCCATGCACGGAAGAGCAGCGTGTGAGGACCTTCGCTGAGCGCGGGTATGCTGTAACCAACGGTGCCACTGGTGTATTCTCCAAAAGCATAATGGAAATAGTCGTTCAACCGATAGGTCTTCATGGGCTCATTGTCTATGATCAACTCCAGATCATGGCCCAAGCCACTGCCTGATGCGTTGATGCCATCCTTGTCCGTTATCTCGGCAAAGAAGTAAGGTGTGGTATTAACGGCATCGCCATTAGTAAACGAGCTGTTGTTCAGATAGCAATAGATGGACGGTCCTATACCATCGTTTGCCAGATTCGCATTGCCTGTCATCATAAACGAGTCGTTGCGACCATGCACTTCTTGACCATTGTCACTATACGCATAGAGGTTGATGAGTCCTTTATCTTCGCCATAGCTGATGTCGCTCGGCATTGCGAAAGAGATGGTGAAACGTCCGCTACGGACACTATCTGAACCAACATACAGGACGTTGGGACGATCTTGAAACACAAATGCAGAGTAGGTGTCGCTTTCACTGTTTTGACGACAGATGATTGATTCCTCAACATCTCTGACCATCATACTGACGACACCATTGAACTGTGTATCAATGATTTTGGAATTGGCCGTAGCGTTATTGGATGATTCTGGATTCACCACATGGCCTCTGACAACCACCCTTTCTCCTGCTTTTAATGTTACGACACCATCGGCAACAGCCTTATCATTGATGCTGTCCACCACAATCTCGCCAGTTGGAGTTGCCAGGCTCAACGCTGGATCGCCCAACAACGTATAATGTAGTTTATTATATGGATATGCAGTATTCCATACTTCATTCTTGGTCAGACGCACCGCATCACCAAGGGTATTCCTTTGTCCATTGGTTGACGCAAGCGCATTATTCAAGAAAGCCCTGTTCACCTCTCTGTTGGCATTAGACCACACCGTACGTGTGGTGCCGAAAAAGGCAATAGCACCACCTTTCGGGTTCAGCATCGCTGTTTCTCCGATATTCTCTTCTTGCGAATCGAAGGGCATAATATCGCACGAGGCGGTAATCCAAAGCGGAAGGCGCAAGGATGTCTGCTGCTCGAAGTCAGCACGCTGTAACACCATTTCGTGAGAGAGACAGTAGGCTGCACCATGTCCACAATAGTCCATAACCAAGGCGCCATCCTTCATCTGTTGCTTGACAACACTTTCTACTTCTGGATAGCTGTAGCCAGTAGAAGAAGCCACACGTGGATAAGCGTCCCAATAGATGCGCTTTATCTGGTAGTTGGGATAAGACTTCTCGACAGCAGTGGCAGCCGACTCTGCAGCTCGCATGTGGTCATTGTCATTGCCATCGTCACCCAGAAAACAAAGGGTATTCTGCCATGAACCAGCCATCTCGTTGTTACGGTAGCTCACAATCTTATCAACCATCACCTTCGCATCTTCCTCTGTGCGCGCCGTCAGACGGCCGACACCCACATCGACCATATCGCTCACGGTGAGCCTTGCTCCCTCACCGTCATCGAGCAGACAGAAATAGTCATCCGAAACATAGCTATCTGTCTCACTAAAGGAGTTTTCACCCTCGTGACACAACAGGAAATCGTCGGCAGAATAGCTTCGCCAACCTAAGCTAAGCATACGGTTATCCCACGCACCATCACCAAAAAGCAACAGATAGCGGGGTGCATCTGCCTCAGTTTCGGCACGGTCGTACAGCATCTTCAGATAGCGACGATAGGCATTGCCATCGGGTGTTCCGCTTGAGAACTCATTATACAGTTCATCGGCAGGAACTATTGTTACTCGCATGTCATCTTTTGATTCATGCAACTCTTTCAGACGCAATGCCTGCGACAGGACTTTCTGGCTGGTTGGAATAATGATAACCATGTCGGCAGGTTGATCGGCATGGTGGTCCTGATTCGTAATCCGATAAACGAAACTGGGGGCCTTAAAAGACGTATGGGTCAAACTGGGCATTGCCACAGGGGTGGGATGTGTCAGGCATAGATAATCCAGACGTACCGCAGCACCATACTTAAGTCTCAGCGTCAAGTTATTAGTCTCCTTCAAAATGCCATCAAGCGCAAAGATCTTGGTTAGTTCCATGGCCTTAGTATAGGATGGAAGTTCTGAGGTATTAGTTATCACACCAACCGAAGCCCCATTTAACAGCACTTCTACTTCGAAGACATTATCGCTGGTCAGCTTTACAGTCAGTTGTGCGCTTGTGGTGTGTGATGGCAACTCATAACTGACGCCCGAAGTCGTCAAGAGTGTACTTTCAGACAGATTGCGGCCACTATGATACCATGCAAAGTTATCTATTTCATGAAGCGTGTGAAAATCATTTGTGGTGGGATAGAAACTATCAGCGAAGGTAAGGCTATCTACGGTGATCGGTGCGTCATCTGTCTGTGTCAGGAAATAGCAGCCGTAGTCAACATAGAAGTTGCGAGTGCGCTCTGTGGCAGTGGCACTTCTCCACCCCACTGGCCCAATGGCATGAAACAACCGCTTGCCATTCACGATGCATTGTGGCACTTCCTTCAAATCATCAGTTGACATCAGATAATCGCCAGTCAAAACGTCGGGCTGAAGAGCGCCTCCATAGCCATAGACCTTTACCTTATTAATATCACTAAAGCCTGCCTGACGAACCAGTGCGTCAGTTATCTGATAGATGCCCGTCTCGGGAACACTGATTTTTGCCCATTGTCCCGATGCCAAGACTGAATGGTCTGCATAGCGTTTTTCCGTAGCGCTGCGCATCATGGCATGACGCTTGTTGACAGGAGTGGCCTGCAACTTCAACTTAAAGCTGACAAGCTTCTGATACTTACCATCTCGATAGACCAGCGGTACAAAGCCCACATGCAGCGATGCTTGTTTACGAGAGACGCCAATATACTGTTCTATGATGGGCAGTTCTGGCAGAGGGGATGATGAAATCTTGTGATAGCGTTCGATATCAGCTTCAGACATATCGATAAATTCTGGATAAGCTATCGTGACGCTATAAGCTGAGTCTGCATAATGAGCATCTAAATCATAGACGCGTGAAAAAAAAGGAAGAACCGAATCAATCTTGACCTCAGCTGCCGTTAAGTTATAAAAGTCTTGCGCAGAGGTGGTTACCATCCCTGCCAGCACGCAGCAAATCATGATGACGATTCGTTTCTTCATTATGTCTTATTTACATGTAAAGTCTAACACTTTTCGGTCTTCCAGGAATCCCTCCAGGTGGTCGTCAATCTTCACAGGTCCTACACCTACGGGGGTACCGGTATAAAGCAAGTCGCCGGTTTTCAGCGTAAAGAACTGTGAGAGATACGCAATCAGTTCGTCTATCTTATAGAGCATCTCACAGGTGTTTCCTACTTGCACAGTCTGTCCGTTGATGTCAAGATGGAAATCCAAAGCCTGAACATCGCGAAATTTCTCCTTTTCAACCCACTCGCCAATGGCAGCACTACCATCAAAACCTTTACAGATAGTCCACGGATTACCCAACTTGCGAGCTTCTTCCTGCATATCACGAGCGGTAAAATCAATACCTACCGTCACCGCATCATAATAGCGATGGGCAAAACGCGCAGGAATCCCTTTTCCTAAGCGGCAGATGCGCACCACCACCTCAGCCTCGTAATCTACTCGTTGGCACCAGTCTGGAATAAAGAAGGGTTTTCTGTCCTTCAACAAAGCAGAATCGGCCTTTGTAAAAATCACAGGATGCTCTGGTTTATATAACGCTCCATCCAACTCTTTATTGTGCTGGATGTAGTTCATTCCTACTCCAAAAATCTTCATAACACCACAAACTACGCTTTAGGTAAAAAGAAAGGCGGATGCACGATACATCCGCCTTATCCATTATTTATTTGCCGTTGATTTACTCAGCAACGAGTGTGAAGCGACGGAAAGCAACAATCTCGAGTTCCTTATCCTGAGTCTTCAGCCACTGTGCAACAGTAGCCTTGTCGCCGTCACCGAACTGGAACTCCTGGTCAACCAGGCAGTTCTCCTTCAGGAACTTCTGAACACGACCCTTAGCGATGTTCTCGATCATGTTAGGATTCAGCGAAGCAGCCTTCTCAGCAGCAGCCTTCTCCTTCAACTCGCGAGCTTCCTTAGCCTGCTCCTCGGTGAGCCAACCCTTGTTGATGTTGCTTGCGATATGATCCTCGCTGTCAACGAGATTGGGGTTGATACCTGCTTTCTTCAGAACAACCTCTACATACTTCTCAACCTGCTCCAGCTTAGTCTTCTCAACAGCAGTGTTATACTCCTCGTCAAGTATCTTCTGGTCAACCTGATCAGCATTCAGAGCAACGGGCTTCATAGCTGCAACCTGCATTGCAACCTTGTGGCCAGCCTCTGCATTCTCCTTGTTGGTCTGAACCATGGTGCACAGTGTGTGCTTACCCATGTGATCGTAAACCTCAATATTGTCACCCTCAAGAGTCAGGTAGCCATCAAGCTCCATCTTCTCACCAGTGATACCAGAACGCTGTGTAACAGCATCCTGAACCTTCTGACCATCAGCCAAGGTCAGCTCTTTCACCTCGTCCAGAGTCTTAGCCTGAGCTGCGATAGCAGCATCGAGGACAGCCTGTGTCAAAGCGATGAAGTCAGCACCATTAGCAACGAAGTCAGTCTCACACTTCAGGGCGATAATAGCAGCGAAGTTACCTACCTTCTTAACGAGCACGCAACCATTAGAGGTCTCACGGTCTGAACGCTTTGCAGCGATAGCCAGGCCACGCTCACGAAGCAGTTCCTTAGCGCGATCGAAATCACCTTCTGCCTCGGTCAGAGCCTTTTTAACATCAGCCAGACCAGCACCAGTCATAGCGCGAAGCTTCTTGATATCGTCAATTGAAATTGCCATAATCTAAATCTTCAATTTTTTATTCTTCAATTCTAAAAATTACTCAGCAGCGGGAGCCTCTTCTGCGGCAGGAGCCTCAGCAGCCTCATCCTTACGAGCACGACGTGTGCGCTTAGGCTTAGCCTCCTCAGCAGCAGCCTCTGCCTGAGCATCAGCAGCTTTCTCGTCGGCCTTCTCAACCTTACGCTCCTCGACACCCTCAGCGATGGCAGCGCAGCAAGCGTTGAGGATAACCTCTACACTATCCTTTGCATCATCGTTAGCAGGGATCACGAAGTCGATGTTCTTAGGATCGCTGTTGGTATCAACGATACCGAATACGGGGATACCCAGACGGTTAGCCTCGGCAACAGCAATGTGCTCCTTCATAACGTCAACAACGAACAGGGCGCTTGGCAGACGAGTCAGGTCAGCGATAGAACCGAGGTTCTTCTCCAGCTTAGCGCGCTGACGAGTAATCTGCAGCAGCTCGCGCTTAGACAGGTTACCATAGGTACCGTCCTGCATGAGCTTATCAATATTAGCCATCTTCTTCACAGCCTTGCGGATGGTGGGGAAGTTGGTCAGCATACCACCGGGCCAACGCTCAATAACATAAGGCATGTTAACGCTTGCTGCCTTCTCGGCGATAACTTCTTTAGTCTGTTTTTTAGTACCTACGAAGAGGATTTTCTTACCACTGCGAGCAATGTTCTTCAGAGCTTCTGCTGCCTCATCAACCTTAACAACAGTCTTGTGGAGGTCAATGATGTGAATACCATTACGCTCAGTGTAGATGTAGGGAGCCATGGCGGGGTTCCACTTACGCTTCAGGTGACCGAAGTGACAGCCAGCCTGCAACAGCATATCAAAATTTGTTCTTGCCATTTTTTCTTAAATGCTTTAATTGTTTGTTTACTTTCTTTTTAATCTTGTTAGATCAATCCGAGAGTAATTGAGAACTGTGGTGAGAACAGAGCGAGGCATCGCCTCATTCATTCTCGGAGCAGACCAAGTCCCCCGGATTTAGATACTAAACTGTTCAGTTTCTTGTCGTGAGCCTCATGCCGCATTCATGATCATAAAACCATTCAACACACGCATTGAGACGCTCTGTCCAAGATTAACGCTTACTGAACTGGAAGCGACGACGTGCCTTGGGACGACCTGGCTTCTTACGCTCAACCTCACGGCTATCACGTGTCAGGAAGCCCTGACTGCGCAGTGTCTTCTTGTCCTCAGCATTCACCTTAACGAGTGCGCGAGCAATAGCAAGACGCAGAGCCTGGCTCTGGCCAGTGAAACCACCACCGTCGAGGTTTGCCTTAATGTCATACTTCTCAGCAACTTCCAGCAGATTCAGGGGCTGCTTAACAACGTACTGCAGAATAGCTGAGGGGAAATATTCGGTTAAATCCTTCTTATTGATCGTGATCTTGCCAGTACCCTCTGACAGATAAACGCGAGCTACCGAGCTCTTGCGACGACCTATAGCGTTAATTACTTCCATCTCCTTTAATTATTTATACTGGTTAATATCAATAGCCTTTGGCTGCTGTGCCTCGTGCTTATGCTCTGTTCCCTCGTACACATAGAGGTTGTTCAGCAGACTGCGACCGAGGGGACCCTTGGGCAGCATACCCTTTACTGCATGGCGGATAATGCAATCAACACCATTGGGGCGCTTGCGCAGCTCAGCAGGTGTATTGAAACGCTGACCACCAGGATAGCCAGTATAACGAGTGTAAACCTTGTCGGTTTCTTTGTTGCCGGTGAAACGTACCTTGGCAGCATTGATAATAATAACGTTGTCGCCACAATCTACGTGTGGGGTGAAGCTGGGCTTATACTTGCCACGAATCAGCTTTGCGACCTTAGAAGCGAGACGTCCCACTACTTGATCAGTAGCGTCGATAACTACCCACTCCTTCTTGGCAGTCTCTTTATTAACAGAGACGGTCTTGTAACTTAAAGTGTTCATTCTTAAATAAATTTACTAAAAAACAGTTTTTTACTTTATAAAGTGATCTGTGAACGCCGATTCTCAAACCGTGCCATCCGGCCAAAGACAGTCACTATTTACACGACGCCCGTGGGGATTCTAAGACTCTCCCCCAATAATCGGACTGCAAAGGTACTTACTTTAATTGGAATAAAGAACCTCAGCACAGCTTCTTAACTATAAAATTATATTTATTTAACACAAATAAGTGTCTTTAACTATGAGCCAGTTCCCTTAAAGCACAAACAGATCGCAAGTGAGGCAGGCGTATATCTGCATTTGTCAGCACGCGACAGACCATAAACAGACCACCCACATAAGGGGCAAGCATTTCTTTGCGACCGACAAAAAGAAACCTCTATATTTGCGTGTTTGACAAAAATATAGTACCTTTGCACACCATATTATTATATATAGACAGGAAGTATGAATATCGAGACACTGATAAGTCAAGCCGCAGGCCAGGCCGTCAAGGCACTCTACGGCATGGAGGCAAGCGAAAAGATGTTGCAGCTGCAGAAGACACGCAGCGAGTTTGAGGGTAACCTGACACTGGTTGTTTTCCCCTTTGTGAAAGCAGCCAAGAAATCACCTGAGCAGACAGCCCAAGAGATTGGACAGTATCTGGTTGACAACTGTTCGGCCGTTGAGAAGTTCAACGTCGTAAAGGGCTTCTTGAACCTGAGCATCGGCGAGGGCGCATGGCTGCAACTGCTGCAAGCCATCGACGGCGATGACCACTTTGGCATGAAGCAAGCCGACGAGAATGCTCCCTTGGTTATGATTGAATATTCTTCACCCAACACCAACAAGCCCCTCCACTTGGGTCACGTGCGCAACAACCTGCTGGGTTGGTCGCTGGCTCAGATCATGGAGGCCAACGGCAACAAGGTGGTGAAGACCAACATTGTCAACGACCGCGGTATTCATATCTGTAAGTCAATGCTCGCATGGTTGAAATATGGCAATGGCGAGACTCCCGAGTCGTCTGGCAAGAAGGGCGACCACCTCATCGGCGACTACTACGTGGCTTTCGACAAGCACTACCGCGAAGAGGTTAAAGATCTCGTGGCTAAGGGCATGGACGAAGAGAAAGCCAAGCAGGAAGCGCCCCTCATCAAGGAGGCTCACGAGATGCTGGTGAAATGGGAGAACAACGACCCTGAGGTTCGTGCACTGTGGGAGAAGATGAACAACTGGGTATATGCCGGTTTCGACGAGACTTACAAGAAAATGGGTGTTGGTTTTGACAAGATCTACTATGAGTCGCAAACCTACCTCAAGGGCAAGGCTAAGGTCGAAGAAGGACTCGCCAAAGGACTCTTCGAGCGCCACGAGGACAACTCCGTATGGGCTGACCTGACCAACGAGGGACTGGACCAGAAGCTGCTGCTCCGCTCCGACGGCACCAGCGTCTATATGACACAGGACATCGGTACGGCCGAGATGCGCTTCCAGGATTTCCCCATCGACAAAATGATCTACGTGGTAGGCAACGAGCAGAACTATCACTTCCAGGTGCTCTCTATCCTGCTCGACCGTCTCGGCTTCAAGTGGGGCAAGGAACTGGTACACTTCTCTTACGGCATGGTGGAACTACCCAACGGAAAGATGAAGAGCCGCGAGGGTACGGTGGTTGATGCCGACGACCTGATGCAGCTGATGGTGGATGATGCCTACAAGACCTCTATGGAACTGGGCAAGTTCGACGATATGACCGAGGAGGAGCGCCGCGAGATTGCCCGCATCGTGGGTATGGGCGCTTTGAAGTACTTCATCCTGAAGGTTGACGCCCGTAAAAACATGTTGTTCAACCCCGAGGAGAGTATTGACTTCAACGGCAACACCGGGCCTTTCATCCAATATACATACGCTCGTATCCGCAGCATTCTGCGTAAGGCAGAGGCTGAAGGCTTAAAGCCAGCATGTGCTGCCGCACAACTGGCAGAGAAGGAGGTTGAGCTCATCCAGAAGATGTCTGAGTTTGGCGCTGCCGTAGAGCAGGCTGGCAAGGACTACAGCCCCTCTGGCATTGCCAACTACTGCTACGAGCTGACCAAGGTCTTCAACCAGTTCTACCATGACTTCTCTATCCTCAACGAGCCCGATGAACAGAAAAAAGCCGTACGCTTGATGCTGGCCAAGAACGTTGCTAAGATCATCAAGAACGGCATGAGTCTGCTGGGTATTGAAGTTCCTGAAAGAATGTAACCTTCCCCCTCCTCCAAATAGGGGGAGGGGCTAAATAACGCCAAAGACCTATGAAAAAAATTATTCTTGCAACAGTTGCAGCCATATTTACAACAATAGCTGCAAATGCGCAGTATGGCCATGGTACATGGTCCATACAACCCAAGATTGGTATTGGAGCAGCCTCTATCACTAACATGGAGCAAATGAAGATAGAAGGCACAAACATATCGAATGAACTTTCGCCTGCAGCCTCATTAGGCGCTGAATTTGAATATCAAGATAACAAACGTTTCAGCATAGCCATCGGGGCGGAATTCGCCATGCAAGGTTGTGCATGGGAAAAGTATCGAATGAACGGTACAAAATACACAGATATCAGAATGGAGTTGACCTATCTGAATGTACCCATTGTAGCCAACTTTTACGCTGCTCCTGGTCTTGCTCTGAAAGCAGGTTTTCAGTTTGGTGTTCTTACTAATGCCGATTTCATCATGTCTGCCGAAGGTGAAAACAATGGATATGAAACGACTGTAGAAACAAGAACTAATTTAAAAAAGGATTTTGAGGACTTCGATATCTCTATTCCTATTGGCATCTCCTACGAGTTCAAAAACCACATTATCATCGATGCTCGCTATAAGTTGGGTTTAACAGACATCACCAAGAACAACGACCTCGATTCTCAGACCAACAAGAACTCTGTATTTACGCTGACCGTTGGCTATAAGTTCGACCTTTAGATACCTACTTCACACATGAACATTCTATCGCAGAACCCTCCCGACTATAGACACGACACCGTACTGCCCTTACCCATGGAGGTAAAGGCAGACGCGTGGGCTGTGGACGCGGCCTGTAGCGGTAATCCCGGTCCTATGGAATATCAATGCATCGACTTACAGACAGGTGCACAGGTGTTTCACTACGGCCCCGTCAAAGGCACGAACAACATCGGAGAGTTTCTAGCCATCGTTCACGCTTTGGCACTCTGCTGGCAGAAGGGGCTTCACGACAAGACCATCTATAGCGACAGCAACAATGCCATCTTATGGGTGAAAAAGCGTCAATGCAAGACCAAACTGGAGCGCACCCCCGAAACGGAGCCGCTCTATCAAGTTATCCTACGTGCCGAAAACTGGCTGCGAACGCACAACTACCGTAATCCTATCGTGAAATGGGAAACCAAGAAATGGGGTGAGGTGCCAGCTGATTTCGGCAGAAAATAAGTTTCTATCTTAACAAGGAAAATAGTAATGGTGGGACTGTACCGCTTTTTGTACTGGACATACCGTTAATCTCTGTGATGCTTTGACATGCACAAGAAACTATGGCTCAAGCGAAAAATCATAGGGGTAATCCTTTATCTTTTTGTTATTTCAGTAAAGGCTCTGCAGATTCTTTAGACAGAAATTAATTAAAATAGAAATCAGATAGAAAAAGGACAGAATTACCCTCTCCCTCGGGAGAGTCGTGGTGGCGTTGTTCATGGTCGGGACAGGAACGGTTTCGCACTGTCATAGTTCTGCTTTCGTCTTGTTATAGTTTCACTTTTGCGTTGTAATAGCTTTACTTTTGATGTCCGTCTAGCCCCTAGATGTGGCGTGTCCAGCCCCTGTAACGGGTCGTTTTAGCCCCTGGATGCGGTCGTTCTAAGGGCTGGATGTAGAGCAGCCAGGGGCTAGACCAGAAATGATAGCTTCGGTTTTAGACTTCAGAAACGCCTCTTCTAGACTTTAGAACACGTGCTTTTAGACTTTAAAAACGGCCCTCTCCAGACTCTGGAAATACCAATTCAAGACTCTGGGAGCATTGCGAAACCTACGCAATTGCAACTGAGCCGAAACTATTTAATGTAGTTCACGATGATGTTTTCACCATATACTTGTCGGGAAATCACCTTTATATTGGCTGGCAGCTGAGGAGCACGTGTACCTCCAGAAACGGTGAGCGCAGTATTCGTTTCCACTCTTATCTCATCCCACAAGCCCTGTGTCAAAAAAGACTCAAGCGTCTTTCGTCCACCCTCAACAATCAACGACTGTATTTTATGAGCGTGCAATACCTCGAGGTTCAACGGATGTTGGTGATCAATGACCAGACGTTTGGGGTTGTTGCCTTGCCACTGTCGCACCGTCAGCTGGGGATGTTCGCGCTCATTGGTCACACGCCCCACCAGAATAGCATCTTCTTCGGCCCTCAGCTTATGCGAGAGCATCTGCGTGAAAGGCGTTGAAATAGCCAATGCCTTACCGTCGTCATCAATAAATCCATTGGCTGTCTGAGCCCACTTTAATATAATGTACGGGCGCGAGAGGCGATGAAAAGTGAAGAAGCGGCGATTCAACGCCTTGCACTCTTCCTCAAGCACGCCCACGGTGACCTCTATGCCGGCATCTCTCAGCTTTTTAATGCCTCTGCCCTGCACCTCGGCAAACTCGTCTATACAGCCAACCACCACACGCTTCACACCTTTCTTTATAATCAGGTCGGCACATGGAGGCGTCTTGCCATAATGTGAACAAGGTTCCAGCGACACATACATCGTGGCCTCGCTCAACAGTGGTTCATCCTCTGGTCGCACAGAGGCAAAAGCATTCACCTCAGCATGGCCCTGTCCGCAACGCACGTGATAGCCCTCGCCAAGGATTCTCCAACTCTCCCTCCCTTTTTGGGGTGCCGGCGGAAGGCTTATCACAGCTCCCACCATCGGGTTGGGTTTTGCGTTCTGCCGTCCGTTCTGCGCCAATTGCAGGCATCGACGCATATATTTCTCGTCTGTTGTCATCGTCTGTCAAGTCATTTTAAGTTGCTGCAAAGTTACGATTATTATTTCATTTCAGCAATATGAATTAGAATTTTGGCCATTATTTTTAAAAATCTGGCCAAAATTCAAAACAATCCATACAACAGAGAAGGCCGTCTTAGCCTTCTGTGCATTTTTATTAACAATCTTTTGCTCGTTTCAAAAACATTGTTTATCTTTGCAAAGTCCTTCCCATTGAAACGGACTCCCAATAAGGGCTGAAACCGGAAATGGGGGTGGGGCATTTTTATAAAAAGGTGTCGTCCTCTTAGACGGGCACGGCAACCCGCACTTTTTTGTATCAGTGCCTAAAACAAACAACTAACCTAATTAACAATTGCCATAGGGTTGCAGGCTGCAATATTCTAAAACTATTCTATTATGAAAAAAAGTGTTTTTAACCTGATGACCTTTCTTATGGCATTAACCCTGTGTTTCTCGTTTTCATCTTGTAAAGACGACAGCAACGATGCTGATGACGACCTAATCTACGGCACGTGGCAAAGCATGCGAGTGAGAGGTAATAACGACACCAGCGAAACACTGCGGCTGCCGGAAAAGGGTGAAGGCTCATGGAGCACTTTCGATGAAACAAGGTCATTCAAATTCTCCTTCAGCAACAACAAACTTAATATGACCTTCAAGGAGGGCGACATAACCTACACCGTGACCTACAAAGTAGAACTTCTGACCAACATCTCACTGAACATCATTGAATACGGCTATTCTGACGAAGACCACCGCTACAGGTTCTCAAGGAAATAAGAAGCCCTTGCCACTAACTTAAAACAACAGAATTATGAGACACTATATCGCAAGAATAATATTCGTCCTTCTGACTATCCCCATATCGATTCCCATGCAAGCACAAGATGCCATGGAAAAAGCGAAGGCATTATACAACAGAGCGGAAAAAACTTCTTTAGCAAGTGACTACGACAAGGCTATCATAGCCCTACAAAAAGCCATGGACGAAGGATTTGGACAGGCAGCCTATATTCTTGGCAAACTTTATATGTTTGGTTATCAAACAACTGGCAATTTTGTCAAGGCAGATGATTTGAAAGCGATACAAATGTTTGAAAAAGCATTAGAACTGGGATTTGATTCGGGCCATTTAGAACTAGGACGTTACTATATGTATGGTTGGGGTACAGACGTTAATCCAGAAAAAGCAGTCTATCATTTTAAAGCAGATAACAGTACAGAAGGAGCCTATTATTTAGCCTACTGCTATTGGGCAGGATTTGGTGTAGAGAAAAATGTAATGAAAGCTTTTGAGGAAGTAAGAGTGAACTACGACGAAATGGGAAAATTCTACGATCCAAATGTAAAATTAATGGTTGCATCATTTTTAGAAAATTCATCTTATCATGATGAGTTCTATAACAGGCACTACGCTGGCGATGCACAAGCAGAAAGAGGATATACTATTTCACGCATACACAATTATTTAGCAGCCTGCTGTATATGGTCAAGGATTAACAGTCCATTTTTCGTTCTTAAAGCTCTCAGGTACATGTATGTCAATGAGTGGCTATCCGTAGGAGCAGATAAAAGTAATTCTAGCGTTAACTATCAAGAGATCGCAAAAAAAGCATTAAAAATGAAAGGCTTCACAGAAAAAGAATCTGGAGAAATTCTATATATCTTGGCATACCTTAGAGAAAAAGAAGTAGATGGGCAAAACAATTATTACAATAGAGAAAGCCTTGTTAATGCCGAATATCTAACAAAATCAGCAGAATTTGGCTATGCGCCTGCAATGGAAAAATTGGCGAAATGGTATGAAACTGGCTATACTGTCTCTAAAAATCTAGTTAAGGCCAACCAATGGAAAGAAAAAGCTGAAGCACTCAGTAATGAGATGGAAGCTGAAGTTGAAAAATTTGACAGTTGCACGTTCTTACGCATATATCGCGAAGTGGACGAAAAGGCAACCTGTCCGACTTTGCAAGAATATATTGATAGTTTTGAAAAACCAATAGATAAGGACGGAAATCCAATAAAAGGTAATGTTGTTATACGCTTTGCCGTTGATAAAAAGGGGAAAGCTAAAGATCTTAGGATTATCAGTTCTGACAACCCAGTATTAACAAGGTTTGCAACAACCGAAATCGAAAACCTGCCTAAATTTAATCCTGCGAAACGAAAAGACAAAGAGGTAGCCTCATTGCTTCAATGGAATTTAGAGTATTAGCTAATAGAGACCGACAAAACAGGCATTATCGTTAAATATTCTTGATAATTATTAACTAAAAAATATGAAAAAGAACCTATTTTTAATTGCCATTACTTCGATAGGGTTAATGGCATGTGGTGGTAAGCAACAGCCAGCAGAGAATCTAGATGCTGCAGCAGACACAACAGTTGTAGAAGAAGCTATTATAGAAGAGACTGTGAGCCCTGACTACGTGATGCTGAATCTAAAGGGCAAGGTGAAGAGTTATGAGCTTTCGAGCACCAACAATGGCCATTATTGGGACTTCGTAGGCGAAAAAGTAGAATTCGACGAAAATGGTTTAATTATTAAAGTTAATGACCAAAAAGCCAAACTCGAAAGAAACGACAAAGGTCAAATAACAAAGTACACATGGAAAGAACAAATGGAAGAAGACTATTGGGAAGACGCAAACTACATGTACAGTTACGACGAAAAAGGCCAAGTAACGGAAATTGAGTATCATGGCTGCTATGCCGACTATAATTCCACCTTCGAAAGAAATGAGAATGGGGATGTTATCAAAAGAATCAATAAATCACTGACACAAAGAAACGAAACGAACAAATACCAATATACAGAATTCGACGAGCATGGCAACTGGACAAAATGCAAGTCAGATGGTACTATTACCCGCAAAATCACCTACTGGGAGTAAATATGCCCCTTTATTCGCACGGAAGCCTGAGAACAGACTTCCGTGCGTTTTTTATGACATTTTCTTGCTCGTTTCAAGAATAATGTTTATCTTTGCAAAGTCTTTCTCATTGAAACGCATGGCTATCAGAAAGCGAAAATGGGGAGAGCATTTTTATAAAAAGGTGTCGTCCTCTTAGACGGGCACGGCAACCCGCACTTTTTTGTATCAGTGCCTAGAACAAAAAAACTAACCTAATTAACAACTGCCATAGGGTTGCAGGCAGCAATATTACGTTATGAAAAATATCAAACTTATTTGGCAGATTATGGCCGTAGTTACTTTGTGTACCTGTTTCACAGGATGTGGCGATGACGATGAAGACAAGGAAGGCATTGCTTTTTTCACAGATATTTATGGCGCATGGTATCTCGAAGAATATGAAACATGGAATGGAATTCAGCACTACTGCTACGAAGTATGGGTATTCAGAGAAGATGGCACATATACTCACTATGATTGTGTTGAAGAAGACGACCATAGTTATCATACTTTTACAACTGAAAATTCTTTTTCTTACGATAGTTCAAAAAAAATTTTGTCAATCACAGACAGGAAAGATGGCAAGCTCGATTTTGAAGTCAAGTATCATAATGATAAAATAGAACTTATAGCTATTGGGGATTTGAATGACTGGGAATTTCCTCTCATGACACACTACAATGGTCAATTACCTCCTCCAGAAGGCAAATTATTTGAAAACAACAACCAGAATAACAACGATGACCAGAACGATGACGAGCAGGAAACACTTACCACCATTGACGGCTTTAAATTCGTTGACTTGGGTCTCAGCGTAAAATGGGCTGCAAGCAACCTGAATGGATATTACCAATATGGCAACCCATCAGCCAACGACTTCAAGACGGAATATGGCCTGCCTACAACTGAAATTGGTGGTACGAGCGACGACCCTGCATATGCCAACATGAGCAACAAGTGGAGACTGCCAACCCGTACAGAGATGCAAGAGCTTGTAAACAATTGCACATGGGAATATACCTATGACAACGGTTCGGGATTTCGCGTAACAGGCCCGAACGGAAATAGTATCTTCCTCACCTGCGAGGGAGCCTATCCTTTGGGCAATGAGAGCAGCCTACTCTACTACGGCTATCAGTGTTGGCTGATGACCAGCACACTTGATAATAGCGGAAACAAGCGTCCCTACATCCTGAAAGCCAGCTATATCAACAGCTACACATCACCAACAGTCACCATCACCACCAATGAGGCCTATCGCATCAGCGGTATGTCTGTACGTGGTGTGAGCATAGCCGACCCTGACGTAAGAAACAAATAAATTGACAGAACATGAAAAAAGTATCATCATTTTTCGCTACACTCCTGGCCATCGCAGGGATAGGGGCACTCCTATCCTCCTGCGGCAAGCAAAAGGATGTAGAAGGGGAACACCGCACCCATGTAGCTGTACAACTAGAAGATTATGGTCCATGGAGCATTGTTGATATAAACGGACAGATTGTAGCACGCGATGCATATCCTAGAGAGGCTATGATCTCTGACGTGTATGATGGCGTTTATTGGGTAAAATATGATGAAGGAGTATTCGTGCTCTATAATGTCAACGAACCCGACAAGCCGCTGTGCGATACCTGTATTGCTGCTACAGAATTTGCTACAGGCAGAGCAATTGTAAGCATGAAGGGGAAGCCGCTACAGGTCATTGACACAAAAGGCCAGGTGGTGGCAACGCTTCCGGAAAGCTACGTTAAAGTATCGGCATTTAATAACGAAGGAGTTGCTCGATATCTGACGGATTTCGCAGATATTAATGGAACATTGGATCGCGACGGTAAAGAAATATACGAAGAGACATTGTTCAATATTTTGCCTAATAGCCTTGGTGATGGTGCCATGATTCTCAGTAATGGAAATATTGTCGATTATGACGGTGACGAACTTGGCTATATCGATACGGACGATTACAAAATTGAGTATGAAAGCGAGGCGCGTTTCAGCGATGGACTACTAGGACTTATCAAACGTGAAGACATTGGGGTTAATGTAGCATACATCAACAAAAAAGGAAATGAGCAGTTTACTGTTGAAGGATTTAGCCCCACAGTTTTTCACGATGGCTATGCAGTATATAATACCGTTAACGGGGCTAAAGTCATAGACAAGCAAGGAAATGTCTTGATTGAAACACACGATGTGCACGATCAGATTATTTATCTATCCCAAGGAAAGTTCTTAAAATACGAAGATGAAAATTGCTCTATTATCGACAACAAAGGGAATGAGCTATGTAAATTGGATGATGTTAGAGACGTATACAATGCTACATTGCTGAGTGGGGATCGTTTCCTTCTATACGGAGGAGGCTATCGGATATACGATATGCAGGGTAAACGTATTGGAGATACTCCATTCGCTAAAATCAGCGAGTCACCATGTTACAAGACTATTGACTATATCAACCCTGACGATCTAGCAAGTTATGTTTCTGCGGAACTCAGTTCTATTTCCATTGCTGTGGACGTGGATTCTTTGATGAAAAAGGCAGATATGAACATGAAAACCGCAACAAACAGAAACGGTATCAGTATTAAGTCCAAAAAATTCGGCATGCCGCTATCCATAGGTTATAGCTACAACGGGAAAATAGCACAAAGCCTCACTCACAAAGAACGACGCGGAGGATATATTTATACCGTTACAGACGGATACAGTTTGACTGGCGCTCTACTCAAATCTTTCACATTGTCATTTGAGTTAGGCGACGTAGATCATCCCTGCACCGTAGATGGATATGGGCTTGTAAATGCCATTAAGAAGAAATTGAAGGACACTGGATATGAAGAATTGGACAACGGAATATTCTATACAGAAGGAGCTGACCCCATAAACAGTTACGGCAAATTACTAAAAGGAGTTACTGTAGATGTATCATGTCCAAATCGTGTTACCTATCTAACGATAAAGTGTAGAATAGCATTCGAATAAAAATTTGATGAACAAAAGGGAACTGGACCGAACTGTCTGAAGACGGGGAAGTCTCAACCCGCGAACTGACCTACTGGGAATAGATCCTCATCCATATAACAACTCTCGCACGGAAGCCTGCCCTCAGCCTTCCGTGCGATTTCGTTGCTAATCCTTGTCTGTTCCAAGAAAAAGCCTTAACTTTGCAGAAGAAATTAAAAATCAACGTGTCGATATCTCGAGATAACGATATATCGAGATAACGACACATCAAAAAAAAGAAGAATGGAAATAACTAGATTCGGATTCTACTGGCTTGACACATGGGTGCTTGCTAACGTGATTCAATTGGCGACCCAGGATTTTTGCATGGCCTATCTGAATCAGCATAACGACCCCTGCGGACGACAATACGACCAGATGACGATGGCGGCACGCTCGGCCCCTGCAAACATTGCCGAAGGCAGTTCGCGCCACGCCACCTCGAAAGAGACAGAGATGAAGCTCACGGATGTGGCTCGTGCCACGCTGGCCGAACTGGCTAACGACTATCTGAACTGGTTACTTCGTCAAGAGAGCATCCCCTGGTCTATGCAGTCGGCAGACTATCAGGCTGTCAGCAGCATCCACCTAGACCGTCCTGAATATAAAGATGACATCCTGCACAAAAGCAGCATTCATATTCTGACTCAGAAGCATAAGTTCGACAAATGGCTGAAGAGTGGCGATTCGCTAACGGCTGCCAACTGCCTGCTTGTGCTATGCAACCGTCTGATTCAGATGATTAGTCGTCAGATAGAACGTCAGTTAGAGACATTCAAAGTTGAGGGTGGCTTTACCGAAGGCCTCACAGCAGAGCGACTTGCCTTTAGGGCGCAGCAAAGTGTTCAGGCAGGCGCGCCGACCTGTCCTCTTTGCGGAAAGCCAATGATCAAGCGCGTGGCCAAGAAAGGCACCAACTCCGGCAAGGAATTCTGGAGCTGCAGCGCCTATCCGACGTGCAACGGAACAAGAAGAATTAGTTAAAGGCCAAAATCTCGAAATATCGGAATATCGTTGTCTCGATATATCGATATATCGAGACAACGAAATAACGACACAACAAAAAAAATGACCTACGAAGAATTCTGGAAACCACTGACGGCCGTTTACGAGGCTGGCGAGGCAAAGGCCATCGCCCGCATGGTGATGGAGGTGCGCTTCGGACTCTCCATGACAGACATCATCTGCGGTAAGACTGGCGATGAGGACGAGATGCTGACCTTACGACAGCGCCTGCTGACGGGCGAGCCCGTACAGTACGTGCTGGGGCAGGCAGACTTCGGCGGCAGAACTTTCCACGTGGAGCCGGGCGTGCTGATACCACGACCGGAGACCTACGAGCTGTGCCAGTGGAGCCTCCCCCCGACCCCCTCCAAATGGAAGGGGCACATTCTTGACATCGGCACAGGCAGCGGCTGTATAGCCTGCACACTGGCAGCAGAGATTCCTAATGCAGAGGTGACAGCATGGGACATCTCGGATGAAGCCCTACGCATAGCCGCAGAGAACGCCAAACGTACCAATGTTCACGTGTCGTTCGAGAAGGTGGATATACTAAATCCCCCCCTCCTTTACAGGGAGGGGCTGGGGGTGGGTCTTGATATCATCGTCAGCAACCCCCCTTATATATGTAATAAGGAACGCGCGGAGATGGAGCGCAACGTGCTGGAGCATGAGCCAGAATTGGCACTCTTCGTGCCCGACGACAATCCTTTGTTGTTCTATCGCGCCATTGCACGCTTTGCCCAACAGGCACTTCTGCCCGACGGATGCCTATACTTTGAAATCAACCCAATATATGTCAACGACATGAAACAGATGCTCTGCGACGAAGGATTTAAGCATACTGAGGTCAGAAACGACCAATATAACAAACAGAGATTCACAAAATCATGGCGATAAAAAAAGAAATGACCGGTCAGCAGGCCTACCTAAAGCTAACGGCCCTCTGTGCCCGCAGCGAGCACTGTCAGCAGGAGATGCTTGACAAAATGCGCCAATGGGGCGTGTCAGAAGAAGAGCGGGCACAGGTGATGCAACGACTTGTAAACGAACGCTATGTAGATGACGAACGCTTTACGCGAGCCTTCGTCAACGACAAGATACGCTACAACAAATGGGGGCGCCGCAAAGTGGAACAGGCCTTATGGATGAAACGCATAGACGAACACATTGCCAGGGCTATACTCGACGAAGTGGATGACGAGGAGTACACCGCCACCCTGACGCCTATGCTCAAGCAGAAGCGCCGCACGACGAAGGCTAACAGCGACTACGAACTCAACATGAAACTCATCAAGTTCGCCCTGTCTCGCGGATTCACCATGGACATTATCAAACAATGCCTTGACGTAGAAGATGAGAGCGAGTTTTTGGACTGACCTGTTAGACTTCATAGCCCCACGCACTTGCGCTATCTGCGGCCGCTGGCTGTCATCAAGAGAAGAGTGCATTTGCATCAGCTGTATCTGCGACATACCTTTTGCATCCTACCATCTTCATCCTTTAGACAACCCCATGGCCCGCCTCTTCTGGGGCCTATTTCCCGTAGAAAAGGTGGCGGCCCTGTTCTTTTATCAACCACGAACACAACCCTATCACCTGATTCACGACCTGAAATACCACTATGCACCCGAGATTGGACAGTACCTGGGGCGGCTGATGGTCAAGCGCATGCAGCCACACGGATTCTTCGACGACATTGATGCCATTATCCCCATGCCTATCACCTGGCTCAGACGCATACACCGTGGTTACAACCAAAGCGAGGAAATAGCTAAAGGAATACACGAACTCACCGGCATACCCATCTACAACAACGTGGTGAAGCGCCATAGGTTCAAGCACAGTCAGACAAAACTGAGCATTCGGCAGCGCCGAGAGAACGTGCGAGATGCATTCCATCTGAATAAAAGCGAAAAGGTACGAGGCAAGCACGTGCTGCTCATCGACGATGTCATCACCACAGGTTCCACCATCACAGCTTGTGCCGAGGAACTGACAAAGGCAGGAGACATACGCATCAGCGTGCTTTCCATAGGTCTTACGAAATAGAGAATAAATAAAAATCTCATTCATAATTGATTCGTTTTCAATTAAATTATGTACCTTTGCACGCAAAACTAAATAGAACACCATGGATATCAAAAAACAATTCGCCCAGAAACTGATGGACATTCAAGCCATCAAGTTGCAACCCAACGACCCATTCACATGGGCAAGTGGATGGAAATCGCCTATTTATACAGACAACCGCAAGACCCTCTCGTTCCCACAACTGCGTTCTTTCGTCAAGTTGGAGCTATGTCATGCTATTCAGGAGAACTTTCCCGAAGCCGAGGCTGTAGCAGGCGTTGCTACAGGTGCTATTGCGCAAGGCGCTTTGGTTGCCGACCAGCTTGGTCTTCCATATAGTTATGTTCGTCCGAAGCCCAAAGATCATGGCATGGGCAACCAAGTAGAAGGCGAGATTAAGAAAGGTGCCAAAGTGGTAGTGGTTGAAGACCTGATTTCCACTGGTGGCAGTTCGCTAAAAGCCGTTGCTGCCCTGCGCGAATATGGTGTAGAAGTGATTGGCATGGTGGCATCGTTCACCTATGGTTTCCCCGTAGCAGAAGAAGCATTCCGTGAGGCTGGCGTCAAGCTCATCACACTGAGCAACTACGATGCAGTGCTGGAGCAGGCTGCCGAGACTGGCTACATCAAGGAAGAAGACAAAGCCGTACTGGCAGAGTGGAGAAAGAACCCCAGTGAGTGGAAGAAATAAGTAGATATGTCAAAATTTGAAAGTAGCGTCAAGCAAATACCATACTCGCAAGAGGCGGTCTATAACCTCATCAGCGACCTGAGTAACCTGGAGCGCGTACGTGACCGTGTGCCCGAAGATAAGATTAAGGACTTCTCGTTCGACAAAGACTCGGTGACGGTGAATGCGCCCATGGTTGGTAGCATCACGTTGCAGATTGTGGAGCGCGACGAGCCCAAATGTGTGAAGTTCGAAAGCGTGCAGTCGCCCATGCCTTTCAATCTATGGATTCAAGTGCTGCCCGTCAGCGAAACAACATCAAAGATGAAGGTCACCGTCAAGGCCGACATTCCCTTCATGCTGAAAGCGATGGTAAGTGGACCTCTGCAGGATGGTGTTGAGAAGATTGCCGATGCACTGGCAATGGTACCCTATGTATAATCAAGGCGTTATCGCAAAATAGCGTCATCACGAAATAGCGAAGAAAGACAATGGCACAAAAGCTTTGGGAGAAAGACTTTGAGATCAACAGTGAGATTGAACGTTTCACCGTGGGTCGCGATCGTGAGATGGATCTATATCTGGCACCTTACGATGTACTGGGCTCGATGGCTCACATCACCATGCTTGAGAGCATCGGACTGTTGGAAAAAGACGAGCTGCCAGTACTGTTGGCTGAACTGAAAAACATCTACGAACAGGCCCAGCGCGGTGAGTTCAAAATTGAAGACGGCGTTGAAGACGTCCACTCTCAGGTGGAGCTGATGCTCACCCGCAAATTGGGCGATATAGGTAAGAAGATTCACTCAGGACGCTCACGCAACGATCAGGTGCTGGTGGACCTTAAACTCTTCACCCGTCACCAGCTGCAGTTGGTGGCAGAAGCCGTCAAAGACCTATTCGACCAGCTCATCGCTAAGAGCAACCAGTACAAGAATGTGCTGATGCCTGGCTACACGCACCTACAGGTGGCCATGCCTTCTTCGTTTGGTCTTTGGTTCGGTGCTTATGCCGAGAGTCTTGCCGATGATATGTTGTTTCTGCAAGCGGCCTACAAGATGACCAACCGCAACCCTTTAGGTTCGGCTGCAGGCTATGGTTCTTCTTTCCCATTGAACCGACAGATGACCACTGACCTACTGGGCTTCGACTCGATGGACTACAACGTCGTTTATGCACAGATGGGACGCGGCAAGATGGAACGCAACGTGGGTTTTGCTATCGCAACCATCGCAGGCACCATGGCCAAGTTGGCTTTCGACGCCTGCATGTTCAACTGTCAGAACTTTGGGTTTGTGAAACTGCCCAAGGAATGTACCACGGGCTCAAGCATCATGCCACACAAGAAGAACCCCGACGTCTTCGAACTGATCCGTTCAAAGTCGAACAAGCTGCAGAGCTTGCCACAGCAAATCACACTGATGATGAACAATCTGCCTGTAGGTTATTTCCGCGATCTGCAAATCATCAAAGAGGTGTTCCTGCCTGCCTTTGACGAACTGCTCGACTGCCTGCGCATGACAGCTTACATTATCAACCGCATTGAAGTAAACGATCATATTCTCGACGACCCACGTTATGACCCAATGTTCTCGGTCGAAGAGGTCAACCGCCTGGCTGCCGAAGGCATGCCTTTCCGCGATGCCTACAAAAAAGTGGGACTTGACATTGAAGCTGGCAAGTTCACACCCTGCAAAGATATCCACCACACCCACGAAGGCAGCATCGGCAATCTGATGAACGACCAGATCTGCCAACTGATGCAACAAGTGCTGGATGGATTCGGTTTTGAACGAGTGACTAAAGCCGAGGCACAACTTCTTAGCTCATGCAAAGACTGAAACTTTTCATTATAAGCTTGTTATACCTACTATGCGCCTGTGAAGAAGAGCCACAGTACAGTAACACCTACTGTAACTTCCTATTTCAGGCATCCCTTTTCCCCAGTAGTGCCCTGACCCTGTCAGTCAGTGGTGCAGGCGGCGATTTCTGCATCGTGAAAGCCGTAAAGGAGAATGGGGTTTTTCATCTGAAATGCACCCCCAATCAAGGTTCATACAACAAGACAGACCTTGACCTGATAATGAATACAGCCATCGGCAACGAACTGCTGAACTATGATGCCATGGGGCACAAGCGCGGACTCGTCATCGGCCGCACCTACGAAGGTATTCTATGCGCCTACGATTTGCAATGTCCCAACTGCGACTTCAATTCAGAACTGGTGTGGGGAGCAAAATCCTATCAGTTAAAATGCAACAAATGCCAACGCGTGTACAATATATATAGTAACTATAGCTATATAGAGACAGGAAATAAAGGAAGGCCTTTAGAACAATACAAACGCGTGACCTACGATAGGAATCAAGGCATACTTAAAGTACTCAATCCCTGAAAAAGTGTGAAAACATTTGGTATTTCCGAATATAAAATGTACCTTTGCACCGATTTTATAGAAATCGACATATTTATTGTAAAAAAGGCTGCCGCGATGGTGGAATGGTAGACACGAGGGACTTAAAATCCCTTGGCCAGAAATGGCTGTGCGGGTTCGAGTCCCGCTCGCGGCACAAATGAAGGATTCGAGGTCCTCATCGAATCCTTTAACCTTTTAAAGGAGACACATCAAAACTTAACATCAAAACATAAACAAAGAATATGAATAATAAAGGAACTATTTTATTGTCAGCCGTTGCTGTAGCAGTGCTGACATCATGTTCAGGAAAACTTGGCGCGCTTTCTGCCGACAATTTCAGTGTAACACCAAATCCTTTGGAGACACAGGCTGGTGAGGTCAATGCGACCATCAACGGTATGTTCCCCGAGAAATACATGAAGAAAAAAGCTGTCGTTACCGTTACACCTCAGCTGCGTTTCCAGACCGTGAACGGTGTAAAACAGGTAGCTGGCGAGAGCGCCACCTTCCAGGGTGAGAAAGTGTTGGGCAACGACCAGACCATCTCATACCGTGTGGGCGGACGCTATGCCATGAAGAGCACCTTCGCCTATCAGCCCGAAATGCAGCAGAGCGAGCTGTACCTCACCTTCGACGCAAAGGTTGGCAAGAAAACGGTCAAAGTGCCCGAAGTTAAGGTTGCCAATGGTGTAATCGCCACTTCTGAGCTTTACAAGCGTGCGCTCACCTCTGCACAGGCTGCTGTAGCTCAGGATGCTTTCCAGCGCATCATCAAGAAGAAACAAGAAGCAAACATTAAATTCCTCATCGGACAGGCACAATTGCGCAAGAGCGAGCTTCAGAACAATTCTGTACAGGAGTTCGTACGCTTGCTGAGCACAATTGTTAAAGACCAGGAAGGTATGCTCCTCGATGGTGTTGAGGTATCTGCCTATGCTTCTCCCGACGGTGGTTTCCAGATCAACGAGCGTTTGGCAGGCAAGCGTCAGGACGTCACTGAGAAATATCTCAAGAAAGAAATGAAGAAAGCAAAGATGGATGCTACCGTTGACACCAAATACACTGCAGAAGACTGGGACGGTTTCCAGGAATTGGTAGCTGCCAGCGATATTCAGGACAAAGACGTGATTCTGCGCGTTCTTTCAATGTATCAGGATCCCGAAGAGCGCGAGCAGCAGATCAAGAACATCTCTTCTGCTTTCCGTGAGCTGGCTGACGGCATTCTGCCTCAGTTGCGCCGTGCTCGTCTGACTGTCAACTACGAACTGATTGGTCGTGACGACGAGCAGATTCAGGAGCAGTTCAAGAGCGATGCCACCAAGCTGAGCATCGAGGAGTTGCTCTATGGTGCTACACTCGACGAAGAGAACCCCGCTACTGCTGAGGCATATTATAAGAAGGCTGTAGAGCTCTACCCCGAAGATGCGCGTGCATACAACAACTTGGCTGTTCTGGCCTATGCAAAGGGCAACGACAACGAGGCTCGTCAGTGGGTAGCAAAAGCTCAGAAGAAGAACAGCAACCTGGCTGAGGCAAACGCTAACATGGGTCTGCTGGCACTGAAGCAGGGCGACATGCTGAATGCAGAGAGCTACATTGCAAAGGCATCAAGTGCAAATGGTCTTGCAGAGGTAATGGGTAACCTGCATCTGGCACAGGGCAAATATGCACAAGCTGAGCAGGACTTCGGAAGTCTGAAGACAAACTCTGCTGCTCTGGCACAGATTTTGAACAAGAACTATCAGGCTGCTGCTAACACACTGAAGGGTGTTAAGAACGCAGATGCCACCACCCTCTACCTTGCCGCTATCCTCAATGCCCGCACAGGCAACAATGCAGAGGCAGCACAAGCTTTGCAGAAAGCTATTGCTAAAGATCCCACATTGGCAGAATATGCTGCAAAGGATCTCGAACTCGTAAATATCAAGAAATGACGACCAGAAACTGGTTGGTAATAACAATCATCGGTTGCCTACTCGCTGCTTGCGGCGGGTCAGGCAACCGTTTTCGCCTTGAAGGACAATTCAAAAATCTGAATCAAGGTGAGTTCTATCTTTATAATCTTGAGCGAGGCACAAAAGACACAATCAAGGTCAACGATGGCCGATTCGTGTATGACATTTATCTGAACGACACCATCACCTATGCCTTGCTCTTTCCCAACTATTCAGAGTTGCCCATCTTTGCCATGCCAGGTGCTACCGTAAAAATGGATGGCGACGTTTCCCATTTGAAAGAAACGAAGATATTGGGAACTCCCGACAACAAGGAGATGACAGACTTCCGACTACGTGTCAACGACATGACACCACCAGAAGTCAAGCAACACGCGCAACATTTTATTGAAGAGAATCCTGCATCACCACTAAGCGTATATATATTGCGCCGCTTTTTTATTCAGGACATCAACCCTGACTACGCTCTCTGCGCACGCATGGCTGAAGCCATTACAAAAGCACAACCAGGGCATATAGAGATGCAGCAACTCAGTCGGCAACTGAACACTCTACGCAATGCTGTCTCAAAAGGTAAATTGCCTCATTTCACCGCCATTGACACAAAAGGACGTACTGCCACTCATCAGCAACTTCAAAGCACAGTCAACGTAGTCATTGCATGGGCAGCATGGAGCTATGAATCACAAAACATGCTTCACCAAATGCAACGGTTACAGAAAGAATACGGCAACGACCTTGCGATAGTGTCGGTCTGTCTTGATGCCACGAAAGAAGAAGGACGCTATGCACTGGACCGAGACAGTATCAATTGGTCAAACATCTGCGATGGCAATATGTGGGACTCACCCCTTGTTATGACCTTGGGAATCACCTCTGTTCCAGGCAACATCATTGCTGACAAGCAAGGCAACATCATTGCCCGAAACCTACCAGCTTCGGAACTGGAAGAGAAAATCAGAGCCATGATAGAATAACCCCAAAAACAATCAACCAAAAACAACCTATGCTCGTCAAAACCTATTGCGCAGCCGTCAATGGACTTGAAGCAACAACCGTAACAAATGAAGTAAACATCGTACGTGGTGTTAACATCCACATCTCTGGTCTTGCAGATACCGCCGTACGCGAGAGTATTGACCGTATTCGTGCGGCGCTCAACAATTCTGGCTTTCGTTTTCCCAATGCTGACATTACGATAAACATGGCACCTGCTGATATCAAAAAGGAAGGCAGTAGCTATGACTTGCCATTGGCTATTGGCATTCTGGCAGCCGACAATAAGATAGAATGTAGCCAATTGGAACATTACATGATGGTGGGAGAGCTGGGACTCGATGGCAGATTGAACCCCATTCGCGGTGCACTCCCCATAGCCATCAAAGCTCGTGCTGATAAATACAAAGGACTCATTGTTCCCAGTCAGAACGTACGCGAAGCTGCCGTAGTCAACAATCTAGATGTTTATGGTATGGACTCGCTGATTGACGTGGCCAACTTTTTTAACGGCTCTTCCATCTATAAACCACTGAAGGTGGACACACGTAAAGAATTCTACGAGCAACAGAATCATTTTGAATATGATTTTAGTGATGTTCGCGGACAAGAAAGTGTGAAGCGAGCCCTTGAAATAGCTGCTGCAGGGGGACACAACCTCATAATGATAGGTCCTCCTGGATCAGGAAAATCAATGATGGCCAAGCGCTTGCCAAGTATTCTGCCACCGCTGTCTCTTTCTGAGAGTCTTGAGACTACCCAGATTCATAGTATTGCTGGCAAGCTGCCGCGAGACACCAGCCTCATCAGTCAACGTCCTTTTCGCGCTCCTCATCACACCATCTCGCAAGTGGCCCTCGTTGGTGGCGGTCAGAATCCTCAACCGGGCGAAATCTCACTTGCCCATAATGGTGTGTTATTCCTAGACGAGATGCCAGAACTCTCGAGAACAGTGCTCGAAGTTCTACGGCAACCACTGGAAGACCGCAGGATCACCATTAGTCGCGCAAAGTATAATGTTGACTATCCCTGTTCGTTCATGCTCATTGCATCTATGAATCCCTGCCCATGCGGTTACTACGGCGACCCGCTCCACAAGTGTGTTTGCACGCCAGGGCAAATTCAGCGCTACATGAACAAAATCAGCGGTCCCCTATTAGACCGCATCGACATCCACTGCGAGATACAGGCCGTACCCTTTGCCCAGCTCTCGCAGATGCAGCCCGGCGAACCGTCGTCCGCCATCCGCGAGCGAGTCATCCGTGCCCGCAACATCCAGACTGAGCGCTTCAGCTCCCTCCCTACAGGGGAGGGCGGGGGGAGGGGCCGCCCTCACTGCAACGCCCAGATGACCGAGCGCATGCTCCACGAGTTCGCCGATCCCGACGCTGCCTCGCTCGACATGCTGCGCATGGCCATGGAGCGCTTAAAACTGAGTGCCCGCGCCTACAGCCGTATCCTCAAGGTGGCTCGCACCATCGCCGACCTCGCCGGCAGCGAGAAGGTGCAGTCCATGCACATCGCCGAAGCCATCGGCTACCGGAATCTCGATAGAGGCGACTGGGCAGAAAGAGGATAATAATATTAAGATACAATATGAAATCAGATAGGATCGCTTGGGTAGATATGCTGAGAGGATTCTGCATAATCTCCATTCTATGGTTTCACACCGAAATGTATTATGCCGGTGAAGACATCATTCCTTATGCTCTATATGTTGAAGACGTACTGGCCGTGTTCTTTTTCCTTTCCGGATATGTGATGCACAATGTGGAAAAAGACGATTATAAGAGGATGCAAAGGAGTGTGTTTCGCTGGCTTTTTGTGCCTTATGTCGTATTCACGTCTCTGTTGGCCCTACCAAAAGCCTTGGCACATAACTCCTTTGATGGCTTTTGGCCCATTATCGTGGATATCCTTACCGGACACGCATCGTGGTTCGTGAGTTCACTGATTGTTGCCAAGCTTTTCTACATAAGTCTTATATTTTTCTTTAAACCTTCTTCAAGACTCCTATCAGTCAGTGGCGCTGCTGCATTTCTCCTGTCTGCCCTGATAGGTAATAACGAATCACCATGGCACTATAAATCCGATATATGGTGTATTAATGAAGCCTTTTTGGGTTTTTCTTTGATGACAGCAGGCATGCTTTTCAGACGTTATGAAGACATTATTGTGAAGCGTCTTTACAGCCTGTCTGGCTATCTGCTACTGCTCTTTTTAGTGCTAATCACAAAATACCTCATCCTGACATTGAACATGCAGATGGTGTTTGGCCCCATCATCGTATCAAACTACCCGCTGTTCCTACTTAATTTAGCAGTTTGTGTATTGCTGATTGTAGGTGTCTTTATGAGGTTGCCCAACAACAACTTGTTGGAGTGGGTGGGGCGACATTCCATCGTCTATTACTTTTTCTGTGGTGGCTGTCCCTTGCTCATTAGCATTGGTCTTAACCACTTAGGATTCGATTACAAATGCTATGCACAAATGCCATTAGTGTGGGGCTTGGTTTTCGCATTCTCGTCCCTGCTAGTCGCTTTAGTTAATCGTTATACTAATATAGTTCGTCGGGCTTGATTTCTTATTTCTGAAATTTGGCAGCTTGGTAAAATAATGGCACATTTGCATCCAATGAATATAATAGAAAGAAATCTCGTGGAACTGATTGTATCTTGATTAAAATTCAATATAGATAACAAATTATTATAAGGTTGAAATTAACAAGGCTCAAGCGAAAATCATAGGGGTAATCCTTTATTTGCGCTTTTTGTTATTTCAGTAGAGGGCTCAGCAGATTCTTTAGGCAGAAAGAAGGGTGTAGCCCCAAGTGATTATATGTGAATTGGAGCGTCATATTAGAAGAAGGTATGACAACGTGAAATCAGATGAAACTCTTTGAAGAGAAGAAAGAAAATACTGAATATTCTATTGTTCTTTTAAAGATTATTATTATCTTTGCGCCAACTTACCATTGTTATATATTATTAAGATGAAAGCAATCAGCACATCAAAGGCTCCTGGAGCCATCGGCCCTTATAGTCAGGCCATTAAAATAGGAAATCTCATTTACACTTCAGGACAACTCCCCTTGAACCCTGCCACAGGTGCCTTTCCTGAAGGTGGCATCAAAGAACAGACACAACAGTCTCTGAGCAACATCAAAGCCATTCTGGAAGAAGCAGGTACGACGATGAATAACGTGGTAAAGACCACCGTATTCTTGGCAGACATGAACGACTTTGCTGCCATGAACGAAGTCTATGCTCAGTTCTTTAGCGCCCCCTTCCCCGCCCGCTCGGCCGTTGCAGTAAAGACATTGCCCAAGAACGCACTGGTAGAGATAGAGGTGGTGGCAACCGAATAAAGAGTTGCAATGCAGTGGACTGACAGAATCAGGCAAGTAAAGATATGGTTGGTGGCGGCAGCAATCATCATTGCCGTTACTTCACTATTGGTGTCACACCTATTGGTGCGCGACCTTCAGAAAGAAGAACAACGCAAGATGGATGTGTGGGCACAAGCCATGAATTTTGTCAACCAAGCAGACGAAACCACAGACCTGTCACTGGCCACAGCTGTGATAGAAGGCAACAACACCATCCCCGTCATCGTGCTGAGTGCCGAAGGCGAGGTCATGGACTATCGCAACATTGACGATGATGTGGACGTGAAGAAATATGCCCTGCGCATGAAGGCCGCAGGCGACACTATCCGCATCGAAGTCTTCGACACCTATCAATTGGTGTGCTACGATGAGTCAACCATGCTAAAGCGACTTACCCAGTATCCCTATTGGGCACTGGGCATCGTCATGATTTTTGTGGTAGTCGCCATCTTCGCATTGTTATCCTCTAAACGAGCAGAACAAAACAAAGTGTGGGTGGGACTCTCGAAAGAGACTGCCCATCAGCTTGGTACACCTATCTCCAGCCTGATGGCATGGGTTGAAATACTGAAAGATAACTATCCTCAAGACGAACTGATACCCGAACTTGAAAACGACGTAAAACGCTTGGAACGAATCGCCGAACGTTTCTCGAAAATAGGTTCACAGCCCGAACCTGTTGATGAATCCATGAACAATCTGCTGGACCGCGTGATTGTATATATGAACAAGCGCACCTCTCAGAAGGTCGTCATCAAAGGACACTATCCCAACCACGATGTGGTGGTGAAGATGAATGCGTCGCTCTTCGAATGGGTAGTGGAGAACCTCTGCAAGAACGCTGTTGACGCCATGGAAGGAGGTAATGGGAGAATAGACCTGTGGCTGCTGGAAGAAGACGATATTGTGGCCATAGAAATTGCCGACACAGGAAAAGGTATTAAGAAGAAAGACATTAAGAACGTATTCCGACCCGGCTTTACAACCAAGCAACGTGGATGGGGATTAGGTCTTTCTTTGGCTAAAAGAATTGTCGAACAATATCATCACGGTCACATCTATGTCAAAGATTCAGAGGTAGGTAGAGGCACGACCTTCCGCATTGAGATGCGAAAAAAAACACAATAAAATATTCGTAATTGAAAAAAAGTTTGTAACTTTGCAGCCCGAAATAGTGTGATTATGTGTGATTTAGAGCGTTTTCTGATTGATTTCAAGGCACTTACCGAGGACGAAACGTCCTTGGAATACGACCTTGACAACCATTTTTTTGACGCGCTCGAAGGTGCACAGGTGCAAGAAGGCTCGCTGCATGTGTCGGGGTCTATACGCAAGGCCGTCGGCTTTTTTGAGCTTCAACTTCACACCACTGGCACCATTCGCATCCCCTGCGACCGCTGTCTGGACCTGATGGACCAGCCCATAGAGGCCGACTTGCGCTTAGTTATCAAGCTGGGCGACACATACACCGAGGAGGATGACATCATCACAGTGGAAGAGCACGATCCCGTACTCAACATTGCATGGTTCATCTACGAGTCAATCATATTGGCGGTACCCATCCAGCACGTTCATCAACCTGGCGATTGCAACGATGCTATGATGCGAGTGCTTGAACAGCATTCGGCTGCCCGAAGCAGTGATGCGGACGCACAAGAGATAGACCCGCGGTGGAGTGCACTACTCAAGTTAAAAGAAAAAAGTTAAATTTTAAATAGTAAATCATTATGGCACATCCTAAAAGAAGACAATCAAACACTCGTACCGCCAAACGTCGTACTCACGACAAGGCTGTAGCTCCTACACTGGCAGTATGCCCTAACTGTGGCGCTTACTATGTTTACCACACAGTATGCCCAACATGCGGATACTATCGCGGTAAGGTTGCTATCAAGATGGACGAAGAAGTAGCTGAATAAGAATGGGAAAGATTAACGCGATCATCACCGGCGTCGGAGGCTACGTGCCTGACTACGTCCTCACCAACGAGGAATTGTCGCGCATGGTCGACACCAACGATGAATGGATTATGACGCGTGTCGGAATCAAGGAGCGCCGAATCCTCACAGAAGAGGGTCTCGGCACTTCTTATATGGCGCGCAAGGCTGCCAAGCAGCTCATGAAGAAGACGGGCGCCGATCCCGATTCTATTGATGCTTTGATTGTAGCCACCTCTACATCCGACTATCACTTTCCATCTACTGCCAGCATCGTCATTGGCAAGTTAGGATTGAAGAATGCCATGGCATTCGATTTTTCGGCAGCCTGTTGTGGATTTCTCTATTCGCTGAACGTTGCTTCATGCATGATTCAAAGTGGACGCTACAAGCGCATCATCCTGATTGGTGCCGACAAGATGTCGTCGGCTACTGACTATAAGGACCGTAGCACTTGTCCGCTCTTCGGTGATGGTGCTGGTGCAGTGATGCTTGAAGGCACAGAGGAAGAAAACATCGGACTGATAGACTCTTACCTTCGTACCGATGGCATGGGACTGCCTTTCCTTCACATGAAGGCCGGTGGTTCGGTCAGTCCTGCCAGCCATTTCACCGTAGATCACCGCATGCACTATACCTATCAGGAAGGTCGCACGGTGTTCCGCTATGCAGTGACCAACATGAGTGACGACTGTGCACTCATCGCTGAGCGCAACGGACTGAACAAGGACAACATCGCTTGGGTGATTCCTCATCAGGCAAACATGCGTATCATCGAGGCTGTTGCCAAGCGTTTGGAACTGCCCATGGATCAAGTGATGGTCAATATCGAGCACTATGGTAACACTTCTGCAGCCACCATTCCCTTGGCTCTATGGGAATATGAGTCTAAACTGAAGAAGGGTGACAATATCATCATGACTGCTTTCGGAGCTGGTTTCGTTCATGGAGCCAACTATCTCCGTTGGGCTTATGATGGCAAGTAAACATAACCATTACAGTACAAGAGAGGCGAAGCATCTGCATAGATACTTCGCCTCTTTTATTTGCTGCTCACAGACATTGTGTCCCTTCATTATAAGCTGAAATCAAAGTGGCACTATAGCGTCACTAAAGCGCCACTTTACGAATGCCATTGCGCCACTTTACTACGACGAAAGTGATGCTTGCACACATCAAGTCAACAGGCCTGCCACGGAAAGAACTCCCATAAAAATTTGGTTCTTTTATGGCTTCTTAGTAACTTTGCACCCAATTATGCTAAACAATATACTTACACAAGAGGAATGTCAGCAGATGACAGCCCTCATCAAACAAAGCGAAACGATTGTCATCACCTGCCATCAGAACCCAGATGGCGATGCTTTGGGCGCAAGTTTAGGTTGGGCAGAATACTTACGCGTCGTCTTTGGGAAAGAAGCACAAATCTTCATTCCCGACCAATATCCAGACTATCTGCAGTGGATGCCCAACACACAAAAGATTGTACGCTTCGATAAGTTCCAACAAGGTTGTGAATGGACCCTGAAAAACTGCGACTTAATATTCTGTTTAGACTTCAACACCGCCTCACGCGTCGATCAAATGCAACAGGCTTTGTGTGCTTCGCCTGCCAAGAAAGTGCTGATTGACCACCACCCCAACCCCGATGTAGATGCCGTGCTGACCGTGTCGCGCCCCAAAGCCTCTTCTACCTGCGAGCTGATATTCCGTCTAGTATGGCAGATGGGAGGCTTCGAACAGCTGGAGAAGAACTTTGCCATCCCCGTATATTGCGGTATGATGACAGACACAGGCGGCTTCACTTACAACTCTAATGATCCAGACATCTTCTTCATCATCGGAGAACTGCTGACCAAGCATATCAACAAAGACAAGATCTATCGCAACGTGTTCCACAACTTCTCAGAAGATCGTATCAGGCTGATGGGCTACGTGATGTATCAAAGTTTGGTTGTTGACAGCGAGAGACATGCCAGCTTTTTCACACTGACACGCGACATTCTGAAGAAATTCAACTTCGTAAAGGGCGATGCCGAGGGACTTGTCAACATGCCCTTACAAATAAAAGGTCACAAATTGAGCATCTCTCTACGCGAAGATACAGAAAAAGACAACACCATCTGGGTAAGCCTTCGAAGCGTTGACCAGTTCCCCTGCAACGAGATGGCAGCTCAGTTTTTCAATGGTGGCGGCCACTTAAATGCATCTGGCGGACGACTCTTTTGTTCGATGGACGAAGCCATCAACATCACCAAGAGCGCCATATTGGCCTTCGAGAAACAACTGAAATGAAATATGGCAACCGTTAAATAAACACAAGCAGTAACAATTTCTTCAAGTTATCCAAGCCACTATTCACTTTTATTTCGTATCTTTGCAATTGATTTTCAGAACAAAATAGTAAAATGAAACATAAAATCATAGCACTGTTGTCGCTCCTCTGTCTTGCTGCCACATTTGTGGCTTGCAACGATTATGAAACCTACGGCGACAAAAAGGACAAAGAGCGCGCTGCTATCAAGCAATTCTTGGCAGACTCAGCCATCAATGTCATCAGCGAGGATGTGTTCCACAAGCAGGGAGACATCACCAATAACGATAAGAATGAGTTTGTATATATGAACAACACCGGCGTCTATATGCAGATTGTGCATAAAGGATGCGGCGAGCCCCTGCGCGATGGAGAGAATAGCGACCTGATGGTAAGATTCCTTGAACTGTGCCTGCTTGACTCCTCTGCCATATACAACGACACGGCTCCCTATGATGTTGACGTGATGAACGTGCGCCGTCAAGGCAACGTGTTCACCGCCTCACTGACAGATGGCGTCATGATGTCGGCCTATAACACCGAGTCTGTGCCCACAGGTTGGCTGGTACCGCTGAAATACGTCAACGTAGGTCGGCCACGTACAGAAGACGACCAGATTGCGAAAGTACGTCTCATCGTGCCCCACACCCAAGGTCACAGCGTAGCCAGCAGCTATGTTTATCCCTATTATTACGAGATTAGTTTTGTACGTTCTATTGATATATGACACTGATTAAATCCATTTCGGGTATCCGCGGAACAATCGGCGGACACACGGGCGACACGCTCAACCCGCTTGACATCGTAAAGTTCACAACCGCTTACGCTACCTTTATCGGTGGCAAGCGTATTGTTGTAGGCCGCGACGGCCGCATCTCTGGCCCCATGGTTCGCGACATTGTCTGCGGCACACTGGTAGGTATGGGCTACGAAGTGATTGACATCGGTTTGGCTACTACGCCAACCACAGAGTTGGCCGTACGCTGGCACGAAGCCGATGGAGGCATCATTATCACCGCCAGCCACAACCCCACACAGTGGAATGCGCTGAAATTGCTAAACCGTGAGGGAGAATTTCTGACAGCTGCCGACGGTGCCGAGGTACTGCGCATTGCAGATGAAGAAGACTTCAACTATGCGCCAGTAGAGAAATTGGGAAGCGTCATCACCGACGACACGATGAACCGACAGCACATTCAGTCGGTTCTCGACCTGAAATTGGTAGATGTAGAGGCCATCAAGAAACGCAAGTTCCGCGTTTGTGCCGACACCATCAACTCAGTAGGCGGTGTCATTCTGCCCGAGTTCTTCAAGGCTCTTGGCGTAGATTTCGAGATTCTGAATGGCGAATGCACTGGTCAGTTTGCCCACAATCCCGAGCCGTTGGAGAAGAACCTGCAGGGCATCATGGACAAGATGCGCCAGGGCGGTTTCGACCTGGGCATCGTGGTCGACCCTGATGTTGACCGTCTTGCCTTCATCTGCGAAGACGGCAAGATGTTTGGCGAGGAATACACGCTGGTCAGCGTAGCCGACTACGTACTGTCACACGACAAGGGAAACACCGTCAGCAACCTCTCTTCCACCCGTGCTCTGCGCGATATCACCGAGCGCCATGGTGGCAAATACACCGCCGCAGCTGTCGGCGAGGTGAACGTTACCACGAAGATGAAAGAGGTGGGCGCCGTGATCGGTGGCGAAGGAAATGGCGGTGTCATCTATCCCGAGAGCCACTACGGCCGCGATGCGCTGGTAGGTATTGGTCTGTTCCTGAGCAGTCTGGCACAGAAAGGCATAAAGGTCAGCGAACTGCGCAAGACCTTCCCCGACTATCAGATAGCCAAGAACCGCATTGACCTGACTCCAGAGACCGACGTTGATGCCATCCTGGTCAAGGTGAAAGAGATGTTTGCTGGCAATCCGGAGGCTACGGTCAACGACATTGACGGCGTCAAGATAGACTTCCCCACCATGTGGGTTCACCTGCGCAAATCAAACACAGAGCCTATCATCCGTGTTTACAGCGAAGCTCAAACCATGGAAGAGGCTGACGCCATCGGTAAGAAGCTGATGCAGGTGGTCTATGACATGCAATAAGAAATCACAACATATCGCAAAAAGTAAGACAGCTGCTTTGTCAATGACAAGGCAGCTGTCTTACTTTTCTACATAAACAAGTGCTCCAACGAGGGCACTATGATTCGTCCACGAGCCAGTTGAAGCAGTCCTTCGCTCTGCATCGCATTCAGCTCGCGCGACACATCCAAGCGGCTATCGCCTACCTCCTGTGCCAGATTGCGCATCAGGATATGAAAAATTTTCTGTCCAGCGGGATAGGTGCAATGGTCCAACAGGAAACGAACAATTCGTTCACGCAGATTCTGCGGAGCTCGTCGCCAGGGCAGATGCGCACGTCGCTGCGACAACGTGGACAGCAAGTTGAACAAATTCAGTCGGAAAATCAGAAAGTCTTCAAGCAAACGCATCACCTCATCCTTTGAGAGAACAATAAAATGTGCCTCAGTCAGCGTGTTCACGGTGTAAAGATACTGCGGTTGTGCACCAAACAGAACCTCTGGCTGAACAAGCCAAGGTGCATGCACCTGCTCGCTGACCATATACGCATAGTCGTCACTCTGACGTTGAAACTCCAGTTCTCCACTGATCAAGAAGAGCAGTTGCTTGCATGTTTCCCCTTCGTGGATAATGGTCTTTCGCGGTGGTTGCTTTTGAAATCCAAATTTTGTATTACCAGCCAACTGCAGCAGTTCCGAACGGCTCATGCCTTGGAACAACGGGAACTGCAACAGTTGGTCGTAGATATGCATAACAGAAACTATTCAACAATCCAATCCTTCACGGCATCAGAATGCCACACCACAGGATTCCCATCTTCATCATTATAAATGAAATAGGCAGCCAGCTCGGGATGGCGTGCCAGCACCTCTTTAGCCTTTTCGACCCCCATCACCATGAATGATGTGGCATAGGCATCGGCCACCGCACACTCATCGGCAAATACGGTGGCCGACAACAGAGTCAGCTGCACAGGATATCCCGTACGGGGGTCAATCGTATGTGCATACTTCTTACCATCCTTATAGTAGAAGTTACGGTAGTTGCCACTGGTAGCCATCGCCTTATCCGTGATGTTCAAGACAGCCTGCATCTCGCCATCAATATGCAGTGAGTCGTCAACAGGCTTCATCACACCAATACGCCACGGTGTATCATTGGGGCTTTTGCCGCTGACAACCACCTCTCCGCCAATCTCAACCATGTAATCAGAGATACCTTTCGCGTCAAGCAGACGTGCCACCTCATCGCAGCCGAAGCCCTTCGCGATGGCGCTGAAATCTAATTGGTCACGCACTCTCAGCAGGCTGTCCACCTGTTCTTTAGTGGGCAACTGCTCATGTTTGAAGCCAAATCCCCAGGCATTGACCAGCGGTGCCACCGTGATATCGAAGGCACCCTCCGTGTCCTTATTCACTGTTTGTGCCAACTGGAAGAGCGATTTATACATCTCACTCTGAGGCCACTCCTCGCCTCTGTTCAGATGAGAGACCGTTGACTTTTCATTAAACATCGAGAACTCGCCGTCAACAGCCATCAGCACCTCTTCTATTTCCTTCTGCAAATCCTTGTCATAGGCATAGGTCACATGATAGACCGTTCCGAAGATCATACCCGTATTCTTCTGAAAGCCTTGCGGCTGGCAGGCTGCCACCAACATCACACAGAGTAAAGCAAGTAATAGCGTTGTCTGTTTCATGATTATATGTCAATACTTACATTAAACGTTGCGCCCAAATTGCCTGAATCCTGTATGCCATAGCCCGGAACATACCAAGCCTGCCCAATCTGATTGTCATTGTGCGACATACGCATGCGGTAACGGACACTCCACCCTAGATGGAGCGGACCAGCTATCTTAGCATCAATGCCAAACAGCACTTCAGCCCAGTGTTGATAGAGACGTCTGTCTTTCACCTCAGTAGCAGCATTCCATTGCCACACAGGATCCTTAGATGCGGGTTGCGAAATATCCACCTTATAATTAGTATAGGCATAGCGCACACCAGCAAAAATGCGATTGCCCGTATGCTTTTTCTTCATGATGTTCACATCAACACCCACACGAAAATAGGGTGCCTCCGTACGATATGTGATACCCGTCACAGCGTCGTTCTCATGATTAGCCTTGCCATAGCCCACCTCAACAACCGGGAAATACTGGTCATGCAGATTCAGTCGCAATGCACCTTCATACTGTCCATAGTCGCTCAACAACATCTGAGCTGCACCCACCAGATCGGCCGACACCGCAAAGCCCCGGAAGAAGGGCACGCTATCGCGTTCCAACTTCAAGAACCCCTGTGCGAGAACCGTCTGTGGTCCCATCAGCAATAAGAGACTAATGGCTATTCTTGAAATGTATCTCGATATGTTTCGCTGATGTATCATAAGTCACAGATGGATTGAGAACAAACAAAGTATCTATGGCAACATGCGTAGCACGTACCTGTGTGATTGTATGAAAGAAATGGGTAGCACAGTCAACCGACTCGAAATGCGGTATATCCTTCTTCTTTATCCACACCGTATCAACAGTCGTCGTCTTCTGTCGGTTATAGATTTCAAAAACAAGAGTATCTTCAGCAAGACCATAACTTACGGGCAAAGCAAACTTTGTGATATCCACGCCACGGTTCAATATAATCGTATCCTTCCGGTCGGCTCTCTTTGTCAGTACGGTCAACGTGTCTTTGAGCGTATCGCTCAAGACATAGTTCACCTCTACCGTGGTCTGAATAGGACAGTCAATGCTTGAGCATGCCGTTAAGGCTGCTGCCACTATCATCCCAAAAGCCACCACTTTCAGTCGCATCATATCTTTGTCTCAATCTGATAGTCATTACGATTATTCGAAGAGCGGCTCACCAAATCGCCCAGGAAGCCAGTTAGGAAGAACTGCGTCCCCATCATCATCATTGTCAGAGAGATGTAGAAGAAAGGGGAATCTGTCACCAAACGCTCTGGTATTCCAGCAGCCAAGCAGTATAGTTTATTGGCACCGATAATGACAGCAGACAGAAAACCGACCAAGAACATCAGTGTGCCCAGAAAGCCAAACACATGCATCGGCTTCTTGCCAAACGAAGAGAGAAACCACAATGTGAGCAGATCCAGATAACCATTAACGAAGCGGTTCCAACCCATAAATTTAGAAGTGCCATACTTACGGGCCTGATGATGCACTACTTTCTCACCGATTTTGTCAAATCCTGCCTGTTTAGCCAAGTAAGGAATATAGCGATGCATCTCTCCATACACCTCGATATTCTTGACCACATCACGACGATAAGCCTTCAAACCACAGTTAAAATCGTGCAGGTTGCTGATGCCGCTCACCTTGCGGGCTGTCGCATTAAAGAGTTTTGTGGGCAGTGTCTTTGACAATGGGTCGTAGCGTTTCTGCTTATAGCCACTCACCAGGTCGTATTTTTCCTCAGTAATCATCCGGTAGAGCGCAGGTATCTCATCTGGCGAATCCTGAAGGTCGGCATCCATCGTAATCACCACATCGCCCTGTGCTTCGGCAAAACCACAATAGAGCGCAGGACTCTTACCGTAGTTACGGCGGAACTTGATACCCTTGACTTGAGGCGAACGAGCCTGCAGTTGTTTGATAATCTCCCACGAACCATCGGTAGAACCATCGCTGACGAAGATAACCTCGTAAGAGAAGTGATTCTCTTGCATCACGCGTTCAATCCATCCAAACAGTTCGCCGATTGATTCTTCCTCATTATAAAGAGGTATTACTACTGATATATCCATACTATTCTTTGATTATTCAAGTAAACATTAGCTTTTCGCACCGACTTTTCGCTGCAAGAGTCCAGCGATAGGCAGTCCGACAAGCACGCCCAACATCAAGTTGGTGGTGAGCATATTCAGCGACAGGTCTATCGGACGCATTGCCCCCAACGTGTTCAATGCGTCTTCAACTACCTGCTGCATGCCTGCCTGCTTGATTACTTCGGCATTCTCTGGCAGTTCCATCATTTTGGCATACATACCCAACAGGTAGCCCTGATCCAGGAAATTAAAATAGCAGAACTGGGCTATAGCAAAAAGCAGTGAGCCGTAGAAGAACAATAAGACGACGTATGCCCAGCCACGTAGAAACGAAATACTACCTTCTAAACCATAATCTCGAAAGTTTTTCAAACGTTTCCACACGAGTATTGGCGTGGCAAAAGCCAGCAATAAAGCAACAATACTGTAGCCTGGCGAAGCCAGCCCAAGAAGATAAAAGACAAAGCTGGCTATCCATAAAAGAGCCAACCACAACCCGTCTGCACGGGCAAATGCCTTTAACTGTATATAATCGTTCAAAGCCAATTAATTAACTATTTTGAATTATAACACGAAAAACGATGCAAATATACGCATTTTCCGCCATATAACACGGGCGTTGTCTTAAAAAATAGTTAAAACAACAAAATTCCCAGCTAATCATTCTTAATTATTAATTTAATTATGTACCTTTGCACCCGCTTAAAAGCAACCACGGGTAAGTCCTGTACGGCCAGCTCCCTTGGAATCCCCCAGGACGGGAACGTAGCAAGGGTACTCGGTTGTAGCGGCGCGATATAGATCGCTTACCCACCCGCCTCTTTAGCTCAGTTGGCCAGAGCACGTGATTTGTAATCTCGGGGTCGTTGGTTCGAATCCGACAAGAGGCTCTTCTAAACGACAAAGGACAGATGCAACGTCTGTCCTTTGTCGTTTTCTATAGTTTATTGGCGACCATCGCTGCTTGGTGTATGCGATTGCCCATGCCTATACCATCGCACATATTTCCCGCCAGAATCAACCCGGGATATTGCTGTTCGACACACGCTATTGCTTCAAATCTTGTACCACTATCCTCACCATACTGAGGAATAGCGTGTTCATGACGGAAAATGCGTATCATGTCGGGCTCCATTGTCTTGGGATATTTCAACAGAGAATGGAACGCATCAATGACCATCTCACGTATCTCGTCATCGCTTTTCTGCAGATAGTCGGCATGGCGTGCACCACCCATAAAATAGGAGTAGAGGGCGCCTCCCACTGGAGCTCGCTGCACGAAACACTCTGAAGGAAACAGTATGCCGAGCAGCTGCTTCTGTTCTTTGCTGGGTATCAGACCGCCGAAAGCGGGATAGTTCAAGCCATGCGAATCACGAATACCAACACACACTTGGATGACAGGAGCATAATAGAGACTGCTGATAGGGTCCATGAGCGTGCGAGGGATAAAGGGCAACAAATCTGGCAGTGCATAAGCCCCCACCGTTGTGACAACGTGACGACAAATAACCTCTTCACAGCCATTGTTATAAGTCACACGCCAGGTATGGTCCTCACGGGGTTGCACTTTTATCTGCTGAGTTCCTGTCACGATGTCTGCATCCTGAGCCAAGGCATCTACCATCTTCTGCAGACCACCACGGGCTGAGAACACCTTTTTCGTGACCAGCCGGTCGCGGTCGGTCTTAGGCTCTTTTCGCTTTGCGATGGCACCGCGCACAAAACTGCCGTAGTTCGCTTCCAGATGATAGAGCTTTGGCAAAGCAAAGCGTGTGGTCAGTTTCATGGGATCACCGGCATATACGCCCGACACAAATGGGTCAACAGCATACTCGAAGAACGAACGTCCCAATCTTCGTTGCGCCAGCGCACCCACCGACTCATTGGGGTTTGTTCCTTTCTGTCGCCACGGCTCGCCCAGAATGCGAAACTTGTCTTTCAACGTGAACAGCGGCGTGGTGACAGCAGACACAGGTCCCGAAGGAAGTGCATGAAACTTGTCTCCCTTCCATATCAGACGTCGCTTAGACGACTCGCGGGCGGTTTCTAAGTCACAACGTCCCTTCAGGTCTTGAAACAGTTCTGCCACTTCAGGAAACGAGACCACACCTGTATTGGGGCCGCTCTCAAACGTAAACCCCTCTTCTGTGAAAGTGTGTATCTGACCTCCCACACGATTTTGTTTCTCTAATACGAGAACATCACGCCCCTTTTTTCTCAGGTTGAAAGCCGTAGCAAGACCGGTCAGTCCTGCACCAATAACAACGATATCACGTTCTTGCGTCATCTCTTATATCGGATTTGAAAATTGTTTATCTGTATGTTGTACCAACGGATCGAGTGCAGCCGCTACACATCTTACCAGCGGTCTGCCATCACTATGCACCTGGATATGCTGTTCGTCAAAGTCTATAATGCCGTCATGGGCCATCTCCTTCAGTCGCTCTTCGTCATAACAGCAAGCGCCACGAAGTTCGTCAACGCTGACACCTAAGCGATCTGCCACCTCCTTCCAATTTAGATAATAGTTGCACATCAAGGTCTCAACCACCTCGCGCACCATCTTCTGTGCACTGGTGAGCTGGCAACCACGGCGTATATACAGTTGCTGCCGTCCTATGGTCTCAATATATTCCTTGATATCACGTCCGTTCTGCGCGTAGGCATCATCCAACTGACTAATGGCCGTCACGCCAAAAGCATAGACCTGCGCCGTGGTCCTGCGTGTACAGTAGCCTTGGAAGTTGCGGTGCAGGGCACCCGACTGCAAGGCAGTGAAGAGTTCATCCTCGGGTAACACGAAGTGATCGAGTCCTATACGTTGATAGCCCGCCTGCGTCAGGACGCCGGATGCCACCTCAAACATGCGGTTTTTCTCTTCCACCGATGGCAGACCTATGCGGTCCAGAATCTGCTGACGGGGAAAGAGCTTAGGCAGATGCGCATACGAGAACGTGACCAGACGGTCGGGACGCAAAGCTGCTGCCTGCTCGATAGTTTGCTGAAATGAGGCAGCAGACTGATGTGGCAGGCCGTAAATAAAGTCGAAGTTGACCGTTGCCCCCGATGCTCGCAGAATGTCGAGTACGGCCTTCATAGGCAACAGCGAAGGACGTCGGTTGACAGCTTTCAGCACATCCTCCTTCAAATCTTGCATGCCGATGCTATAGCGCGTAAATCCACAAGTAGTCAACCGTTGCCAATCTTGTTCGTTCAGATAACCAGGATGACACTCAATCGCAATCTCTGGTCTTTCAATCACTGGAGCAATACTCAGCAGATGCTCGTTCAGCTCCTTGACCATCTCTATTGGAATCGACGTTGGACTGCCACCGCCATAATGTATCTGGGCAATCTTCCTGCTACGGTCTATATGCTTTGCCACCAAGTCAATCTCTTGGTGCAAGGCTTCCACATAAGCCTTCACCGTCTCGGGCGCTGCAGCAGGATAAGAGTTACAACCACAATAGTGGCACAAATGACGACAGAATGGAATATGCAGATAGAACGAAATTTGGTTCTGTCTGGCCTTGTCGGATGCCTCTACCGCACGCAGATAGTCTGACTCTGTGAAATTTCCGAAATAGTTTGCTGGTGGATAGCTGGTGTATCTGGGCACCGGCTTATTGTATTTTTGAATAATCTCGGGCTGCATAGCTACTTTCTGAAAAAGATAAGGATATATAATAGTGAGACAATGGCAATGATACATTCGGTGAGAAACAGACCATGATAGTCGAAATGGTCAGCAACGCTGCCACTCAGAGAAGCGATAATGATACCACTTAGATGGGTCAGCACGGTCTGTATGGTAAAGTCTGTACCCTCACGCCCCTTACGCACACACTCCATCGCCGAGGTATAAACAACGATGGTGGCCATGCCATAGCTGGACCACATCAGGACAATGCCGAAATAGAGCAACCATGCTGAGGGCTGGGATACATACGACATAGTCAGAAAATAGAGCGTGGTCAGCAGGATGAACGTGGCAAACAGCACTCGGGAGACACGGATACCAATACGACGGACCACAAAGCCTGCACCAAAAGAGGCGCAGAAGGCTGCCGACGTTCCCACGATGCCACTCATCACACCGATTTCTTTCATGGTATAACCTAAGTCAACCAGCCAAGGACGCATCATCGACAGGATGCCGATCATGCTGGCATAGTAAAGCAACAGGAAACCGATCTGCCGCCAGATGCCACGCTGTGCAAAGAACGAGGCGAAGTCGGTCCATCTGGCACGTTCCTTCACGGTCTTGGCCACAATCTCAGGCTCACGACGCATGATGAGAGGAACCAGCATCAGCAACACGAAAGCTCCTAGACACAGGGTGACCGTACGCCAGCCGAAGGCATGCAGTATCAACAACAAGAGCCCGCTGCCTATCAGCGCTCCGCCAAAGCTCCCCATCGACTGCATACTGTTCACCATGCTCTTATCCTTACCTCCGTGCATCAGGATAGCCAGGGCATCGGTGGCAATATCCTGTGTGGCCGAAGCCACCAGCGACAGACATACCAGTGCTATAATCAGATAGAGGTTGGTGCCCACATCCAACAAACCAGCCAACACGATGAACAGTGCATACACACACTCGCTGCCGATGATGCAGCGACGGAAGTCGCGCCCTGTCAGACAGTGACGATCTACCAGTGGCGACCACAAGAACTTAAGTACCCACGGCAACTTCACCAACTGCAACAGTCCGATCGTTGCCAACGAGTAGTGAGCCTCGCGCATCATCACCTGTAGCGCTGTCGCGAAGAAACTGGATGGAATACTCTGGGCAATGTAAAGGCAGAAGAACATCGGTAGTCCGATGCCTCCTCTGCCTTCTTTGCTTATTATGTGGTTAATCTTTGTTTGAACTTCTGATTGCATATATTAATTAAATATCAAATATAAGCGATGTGCCAAAAGACACTGGACGTCCCTGCTGACCATACCCCTGACTGGTCTTGAAGTAGTATGTCAG